>NZ_MUYU01000011.1 GCF_002014825.1 Moraxella pluranimalium | reverse complement strand
TTTGGGGTGCGGTTCAAATTCATCGGCATTTTGTTTGGTATTGGTTAAGCAAGTTTTGGCTTATTTGCTTACGATACCCTTGTTGGCAAGCCATTCTTTCATCAAGACAATCTCTGGGTCTTGGGCATCGATGATGCCTTGGGCTAGGTTTCGGATTTGGTCATCTTGACCGTATTTGAGCTGGGTTTTTGCCATCGCCACTGCCCCTTGATGATGTGGAATCATCCCTTGGGCAAAGGCAACATCAGCATCATCATGATGCACCCCTGCCATCATCGCATCGTGCATACTCATATCAGCCAGATAAGCTTTGGCGTGCTCGCTGTCGGCATTGGTGGCATCTTTGTCTTTGGCGGTGGTGAGCCAATTTTGCATAAACTCAATCTCGGTTTGCTGTGCATCGATGATGTCTTGGGCAAGCTTACGCATGGTGGCATCTTTGCCGTATTTAAGCTGGATTTTCGCCATCTCAATCGCCCCTTGGTGATGTGGAATCATACCATCGACAAAGGCAACATCGGCATTGGCTTTGGTCGCCGCTGCCATCATCGCATCGTGCATGGTGCTCATCGACTGCATATACTCACTGGTGTGCGCTGCCATTGGCTTGGCGGTATCGTGATGAGCGTGGGCGTTGTGTGTGGTATTTTGAGTATCTGTTTTGTTTTGGTCAGTTTGTGCTTGTGGTGCTTGCTCGGTGGCGGTATCGGTGGCAGGCTGATTACAAGCGCTCAAGGCAGTCGCCAAAGCGATGGCAATAAGTGATTTTGAAACTGTGGTCATGATAACTCCTAAGCTGTTGCAATAAATGGATGGTGCTGTTAGTATAAACCTTAACCCTATGTCAAAGTCAAGCACCATCATGAACATCAGCCAAGCCGCCGCTCAAACAGGGCTATCCGCCAAACAAATTCGAGACTATGAAAAAGCGGGTCTGCTCCCCGCCACCACACGCACGGCATCAGGCTATCGCACTTATGGACAGTCAGCGATTGAGCGATTGACATTCATCGCACGAGCTCGGCAAGTGGGGTTTTCGTTGACTCAAATCCAAGCACTGCTTGCACTGCAAGACGACCCGAATCGCACCAGCTGTGCGGTCAAGGCGCTGACATCGGCGCATATCGATGAGTTGACTGCCAAGATTGCTCAGCTACAAGCCATGAAAGATACCCTGCAAGCATGGCATGATGCCTGTCATGGTGATGAGCGGTCGGACTGCGTGATTTTGCAGTCGTTGGGTGCATCAAACGAATAAGTTTTATCCTTTGCTACGCCATCAAGCCACACCTGAACAATTTGCAATCATGATTGACTGTACAGGCACTACCATCAAGTGCTTGCAGTTATCTATCAAAACATGGCTTATCCCCGCCATTATACCCCCACCGCATGATTGTTTTTGTTATAATGAATCGCTCAATATCAGCTACGGTAACACTATGTCCTTTTTTTCTTATTTTGAAAAGCGTTTAGACTCATTTCCAGACATCACCTTGCCCAAGACCACAGGCTCGCTGGCATCATTCATTTATGCGTGCACGACGGGTTTTCGGGGTTGGCTTGTGCTATTTACACTGCTGACGGCGGTGTCGGGGCTGTATTGGGCATTTGTCTATGCATGGGTGGGGCAGATTGTTGACTGGATGAGTGTGTATAGCCCAAGTCAGCTGTGGGCGGATAAAAAATCTGCGCTCATCACCATGTTTGCCATCAGTGTCTGTGTGCCTGTGGTGATGTTGTTTGAGACGACGATTCATCATCAGGTACTACAGGGCGTGACGCCGATGCGTTTGCGGTGGATTTTTCATCAGCATATGCTTGGGCAGTCGATGCAGTTTTATCAGGATGAATTTTCGGGACGAGTCTCTGCCAAGGTGATGCAGACGGCTTTGGCAGTCAGGGATGTGGTGATGACGGTGATTGGCGTGTTTGTGTTTATCACCACGTTTTTGGTGGGCTCGGGGGCGGTGCTGGTCAGTTTGCATCCGTTATTGGCAGTGCCATTTGTGCTGTGGGTGCTGATGGTGAGTGGTCTGCTGATTTTTTTGTTACCAAGATTACAAAACACCGCCAAAGAACAAGCTGATGCCCGTGCCTTGATGACAGGTCGAATCACCGATGCTTATGCCAATATCAGTACGGTCAAGCTATTTAGCCATTCTCGCCGTGAGTCGGCGTATGCCAAAGAAGCGATGAAGCATTTTTTGGGCAAGGTGCACAATCAGATGCGATTGGTGAGCTTGCTTGAGATAATGATTTCGACCATTGCGCTGATTACGGTTACAGGCTCGGTGGCGATGGGGCTGTATCTGTGGATGCAGGGCAATGTGGGCGCAGGTGCAGTGGCGGTGGCAGGTGCATTGGCAATCCGCTTGCAGGGCTTGACGCATTGGGTGCTGTGGGAGACGGCGTCGCTGTTTGAGCATTTGGGCACTGTCCAAGATGGTATGAAAACCTTGACCACACCCCATGCGGTCGTGGATAGGGCAGACGCCAAAGTGTTCCACGTGAAACAAGGTAAAATCGATTTTGAGCAAGTATCATTCAATTATGGCAAAGCCAACACAGCATTGTTGAATGATTTTAATCTTAGTATCCAAGCAGGCGAGAAAGTGGGCTTGGTCGGGCGCTCAGGCGCAGGCAAATCCACCTTAGTTAATCTGCTACTCAGATTTTATGATGTCGGTGGCGGTCGCATCAGTATCGATGGTCAGGACATCAGTGACATCACCCAAGAATCCCTACGCCAAAATATCGGCATGGTCACCCAAGACACAAGCCTACTACATCGCACCGTGCGAGAGAACATCGCCTATGGACGACCAGATGCCAGTGATGATGAGATTATCGCCGCAGCCAAGGCAGCACACGCTTGGGAATTTATCCAAACACTACAGGACAAGCACGGCAACACAGGGCTAGATACCCAAGTCGGCGAGCGGGGGGTCAAGCTATCAGGCGGTCAGCGTCAACGTATCGCCATCGCTCGTGTCATGCTAAAAAATGCACCGATTTTGCTACTGGATGAAGCGACCAGTGCGCTCGATAGCGAAGTGGAGCACGCCATCACCCAAAGTCTCGACGAGATGATGGCAGGCAAGACAGTGATTGCCATTGCACACAGACTCTCAACCATCGCATCGATGGATAAGCTTGTGGTGATGGATGGTGGCAATATCGTTGAGATGGGTAGTCATGATGAGCTGATTGCCAAAGGCGGTGTCTATGCGTCCTTGTGGGCACGCCAAAGTGGTGGGTTTTTGGGTGAAGATTAAGCCGACAGCAACCCTGTGTGATGCTGTGTATCATTTATCCAACAAAACTATTTTTATAATGTGATAAAATTAATCAATTAAAAAAAGCAAATTAACCATCATCAAGCGGCACGAACTTAGATGTTATCTTTGAGCTGTCATCTTTGTGGCGTGCTTGGCTTGATGATTAACCAGTATAAGGAGTGTCTATGGCATCAAACGCTCGTTTTGGCTTGCCTGTGTGGTCGATGGCATTACCATTGGTGGCGTGGGGATTGTACTTTTTTGGTATCAAAGGCAGTGTACTGCTACAGATATTGGGCGGGGTGTTTTTGATTGGTAGTGTGCTATCGGCGGTCTATCATGCCGAAGTGGTAGCGCACAAGGTGGGCGAGCCATTTGGTACGATTATTTTGGCGCTTGCCATTACTATCATCGAAGTGGCGCTGATTATCTCGCTGATGGTGGCAGGTGGGGATAATGCCGCTTATTTGGCTCGTGATACGGTATTTGCTGCTATTATGCTCATATTAAACGGTATTTTGGGTTTGTCATTGATGATTGGCGGGCTTAAGCACCGTGAGCAGTTTTTTGGTCAAAAATCGGCAAGCACTGCACTGATTACGCTGGTGTCGATTTTGGTGATGACGCTGATTTTGCCAAATTTCACCACAACCACCGCCGAAGGGACATATTCGTCTGCTCAGCTGATGTTTGTTGCCACCGCATCATTGGTGCTGTATGGCTCGTTTATCATGGTGCAGACGGTGCGTCATCGGGATTATTTTTTGGCAGCCGATGATGATTTGGACCATCATGCTGAGCCACCGTCAGGCAAGGTGACGGCGGCAAGCTTTGGCTTTTTGCTGGTGTGTCTTGGTATTGTGGTGCTACTTGCCAAGAGTCTATCGCCAAGTATCGAGTCGATGGTAGCGGCGATGGGTGCGCCTGCGGCTCTGGTCGGTGTGATTATCGCAGCGGTGGTGCTACTGCCCGAAGGCTTGGCTGCGCTCAATGCCGCCAATCGCAACCGCTTTCAGACCAGTCTAAACCTAGCGCTTGGCTCTGCGCTTGCTAGTATTGGCTTGACCATCCCTGCGGTGACGATTGTCTGCTTATTATATGACATTCCGCTCGTGCTTGGGCTTGATGGTAAATCGATGGTACTGCTTGGCTTATCGACATTCATCGTCATGCTATCGCTCAATCAAGGACGCACCAATATCCTATATGGTATCGTGCTGCTTGTGAACTTGGCGGCGTATATCTTTACCATCATCGTGCCATGATTCAAATCATGCCATGAACGATATCAGGCTTGTGATTGATTTAATCCAAGCCTGTTTTTGATGATATTGATAATAAAAATCGTTTCATACGGCATTTGTGGCTTGTATTCACCCATTTATCAATTTATAATATAAGCTTATATATCTTAAGCTGTAAATCAAGGACATTTGTGAGTACCACACTTCGACAACTGCGAGCCTTTGTGCTGGTCGCTGAACAAAATAGCTTTACCAAAGCTGCCGAAACTCTCTGCCTAACCCAATCGGCGCTGTCAGGATTGATCAAAGAGCTTGAACAAAATTTAGAAGTTAAGCTGTTTGATCGTACCACACGCAAACTGCACCTGTCGGATGCAGGCTTGCGATTACTCCCCCAAGCCAAACGAGTGCTCAACGAAATGAGCGTGCTCAACGAAAAGGTTGGCAACCTAAAATCTTTGCATCAAGGGCATGTGCGTCTGGCAGTATCACAACAGCTTTCTGCCAGCACCATGCCCAAATTTATCGCTAAATTCAGCGAAATTCACCCCAATATCCAAGTGACACTCACCGACTGCTCGGTCGATGATGTGGTCAATCATATTGAGAATCTCGAAGCGGATTTGGGCGTTGCTCCCGAGCGTTTTCACTCTGATGATCTCAATGCCGAAGCGCTGTTCGCATCCCCGTTTTATTTGGTGCTGCCAGCCACACACCCCTTTGCCAAAAAAGATGTCGTGCGTTGGTCGGATTTGATGAATGAGCGATTGATTACGCTCAATGGCCCATTTATCAAAAGCCTACAAAACGAGCTACCGACACAGATTTCGGGGCGTATTTTTAATCCAGATTTTGAAGTGAACTTTTTATCGACGGCGATTGGCATGACACGCATGGGTCTGGGCGTGACCTTGTGCCTGTTGTACGCTGCCGAATGGGTGGAGCAGTACGGGCTTGTCATGCGACCGATTGCCGACCCTGTGGTTGAGCGCAAATTTTTGCTTTATACGCACAAAAACCGCTCACTATCGCCCGCTGCGATTGCTTTCAAAGAGTTTTTGGAACAAAACGCCCATGAGTTTTTGGTCACCAACTCAAAAACCGCCAAGCTCTAAATACGACCGTCAAGCAGGCTTTGCTTGGCGGTTTTGTTGAAAATTGGCACAAAAAATGCGTGAATTTTCACCCACAAAGCGAAAGATTTGCGTTATACTAAGCTAATTAGTCTTTATAAACCACTTTTGTAAACCAACAAGGATAAAGCCATGTTTGAACATGTTACCGCTTATGCAGGCGACCCGATTTTGGGTTTGATGGATAAATTTGCCAATGACCCACGCACCGACATCAAGGTGAATCTAGGCGTTGGTGTGTACTACACCGAAGATGGCAAATTGCCAGTACTTGAGTGCGTCAAGGCAGCCGAAGCGATCATCGCCAATCCACCACGCCCACGCGGCTATCTACCGATGGATGGCTTGCCAGGTTATCGTAAAGCTTGCCAAGATTTGCTATTTGGCAAAAATAGCGCTGTCGTTGCCGAAGGCCGTGTCGCTACCATCGCAACCCTAGGCGGTTCAGGTGCGCTCAAAGTCGGTGCGGACTTTATCCATCAATGGTTCCCAACTGCCAAATGCTATGTGTCAAACCCAACTTGGGGCAACCACATCAGCATCTTTGAAGGTGCAGGTATGGAAGTGGGCAAATACCCATACTACGACCCTGCAACCATCGGCGTGAAGTTCGATGAGCTGTGCGAATTTTTCAAAACCCTAAACGAAAATGATGTCGTGCTACTGCACCCATGCTGCCACAACCCAACCGGTGTGGATTTGACCCGTGAGCAGTGGGATGTGCTATTACAAATCGTCAAAGACCAAAAATTGATTCCATTCATGGACATCGCTTATCAAGGCTTTGGCGAAGATATGGACGGTGATGCCTATGCCATTCGCCGTGCTGTTGAGATGGGCTTGCCGGTATTTGTCAGCAATTCATTTTCTAAGAACCTATCGCTATACGGCGAGCGTGTCGGCGGTCTATCGGTTGTCAGCCCAACCAAAGAAGAGTCGGACAAAGTACACGGTCAGCTCAAATTCACCGTGCGTCGTATCTACTCAAGCCCACCAGCACATGGTAATGCGGTCGTGGATATCGTGATGAATGATGACAAGCTGTTCACCCAATGGGTCGGCGAAGTCTATGAGATGCGTGACCGTATCCGTGAAATGCGTCAAAAGCTACAAGATGTACTATCTGCCAAGCTGCCTGAGCGTGATTTTAGCTATTTCACCAAGCAACAAGGGATGTTTAGCTTCACAGGTCTAACTGCTGAGCAAGTGGTGCGTCTGCGTGATGAATTTGCGGTATATATGGTCGAAAATGGCCGTATGTGTATCGCTGGTCTGAACAATGCCAATGTCGAATATGTCGCCAATGCGATGGCAGAAGTGTTGAAATAATCTGCTTATATTAGATAATAAACCTGCTTTGTATATCAAAGCAGGTTTTTTGTTGGATGATGTTGATAATAGCGGGTGATTTACGGTTTTCTTTCAATCACAGCACCGATGATTAGAAACTATCAGCAGGTACCCACACTTCACCAGTCATCAGACGGCGAGCCGAACGACTCATCGAGACCTTACGGGCAAGCCATTTCCCATCAACCAGTTCAGATTGACCGCCAACCAAAAGCGTCCCTGATGGATGACCAAAACGCACTTCTGTCAAAGCCTTTCCGCCTGCCACTTCATTGACCAATGTCCCCACAATTGTACCTGCTGTACCAATCGCAACTGAAGCTGTTCCCATCATCGCATGATGTAATTGCCCCATACTCATAGCACGAGCGAGTAAATTGATTTCACTTGCCTTGACGGTCTTACCACTTGATGCCACATAATCGGTAGGAGACGCAACCCAAGCAATTTTTGGCGTATGTTGGCGAGTTTCAGCTTCTTTAATGTCCGAAATTAAGCCCATTTTGACCGCACCATAAGCACGGATTTTTTCCAATTTTGCTAAAATTTCGCTATTTGAGTTGATGTCTTTTTGTAATTCCGTACCTGTAAAGCCTAAGTCTTTGGCACGCAAAAAGACCGTTGGAATCCCTGCATTAATCAAGGTGACATCAAATGTACCCACATCAGGCACATCTAAAGTATCCACTAAATTACCAGTTGGGAACATATCACCATCGCTGTCCACAGGGTCAATAAATTCGATTTTTACTTCACTTGCGGGGAAGGTTACGCCATCAAGCTCAAAATCGCCTGTTTCCTTAACTTGACCACCCGCTATCGGTACATGAGCGATAATGGTTTTGCCAATATTTTGTTGCCAAATTTTGACTTCACAAATGCCATTTTCAGGAATTTTATCCGCTGATACTAAACCATTCATGATGGCAAAACTGCCAACCGCTGCGGTGAGATTACCACAGTTTCCTGACCAGTCAATCATCGCTTTGTCAATGGCAACTTGACCAAATAGATAATTGACATCATGACCTGCCACGTCCGATTTGGATAAAATCACCACTTTTGATGTTGATGATGAACCGTTACCCAAACCGTCAATTTGCTTGCCATAAGGGTCTGGACTGCCCACCACACGCAATAAAAAGTTATCACGAGCAGAACCTGCCACTTGGCAACGCTCTGGTAAGTCCGTTAAGTTAAAAAATGTACCTTTTGAAGTACCGCCACGCATATAGGTGGCTTTGACTGATGTTTGCATGGTTACTCCTTATTTTGATACTTGTTAAGAAAATGAATATAATCTGATATTCTTCATTTACTTAGACATTTAATCTATTCTTTAATAAAGTCCAATCCTAACAATTTTTGAGGTGAAATATCCCACTCTTCGATATTAATTTCCCATCGGTCTTCAAGGAATCTGAGCATTTTTAAACCTCTATCATATATTTCTTTCGATGTCCATTCTTTGTTCAAAGAGACATCAATCTCACTGTATGACCCATTAAAATATCCCACTTCGTTTCCTGATGTGTTTTTATGCTTGACTTTGTAATCGAAGCAAAAATTTTGTAATTCTGAATTTTTACTACGAGATAGTAGTAATAAATTTCCTAAAGAGTTTAATAAAAATTTTTTTTCTGTTTTGCCATAGTTGTTAAAATCCTTGTCCCAACAGCTGTCTTTAGGGGTTTGTGGATAGATGTGCTCAATTGTATCTTCTTTTTTTCTTTTGCTAAAATCGCTCCACTCTACTTTATAATTGCCTTTGGCAATGTTTTGAAGATATAATTCATATTCAAATAAAAAATATCTTAGACCACTCCAATCATAAAAACCATCACCTTTATCATAGTTTTCAGAGATATGTGTGAGGAAATAGTTTAGATTGAATAAACCAATATAATGGGTATTTCCCTCATTATCTTGATTTTTTCCATCAATAGAATTCCTAATTCCCTTTACGACTCCTTCATAAGTAGTATTATTCTCAAAATAATCATTTGCCAATTTATAAAAATAACTATTTTTAATATTAGATTGACGATGGGTTACTCTAAAGACCAAAAATACAAATCTCTCTACAAGTTGAAGTAACTGAGCTATTTGTGGCTCTAAATCCTTATTTAAACTTGCCATTAATAAGGGAGGAAAAGCTCCCATACCTAGTCTATTGATTTTTTCTATCCATTCTTTTGTTTCCTCGGAATATTGAGAATAACTAGGATTGAATAAAAAAAACCAAGATTTTATGGATGTGTTTAAACTATCTATATATTTTTTGATATGACCAAAATTTAGTTCTGATGAGGCAATTTTTCTTACTGTAAAATGCTCATTTAAAAGAAATTTTGCATAAGAATCAGCCTCTCTGCGATTGTATTGAAAATACATAATCCAATGATTTTTCAAAAAATCATCATCATCAAGGGGCTTGTCTTTATTTTTCCCCAAATATTCATAAATAGTTTTCCAAGTTTCATTAATATCTTTTCTTAATAGTCTTTTTTCCTGATCGTTATTACTCAATATTGTAGAAAGGTAAATTAGTCTATTTTTTAATAATTCTAAATTGGATAATGCCTTACCTCTGTTATTCATAGTTTCAAAAGTAATAAAAACATCTAAGTCGCTATCAATTTCATAAAAATTAAATTTAAATTTAGAAGTGAGTTTTTGGAAAAGAGAGGAAAGTTTTTCATTGTCCAAACATTCTAATTTGATGGAAAAAAATTCTTTAGCGTTTTGTAAATTGGATGTATATAATGTTTGCTCTGGAACTTTATCTGATGTTGAAGACTCTTGATTGAGAATTTTGGTTTTAAAAAATTCATCACTAGGATTATCTTTTTCATAACCAAAAACATATGATTTATAGTGATCGCCATAAGAGTTGTAAAGAAATTTATTGATCCAAGATTGTTTGGGGGCAAAATTTATACCCTCATGATCATCAATTCGACCTAATATTTCATTGATAAGGATAATAGAGGTGGTTAGTCTTTGTTGCCCATCAATCAAATAATAGGCTTTTAGACCTTTGGTGCAAAGCCATTTATCTTCGTCGGCTATATTTGTTTCGGGCATAGGCTCTACGGTTAGTAAACCTGTGTAATGTAATCTATCATTACTTAAATTACACAAATCTTCCCAAAAATCTTCAAGCTGTTTGTCTTGCCAAGAATAACCGCGTTGAAAATCAGGAATTCTAAAAAACTTTTCATTAAAAATTTCAGTTAAAGATAATAATTTACTATTTGACATATATTGAATGATCCTAAATCTTATGATAAGCCAGATTGTGATTTTATCTGACTTATCATTAAGTGACAATAGTTACTTACCCATTCGCCAAAAACTCTTTCGCAAACTGCTGAAGTACACCACCTGCATTATAAGTTTTGACTTCTGCATCGCTATCTAGGCGACAGGTTACAGGCACTTCAACCATTTCACCATTGGCACGTTCAACCACAAGAATCACATCACCACGTGGTGTTAAATTACCAATCACGCTATAAGTTTCTGTACCATCAAGTTTCAGCGTTTTACGATTGACCCCATCTTTAAATTGCAGTGGTAACACGCCCATACCAATTAAGTTAGTACGGTGAATACGCTCAAACCCTTCTGCCACAATCGCTTCCACACCTGCCAAACGCACGCCTTTGGCTGCCCAGTCACGGCTTGAGCCTTGACCATAATCCGCCCCTGCGACAATAATCAGCGGTTGTTTACGGTTCATATAAGTTTCAATCGCTTCCCACATCCGCATCACTTTGCCATCAGGTTCAACACGAGCAAGCGAGCCTTGGCGTACCGAACCATCATCATTTAACACCATTTCATTAAATAATTTAGGGTTGGCAAGGGTTGCACGTTGAGCCGTTAAATGGTCGCCACGGTGCGTTGCATAACTGTTGAAATCTTCTTCAGGCACGCCCATTTTTTCCAAATATTCCCCTGCTGCCGAATTACGCACAATCGCATTTGATGGTGATAAATGGTCGGTTGTGATATTATCAGGCAAAATGGCAAGCGGACGCATATGCGTGAGCGTGCGTGGAGCAGCCAAAGCACCTTCCCAATATGGCGGACGGCGGATATAAGTGGACATTTCACGCCAGTTGTATAATGGGCTTTCTGCTTGTTCAGCTTGACCCAAATCAAACATTGGGATATAGACTTGCTTAAATTGTTCAGGTTTCACAGAAGACTGTACCAAGGCATCAATTTCTTCATCAGACGGCCAAATATCTTTTAAATAAATTGCCTTACCATCTTTATCAAAACCTAACGCATCATTTTCAATATCAAAACGAATCGTGCCTGCAATCGCATAGGCAACCACAAGTGGCGGACTGGCTAAGAATGCTTGTTTTGCATAGGGGTGAATACGTCCGTCAAAGTTGCGGTTACCAGACAGTACCGCTGTTGCATATAAATCACGGTCAATAATTTCTTGTTGGATTTTCGGGTCTAATGCACCAGACATACCATTACAGGTCGTACACGCATACGCCACGATACCAAAGCCCAATTTTTCTAAATCACCCAGTACGCCAGCTTCTTCTAGGTATAATGCCGCTGCTTTTGACCCAGGGGCAAACGATGATTTCACCCAAGGCTTACGAGTCAGACCAAGCTCATTGGCTTTACGAGCAAGCAAGCCAGCTGCAACGGTATTGCGTGGGTTTGATGTATTGGTACAAGATGTAATCGCTGCGATAATGACCGCACCATCAGGCATTAAGCCATCTTCACGATTTTCTACGACACCTGCAATGCCTTTAGCTTTTAAATCACTGGTTGATACACGAGCGTGTGGGTTGCTAGGGCCTGCGATATTGCGTGTTACGGTTGATAAATCAAAACGCAATACTCTTGGATATTCGGCTTTGACCATATCACTTGCCCAAAGACCAGTTGTTTTTGCATATTGCTCAACCAATTTAACTTGTTCAGGCTCACGACCAGTCAAAGTCAAATAATCAATGGTGTTTTGGTCAATGTAGAACATGGCAGCGGTTGCCCCATATTCAGGCGTCATGTTGGAAATGGTCGCACGGTCGCCAACAGACATACTATCCGCACCTTCACCAAAAAATTCCAAATACGCACCGACGACACGTTCTTTACGCAAAAATTCAGTTAAAGCAAGGACAATATCCGTTGCGGTAATGCCTGCTTTACGCTGACCAACCAATTCTACACCAATGATGTCAGGCAAACGCATCATTGACGGATGTCCAAGCATGACTGTTTCTGCTTCTAATCCGCCCACACCCACAGAAATTACCCCTAATGCGTCGGTATGTGGCGTATGGCTATCGGTACCGACACAGGTATCAGGGAAAGCAACACCCCTGCCGTTTTCGTCTGGGCGATTTTGAATCACAGGCGACATTTTTTCCAAATTAATTTGGTGCATAATGCCGTTACCTGCTGGAATCACATCGACATTTTTAAATGCGGTTTTTGTCCAGTCGATAAAATGGAAACGGTCATCATTTCGGCGATCTTCAACAGCACGGTTTTTGGCAAATGCGTCAGGGTCAAAACCGCCATATTCTACGGCTAATGAGTGGTCAACAATCAGTTGTGTTGGTACAACAGGATTGACTTTGGCAGGGTCGCCCCCTTGCTCAGCAATCGCATCACGCAAACCTGCTAAATCGACCAATGCCGTTTGCCCTAAAATGTCATGGCACACCACACGAGCAGGGTACCAAGGGAAATCCAGTGTCTGCTCACGGTTGATGAGCTGACCTAAGTAATCAGCCAACTTTTCAGGTTCGGCACGGCGAACGAGCTGTTCTGCCAAGACCTTAGAAGTATAGGGCAAGCCATCATAACTGCCTGCTTTGACATCTTCAACGGCTTGACGAACATCATAAAAATCAATGTTTTCGGTTAGGGGTTTGCGGTATTGGCTAGTCATTTTGGCTATACTCCTGTTTTGGTTTGCTAAGTCATTAATTGACACTAATTAATATGTTAAAAATACAGTTTTAAAAACTATAACCCAAAATCCACAGCAGAAATCATAACATCTGCACTGATGGGATTTAGGCGATATTGTTGTGGCTTGATTATCCATTGATTTTGATAATTCATCACGCCATAAAGTCCATCGGTTGTTGTAATGATGGCATAATCATCATAGGTGGTAATCTCTTTATACAAAGGTGCAATCAGTTCATCACCCTTGTAATTCATCACTCCTACCAAATCAGGTTTATCCACCAAGCTAAAAGTATTATAGTCATAAAGATAGCTATGATTATTGGTGTATTTGGCTGCGGTGATGATATTGCCATTTTTATCCACAATTTGCATGGCATGATCGCCTTTGGCGATATAAGGGGCGTATCCTTGGGGGTTAAACTCTCCTAATTTGCCTTGCAGTGTCGGTAGGGCAATATTGCCATGAATATCAATAGCATAACGGCAAACACCGCAATCAGTTGCCATATAACTATAAGCAAAACCATGTTCGTCAAATGCATAGCTGTTGCCCATACCTATGACATTCATCATATCTGAGTCAATGGCTGTTTTGATACTGGGTTTTGTTGGCAGAGTTGGTGGTATTTGCCAATCGCCTTGTTTATTCATAAAACCATAAGCGGTGCGCCTAGTATCATAGTCTGGGTGTGGCTGATAAACGGCAACCAAGTCTTGTTTGTCAAAGATGGGTGTTTTTTCATCAACAAAGTCAAACTTAGGTTCAATAACAATTTCGCCTTTAGCATTAATAATGCCCTGTTCGTTAGTGTTATTATCCTCAATCAACATATAACCACCATCATTCATGGGTGAGATAATGCTTAGGTGTTTGGGTAAAACAAATACCCAATTCCCCTGATTGTCTATCATACCACTTTGAGTGCCATCACAGGTTTCGGCAATGGCATATCCATCATGATAATATTTTGGATGCCGATTAAACTCCCCCAAAAGATTTCCTTTGTTATCTATCAAAGAAAGACAGTCATCATATTCTTTTTTGGTAACGACCCCTAAAATGTTATCGTTATTAATCCCTGCCAAAAATTGATTTTCATTAAAGCTAGGGTCTGGCTTATAAAAGGTTGGGGCAATCACCCAATTTGCCTGACCATCAATAAAGCCCCAACGTCTTGTAATGAATTCTTGTGCGGCAATGAGCCCGCTTTTTTGTTCACCAGCAGAATAATTAGGCTCTATATCACCGATGTTTTTACCTGCTAAAGATGTCTTTTGTCCTGTCGTAGTATCCAAAAGATAAGAATTCTCTAATGCCACCAAAAACCAAATTTGCTTTGCTAATTCTTTATCCAGACTCTCATTTGCATCATCATCTGGTTGTGTGCCATATCGCTCTTCATATAATTTTTTGTGGTATTGCCTGTGTTGGTGCTGATGCGCTTCAAACAAAAATTCCATTCTGGTTGCTAAATGTTCTTTTTGTTTATCATCAAGCTCAATTGGCTCAATGACATAACGTGGCTTGTGAATATCGGTGGTATCTGTCCATGCATTGGTATTTTTGATGGGCTCTAACGCTTTGCCATTAATGTCAAAGCGATGAATAATATCTTCATGTTTGCCATAGGCGTTAAATGCATAAATAACCCATTGATCATTTTCTTTTTTTAGATCAAGAGTGTTGTATTTGGCAGGAATGATGATTTCACCATCTTGGCCTATAATGCCATGAATGGTGTCATAGGGCATATGATCTTCATATTGTGGGTTTTTGATCGCATAATCAAATAACAGCGGTGTATTGGCATACACTGGTGTTAGATAGCCGCTAGCCAAACTTATGGCAACGCCCAAAAGACTTAAAAAAACTTTCATTATCGCTCTCAACTACTTAAGTAGTACTACTGTTAGCAAGGGGTTTGCGGTATTGGCTAGTCATTTTGGCTATACTCCTGTTTTATCTAAGATAAAAAATTAATTACTGTGGTAATTGACCCAAGATTCCTAATCCTTGAGCTTGATGAATGGATAATTTGCTAAACTCTGTTGGATTTTGACCTGTTAATAACTCATTGATTTTAGCGGGTATGTCTTCATGATTAACGCCTAAATACTCGCTATTTTCTTGATTTTTATCAAAATCATCATAAATCGCTTCAATGACTTGATTTAGATTTAAACCACTAAGATTAGGAAGTTTTAACTGCCTTTCTGCTGGAATTTGCTGACCAATGTTATAAAAATAGCGTTCATCTTCATCATTGCTATACTGAAAATATCGCACAATTTCATTATCTTGGACGATTTTCCAAGCAACTGCATCAACAACTCGATAACTTGTAAATGCAAAATAATTATCTACCAAATTATGAATTAAATTTAAATCTTCATTTACTGGAACAATGATATAAATATAATCATTTAAATTTGGCGTGATAAATACAGTAGAACTTTGCTGATAATCTTGATTTAGCGTTGTTAAACCATCATTCCAAGATAACTGCTTTTGCTCTGTCAATTTTAAATGCTTTGCAATATCTTGTAGGGTTAAATTTTTTCGGGTTAGTTCATGATTGCTGATGACATACCAAGTTGTCTTGTAACCAAAACTTTCCAAAACTTCACTGCTTTTGATTTCTTGATAGGGTGTATTAGTATTGATTGACTCAGCATGGGCGGTTGATAGCCCTAAAAAAGTCAATAAAGTAGAAAATATAGCTTTCATTATTACCCTTCAGTTACTTAAGTTTATTGCTGTTGGCGAGTGGTTTGTAGTGTTGGCTAGTCATTTTACCCATTTCAAAAAAATTGGCTAATAAAAATAAAACAATTTAAAAAGCCACCCAAAACACTTGGGCTTTAGGTGGCTTTTGTCTATGATATCAGGTTAATCAGTGATTAACGCTCATCCATCGGTACAAATGCCAAATCATCTGGGCCAGTGTAGTTGGCTGATGGGCGGATGATTTTGCCGTCTTGGCGTTGTTCGATGATGTGTGCTGACCAGCCTGTGGTACGAGCAATCACAAACAGCGGGGTGAACATCGCTGTCGGTACGCCTAGTTTTTGGTATGACACGGCTGAGAACCAGTCAAGGTTCGGGAACATTTTTTTCTCGTTCCACATCAGGGTCTCTAGGCGTTCAGCGACATCAAACAGTAGCATATCGCCACTTTCTTGTGACAGCTCACGAGCCACTTCTTTGATGACGACATTGCGTGGGTCGCTGACGGTATAGACAGGATGACCAAAGCCAATCACGATTTCTTTACGGCCGATACGCTCACGGATGTCTGCTTCGGCTTCGTCAGCACTGCGATAGCGTTTTTGGATGTCATAAGCGACTTCGTTGGCACCGCCGTGTTTCGGGCCTTTTAGTGCACCGATCGCACCAGAGATGGCAGAGTAGATGTCTGAGCCTGTACCTGCGATGACACGCGCGGTAAAGGTCGATGCGTTGAACTCATGCTCAGCATATAGGATGAGCGAGATGTGCATCGCGCGGATTTGCTCTTCGGTTGGGCGTTTGCCGTGCAATAGATGCAAGAAGTGACCGCCGATGCTGTCTTCATCGCTTTCTAGGTCGATGGTTTTGCCGTTTTGGGTGTATTGGAACCAGTACAGCAAGATTGAGCCTAAGCAGGCGATCAAGCGGTCAGCGATGTCACGAGCTTCTGATGCTGGCTGACTTTCACGCTCAGGCAGGGTACAGCCCAGTGCTGATACGCCGGTACGCATCACATCCATTGGGTGCGTGTGGGCAGGTAGGTTCTCTAGGACATGGCGTACACGCATTGGTAGATTGCGGTAGGCTTTGAGTTTTTTCTTATAGGCTGCCAGTTCAAATTTATCTGGCAGATGACCATGAATCAGTAGGTGCGCCACTTCTTCAAATTCGCAATGCTTGGCAAGGTCAAGGATGTCATAGCCACGATAGCTTAGATCGTTGCCTGAGCGTCCGACTGTACATAGGGCAGTGTTACCTGCAGGTACGCCAGATAGTGCGACACTCTTTTTTGGTTTTGGGGTGGTTGGGGTGGTGTCTGCCATGTCATATCTCCTTATCAATGGCGATTTGCTTGCTAATGTCTTAGCTTGCTTAGGTTAAATTCCAATTTAGGTTACAGTCCAAATTTTATGATACCAGTATGTCCGATTTTGATAGCTAGTACCAATAATATCAAATAAATCATCAGCTTAAACACCGTACCGCTGATATATTCTCGTAGCCACATACCGACGAACAGTCCGAGCATCGAGATGGCGGTCAATAGCCCAAGTAAGGTGTATTGACGCTGATCAAATGCCACATATTGCCCCCACAGCATCACCACTTGTACCACTTTGCCGAGCAGATAGCATAGGTTGCTGGCTTTGGCGATGGTGTTTTTGTCATCGGTTTTGCTAAATAGATAAATCAGCAAAATCGGTGACATGGCATTGGTTGCACCACCGACCATCCCTGCGACCAGTCCAAACAGGCTCATGCTAAGCTTGCCTGTTGGGACGGTGAGTGGTTTGACTTTGCCTATGAGCGTCAATAGCCCGTGCGTGGCATAATACAAAGTCACCACAGCCATCATCAGATACAGATACGCCACAGGCAAAATCAGTAGTAGCTTGACACCGATAATCCCACCGATGACGCTTGAGATGGCAAGTAGTTTGTACTGGTGCAAATAGTCTGTCAGCTCACGCCAGATGCCTTGTTTGTTGTTTGAGCATAGCACCAATAAGCTCATCAAAAGGCTTGGTATGGCAACGATGGCGACAGCTTGTGATAGGGGTAGGCTAAAGGATAATGCGCTTGTCCCTATCATCGGAAAGCCCATGCCTGTGATGCCATGCAAAATACCTGCAATGGCAAAGATAATCAGCTGGATAATATCATTCACAGGCAGGCGTACCGATTATTTTTTGCTAGCAAATAGCGCATCGAGCTTTTGTTCGTAGCTGTGATAATTGAGAAAATCATACAGCTCCATGCGAGTTTGCATGGTATCGACCACAGAAGTTTGTACGCCTTCGTCTTTGAGCACTTGATAGACATTGAGTGCGGCTTTGTTCATCGCACGAAATGCCGATAGCGGATACAGTACCATATCCACACCTACTTCAAATAGCTCATCAGTGGTGTATAGGTCGGTTTGACCAAACTCAGTCATATTGGCAAGTACAGGGATGTCTAGCACATCGGTGAATTTGCGATACATTGAGATGTCGGTTAATGCTTCAGCAAAGATCATATCAGCGCCTGCTTCTTGGAATGCCACAGCACGCTCGACAGCAGCATCTAGACCTTCGACAGATAGGGCATCAGTACGAGCCATCACCACAAAGTCAGGATCGACTTTGGCATCTAGAGCGGCTTTTAGGCGATCGACCATCTCAGCGGTAGAGACGATTTCTTTGTTTGGGCGGTGACCACAGCGTTTTTGGGCGACTTGGTCTTCGATATGCACGGCAGCGACGCCGGCTTTTTCCATTTGTTTGATGGTTTGGGCGATGTTGAATGCGCCGCCCCAACCAGTGTCAATGTCCACGAGTAGTGGGGTATCGACCGCATTGGTGATGCGAGTGGCGTCAGTGAGTACATCATTGAGACTGGTCATGCCAAGATCAGGCAGACCAAAAGAAGCGTTGGCGACACCGCCACCAGATAGGTAGATGGCTTTGTGTCCGACTTGGGTTGCCATCATGGCAGTATAGGCATTGATTGTGCCGACAATTTGAAGTGGCTTGTTGTTGGCTTTTTCGCTGGCGATGGCGTCACGAAAACGGCGACCTGCTGAAACTTGGCTCATATCATCTTTCCTTATCTGATTACAAATTGACTACACAGAACGATTTTATACCTTAACTATACTCCAATTTTTAGCGTTTGTCTTTAGTGGATTTTGTACAAAAATTATCCAACTTGGACAAGATTTTCCAATACTATGCAATTTATGCATAAAATATCCTGTTTTTTGCATATTTTTGGCGATTGTTATGCAAGCTTCACATAGTATTGGTAGTTTGTAGCAATATTTAGTTACAAAAATATAACATATCCATCACGCATTATGCGCCATCTTTTTTGCCAAGTGCCAATGGTGCAGGCGCTTGGATGTCATGACGCTCATACACATCCAAAATCGCACGGTGCAGTGCTTCGATGTGCGGTATCGGATTGTGCGCAAGCGTATTGATATACATCGGTGAGGTAAAATCATGCGCCAATGGCAGATAGCAAATCTGCTCGGTGCGGACAGTTTTTAGGCTTTCAGGCACGATGGTAAAGCCTTCGCTAGCGGCAACCATCGCCAGTGCCACCTGAATATCACGCACACGGATGTTGTTCTTTGGCTGTGCGCCTGTCTGCTCAAACAGCTGTAGCAGTGGGTCAGTCTCAACCAAATTCACCGTCGGATTTGGCGTTTTGTGGTACAAAATCAGCGTGTCATTTGCCAGTGCCGACAGGCTCATCGCTTGAGCCTCTTGTTTGGCAAGCGGATGCCATTTTGGTACAGCGAGCACAAATGGCTCATGGCGTAAAAAGGTCTGCTGAATCAGATTGTCTTGGGCGGCAAAGCGACCAAAACCTACATCAATCTCGCCAGATTTTAGGGCGGCGACCTGTTGCTGAAAGCTCATTTCGATGACTTTGATATCAAAATCAGGGTGCGTGCCACCGATATTTTGGCGTAGCTGAGAGATAACTTCAGGTAGTAGCCCGTACAGCACCGAGACCACCGAGCCGATGACCAAGCGGTTTTGGCGACCATCGCCGAATCGGCGTGTCAAAGCCATCGCCTGCTCAAGCTCAAATAGGGGCTGTTTGACATGACGATACAAAAATTCACCAGCATCCGTCAAAGTCATTGGACGATGATGACGCTCAAACAGCTCAACTTGCAGGGTGTCTTCAAGCTGCTGAATTTGACGACTCAGCGATGGCTGAGACAGCCCAAGCGCCTTGGCAGATTGACTGACACTACCAGTCGTTGCAAGGTGCATAAAGTAGCCAAGTTGTCTAAATTCCATAAAATCTCCCGATAAGTTGTTAACTTATTACATCTTTCACTAATGATAATACCACTATTTCACAAAATTTCCAATCCCTTGCAACCCTTTATTTTATATATGTTTGCGGTATTTTTATCACTATTCATTTTTCAAATAATCTTATCAAAAATGATGGATTTTTATTGAAATTGATTATCAGATTTGGTTAAAAATTGACCAAATTCTCACCATGTAACAATGCTTGTTCGTGGGATAAAGTGCTGTATCGGTTTGTTGGTATTTATCCAAGATAAGATGGGCTTGGGCTTGTGAATTTCTGAAGTGGTATCAGCGGTGGTGAGTTATAGTATGCTTAATTCACATAATCATTGCTCTAAATGGTCAATTTGAACACTGATGACATCAAAAAAACACCCCAAAAGCTGTCTAACTGTTGGGGTGTGGTTCAGTGCTTGAATGTTCTTGTAATGGGTGTGAGTGCGTGTTTCTTACGCCATCAAAAACACACTTGACCAAGCACCACCGCCTTGTCCGCCCCTGTCACAGCAGGGACATTGCCTGCACGGCCTAGGATGTTTTGGCGAGCCAGCCAAGCAAAAGCCATGCCTTCGACGAGTGTCGGGTGCACGCCATACTGCTGACTGTTGATGACATCCAAATCGGGCAGATGTGCTTGCAGGCGTGCCATCAAGTGTGTGTTTAGCGCACCGCCACCACAGACGATGAGCGAGCCTGCTTTGACAAAGCGTGCGATATCACGACTGGCACTGACGGCGGTAAGCTCAGCAAGTGTGGCTTGGACATCGGCGGGGCTATAACGCAGTGCCGGATGGTCATGATTGAGCTTGCCAAGCATCTCATCGAGCCATGCTAAGTGGAACTCTTCACGGCCAGTGCTTTTTGGGGGGTGTTTGTCAAAAAACGGATGGCTAAGCAGTAGCGATAATAGTGGCTCAATCACCACGCCTGAGCGTGCCATCTCGCCATCTTTATCATAGCTTGCCCCTGTATGGCGAGCCACCCACGCATCCATGAGCAGATTGGCAACCCCAGTATCAAAGCCCATCGGCGTGCCTGTGCCATCATGGTCAAGCACGGTGATATTGGCGATACCGCCGAGATTGAGCACGGCTTTGACGCCATCATCCATGCCAAACATCGCCTGATGAAAGGCAGGCACGAGCGGCGCACCTTGACCGCCGACCGCCATATCACGACGGCGAAAATCACTCACCACAGCGATACCAGTGCGTTCGGCAAGCACATTAGGGTCAAGTAGTTGTAAGCTAAACGACCACTGCGGACGATGACGCACCGTCTGCCCATGACAGCCGATGGCGCTGACTTTATCGGCGCTGACATTGGCTTTGGCAAGTAATTCGAGCACCACTTGTGCGGCAAAATTGGCATAATACACACTTGCCCAGCCATAGACATCCAGCTCACTTTCAAAGCCAAGCTGATTATCCAAAATATAATCCGCCACGCCATTGGGCGCAGTCAAAGCAAGCAAAGCATCACGCAACTCGTCATCAAAAGGCAAGCTGTGACTGGCGATAACCGATGGTGCACCATCATCAAAAAACTCACACAGCACCGCATCCATCCCATCTAGGCTCGTGCCACTCATCATGCCAATAAAATAAGGCGCCTCATCCAATAAATTAGCACCGCTATCATCAAACAACTGCGTCATCTGCTCAAAAAAATCATCAGTCTGTGTCATCATCTTGCCTAAATTCACAAAAAATTCGCCACCTAGCATAGCAAATTTTCACCCCAAACGATATGAATTTTTGCGTTAAAGCAATCCTATGGATGACTTTTTGTGCAATTTTGATATAATCAAGGTAGTTTTTATTTGTACAAAATCAATAGGTAAGATTATGAGCGATTTTTTGAGCCCAGAAGAACAATTAGCCCTGATTAAGCGTGGCGTCGATGCCATCTATTCTGAAGAAGATTTGTTGGCAAAATTAAAACAAAATCGCCCACTGCGTATCAAGCTTGGCATGGACCCGACAGCGCCAGATTTGCATTTTGGTCATACGGTGGTATTGAACAAACTGCGTCATTTTCAGGATTTGGGTCATGAAGTGCTGTTTTTGATTGGGGATTATACCGCGCGCATCGGTGACCCAACGGGCAAGAACAACACCCGTCCGCCGCTGTCCGAAGAGCAGGTCAAAGCCAATGCCAAGACCTATGCCGAGCAGGTGTTCAAGATTTTGGATAAAGACAAGACCAAGATTGTCTTTAACTCAGAATGGTTTGGCAAAATGTCAGCAGGCGATATGATTGCCCTAGCAAGCCAAGTGACCGTCTCTCGTATGCTTGAGCGTGATGATTTTAGCAAGCGTTATGCATCGCAGACGCCGATTGCGATTCATGAATTTTTGTACCCATTGGTACAAGGCTATGACTCAGTGGCGCTACAGGCGGATGTGGAGCTGGGCGGTACTGACCAGACCTTTAATATCTTGATGGGTCGTACGCTACAAGGCCGCTACAACCAAGAAGCCCAAGTGTGTATCACCATGCCGATTCTAGAAGGCTTGGATGGTGTTCAAAAAATGAGTAAATCACTGGGCAACTACATCGGTATCGATGACCCTGCCGGCGTGATGTTCCAAAAAGTGCTATCGATGCCAGACTCACTGATTCCCCGCTACTTTGAGCTATTAAGCTTTAAGCCGATGGATGAAGTCAATGCACTACTTGATGAGATGGCAAACGGTCGCAATCCCCAAGAAATCAAACGCATCCTAGCGCTTGAGCTGATTGAGCGTTTCCATGGAGCGGAAGCTGCCGAAAACGCCCACAAATCTGCAGGTAACCGCCTAGCCGATGGCGAGCTGCCAGTGGATTTGCCAGAAGTGACACTCAGCCTTGGCGAGCAAGACAAGCTATTTATCACCCAAGTGCTAAACGGTGCAAATCTAGCCAAAAACAGCGCACAAGCCAAAGATATGCTGTCTCGTGGCGCGGTTAAGGTCGATGGTGAAGTGGTCGATGCCAGCTTTGCACTATCAGCAGGGCAGGCGGTAGTCATCCAAGCAGGTAAAAAGGCGTATGCGAGGGTGACTGTCACCTAATTCTTGAAATAAAGTAACAAAAGCTGTATATTATTAATATACAGCTTTTGTTACGAAATAGGGAGTTGGAAATATAATGGATTTATTATCAATACAAATTTATGTGCTTGCAGTATTGACTGTTGTCATCGTTGGTCTTCTCTTTATTTTGATAAAGCAAAGAAAAGAACATCAACAATATAGAATTGAAAAAGATATTGAAATTTCAAATGCTCTCAATGAAATGATGCGGCAGAAAGAAGAGTTTCATGCCGAGCAAATAAAATTTACAGAAGAGTTTCAGGCAAAACTTGCTCAAAAGGAAGAGCAAATAATACAACAGAAGATGGAATATTCAAAGGAAAAGGAACAGGCTATCAAACAGGCAAAAAAATATGCTTTAGATGCGCAAAGAAATAAAGTAAAAGGTCAGGTGTCCGAAAATTTTATTCCATTCATGCAGGGTTTTGAATATCAGGCGTCAGATTGTCATTTCTTTGGAAATCCAATAGATTATATTGTATATAATAATGTGCACAGATATGTGGATGGAGAGTGTGCTTTTGATGATGTCAGTATTGTTTTTCTAGAAGTAAAAACAGGAAAAGCATCATTGAATGAAAGGCAAAAAGCTATCCGAGATGCAATTGCTCAGGGCAAAGTACGTTTTGAAATGGTTAGAATGTTGGAAGATACATCAATTATTACAGAGGAAATAGTGGAATGCGGACAAGAAGGCTTTGCTATAGATCGAAGACAGCTTGATAACAATCCATTAAGCAGAGCTAATGAAAAATGGACGGAAGAAGAGGAATGGGCATTGGTAGAATCATACGATAACGGATTGAATTATTACCAATTGGCGGCTATACATAAGAGAACAGCCCAAGCAATTATCTCCAGATTGAAAAAAATGGGAAAAATTGCCTAAATTGCTCCGTTGAGAAAATTTTCATATTTAGTATGAAAATTTTCTCAACAAAATCAACCCCTTA
>NZ_MUYU01000010.1 GCF_002014825.1 Moraxella pluranimalium | reverse complement strand
TTAGTGTACCACTACATTTGGCTTAGGAGAAAATAAAGATGACTAAATTAAGTTTAGCAGATAGAGAGTGGAAAGAATTTTATTTCTCCGAAATATTCTCAAAAATTCAGCGTGGAAAAAGATTAACAAAAGAAAATCAAAAATGCGGTGCAACCCCGTACATTTCTTCATCATCTGCAAATAATGGTGTAGATAACTTTATATCAAATAATGACAATGTACGCAAATTTAACCATTGCTTGACCTTGGCAAATAGCGGTAGTGTTGGTTCAACATTTTTTCAAAACTATGAGTTTGTGGCAAGCGACCATGTTACTGCCCTAATTTTAAAACAACCAAATAAATATATTTATCTTTTTTTAGCAAATCAAATTCAAAGAATTAAAGATAAATATTCTTTTAATCGTGAAATCAATGATAAGAGAATTAAACGAGAAAAAATTATTTTACCTATAAATCATCAAGGCAATCCTGATTGGCAATTTATGGAAGATTATATCAAACAACTTGAACAAGAAAAAATTCAAGAAATCGTGAATTATTATCAAAATAAATTATTAGGTTGTTTAATTAATAATCAAACAGGGGGGGTAAAACCTATATTAAAAAATGGGCTAATTTTAAAATTGAAGAACTTTTTTCTTTTGAAAATAAACCATCAAAAGGATTAAATCATTTAGATAAATGCGAAAATGGTGGTATCAATTATATTGGTGCTACCAATCGTAATAATGGCGTATTAGACTATGTAAAACCTTATCCGAATCTAATTTATCGTGGTAATGCCATCGCCTTTATCCGAAACGGTGAAGGTGCAATGGGATATTCTATTTACAAAAAAGAAGATTTTATTGCAACACAAGATATTTCTGTAGGTTACAATAAAAATTTAACAGAATATAGCGGATTATTTATTACAACCATTGCCGATAGGGTGCGTGGAAAATATAATTTTGGTTATAAACGCAATCAAAGCCGTTTAAATAATGAGATTTTAAGATTACCCATTGATGAACAAGGTAATCCTGATTGGAAATTTATGGAAGAATATATCAAATCGATTGAATATGATAAAGTTCAAGCCATTTTACAACACTTAAACGATAATCATTCACAGCACAGCACAGCACAAAGATTATGGGCAGAATTTAGTTTAAGTCAAATTTTTAATATAAAATCAGGGGTACGTTTAACCAAACAAGATATGATTAATGGCGATATTCCATTTATTGGAGCGACCGAATTTGATAATGGTATTACTGCTTTTGTCAGCAATCATAATACCAGTTTGGATAAAAATATTTTGGGTATCAATTATAATGGTAGTGTTGGCTATGGATTTTATCACCCTTATACTTGTCTTTTTTCTGATGATGTCAAACGCTTGGAATTAAAAGACAAATCCCATGCCAACACTTGGGTTTATTTATTTTTAAAGACAGTCATTTTGCAACAAAAACAAAAATATCAATATGGTTATAAATTCAATGCTCAAAGAATGAATAAACAAAAAATCCTACTGCCCATCACACCCAATCACGAACCTGATTGGGCATATATGGAACATAGCATGAAACTTATTGAAATCCGTAAAATTTTAGAGATTATTGAGCGACTACAATAGATTGATACCATCCATCCAAAATCCAACCAACAATCTAAGAATTTTTGGCATTACAGCATAACAAATTTTCCGACCCAAAAGCTGTCTTTGGTTATATTTCATGATACACTGACAAAAAGTTTGGAGATAAATTCCAAATATTTTAATAGATAACCTAGACAGCCAAGGAGTGGAGATTATGTCAGTATTACATGATTTAGCCGTGTTGCGTTCGCATGGGGGTATGCTCTGCACAGGACTAGATGATGCAAGCATTGAGCGATTTGCAAGCTGTGCACCCGAACTCACCCAAGCCATCAATGATGCGCTCACTCGCTATCAAGACATCAAAGCCCATTATCCTGAGTTGCTCGCACTGGATGAGCAGGCGCAGATTGACGCTATCCAAGACGGCTTTGTCAATTTTTATGCCAGTGATTCTGTCAATCCCTATGTCGCCCTATCTGCTTGTGGCTCGTGGATTGTCACGCTCAAAGGCGCTGTGCTGTATGACACCGGTGGCTATGGGATGCTTGGCTTTGGGCATACGCCTGATGCCGTCATCCAAGCGATGGCAAAACCACAAGTCACCGCCAATATCATGACACCAAATCTCGCCCAATATCGGCTTATCCAAGCACTCAAGCAGGAAATTGGACAAACCCAAAATGGCTGTCCTTATACTGGCTTTATGTGCCTAAACTCAGGCTCAGAAGCGGTCGGACTTGCCACACGCATCATCGATGCCCATGCCAAACGCCAAACCGACGCAGGAGCACGCCATGCTGGTAAGATCATCAAGCGTCTGACCATCAAAGGCTCATTTCACGGACGCACCGACCGCCCTGCTCTGTACTCAAACTCAAGCCGTGCTAGCTATGACAAATATCTGGCCAGCTACAAAGATGAAGACAGCGTCATCACCGTCGCACCGTATGACATCGATGCACTCAAGGCGGTCTTTGTCGATGCTGATGCCAACGGCTGGTTCATCGAAGCGATGCTGATGGAGCCTGTGATGGGCGAAGGCAACCCAGGGCGTAGTGTGCCACGAGCGTTTTATGATGCTGCACGAGCCTTGACCCGTGAGCATGGCAGTCTGCTACTCATCGACTCAATCCAAGCAGGTCTGCGTACCACAGGCTATCTGTCGATTGTGGATTCGCCTGAATTTGAGGGCATTGAACCACCTGATTTTGAGACCTATTCAAAGGCCATCAACGCAGGGCAATTCCCCTTATCCATCCTAGCCATGACTGACTATGCCAGCGGTGAATATCAGCGTGGGCTATATGGCAATACCATGACCACCAACCCCCGTGCGCTGGATGTCGCCTGTGCGGTGCTTGATGGCATGACTGATGATGTGCGTGCCAATATCGTCCATCAAGGCAAACAGGCGATTGCTAAGCTTAACGCCCTGCAAGCCAAGCTTGGCGATGCCATCACCAATGTTCAAGGCACAGGGCTACTGTTCAGCTGTGAGCTACATCCACGCTACAAGGCTTATGGCACAGGCAGTGTCGAAGAGTGGCTACGCTTGCATGGTATTGGTGTCATTCATGGCGGTCAAAATGCCCTGCGCTTTACGCCACAGTTTGGCATCAGTGATGACGAGCTCGATTTGGTAATGGAGAAGCTTGAACAAGCCTTACAAGCGATGGCATAAACATCGTTTTGGCATTTTGTTAATCATTTCAATCATATCAAGACCAAGCCAATGTATCCGCTTGGTCTTTTTATTGAGATTGTCAATTATCCGTACCGATGTCAATTTATCAATCACTCAACGGCTACGCGCGAAAATCGCATAAAACCCTTGCTAATTTGGCAAAATCCGCTACAATATACGGCAATCGGGGTGTAGCGCAGCTTGGTAGCGCACTTGCATGGGGTGCAAGGGGTCGCGAGTTCAAATCCCGCCACTCCGACCATATTACATTTTCAGGGTGTTGCATTATGTGTAACACCCTTTGTTTTTCAAGGGTTTTAGCGGTTTTGTGGTATCTATGATACAGTATGCAACCATTGTCAACAATGAAAAATGTTGGTATCATCGTTGGTATCGGTTTTTGTGATACCAACAAAGGGGCTAAAATGCTGACTGATACCGCCATTAAAAAGCTGAAACCATCAGACAAGTGCACACATGGCAAAGTAGATAAATACACCGATGTGTAGTGGTACACTAATC
>NZ_MUYU01000009.1:174907-234877 GCF_002014825.1 Moraxella pluranimalium | reverse complement strand
TTTTGGGGTGCGGTTCAGTTTGGGCGGGGTTTGTTGTTGTGATTTGTTGACGAATTAAGTAGGTGCGACATAAATTGACGTATGAGTATTGTATAATAACAGTACTATAGGATTAAGGAGAAAAGTATGAGTGATTCAGCACAAGTAACTATTGAGACAGTGAGCAAAATTTTTGAAAAACCGCTTACCATCCCAGAATACCAACGCCCCTATAAATGGCAAACCAAGCACGTCAAACAGCTGGTTGATGACATTCATTCGTATTTTAAAAAACAAGATGACAAGGCTGATGATAAGGCTGATGATAATACCAAATGTCGTCTAGGAACGATTGTTTTACATTACTATAAAGACGACAAAGATGTTGGCAGGTACGATATTGTGGATGGTCAACAACGCCTAACCAGTTTATTTTTACTGTTGTATGTACTAAATAATAAAGAAAATCCTTTTAATAATAAGTTTTTAGAGCAAGAATTTAACCATACTCAAAGCATGGTAAATATCCGTAAAAATCATCAGTTTTTGCAAAGCTATATAAAAGAATTAGGTGATGAAAAATATCGTGCTGATTTTAAAGCATATATCTTGCACAGCTGTGATTTTGCGGTGGTGGTTTTGGATAATTTGGACGAAGCTTTTCAGTATTTTGATTCACAAAACTCTCGGGGCAAATCGCTAGAGGCTTATGATTTATTAAAAGCATACCATCTTAGAGAGATGGGGGATGTTTGTGATGTGTATAGACTGGTGGAAACTTGGGAAAGAAATGCCACTATGAAAGCTGATGCGCCAAATCAACCTGTCTGGCTCAAACTCATCATTAATGATATTTTGTTTCGCTACCGCCGCTGGGAGCTGAAAATGTCAGCTGAATTTTTTAAGAAGCAGGATGTGGATATTTTTAAAGGACTGAGCCGCCAAAAACAGCAAAATTTCCTAAAGTTATTCAAACGCTATGCTCATGAAATTCAAATGAATGGCGTGATTTTGGATGGCGAGCAATTTTTTGAGTATATAGAGCATTATAAAGCACAGTATGAGACTTTATTTGCCGACGGCGGCTTGGTTAATAACCATCCAAAAATTGTGATTCCAAACACACAAACACGGCTGTTTCGCCATTTAAAGCAACATTCAACGATCAATAAAGGTGATGGCTTTGTGTTTATGCTGTTTGTCATTATGGTCATGAGATATTATGACAAATTTGGTGGTTATAGGCTTGATAAGGCGGTTGTCAAAATCGCAAGATGGGCGTATTTTTTGCGTTTTTATCACAAAAGCATTTATTTTTCATCGGTTGAAAATCATCTTTGGGAAGCTAATGGCTTATATGTCGCCTTGCAACAAGCCATCGAGCCTGAACAGTTCTTATCCTTTAATATTGGTAAAACTGAAAAAAGGACGGCTAGTAAAAATGTTAATTATCTAAACGATCTGCTAGAGGGATTTTATGATGACAAAACCCAATCAGACACAGGAGAGAACCCATGACCAAGCCACAAACTAAAAACGACATTGCACGACTGTCTATCAAAGAACTGTTTGAAGCCCAAGACAAATACATCATCCCCATTTATCAGCGCAACTATGCATGGACGGATACAGAAGTTGGACAGCTGATTGATGACATCCATCGTCATACACAGGGTCAGTATTATTTGGGCAGTTTGACGGTTAAAAAGCGTACGGATGGTGCTTTTGAAGTGATTGACGGACAGCAGCGATTAACCACGCTATTTTTGCTATTATCTGTGCTTGAGCATAAGTTTAACTTAAATCTGTCTTTTGAACATCGTGAGACGTCAACGAATGAATTAAGCACCATAAAGCAAAACGGTGAACTGACTGATACAAATGACAGTCAAATTGCCGCGACTTATCATTATCTAAAATCAGGCAGCAAGAAGCTATTTGGTGGTGATGCTGATCAGCAAGCATTTTTGAAAAAATTATTAACCAAAGTGCAAATCATTCGCACCGAAATTCCAGAAAATACGGATTTAAATCAATATTTTGAGCGCATGAACAATCGTGGCGAACAGCTGGAGCACCACGAAGTCATCAAGGCCAAATTGATGAGTAAATTATCTAATGATAAAGATGATCAGGCGGTATTTTCTGCCATCTGGAATGCGTGTTCGGACATGAGTCGTTATGCGGTGTCGTCATTTTCTAGTGATGAACAGCAAGCATTATTTGGGGATGATGTGAATAATGAGCATAAAGGCGAATATTTTAAGCTTTATAAGAATTTTAAAAAAATTAAAGAAAGCTTTCCAAATGTTCAAAAGCCCAAAACAGACGATGATAACCCCAAAACCTTGGAGGGCATTTTGAATTCATCTAATGATATCGCCAGCACTAAGGAGTCGGCGGATAATAAAAAAGAGCGCTTTACTTCCATCATTGATTTTCCGAACTTTTTGGCGCAGGTGTTGTATTTATTTTTAAAAGACAAGGATAAAGACAAAGATAAAATCAAAGATGACATTCATCGCTTGGATGATGGCAATCTGATTGAGCAGTTTGAGCAGTCGGGTTTGTTTGATGATGCCAAGGAGATTAAAGCATTTGCGGTGCATTTATTAGCTGTGCGAGTGCTGTTTGATCGCCATGTGATTAAACATGACGGGTCCGATGATAACGCTGATTGGCGTATCTATCAATTTAAAAAGTCCGATAATAATAACTCAAACAATGATGCCAATGTCTTTGGTGAAGCTGAGAACAAGCAGATTAAAATGCTGCAAACCATGTTCCATTATTCATTCCCTGCCAAAAACTATAAATACTGGCTGTTTGGTTATCTCAAATGGCTCAATGACAAATATAAAAGCGAGCTTGAAAACCATCAAGAAAAGGGCTGTGCGCCAAGACTGTCTGCCGATAAGCATATCAACTTCTTGGAAAAGCTGTGCGATCGGTTTTATTTTAATCGGTTTTATAATAATGGCAAAGGCAATGAGTATTTTGACATTATTGATAGTAATGAATCAAAAATTGATAGTAATGAATCAAAAGAAAAAGAAATCGACAGAGATGGTTCTGGTTTTCTTAATAGAGGCACCGCTGTAGAGAATTTTATTTTTAATCGCTTGGATTATATATTATGGAGAAAAATTGTCATTGAAAATACTGAAATTGAAGTTCTTTTAAATAAAAACAACGAAATTGATGGTGATTTTGTCAAAATATTAAAAGGTGAAGATGGGTCAAAAAAGAATTTTATAAAGAATTTTAAATTTACTGCCAGAAATTCGGTGGAGCATTATTACCCGCAGAATCCATCCGATATCAACCCAAAATTAGCGGACAAAGATGTTGATCATTTTGGTAATTTGTGTCTCATTACACACAGTCAAAACTCATCATTAAGCAATCGAATGCCGTACAATAAAAAGCAGGATTATCTTAAATTCACGCATCGATCGGTTAGCATCAAACAAATGCTGATGATGACTTACAAAAACTGGGGTAAAGAAGAAATTGAGAAACATGGCAAAGATATGATTGACCTACTCAATCAGGAAATCAGCACGACATAAATTGACGCATGAGTGAGTTATAATAGCCATCATAAATGAGCTTTTGGAGCTAAGATGATCTATCAAATCCAAGCCGTGACTTGGCGTGGTGGTATGGCACACCAACAAGATGCAGTGCTGATTGCGCCCAAGGTCTATCAGCACAAAGGACTGATTAGCCACCACTATGAAACCAAGCGGTTTTGTGTGGCGGTTGCTGATGGCGTGTCATCCAGTCCTTATTCAGCGTTGGCCTCACGGACATTGTTAAAGCTTGCTGCTGCGATGTATGCTGACAGCGGTGCGGTGGATTTTGCCGAACTACAGCATCAGCTCAATCAAGCACTGACGGATGATCGGCATGAAGGTGCGAGCAGTACCCTAGTGTGTGCTTATGTGATGGATGATGAGATTGTGCTTAAGCATCTTGGCGACAGTCGGGCGTATTATTATAACGGTGCGTCTTGGGCGTGCTTAACCACAGATCATAGCTTTATGAATGAATTAAAGGCAGATGGCGTGGTGAGTCATGATGAGTATGCTAGCTGTTATGGTGCATTGATGGGTTATTTTGCCGTTGATCGCATGGCGGATGTATCGACAGTCAAGATGGCGAGCTATCAGACATTAGGCTTGAGAGCGGGGGAGTGTTTGCTACTATGTAGCGATGGTTTTTCTGAAGTATTGGATGGGCGATTTTTGCCGATGGGCAATCAAGTCAGTCTAAAAGACTGGCTAAGCGACAGCATCAATCAAATCAGGCAAAACAAGCCAAAGTGGCAACTTGATAATATCAGCGCAGTGCTGGTGCGGTGTGTGAATGAAATAAGGGGCGAAGATGTTCAATGAAATAGTATGCTTATGCGCCATCAACGAAGGCGGCTATGCCAATCGCTTGATGACGCTTGATGAAGTGTCAGAGAATATGACAATTCTTTTGGCTTTTTATCATCCAGATGGTCAGTCTGATTGTGATAAGATAAATAAATTGCAAGCAGATGGCGTGAATTTAGTGGCAATCGTGGATGCGGACGATACAAGGCAGTTGCCAGAACAGGCATTTGCGATGATTTGCTGTGATGATGCAAGCTTTATCGCTCAGTTGATTTTTAATGCTATTACAACAAACAGCTTGTTAAGGATTGATTGGGTTGATGTGTTGATGGGATTGGCGGGGAGCGTGTTTCATCATTATAGATTTGTTGGTAGGGGTGAGCAACGAATTCAAATGATGATTGAGCAGTCCAAAAGTATCATATCCATACCGTCCAAACAGCTTTGCTTTTGTCATGGCGACTTTGACATGAGCGAATTGATTGAATTTTTCTCTTATGATGAAGCGGAGTTTTTAGCCTACTCACTTGATCATGATTTGGACTTGGGTGATGAAATTGTGATGGATATGCTTTATTCACCGATACCACAGCCAATATCTGATTAATCACGCAAAAATCTTAACAAAAAAATCAGCCACAATCATGTGGCTGATTTGCTATCAGGCTAAGCGGCTAAGCAACTAAGCGATTGGGCTTATTCGTAGATTTTGATATAAGCACTTGAACGCAATTCTTGCAGCCAATCTTCTTCGGCTTGTGGTGCTTGACGATTGAATAGATATTCTTTGGCGGCATTCTTGCGATATTGTTCGGTCACGTTACGCTGACGGACGTTATCGACTTTTAGGATATGCCAACCAAATTGCGAGCGAAATGGCGTTGAATAATCACCTGCTTGTGTATTTTTCATGGTGCTTTCAAACTCGGGCACCATCTGACCTTCGGCCACCCAGCCTAGACTGCCGTATTGCTGTGCTGAACCCGGGTCGTCCGAATAAGTGGCGGCAAGCTTGGCAAAGTCTGTGCCTTTTTGGATTTCGGCGTATAGAGCGTTGATTTTTTGTTCAGCGATTTCGGCACTTTGGGTGTCGTCAATGCGAGCTAGGATATGGCTAGTTTGCCATTCTGGGATAAGTACTTGTTCGCTGTTGGCGATTTTTTGACCTTCAGGCGAGCGCAAGAATGTATTGATTTCTTGGTCGGTGATGTGCATACGGTTGCTGACTTGGTTTTGCCACATGGCGGTAATGGCGGCGTTTTCGATGACGCTTTTGCGTAGCGCGGCATAACTGCCTGCTTGCTCGGCATCAAGCTTGGCTTGTAGTTCGCTTAGGCTGTTTAGACCTTGTGATTTGGCGATTTGTAGCATTTGTGCATTGATGGCAGATTCGTTTGCGACCATGCCTGAGCGGTTGATTAGCCCCAATTGTAGTTTGCGGACAATCAGCTCATCAAGTGCCAATTTTTGGATTTGGCTTGGTGTGGCGGTTGTGCCTGATTGTTGTAGCTGAGCGGCGATATAATCTGTGGCAGCTGCAAGCTCACTTTTTAGGATAATCTCATCATTGACGACGGCAACCACGCCATCTTTGCTATTACTGCTCAACGATGCGTGTGCAGAGCCCAGTGAAAGGCAGATGGCAGTCATGGCGACAGCCAAAGTTTTGGTGATGAATTTGCCTTGCATGAATATTCCTTAGATTTTATGATTGCACTAAGTGTAGCATTTGACTGAATAATCGTCAAATCTCTATCGCTCACATCTGTGCAATAGTTCGTTTTGGTTACAAAACAGCTAATAATAAGCAAAACTTAGATAAGTAGCTGCCCATGTGTTAACGCCGATGACGGCTTAGTACGCTTTTTGCCATGCGTTTTGGACGTTGTCATAGCCAAGCACTTTGTCGCTAAGCAGGCGATTGAGCTTGCCACCATTGGTGATGCCATTGAGTCGCACTTCTGCCATCACGGCGGTATTTGGTTCTGCGTGTGGGTTGATGCTATCACGATAGCGACGGGCATAGACGGATAGTCCGTAACAGCAATCTTCGTAGTTGACACCCACGAGTGAGTCTAGCAGGCTGTTGTGCTGATAGTCATACTGAATCTGTCCAAGCAGTCGCCAACGGTTGCTGACAGGTAAGATGGCAGATGCGGTATAGGCGGACAATGCGTGCTGATTGGTTGCTTTGTTTTCTTTACGCTCAATAATACCTACGTTAAACAGACGGCGCTCATCAGGCTGATAGCGGACTTGGGCGACGATGGTGTTCAGGTCATAATTTGGGGTAAGTGCGCCTGAAGTATCTAGCCATAGATTGTCTCTTGGTTGGATACTGGCTTGCCATGCCATGCCTGAGCTTTTACCACTAAAGCTTTCGCTGTTATCGATACCGACTTGCAAGTCATCAAGCAAAATCTGCTCGGCAATGCTACCATCAAAGCGTGTACGACCCGAGCTGTCAATATAGCGATAATTGATGGCAGGGGTGATGGCGTGCAAATCTTGGATGCGGTCATAACCCAAGAACCAACTATCTGCCAATAACTGGTCGTAGCTGATTTGCGAAATGGTGGTGTCAAAATTTGGGATATTTTGCTGGTCTTTGTATGGGGTATAAGTGTATTTTAGGCGTGGTGTCAGTACTTGATAGCCGCCAAGCGATTTGTCATACAGACCAAATGGCGAGCCTGATTTTTCAAAGAACAGACCACTGTCAATGCTCACCGTCGGCGCAAAGACCGAATAAGACCCTGAATTTTTGTCCAAATTCTGGTCGGCTAAGCTATCTTCGTCGTAGCTGGCATATAGATATGTCAAGCTAAGCTTTGGCGTGACATAACCCCACGGGCGTAGCATCGGGTAGCTTGCGCTGATTTGATTGTACATACGACCGCCACTTTTTTCGGGCTCTGAGCCGTCATTGATGGCTTTTTTGAAGTATGCTGAATTATGAACACCGGTGATTTCAACTTTATCGGTGATACCAAACCATGACTTAGGCGAACGGTAGTGAACCGATAGCTGTGGCAGGCGGGCATAAGGACGGTCTTTGTCCGTCACTCGTGTGCCGTTAGCGTTTGTGCCGTCTAGTCGTTGAAAATCTTCAAAGCGTAAATCTGCGGTGATATTCTCATCAAAATAGCTTGCGCCGATACGACGTGGCAAATTCAACGACGTACTCTCAAGCCCAAGCGTGTCAAAGTCAGATGAATAATTGGCATCTGAGACGTATTGATACTGGGCATAGGCACTGAGTTTATTGTTCTTTTGGGATTGCCATAGATGGTCGTAGCGGATACGGCTACGGTCTTGGTCGTTGTATTTTTGGTCGCTTGGCAAATAAGAGCCTGTCAGCACACCTGAGCCAAATCGCTTGGTCAGATAGCGAAATTCACCGGTGAGCATTGGATTGCGGTTGGTGAAAATAGTTGGCGTGACTGTGGCGTCATAATTTGGTGCTAAATTAAAATAATACGGTGTGCTGACTTCAAAGCCACCTGATGAGCCAAAGCCTGCGGTCGGCAACAAAAAGCCACTACTGCGACGGTCATCAATCGGGAAATTGAAATAAGGCAAATAAAATACCGGTACATCTTTGATACGCAAGGTGGTATTGCGGGCAATCGCACGACCCGTATCGCTATTAATATCAATCGTGCCAGCATCAAGATACCACTTGCGTTCGGTTGGTGGGCAGGTGGTAAACATGACATCGCTCATCTGATACTGACTGTCGCTGATTTTATCCATTTGTCCTGCATAGCCGTGTGCATTGATGCTGGTGCTGGCAAAGGCGACATCTTTGGCACTGGCATGACTGCCATCGGTGCTGTATTCTAGATTTTCGGCGACGCCAATCATGCCTGTGCCGATTTTGCTCGTTAGACCTGTGCCTGTGGCAGGTATACCGCTATCGCTAAATTGCACCTGACCTGATGCGACGGCTTGACCGGTTGTAGTATTGATGGCGACTTTGTCGGCGACGACTTGCTGTCCGTTTTGTTCAACGATGACATTGCCTGATAATTCAGCGTATTCTTTGGCATCATAGTAGCCATAATCCGCTTGGGCATAGATGGTGTCCGCTGGCAGGGGATTGCCGTTGTCATCATGACGTACTGATGCAGACTGCTCGCCTGTGCTGTGTCGCTGTGGCTGTAGCCATACGCCTTGACAGCGTGCTTCGACGCTGGGCTTGGCGTGGTAGTTTTCGGCAAGCTTGGCTAGGCTTTTGCTTTGTGCGCCCGTACCTTCAAAGCCAAGTCGTTTGGCAAATTTATCCGTCTTATCAACCACAGCAGGCGTGCTAGATTGCACCGCTTTATCCGCTTTTTGATTATCAAGGTTGGATGATGCAGGCGCTGCAGCTTGTGCTGATACTGCCTGTGCTGATGGTGCAGTCTGTGATTGGATGGCATCAAAATCAATACCATCAAAGGCGTTTAGTGATTGTGCAGTCGCTTGATTTACCAATGCCTGATTGTCTGTCGTCTGCTGTGCCGTGCTGGCTTGGGCTTGTGCGGTGTCATTTGCCAAGCCGACAATTTGCTGACTGATATTAAGCTCAGCATTTGCCAGTGGTGACATCATTGGCAAGATGATTGCGCCAAATAACACACGACGGATGGCGGCGCCCAGTGGGTTTTGATGTGTGGTGGTTTGGCGAGTGGTATGGGTGAAAAAAGACGATTGGTTCACAAGCTAGCCTTTATAAGCACATAGATTTTGGCTATTTTACACTATTTTTGGGCATCATGCTAAATATTTGGCAAATTTTGGCAATTGTGATAAGTCTTGGTAACTGATTGTAACTTGTCATAAATTCACTGGTGAAATTCACCAAAATCCGCTAAACTAAGGGCAATTTTTTTTATATTTTTTAAGGTGTACTATGACGACAACTCGCCATGATGAGATGATGAATTTTTTGAATGCCAATTTGGCAGCAGGCTATCGAGTGGAGAGCCTACCGGGGGATGCTAGCTTTCGCCGTTATCATCGTATTCATTTGCCTGTAGTGGCCGAACAAGGTAAGCATGAGATGACTTATCTGCTCATGGACGCACCCCCCGAAAAAGAAAGCGTGGTGGAGTTTGTGCACGTTGCAGACATCATGAGTGAAGCGGTCAATGTGCCTGATATCATCGCCCGTGATATTGAGCGTGGGTTTTTGTTGTTGCAGGATTTTGGCACGGTTGAATTTGCGCATTTGATTGCCGAAGATGCTGCGAATAAAGATAGCTATTACACCAAAGCATTGTCAACATTGGCTAAACTTCAGACCATTGATAATCACGCTGATTTGCCTGTGTATAGCGACGAAAAATTGGCACAAGAGATGGATTTGTTCACCGAATGGTTCTTGCCATATTTGGGCGTTGTACCATCAGCACAAGCAACATCACTGTGGGCAAATCTAAAAGATGAATTAATCAAAGATATTAATACCCAGCCAAAAGTCATCGTGCACAGAGATTATCACAGCCGTAATTTGATGGCGGATAAGGGTAGTGATGAGCTTGGTGTGATTGATTTTCAAGATGCGGTCATCGGGGCTTATACCTATGATTTGGTTAGCCTTGTGCGTGATGCCTATATCAATTATGACGAAAAATGGGTCGAAAAACGCATCCAAGAATTTTATCAATTAATCAATCCTGCGGTGGATTTGGGTAGTTTTATTGCCGAGACTAATGTCATGGGCGTACAGCGTCATCTGAAGGTGTTGGGTATCTTTATTCGCCTATCAGAGCGTGATGGCAAGCATCGTTATTTGGATAATATTCCAAAAGTAATGCAAGATTTGCTGACCGAATTGACTTGGCTGGATGCACACGGCAATCAGGCTGTTTATGGTGAATTTTTAGCATGGCTAACTAATGAAGTTTTGCCAAGTTATCAAGCCAAATTTGCCAACTAAGGTGGTGTCATGATTACTCAAGCGATGATTTTGGCGGCGGGCAAGGGCACACGTATGCAGCCTTTGACATTGACTACGCCAAAGCCACTCATTGATGTGGCGGGTAAGCCATTGATTGTATGGCATATTGAACGGTTGGCACAGGCGGGTATTCGTGATATTACGCTCAATGCAGGCTATCTAGCGGATGTCTTGATTGCAGGGCTTGATAAGCTTGATTTGCAATCATGCTTGGGCGTGCGACTCAATATCTCGGTTGAGCAAGGCGAACCGCTCGAAACGGCAGGCGGTATCAAATATGCGCTCAGTCAAGGCCTGCTGGCAGATGCGCCATTTATCTTGGTCAATGGTGATGTGTGGACGGAATATGAATTTTCGGCGCTTATCAATCATCAGCTGGGCGATAAGCTTGCGCATTTGGTGATGGTGAATAATCCTGAGCACAATCCGACAGGTGATTTTGTCCTGCAAGATGGTCAAGCAACGACCAAAACTGACGGCAGTCAGGCATATACCTTTGCCGGTATCAGTGTGATGTCGCCAAAGCTTGTGGCGGATGTGGGTGTTGGTGAGATTGCGCCTTTAGCACCACGACTAAAGACTGCAATGACCAACCATCAAGTAACAGGTGAGCTGATGCAAACGCATTGGGTGGATGTGGGGACGCTTGAGCGACTGGCGCAGGTGGAGCAATATATCAAAAGCCGTCAAGTTTAGTGGTATCAGCGGCGTTTATATCATTGCTACTGTGTGATTTATTATCTGCTATAAAAAAGGCTTGTTTATTTAACAAGCCTTTTTGATTGATGCTATTTACAGTTTACACGCACCGCCGGCACACCCATCGTCCAAGTCGCCTTGAGCATCGTCTGCACCATCACGGGTGTTGTGATAGTACAGGGTTTTGACACCAAATTTATAAGCGGTCAATAGGTCTTGAATCAAGACTTTCATTGGTACTTTATTGCCTTCAAATTTGGCAGGGTCATAGTTGGTGTTCGCTGAGATGGACTGGTCAATGAACTTTTGCATGATACCCACTAGGCGCAGATAGCCATTATTATCAGGGATATTCCAAAGTAGCTCGTACTGACCGGCTAGACGCTCAATCTCAGGCACGACTTGTTTTAAGATGCCATCTTTACTTGCTTTGACAGACACAAGGCCGCGTGGCGGCTCGATGCCGTTGGTGGCATTGGCAATCTGTGAGCTGGTTTCTGATGGCATCAGTGCTGATAGAGTTGAGTTTCTAAGACCATAGGTCATGATGTCGCTACGCAGAGTCTCCCAGTCTAGGTGTAGCGGCTCAGCGCAGATGCTATCAAGGTCTTTTTTGTAGGTGTCAATCGGCAAAATACCCTTGCTATAAGTGGTCTCATGGAACCACGGGCAAGCACCTTGCTCTTTGGCAAGCTTGTTGGATGCTTTTAGCAGATAATACTGCAAGGCTTCAAAGGTGCGATGGGTAAGCCCTAGTGCCGCTGCATCCGAGTAGCGAGTACCATTTTTGGCAAGATAATAAGCATAGTTGATGACGCCCACACCAAGCGTACGGCGGTTCATGCTGCCTTTTTTGGCGGCGATGACAGGATAGTCTTGATAATCAAGCAGGGCATCTAGTGCACGCACAATCAGCTCGGCAGGCTCTTCGATGTCTGATAGATGCTCGATTTTGCCAAGATTAATCGCGGATAGGGTGCACAGGGCGATTTCGCCTTTTTCGTCATTGATGTTATCAAGCGGTGCGGTCGGCAGCGCGATTTCCATACATAGATTTGACTGGCGAATCGGTGCGATGCTTGAGTCAAATGGGCTGTGCATGTTGCAGTGATCGACATTTTGGATATAGATACGACCGGTGCTGGCACGCTCTTGTAGCATTAGGCTAAACAAATCTCTGGCAGAAACTTTACGCTTACGGATGCTGTCATCGGCTTCATACAGCGTATATAGTCGCTCAAATTCATCTTGATCAGCAAAGAACGCTTCATACAGACCAGGTACATCCGATGGCGAGAATAGAGTGATTTCCGTGCCTTTGATTAAGCGAGTGTACATAGTTTTGTTCAGCTGTACACCATAATCCATGTGGCGAACACGGTTGTCTTCGACACCACGGTTGTTCTTGAGCACAAGCAAACTTTCGACTTCTAAGTGCCATAGTGGATAGAATAGGGTTGCTGCACCGCCACGCACACCGCCTTGTGAGCAGGATTTGACCGCCGCTTGAAACATTTTGAAAAACGGAATACAGCCAGTGTGTTGTGCTTCACCACCACGAATTGGACTGCCTAGTGCACGGATTGCCCCTGCATTGATACCGATACCGGCACGCTGTGAGACATAGCGGACGATGGCTGATGTAGTGGCGTTGATGCTATCTAGGTTGTCGCCACATTCAATCAGTACGCATGAGCTGAACTGACGGGTCGGGGTGCGTACGCCTGCCATGATTGGCGTCGGTAGCGAGATATAAAAATTACTGGTCGCATCATAAAAACGCTTGATATAGTCAAGGCGTTCCGACTTATCATAAGCGGCGAATAGACACATCCCCACCAAGATGTACAAAAACTGTGGACTTTCAAACACTTGCTTGGTCACACGGTCTTGTACCAAATATTTACCCATCATTTGCTCAACAGCAGCATAGGCAAGGTTCATATCACGGGCATGGTCGATGTAGTCATTGAGCTCATTAAATTCATCAACGCTATAATCTGCCAAGATGTGCTTATCATACTTGCCAAGCTCGGTCAGTTTTTGGACATGGGTGTATAGATGTGGTGGCTCAAACTCACCATAGGCAATCTTACGCAGATGAAAAATCGCCAAGCGAGCCGCCAGATACTGATAATCAGGTGTCTCAGCGCTGATTAGGTCTGCTGCTGCTTTGATGATGGTTTCGTGAATATCACGGGTGCGAATGCCATCATAAAATTGGATATGAGATTTTAGCTCAACTTGAGAAACGGATACATTCTGTAAGCCTTCTGCTGCCCAGTTGATGACACGATGAATTTTTTCAAGGTCAATTAGCTCTAGGCGGCCATCGCGTTTGGTCACTTTGATTTTGTCAATATGTGTCATGTCGCTCGTGTATCCGTAATTGATAGAAAACAAGGTGGTATTTGATGAATTTTCAACGGCTTATATCGCCGATGACTGGGCTATCCATAGTAGTTAGCTTGAGTATCAAAAATACCATATCTAGTATTGATGATAGAAACTTTGCACAATATAGCCGAAAAATTCTCAAAATAAAAGCTTGTCAAAAAATAATTTTTGTGATTGATTTGGCGTATTTTTTGCCAAAGCCTTGATTGATAAGGCTTTTGTGCTGATGGCGGATTTTGACTTTTTTGTAACTGAAATTTGTGATGGTAGCAAGAATTGCGTTACATAAAAACTGTGTTTATGAAATGCTTATCCTGTCTATTTATTTGTATGATAGCGATGGGATTATTGATAAATAAAATCAATAGTCAAGAAAAAAGGTGGTGCAAGCTTAGCATACACCACCATAATCATCATGTACAAAAACTAATCAATTTTAACAAATTTCGCTGTCTTAAATGATGGCGTCTTTTGTGATGGGCGACGCTCTTGGCGTTCTTGACGGCGTTCGTATTCTTCGTGCTTTTTGCGACGCACTTCACGAGATTTGAGCGGTTTTTTGTGAATACGAGCTTGTTTTTCTTTGGTGGCGGTGTTCAGACCCGTGCCTTGACGCTGACGCAGACCGACAGATTCGACCAGTTTGCCAATTTCTTTGGCATCCAGCTCAATAAAGCGACCAGTGCGCAGCTCTTTTGGCAAAATCATCGTGCCATAGCGGGTGCGAATTAGGCGCGAGACCTTTAGGGCTTGGCTTTCGAACATACGGCGCACTTCACGCTTGCGACCTTCTTTGATGGTGACATGATACCATTTATTGACACCCGTGCCGCCGCCTTCTTTGATGTCGTCAAATTTGGCAAAGCCATCTTCGAGCTCGACACCTGCGGTCAGAGTGCTGGCGATTTGTGGGGTGACTTCGCCCAGCACACGCACGGCATATTCACGCACCACTTGGCTTGATGGGTGCATCAAGCGATGGGCAAGCTCACCATCATTGGTGAATAACAAAAGTCCTGATGAGTTGATGTCAAGACGACCCACCATCACCCAGCGATCGCCAGTCAGCTTTGGCAAGCGGTCAAATACTGTTGGGCGACCTTCAGGATCGCTGACAGAACAGATTTCCCCTTCGGGCTTATAATAGGCAAGCACACGGCGGCGTTTTTCTCGTTCGGCTTTTAGGCGGACAGGGCGACCATCGACACGGATTTCGTCGGTCAAGGTGGCGCGATCGCCTAAGGTGGCAACTTTGCCATTGATGGAGATACGACCGGCTTTGATGATTTCTTCAAGTCCACGGCGAGAGCCTAGACCGATACGAGCCAGCAGTTTTTGTAGCTTTTCGCCAACGGGCTTGCCGTCGATGTTATCAGTGATGTCGGGGGTGAATTGTTCAGTCATGATAAATTTCCTGATAAGTGGATAATAACATTTCGCAATGTTGAATTTCTCATTATACAGGATTTTAAGAAATGGCGCAAAGCGTTTTGGGTGTGGGTTTGTAATTTGGATGGCTGTTAATCACAAACCCTGCGTACCAAGACTTTACCCAAAATCACCCAATAAGCGACTGCCAAATCATCTCAACGCCTGCCTTTGCGCCCATAGGCAAGCTGATGCCACCACGAGCAGGTAGAGCATGATCTCGTGGATTGATGCGAATCAGATTGGGGGCGAAACGCTCACCAAATCGTCGTACGGTCGGTATCGCAACGCCTGCACCCATTTCAATGACTACAGGGTTTTGGTGCTTGTCAAGAAATTGCTGTAGGCGTGATTCTTGCTCATCGCTACGCGCGCCAATCCAATGCCAATCGCCAAACATCAAGATATTGGGACGAGCAAGGCTACCACAATGCGGACAGCTTGGCAGCTCACCAAGCCACAAACATTTCTCATTGTCAATCACAGGCTCGATATCAGCAGTCCAAATCTCATCACAGCAGGGCTTGGTGCATTGCAGATGGTGAATAGAGCCGTGACATTCATAGATTCGCTCAGGGTCAAATCCTGCTTTGACAAACTGCCCATCCACATTGCTGGTAAAGACGAAGTATGGCAAATCAAGGTGTTCGGCGATTTTTAATAGACACTCAAATCCTGCGTGTGGCATGGTTTTGCGGTACAATGCCAAGCGATGACCATAAAATCCCCAAGCCAAGCGGGGATTTTCGGCGAACGCTTGCGGGTTGGCAATACTGGCAAAATCCATCTGCTGTCTGCCAAGCTCAGGATAGGCCTGCCACATACCGCTATTGCCCCGAAAATCAGGCAAGCCAGAATCAACACCCATGCCTGCCCCTGCGCTGATGATTAGGCTGTCGGCAGATTGTAATAAAGTTTTAATTTGTTCCATTATTGTCCTTAATAATAACCAATGTCCATAACAAGCGAAATGCAAAATCGCTAAGATTGTATTAGATAAAATAAATTATAAATAAAAATCAACTGATAGGCAAGCGTTGGAGAAACTACCTGTTTGCAGTTTCAATTTCTTGCTATATTTACAGATATTTTTTTGATGCTGTGCGGTATTTTTTATTAGCTTTGGCAATCTATACTCGTCGGCAAAGGCTAATTTGATCGCACATTCAATCTTTCTAAATCCGGCAAAGGCGGTAGCTCATCTAGGCTATTTAGCCCAAACGCATCCAAAAATGCCTTAGTGGTGTGTAGTAGCGCAGGGCGACCTAGCGTGTCTTTGTAGCCATTTTCGATAATCCAGCCCTTATCAAACAGCTGTCTTAGAATATGGCTTGACACCGTCACACCACGCACTTGCTCAATATCCGAGCGAGTGACAGGTTGCTTATAGGCGATGACGCTCAAGGTCTCAAGCAGTGCCTGGCTTAGGTTTTCTAGACGTTCAGGAAAGACCTGCTGAATCAGCCCGCTGTAGCTGTCTTTGATTTGCAATCGATAGCCGCTCGCCGTTTTGTTTAATGTCAAAACGCCCGATGATAGACGCTGTTGTAGCACGGCAAGGGCGGCGGTCAGCTCGCTGTTGCTCATCATCAGATGCTTTTTTAGATCGTTGTCGGTCAGTGGCGACTCACTGGCGTGGAGCAAAACTTCGATATAGCGGCTAAACACTTCAGCTTTTTGGTGTGCTTGGATAAAGGCAGAATCGTTGGCGGTTTCGGTCATAATTATCCTAAAAAATTAATGTAGCCAGTGTAGTGTCTGATGGCGTAAATCTCGCCCAAAATTGCTCGGCGCTTGGCGTTTTTTTGATTTATTTGACTTAGCTTCACTGTGATCAAAGTCATCATCAAAGCTTTCGATTTCGGGTGTGTCAAAGCCAATAAAGCCACGCTTAATCAGCTCAAGCACCGCCACAAAGCTCACCACGATACCAAGCTTACCTTGTGATTTATCCAGTAGTTCGGCAAAGGTGCTGACGCCTTTTTCGCTCATCGTACGAGTAATCATTGCAATGCGCTCAGGCAGTGGCACAGGGTCAATCTTTACCGTATGTCCGCTAAAATCAGGGCGGATTTGCATATTTACAAGGCTATTGACCAAGATTTGCGGTGAATAATTGGGCAATTCTCGTTGCATCGCTTCACTACTTGGGAAGCTGGCATACGCCAAAAACACATCTCGCTCAAGGCGTAGCAGCTGATCAATACGCTGTGCCGCTTTTTTGATTTGGGCGTATTCTTCGAGTCGCTGAATCAAGCGAGCCTTTGGACTGATTTCATCATCAGCGATTTCAGGTTGTGGCAATAGTAGCTCGGATTTGATGGCAATCAGCGTGCTTGCCATCAGCAGATAATCACCCGCCAGCTCAAAATATTCTTCGTCTAAGTCATTGATATAGCTTAGGTATTGCTCAGTAATGGGTAAAATGGCGGTTTCGGTTAAGTCAAAATTATTTTTCTTAACCAAATACAACAAAAAATCCAACGGGCCGGCAAACTGCTCAAGCCAAATGGCAAACGCCTGTGGCGGAATGTACAAATCTTCAGGCAGGCTCAGCACAGGCGTGTCATAAATACGCACGCCCGTTTCTGTCTGCGTTTGGTCGTCCATCGGTGTGGACAAAGCTGTATCGCTCATGAATTATTTAAGCTTGGCTAATGGCTTGATACCGATGGCACGGCGTGTCTTATCCAGCTGTTTTTGGGCTTGACGGCGTGCTTTGACAGCGCCCATTTGTAGAATTTCTTCAAGCTCTTTTGGATTGTTCATCAGCTCAAGATAGCGAGCACGGTAGGGGGCGATTTCACTGTTGATTTTGTTAAACAGGATTTCTTTGGCATCACCCCAGCCGATGCCACGGCGATACTGCTCGGCAAGTTCATTGATTTCGTCCGTCGTGGCAAATGCCTTATAAATCTCAAAAATCGTGCAGTTGTCAGGGTCTTTTGGCTCTTCGGGTGCTTGCGAGTTGGTGACAATCTGCATGATGGCTTTTTTGAGAGCTTTTTCGGGGTCAATCTGCGGATTGCCATCGCCAAATAGCGGAATGGTGTTGCCATAGCTTTTTGACATCTTGCGACCATCAAGCCCAGTCAATAGTGGCGTGTTTTCATCGACGACGGCACTTGGCTCAGTAAACAGTGGCTTGTATTTAAAATTAAAAGTCCCTGCAATGTCACGAGCCATTTCAATGTGCTGAATCTGATCTTTGCCCACAGGCACATGAGTGGCGTTGAATATCAAAATATCTGCTGACATTAATACAGGATAGCTGAACAATCCCATGCTGATACCAAAATCGGGATCGGTATCTTCTTTGGCCAGATTGGCATCGACAGCTGCCTTATAAGCGTGCGCACGGTTCATAAGACCTTTGGCGCATGAGCAGTTGAGCACCCAGGCAAGCTCAGGAATCTCAGGAATGTCTGATTGGCGATAAAAGGTGACTTGCTCAGGGTCAAGACCGCAGGCGAGCCAAGTTGCAGCAATGGCACGGGTTGAGCGGTGGATTTCTTCAGGATCAAAGCATTTGATGATGCCATGATAATCCGCCAAAAAGAAAAAAGCGTCGCCATCACCTGCATCTATCGCGGCTTTGGCAGATGCGATGGCAGGGCGAATTGAGCCGACATAGTTACCCAGATGTGGAATGCCTGTGGTGGTGATACCTGTTAAAATGCGTTTTTTTTGCTCGCTCATAAGATGATCCAGTATTTATAATATATCAATAAAATTAAACAATAGTAGCTTAGATGGTGCTTAGTAGCTTGGCAAGGGCATCGCCTGCATTGTCAGTTTTCATAAACTGCTCACCGATCAAAAAATGATGAATGTTGTTGCTTTGCATCAAATGAATGTCATCAGCATCATTCAGACCGCTTTCGCTCACCACCAAAGCATCATCACCGAGCGCGGCAAATAGTTGCTGACTTAGGCGAATGCTATGTTCAAGATCAACTTGAAAGGTATTTAAATCACGGTTATTGATGCCATAGATATTGTGCGATGATTTTGGCAGGCGTAATGCTCGCTCAAGCTCATCTTGGGTGTGAATCTCGATTAAGACATCAAGCCCTAGATCAATGGCAGTCTTGTGCAAATGATGGATGGTGTCATCATCTAGGCACGCCATGATCAGCAGGATGCAGTCAGCACCGATGGCGGCAGACTCGATGATTTGGTATTCATCCACCATAAAATCTTTACGCAGTACAGGCAGGCTCACGGCAGAGCGGGCGGCGATCAGATAATCATCATGGCCTTGAAAATAATCACGGTCGGTAAGCACTGATAGGCAAGTTGCGCCTGCTTTTTCATAGCCTGTGGCAGCGATGACGGGGTCAAAGTTTTGACAGATGATGCCTTTTGATGGCGATGCTTTTTTGACTTCGCTGATGATGCCGATTGCGCCTGTACTGGTGTCGATGGCTCGTAACGCCTTAGCAAAGCCCCGTGGCGTATGTGCTTGGGCTTTGATAAGTAGCTCATCTTGGCTGATATTGGCTTTGGCAGCCTGTATTTCGTCAAATTTGGTGGCGACGATTTTTTGTAATATACTTGGTGTATTGGTCATAAGAGTTCTTAATTATATTAAAATATTTGATCGGTTAGCTTTGGGTAAAAGCGGCAAACTCGCTTAATTTTTGCCATGCTTTACCGCTACTTAGCACTTCTAGGGCGAGCTGTACACCGTCTTGATGCGTGCTTGCCAGTCCTGCGACATAGATGGCAGCACCGGCATTGATGGCAATCATCTCACGAGCTTTTTGGGTGGTGACGTCTGCTTCGCCTGCTTGCAGGGCTTGTTTGATCAGTGCAAGGCTTTCGGTAGATGAAGCGACTTGTAAGCCATGCAAGGTCTTGGATGCGATGCCCAAGTCTTCGGGGTTGCAGTCATAGACACGCACTTGACCGTCTTTGAGCTCGGCGACTCGGGTGGCGGTCGCTAGGCTAAATTCATCCAAGCCATCGGCCGAATGCACGACCAACACATGATGTAGTCCAAGCTTCTCAAAGACATATGCCAACGGCTCGCACAGCTCAGGGCTAAAGACACCAATCACTGCTCGCTTGACATGAGCAGGGTTGGTCAATGGGCCCAAGATATTAAAAATCGTGCGTACCTTGAGCTGACGACGCACACCGATGGCATGGCGCATGGCAGGGTGATGATTTGGCGCAAATAAAAAGCCGATACCGATGTCATCAATAGCTTGACGAGTCTTATCGATGGCGATATCCAGCTTGACGCCTGCTTGAGTCAGCACATCTGATGAGCCTGAAGCGGTGGAGACGCCACGGTTACCATGCTTGGCGATGGTTACGCCTGCCGCTGCTGCCACAAAGGCGGATGCGGTGGAGACATTGAATAGATTTGAGCCATCACCACCTGTGCCGACGATGTCCACAGCATTGGCATCACGGATGCTGATGGTGTCAGCCAGCTCAAGCATGGTCTTGGCGCAGGTGCTAATCTCGCCGATGGATTCGCCTTTTTCACGCAGGGCGATGAGCAGTGCACCCATCAGTGCATCAGGACAGCGACCCTGCATGATGATGAGCATCACTTCACGCATATGCGCATCGGTCAAATCAATGTGCTTGAGTAGCTTGGCAAGCGCATCGGTCAAGATGGCATGGATGGCATCATCGGATAATTCGGCGATGTCGCTTGGGCTTTTGATGGCAGTTTGCATAGATTTCCTTAAGGGTTTGTCAATTAGGCAACTTCAGGGAGTTTGTCATCATCAAGCACAGCCAGCCCACAGCGTTTTAGAAAATTATTAAACAGCTGATAGCCATGTTCGCTTAGGATGGATTCGGGGTGAAATTGCACGCCTTCGACATCGAGCGTCTTGTGGCGTACACCCATGATTTCTTGCATACTGCCATCATCATGAGTTGTCCAAGCAGTAATCTCTAAACACTCAGGTAAGGTATTTTTATCAATCACCAATGAATGATAGCGGGTGGCGGTGAATGGATTTGGCAAGTTTGCAAACACGCCTTGGGCAGTGTGATGAATCTTGGAAAGTCTGCCGTGCATCACTTCGCCGGCTCGTACCACTTGACCACCAAAGGCTTGACCGATGGCTTGATGACCAAGACACACGCCTAAGATAGGGATTTGACCAGAGAGCTTCTCAAGAATCTCAAGCGTCACGCCAGCTTCGGTTGGACTACATGGACCAGGGCCAAGTACGATGGCTTTTGGGGCAAGTGCAATAATCTCATCAAGTGTGGTTTCGTTATTACGCCAAACGGTGATGTCTTGCTTAAGTTCTCCAAAATATTGAACAATATTATAAGTAAAACTGCAATAGTTGTCGATCATGAGAATCATGCTGATTATCCTTAAGGTAAGACATCCCTTGCGGGCAAAATTATGTTATTGTACCATTTTTTTGTGATGGGTCAAACGATTATGCGTCGTCAAAATGTGTGTATAATTGACCATTCTTGAAAATTGTAGGAGTTTCCCACGGGCGACAGTCTTGGCCAATACGATCAATGTATTCCATATACTGCAAGAAAAGTTGCTTTCTGATAATGTTTTTATCCTTATTGGTTTTGGCATCTAGTTGGTTATAGACTTCTTGGGGCGGCTGTACAAAATTATCAAAGTGCATAGTATAATTTACAGTTCTTATACTTGTGCATAAGCCCGTTATAACCTCTGAGTTGCTCAGAAGTGCTTGTGTGATGTTGCGATCATTGCCATAGCCAGTCTGCATCCAAGTACTTGCAAGTTGCTGTGCTAATTCACGCTTTAGTGCCATGCAATTTACATCAATGAGTGCTGGGTTATTTCTTATTTGAGCGATTTGATTGCGGTAAATCTTGCCATTGAGTTCAAAATGTGCATCTAGAACAATCTGAGAGGGACTAATCCAAAAACCCAAAGAGTCCAAATTATCAGCAAAGGTTAGCTTATCTTCTGCAAGGTAAAAATTTCTCAATGAGTAGGCGTAATCAATTTTATAACGACTAAAATTGGTTGCAAATTGTTCAACATGGTTGGTGGTGACGGTGTTATCATCATCCAAAAAGCAAATAATATCTTCGGTGGCGATAAATGGTGCGATAGCATTGATGGCGGAATTATATAAACCTGTTGCACCCGTGCTGACAGGCAGATAAGTGACGACAATTTCAGGATGTGCTTTGACCATCTTTTTGACTGCTTGATGATGTTGCTCACCATCCACAAAAACATAGTGGCGACAAGGGTAGCTTTGTTTTTTGATACAATCAATGGTATCAAGCAGTGATGAGCGACCGATGGTTGATGTGATCACGGCGACTGTTGGCGTGGTAGTCATAATAGATTCATATAATAAAAATTTAGAAATATCTTAATAAAATTCGTCATCTCAATCAAGTTAAGAATAATTATAATGTCGATCTGCTTGCCAGGTTTCTGGCAATGGCTGACCCAGTAATGATAAGGTTTCTCGCTCGATCAGTCGCACGATGGTATCCAAGGGTAGATCATGATCATCGCTACCGAATGGTTCTTCAAGCTGACGGCTTAACTCATCAAGCCCAAGTAGCAAATAAGACATAAACCCCACTAAAAATGGCGTCCAAATCCCCATGAACGATTCAAGCCCAAAAGGCAACATCCAGCAAAAACAAAATACCGCACGATGTAGTAGCACTGAATAAGGCAAAGGCAAAGGCGTGCTGACAATACGATCGCAGCCTGCTTGGATATTACCCATCTCGATCAGGTGCTTTTGGATGCTCATGTAAATGATATCACTGATTTTGCCTTGATTGACGGCATCAATCAGCTGTTTTTGCATGGTTTCAAGCACTCGTTGTGGCGCGTTGATTTCTAGATCAAGGGCATCAAGTCGTGCATTATCGATATGACGATAACCAAACTGCGCTCGGCAGATAGGCTGTCCCCGCAGTCGATCTCGCAGTAGCGCAACAAACAGTAGCATATCCATCAATAGCACTTCACGCTCATGACTGGACAAAAAGTGACTATCACGGCTTAGGTGACGAGTATTGGCAATCAGTGCACCCCATAGCTTACGACCTTCCCACCAGCGGTCATAACAGGCATTGTTGCGAAAGCCAAGAAAAATCGAGATCACCACGCCAAACAGGGTAAATCCTACCGCTGGAACGCTGGTTACCGAATATAATTGAAAATGCGATAACGCCCAAGCAACCATCGATAACGACATGATGCCCAAGATGGTGGGTAAGACTTTGGGCAGTACCGTGCCATGCCACACGAACAATAGCTTTAAACTATTGGATTTATCTCGGACGATCATCGCAAATTCCTAATGATTAGCTATTTATCAGGATAAATGACAAGGTGCATACTTTATGGCTTGATGACTTTGGGATTTGAATTGCCCCAAATGGTATAAAGGTCAGCCAGTAGTGCGCCATTAATGTCTTCGATTTCGGCTTGCGTGATGCGAGCATCGCCTTGTGCGCCATAGATGACAACTTCATCACCGATATTGATACCTTTTTTGGCGACAATATCCGTCACATCGACCATCGTGGTATTCATCGATACCTTGCCAACTACAGGTGCGCGTTCACCGCCAATCAGCACTGTACCTTTATTGGTAAAGGCTCGGCGATAGCCATCAGAGTAGCCAAATGGTAGGTTTGCCAAATATGAATCACGGGTCAGTGTATGTGTGCCATCATAGCCGACGGTCGTACCCGCAGGGTAAAACTGCACGGACGCCACTTTGGTCTTAAAGCTCATAATTGGCTTATAAGCAGGCTTGGCATCGATGGTATCGCCATAAATCAAGCCGCCGGGGCGCACCATGTCCAGATGACTCTCAGGCACGCTGATGGTGGCAAATGAGTTGGCGGTGTGCAGGGTAAGTTTGTTGCGATCAAGCTTGGCAGTCTTGATTAGCCAGTCCGCTTGCTCATTGAACACGGCAAGGCGCGCTTGTACAAACTCGGTATCTTCATTGGCATAATGTGTCATGATGCCTGTGATGTTAATGTGGGAGAGCTTGGTGATGGCAAAGGCGTCAATTTTGCCACTATCGGTACTGACATCGATACCATTGCGGTCCATACTGCCAGAGTTTAGTGCTAGATGATAATTGATGGTTTTGCCGTGTTTTTGGGCGATGTCATTTAGGCTTAGGGCGTGGCTAAGGCTACCGGTCAGCTCGGTGATGTCGTAATCAAGCGCAGATTCAACTTCACCAGCATCTGCTAGGCGTACACGCATGATGATGCCTTTGTAGCCATGTGCACGAGCCACACGAGCTTCTTCGTTGCTTGCAATGCCGATGCAAGGCACGCCAAGCTTAATGATACTTGGCATCAACAAATCAATGCCGTTGCCATAGGCATCTGCTTTCATGATGGCACAGATTTTGGTGCTGTCTTTGAGTGTCTTTTGTAGGCGAGTAATGTTGTCTTCAAAGGCTTTGACATCAATCTCAAGATAAGCATTTGCCTTGCTGTGATTGGCAAAGCTGTAATCGCCATGTGTGTGTAGTAGCGGAGCGGCTTGAGCGGTGCTTGCAGTGCCGATGGCTAGGCTTGCCAAGATGGCAAGTGTGAGCCTGCTGTGTTTCATCATCATTCCCTTTTGTTGCGTTAAAATTGCTATTCTATACGAAAATTTATAAGGGATAAAGATGATGGTGCAAGTTTTTTTGGACAAATAAAAAAATCTCAAGCATGATACTTGAGATTTTCGAATAGTGGCGCAGCGGACGGGGCTCGAACCCGCGACCCCCGGCGTGACAGGCCGGTATTCTAACCAACTGAACTACCGCTGCATAGTGGTGGGTGGTAACGGGATCGAACCGCTGACCCTCTGCTTGTAAGGCAGATGCTCTACCAACTGAGCTAACCACCCTAAAATGTCTTTTCCATCATTTGGAAAACTGATACTGTGTCAAGGTATCACATTTTAAGTTTTGAACTGAACACGCTAGATTGTGTTGCTGTGTTCGTTCGTTGTGGTGCGTATTATATAGAAATTTACACAGGTGTCAAACATTTTTTGGCAAAAATTTGATAATTTTGTGATAAAGTTTATAAGTATTTGATTTTTAACATATAAAATTATACAACATTCATGGGGTGGTGTGTATCCTATAAAAGGTCAGTCAATCTGTTTGGTAAAAAATGCACGAATCTTACAATAGTATCATCAGTCATCGATCCCAAATCTGATGGGTAGTCGCCAATTGACCGCATAAGCACTGCTAAAATCGTCCAAACTGTGCTAAAATAAGCGCATTTTTCTATCTTTTACAGTATTCCAAGATCATCAGAGCAAGCCATGAGCCAAAGCACTTATACTTATCCAAAAAAATATGATGTCATCGTCGTCGGCGGTGGTCATGCAGGCACCGAAGCGGCGTTGGCAGCTGCTCGTATGGGCGCAGCGACCATGCTGATTACCCACAATATCGAAACGCTGGGTCAGATGAGCTGCAACCCTGCCATTGGCGGTATTGGCAAGTCGCATCTGGTACGTGAAGTGGATGCGCTTGGCGGTGCGATGGCGCTGGCGACAGATAAAGCAGGCATTCAGTTTCGCGTGCTGAACAGCCGAAAAGGGGCGGCAGTGCGTGCGACCCGTGCCCAAGCGGATCGTATCTTATATAAGGCGGCAATCCGTCATACGCTCGAAAATCAGCCAAACCTAGACTTATTTCAACAGCCTGTCGATGATATCATCGTCGAAAATGGCAAAGCAGTGGCGGTCGTGACAGCAACGGGCGTACGCTTTGATACCCATGCGGTGGTGCTGACTTCGGGGACATTTTTGGGCGGGGTGATTCATGTCGGGCTTGAGCACCAAAGCGGTGGCCGTGCTGGGGATATGCCTGCCATTCGCTTAGCGGATCGCTTGCGTGAACTTAAGCTGCCTGTGGGTCGCCTAAAGACAGGTACGCCTGCTCGTATTGATGCTCGTACGGTGGATTTTAGTGTGATGACGGTGCAGCCGGGTGATACGCCACTGCCGGTGATGAGCTATATGGGTGATGTGTCCATGCACCCAACCCAAGTGAACTGCTATATCACCCACACCAATGAACGCACGCATGACATCATCCGTGAAAATCTCGACCGCAGTCCGATGTTCAGCGGTAAAATCGAAGGCGTCGGCCCACGCTATTGCCCATCGATTGAAGATAAAATTCATCGCTTTGCCGATAAAGACAGCCATCAGATTTTTATTGAACCTGAAGGCTTGACCACGCATGAGCTATACCCAAATGGTATCTCAACAAGCCTACCGTTTGATGTGCAAGTTGCCTTTATCCATAGTATGAAAGGGCTAGAAAATGCACACATCACACGCCCCGGCTACGCCATCGAGTATGATTATTTTGACCCACAAAATCTTAAGCCAACCTTAGAAACCAAATCCATCGAACAGCTGTATTTTGCAGGGCAAATCAACGGCACGACAGGCTATGAAGAAGCGGCAGCACAGGGGCTGCTCGCAGGGATTAATGCTGCTTTATCCAGTCAGGATAAAGAGTTTTGGACGCCTAAGCGTAATGAAGCCTATCTTGGCGTACTGGTTGATGATTTGATTACGCATGGCACCAAAGAGCCGTATCGTATGTTCACCAGCCGTGCCGAGCATCGCTTGCTACTGCGTGAAGATAATGCCGACCAGCGTCTGACCGCCATCGGTCGCAAGCTTGGCTTGATTGATGATGAACGCTGGGCGAAATTTAATCAAAAAATGGATGCCATCGCATCAGAAAGTGCACGCCTACAAGAGATTTGGGCAACGCCAAACAACGCCATCGGCAAGGCATTTATGGCTAATACTGATGAAGTTTTGACCAAAGAAAATACCTTGCTTGATTTGCTCAAGCGTCCAAACATCAGCTTTGGTGATATTGCCAAAGTCGCCGATAGTACGGCAAGTCCTGAAGTGGGCGAACAGATTGAGATTGCTGTGAAATACGCAGGCTATATCGACCGCCAAAATGACGAAATCGAGCAGATGAAACGCCTTGAAAATACGCCACTGCCGATGGATTTTGACTATACGACTGTGTCAGGCTTGTCCAATGAAATCGTCCAAAAGCTAAGCCAAGTGCGACCGGCGACACTTGCCCAAGCATCTCGCATCAGTGGGGTGACACCTGCGGCGGTGAGCCTACTTGCCATGACAATTAAAAAACTCAAAAAACAACAAGAGATCTTATCCTAATTCTCTGGGGCTGATATGTCAGCCCTTTTGTTTGCAAGCAATTATCCAAAAAAATTAATAAATAATAGGAGAATGCATCATGCTTGACGCCATTGTATTTGCGATTTCGATTACCCTGCCCAACCTGATCTTGATGGGGCTTGGCTTTATGATGCAAAAACGCAGTGTCATCAATCCAGGCTTTATTGAAGTAGCATCAAAAATGGTGTTTAGTTATTGCTTACCATGCTTGTTGTTTTTTAGTGTGATAAAAAGCGATGTGGATTATGCCAAGCAGGTTAATCTGTTGACCGCAGGGCTTGCGTGTACTTTTGCATTGTTTATCTTGGCTGAACTGTATGCCAAGTTTTTGGTCAAGGATGTGGCGGATAAAGGGGTGTTCGTGCAAGGGGTGTTTCGCTCCAATATGGCGATTATGTCGCTGGCAGTGGTGTCAAACGCCTATGGCAACGAAGGGCTTGGTATCGGTGCAGTGTATATGGGCATGCTGACCATCGTGTATAATATTTTGGCGGTGATTACGCTATCACGCACGATGCAAAGTGGTGGTGGATTTGTCCATCAAGCTAAAGATGTACTACTGCATATTATCAAAAATCCCTTAATTATCGCTCTGGTTTCTGCATTTGGCTACAAGGCATTGGCATTGCCTGAGTTGCCAAAATTCGCCTATAAAACTGGTGAGCTACTCGGCGCTGTTGCTTTGCCGTTGGCGCTCATCTGCGCAGGTGCGACACTCAATGTCAAATCCATGCTGTCATTATCAGGGGTATCGATGCAGGCGAGCATTGGGCGGATTGTGGTTGCGCCACTCATGGCGGTGGCATTTGGATTGGCATTCAGCCTTGCGCCGATTGAGATGGGCGTGCTGTTTTTGATGGTGGCAAGCCCTGCAGCGGCAGCAAGCTATGTGATGGCAAAGGCAATGGGTGGTAATGATGTGCTGGCTGCCAATATCTTGGGCTTTACCACTGTGATGAGTATGCTTGGTATGGCGGTTGGTATGGCGATGCTACGGATTATGGGCTTGGTGTGATTGATAGACGTGCCAACCTATGATAAATCACACCACCATCATTAAAACGAACTAAACAACACCATCAGCACAGGCGAGACGACATTGGTAATAAAACCAAAGCTAATCACCAGTGGCATAATCTTAGTGCCGCCTGATTGGATGATGGTCGGTAGGGTAAAATCAAGGCTTGTCACACCCCCAAGACCAATCGCTGATGATGACGAATAACGCATCACCATCGGGATAAAAATCAGTGCAATCACTTCTCGCCCAAGGTCATTGAGCAGTGCCACACTGCCCCAAACTGCACCATAAGCATCAGTCATAATTGTACCAGAGAGCGAATACCAACCAAAGCCTGATGCCAATGCCAAGCCTTTGGTGATGGAAACATCATCAAAAATCAGCGCATAGACGACACCGCTTAATAGTGTAAATGCCATAAACACAAGGCTGATTTGTAAGCCCCGTTTATTTAGCATGGCTTCACGCAGGCTAATGCCCGAGCCTTTGAGCGAAATACCCACCAAAAACAGCAGTGCCATCAGTAGCACCGTCGTAGTCTTGTCATGGGGCAATAATTCGGGTGGTAGAAGCTGTGCTAACACAAAGCCCACCGCCAAGCAAAATAACTGCACCAAGCTACCACGAATGCTGACCTTTGGCTTTGTGCCGCCTGTGCCTTGTTCACGATATTGACACGGCGAAATACGGTCAAAAACCATGAGTGACACCAAGCCAAAGCTGATGGTCAGTGCCATCAAAGTGGATAGATAGACGGCGATTGCGCCGAGTTTTTGGTGTAGATTTTCGACCAGACCAAGCTCAATGCCGATGACGATGAGCAGGATATAGACCAAATAAGACAGTGCGGTTTCGGCTTTTTTTACCCATGCGGTGTTGGTCGGCAGAGCAAAGCCAATAAACATCGGGCTTAGGATGAGTAATAGGGTGATAATGCCTTCCATGTGGATGCCTTAGTTGAGTGATGAATGGTCAAATGGATTGAGTATAATGATAAAGATGGCTATTGTAACATTGTTTCGTCATTTTGCCAAAACGCATCAAAATAGCAAGGGTAATTGATAAGAAGTTCATAAGATAAATATAAATAAAACTTGGGATAAAGTGATGATTTAATGCGATAAAACTGGTGATGATGAAAAATTTGCAAAAAACAAGCAAAATTAAACAGTTTATCATTGGTGCTTGCCAATTAATTTGTTAAAATAATGAGTGTATTTTTGTTATTTATTCATCAATTCAATAAGATGCCACGATTATGAATGCGTCTGACATTACTCAGTTTTTTGAAAAAATCTTAAGGGAATTATATCACAATATCTATTGGCTATTGGGTGGGTCATTGGATGACCAGACGCTAAACTGGTCAAAGCTTGGTTTGTCTTTTTTGGGCACAGGCATCAAGATTGTCATTTTGCTTGTGGTGATTGGCTTTATTTATTGGCTACTTGTCTATCTGGTCAAGTCAGTCCGCAAGATTTTTAATTTATCGCATCGTTATGCACGCATTGCCCGTGCGACTTTGCGTTATCTGTGGTTTATGACCAGTCTGATTGCGGTGATGTCGCAGATTGGTATTCAGGCAGATTTGGTCAAGGCAACTGCCAAAGCGGCAACTTGGGCGGGCTTTTATTATGTGCTGTGGGCGGTGAGTGGGCAGATGGTCAGTAGCGTGCTTAAGCACTATGATTTGAATGCATCGATTGAACAACTGCTCAAAAACTTGCTACTCGTGCTGATTTTGGTCTTGGCATTTGCCACCGTGATGGCAAAATTTGGCTTTGATATTTTCTCCATCGTCGCAGGTCTGGGTATCGCAGGTCTTGCGGTGGGCTGGGCATCCCAAAGCACTTTGGCGAACTTTATCGCAGGTATTGTGATTTTGGTGGAGCAGTCGTTTCAGGTGGGGGACTGGATTCGCTTGGGCGATAAAGAAGGGCGTGTGGTCAAGATTTCACTGCGAGCGACCCAAATCCTTGACCGTGATAATATCATCATTATTATCCCAAACTCAGCGGTCGCATCGTCTGAAGTGGTGAATTTGACATCCAAAAAGATGATTCGCTTTGATGTCAAAACTCGTATCGGGCTACACGCCGATATTACCAAAGCTCGCAGTGCGATTATTAAGACGCTCCAAAAAGATGAAGTCGTCCTCAAACACCCTGCGCCGATTGCCACCGTCGATGGCATTGGTGAGTCTGGGATTAATATCATCGTGCGTTTTTGGGTTGCGCCATTATCGGTGGCTCGCATCCCTGTGATTAAAGAAAATATCAACGAAAAAATCAAACGAGCACTGGATGATGCAGGCGTTGAAGTGCCTTATCCGTATATGAAGCTGATTCTTGATGATGGGGCGGATGATGTTAAAAAAGTGATTATTCAGAAGTCATCAGACGCTGTCTAAAGATGCTACCTAAGATACTACCCAAAGCATCATCCAAAGACATTATCAATCCATGATGCTTTAACCGCTTTTGTGTCTATGTGTGACCAAAAGCGGTTTTATTTTCTTAACGGATGTGCAGGATTTTGGCGATGATATATGCTATAATAATCAGCTTTTATTCTTGTAATTGATTGGATAGTATGACCACGCACACCCCGACTTATTTTGCTGATTTGGCGAATTTTAATGCTGATGACTTTCATGGTGTCATCACTTGTGCCGATGGCTTGGAACAGGCGCTCGTGATTGAGCTTGATAGCTTTGGACTTGCGCCACAAATCCTGCGTGCAGGGCGTGTGCTGGTGTCGCTGAATTTGGCTAAGCTGTATCATATCTGCTTATTTAGCCGTGTGGCAAGCCGCGTACTGTTGCCACTTGGTGAATATCATTTTAAACAAAAAATTGATAATGGCGTAGAAGTGCTGAACGAAGATGTGCCAGAAGCCCTGTATCAGTTCACCGCTCGTATCGACTGGACTAAGCTGTTTGGGCTTGAGCATCGATTTGCCATTCGCCTAAGTACCGATAAGCGTCTGACGGTCAATCAGCAGTTTGCCACCTTGCGTATCAAAGATGCGATTGCTGATACCTTTAACCGTGCTTTTGGCGCACGCCCAGATGTTGATGCCAAGTCGCCTGACTTTCAGATTTTTGCAGCGGCGAATAATAAATTTGCCGAACTATTCCTTGATTTATCAGGTACTAGCCTACATCGCCGTGGCTATCGTGTCGCCAATACCGCCGCACCCCTAAAAGAAAACTTGGCATCGGCGCTGCTGTATGAATGTGGTTGGCACAAGAGTGCGTTTGATGCCATCATCGACCCGATGTGTGGCTCGGGTACATTCATCACCGAAGCGCTGCTCATGCGTGCCAATTATCCGGTGGGATTGGATAAGGCTAGTGATGAATTTGGCTTTTATTGTTGGCAACATCATGATGAAGACTTGTGGGATGAGATGGTCGCCAATGCCCAAAATCAATTCCATGATAATTTAGATAAATTACAAAATAGCCACTTAACTGTCATCGCCTTTGATGCTGATGCTCATGCGGTGCAAGCGTGCCACAAGAATCTGATGGCGTCAGGATTATCACCAGTTTTGCACAAAGTACAGCTAGAGCAGCGTAGTGCCGCACAGCTGTCGGGTGCGCTGGAGAAAATCACTGCCACAAAACCACTTGTCATCACCAATCCACCGTATGGCGAGCGACTTGGCGACAGTGATTTTATCAAGCCGTTGTATCACGGTGTGGGTTTGCAGGTGAGTGCAGGACTGCGTACAGCAGGTGTGAGTGATGCGTATATGGCGGTGCTTGCTAGCCACATCGAACACGCCGATACGCTACCAATCATCGAGCCGAATACTTTACGCTGTCATAACGGCGCACTAACGGTGTATTTTCGTCATGGCAAGCTAAACCTATCGCCACTGCCAAGTCTAATCCGTGATTATGAACGCCGTGATGTGCAGATTGATGATGCTCAAGAATTTATCAATCGTCTGCAGAAAAATTTAGCCAATCTAAAAAAACAAGCGGTCAGACAAGGCGTAACCAATCTGCGTGTCTATGATGCAGATTTGCCAAATTTCAATGTCGCCATCGATGTCTATGGTGACAAAATCCATGTCCAAGAGTACGCACCGCCCAAGCAAATTCCTGCCGATGTCGCCAAAGCACGATTTAATCTAGTGCTACATTCGGTGCGTGAAGTGTTTGGCGTGGCTCGTGAGTCCATCTTTATCAAGACTCGTGCCCGCCAATCGGGTAATGAACAATACACCAAAAACGAAACCACCAAGCGCAAAAAAATGTGGGTGGCAGCCGAAGATGGGGCATATTTTTATGTTAATTTTACCGAGTATCTCGACACGGGGCTGTTCATCGACCATCGCAATATGCGCGGGCTTGTCAAATCGGCAAGTCGTGGCAAGCGAGTGCTGAACCTGTTTTCATATACCTGCTCGGCAAGTGTGCACGCAGCGCTTGGCGGTGCTAAGTGCGTGACCAGCGTGGATTTGTCGGGGAATTATTTGGATTGGGGTAAACAAAACTTTGCCCTAAATGGCTTGGTGCTCGATACAATCCATGAAGATGAACTAAAATATCAGTTCATATCTGAAGATACGTTTGAATGGATTAAAAACAACACCGAGCAATATGATGTGATTTTTATTGACCCGCCGACCTTTTCAAATTCCAAAAAATTCAAAGGCACTTTTGATGTCCAGCGTGACCATGTGGCGCTGATTAATCGTGCGATGAACCGCTTATCGGCAGGGGGCGTGCTGTATTTTAGTAATAACTACACTCGCTTTGAGCTGGATGAGAGCTTGACGGCTCGCTATGATGTCAAAAATATCACGCATGAGACTATCGGCTTTGATTTTGATATCAAAAAACCAATCCATCAAAGCTTTGAAATCCGTCACAAAAATGCCATCAAGACAGCGCAAGTCGATGTCCATGATGGCGATGATATGCCAAATGGCCGCAATCAAGCGTATCAAAGAGCGGATAAAGCGGATAAAAAGCCATTTGCGAAATCTTTAGATAAGTCATCAGGCAGAACATCGGATAAGCCGTTTGATAAAGCCTTTAAACCTTTTGATAAGTCTGCTAAAGGCGACCGCAAAACTTTTGAGCGTGGCGATAAAAAGCATTCGGGCAAAAAAGACCTTGATAAGCCCAATTTTGTTAAGCCTAATAAAGCAGCGCAAGGTAAACCTTTTGGCAAATCACAAAGCAAGCAATTTGGCAGGGCAGATAAAACCCAAGCGGTAGATAAGCCAAGCATCAAGCGTGTGTATGTCAATCCAAAGCTTGCCGATGGCGAGAGACTTGCCCAAAGCTTGACGCAAAAACTCAATGACAAGCCAAGTGGTGACGCACAAACAACATCACGCTATCGCATTAAGCGTAAAGATTGATAAATTTAAGCGAAATTAAGTATTGAAACAATAAGCATTGAAAAATAGGTAAAACATGACAAATCAGACAAACGAAATTGACCGCCAAGAACAACAAGAGTTAAGCGATGTGCTCACAGGTATAGACAATTCTATCCAAGTCGATGATGAAGAAAATCTTGATGATGAGCGTCATGAATTTGATGATGGTATCAAATCAAGCCGTTTTAAAAAGCTACAAAAAAAGCTACGCAAAGAAGTGTCGTGGGCGATTCGCGACTTTAAGATGATTGAAGATGGCGATGTGGTGATGGTATGTATCTCAGGCGGTAAAGACAGTTTTACCTTGCTTGATATTTTATTATTCCTAAAGCGTATCGCACCGATTCATTTTGATGTCGTTGCAGTAAACCTTGACCAAAAACAACCGGGCTTCCCTGAAGATGTCCTGCCAAAATACCTATCAGAACAGGGCATCCCGTACTATATCCTAGAAAAAGACACATATAGCATCGTCAAGCAAGTCGTACCCGAAGGCAAGACTTACTGCTCAGCGTGCTCTCGCCTGCGTCGTGGTTCATTGTATGGATTTGCTAAACAAATTGGTGCAACCAAAGTGGCACTGGGCCATCATCGTGATGATATTTTGGCAACTTTTTTCCTAAATTTATTCCATGGTGGCAGCCTAAAAGCCATGCCGCCCAAACTATTAAGCGATGATAAACAAAATGTGCTGATTCGTCCGCTTGCTTATGTTGCCGAAAAAGACATCATCAAATACGCCAATTACAAAAAATTCCCCATCATTCCATGCAATCTGTGTGGCAGCCAAGAAAATCTGCAACGAGCGATGATTAATGAGATGCTACGAGAATGGGACCATACGCATCCAAAACGCCTAGCGAGTATGTTCAAAGCGCTACAAAATGTCGCACCAAGTCAGCTTGCTGACCGCAATTTGTTTGACTTTGAGAATCTCAGCCTTGAGCGTAATGATGATGAAAGGCTGTTTGAAGGGGATAATATTCAGGTGGGCGTGACTGAAGAGCTTGATAAAATGGGCTTGCCGATTAATCCTTTGGTGCAGACCTTTAACCCTAAATTTGCCAAAGAAGATGATAAAAAAGACAACAAAATCCCTGTGATTAATCCGTTGTTGTGATTTGGTGATTTTACAATTTTACTAAGTTATTTTACCAAGTTATCTCACTAAGCTATCAGGTGGTATTGATTGAAAAAGCTAGGCAATCACCTAGCTTTTTTCATTGTGTAGCTTTTGACGAATGACGCTTATCAGCATATCAGCATCATCAAGCAGGCTATTGTCAATCTTGATGTAGCGCATGGCGACGGTTTTGCCTTGACGCTGATAAGTAAAGGGTATGTCGCCATCTGTCAGATGATGCGTCTTGACAAAAATATCATCATCAGCACTAATGATGGCGAACATCTGTCCATTGACAAACAGGCAAGTCTCGCCAAACATTCGCCGTGCGCTAAGTCTACCCAACGGGCTAAGCACATCGATGAGATATTCAGCAAGCTCATTCATGTGTTGAGAAATATTTCACAAACCAACCTAGCGCCATCTCATAACCCATATCCCCCAGACCGCAAATCACCCCGACCGCCTTGTCCGAAAAATACGAATGTGTACGAAATGGTTCACGGGCATGGACATTGGATAGATGCACTTCGATAAAGGGCTTATTGAGTGCTGACAGTGCATCACGAATGGCGACGGATGTATGGGTGAAGGCAGCGGGATTGATGATGACGCCATCGACGGGTGTATCGCTTAATAACCCAATGTCGCTGACAAAATCCACGATAGCACCTTCGTGGTTGGACTGAAAACAAATCAGTTCAATGCCTGCTTGACTTGCTAGATTGCTTAGATGTACTTCAATATCTTGTAGCGTGGTTGCGCCATAAATGTGCGGTTCACGCTTGCCAAGTAGGTGTAAGTTTGGGCCGTTAATGAGTGCGATTTTTTTGGTGCTCATGATTAATTCCTTAGTGGGTTTGGGTTATTTTAGTGGATTTTTGCCAAGTTTTCATTAATAATTTTTATGAGTGCTAAAAGTTTGCAAAAAATGCATTATTCATCAACTAAATGGTGATTATTTTTATCCGTAAAAACTTGTATTAGTTTTGTAAACAAGGTATGATAGCACCAATGGTTTTTTTGCCGTTAAGTTGTAACAGTGGCACCTTGTACGCTAGGAATCCCAAGCAAACACTAAGGATTGTGAACCTTTAGTAAGTTGCCATCGCTTTAAAATTGTACATCGTTCACAGAAAAATCGGTGTATGCTCATAAGGAAATTATCATGTCGAAAGAACAAGGTACCGTCAAATGGTTCAATGATGCCAAGGGTTTTGGCTTTATTCAGCGTGCCACAGGTGAAGATGTGTTTGTGCATTTTCGTGCCATTCAAAGTGAAGGCTATCGCTCACTCAAAGAAGGTCAGCCGGTGGAATTTGTGGTGACTGAAGGCGAAAAAGGACTACAAGCCGAAGAAGTGGTGAAACTATAATCATCAAAAAACCAAAAAACTCGTCATGATTGGCGAGTTTTTGTTTTGTATAGCTAGATATAGCTAGATATAGCTAGATACAAAACCTGCTTTGCAAATGTATGGCAATGTGCGATAATGGCAAAAGCAACCATCTGCTGATGGTAGTTATCCTTATATAATGATGAGCAAATTTTATGAAAACTACTCTAAAAACACTTTTGGCAACCACTGTACTTGGCATCGCCGGACTGGCTCAAGCAAATACCACCGCTACGACGCAACCAGAGCTGACCGAAGAGCAGCAAGTGATTGCCGCTATCTGTGATACAACTGCGATGGGTACGGCGATGATTGCCACCATGCACCAATCGGGCGTTGATAAATCGGCGACTTTGGCTGATATCAACAGCTTTGCCCCTGAACTTGAAAAAATGATTGGCAATGCTCAAGTGGCTGGTGATATCGTCAAATACTGGCAAGCAGCCGTTACTGACATTTATCAAGGCGATATTCTAAAAACTGACGAAGAAAAAGCCAAATATGTTGATAATGTTGGCAATGCGACGTTTTATTCTTGTGTTGAACAATTGAGCAAATAATTTCCCACGAATACGGCTTGAACGCCATAGCATCAAGAGATAACTATTTTGACCACTGATTTGCAAGCAGATACCGACCAGTTGGCGGTAGAAAATCAGGCTGATGTGCCTGCCTTTGTACATTTTTCGGATTTGCCTTTGTCGGCATCGACATTAAAGGCGGTAAAATCGCTGAATTTTGCCAAATTGACCCCGATTCAGGCGCAGATTTTGCCACATACGCTGGCAAATCAAGATGCCATCGGTCAGGCGCAGACAGGCACGGGCAAGACAGCGACTTTTTTGATTACTATCATTGAAGCACTACTAAAAAAACCATTTGCCAAAGACGAAAAACGCTATCTGGGTGAGCCACGTGCTCTGGTGCTTGCACCGACTCGAGAGCTTGCACAGCAGATTTTGGCGGATTGTCGTGAGCTAACTCGCTATAGTGAGCTGTATAACCTGTGCATCACCGGTGGGGCGGATTTTGATAAACAAGCCGAACAAATCAATAAACGACCGCTTGATATTCTGATTGGTACACCGGGTCGCATTATTGACTGGGTAAATAAGGGCGCGCTGTTCTTGGATCGTGTTGAAGTCTTTGTGCTTGATGAAGCTGATCGTATGCTGGATATGGGCTTTATCCCTGATATTAAGCGTATCGTACGCCATATGCCTGCCAATACCGACCGCCAAAGCTTGTTGTTTTCGGCGACATTCAACCAAGATGTGATGAATTTGGCGTATCGCTGGCTGTATCATCCTGCCTTTGTTGAGATTGCGCCTGAGTCTAAGACCAATACCGCCATTGAGCAGAAATTTTATCTCTTGACCGAGCGTGAAAAGATGACGGCACTGCGTCAGATTCTATCCGATCAGTCGGTCAAAAAAGCCATCGTCTTTGCTAATCGCAAGGATCAAGTCAAGCGACTGTATGACAATCTACGCCGTCATCATGATGTGACCATGCTATCCGGTGATGTCGCACAGCAAAAACGAGAACGCTATTTACAGCGCTTTAAAGATGGTGAAGTTAATATTCTAGTAGCGACCGATGTGGCGGGGCGTGGTATCCATGTCGATGATGTCACCCATGTCATCAATTTTACCTTGCCTGATATGCCAGATGACTATGTGCATCGTATCGGGCGTACAGGTCGTGCGGGGCATACGGGGGTGTCGATCAGCTTTGTCAGCGAAAATGATGCCTTTAATCTGCCTGCACTAGAGTCACATATTGATCAAAAATTCAAGCTAAGCCAGTTTGATTTTGATGAAACGGGTGGTGAGTCAGACCGTAGCACGGCGGATTTGGGCGGCGCATGATCCCTCATTTGACCTTGATGCCATCACGCATTCCATTGTCGCTGTACATTCATGTGCCGTGGTGTGTCAAAAAATGCCCGTATTGCGATTTTAACTCGCACGCACTGCCAAGCGATACGCCATTTGCTGATTATGTCGATGCACTACTCGCTGATGCGTCATCGCAGGTGCGATTTTTGGCAAATCGTGAGATTGGCACGGTATTTATCGGCGGTGGCACGCCATCGCTATTGCCTATCACTGAGATGGCACGACTCTTTGATGGGCTGAGACGGATTTTACCGTTTGCCAATGACTGTGAAATCACGCTAGAAGCCAACCCTGGCACGCTTGAGCACGCACCATTTGAAGACTATCTTGCCATCGGCATTAATCGCCTATCCATTGGCGTGCAAAGCTTTGATGGCACAGCCTTATCGGTGCTTGGGCGTATCCACAATCCTGAACAGGCCATCAGTGCCATCATTAAGGCAAAACAAGCAGGCTTTGAGCGGGTCAATGCTGATTTGATGTATGGGCTACCCAATCAAACGCCAAGCCTTGCCGTGCATGACATCACCACCGCCATCAATGCAGGTGCAACGCACATTTCATGGTATCAGCTGACCATTGAGCCCAATACTGCTTTTCATCGCACGCCACCTGATTTACCTGATGAAGAGACGATGGAAGCCATTGAGACAGCTGGGCGTGATGTATTGACACAGCACGGATTTGATAATTATGAAGTCAGTGCATGGGCGGGGCGTGCGGATACGGCTTGTCGGCACAATATGAACTATTGGCAATTTGGCGATTATCTTGCCATCGGTGCAGGCGCGCATGGCAAGGTCACGGTCGCTCATCAGGCGGATTTGGCAGATGGCATTTATCGGTTTCAAAAATCTCGCCTACCAAAAGATTATCTAAACTATGATGGTGCACCAAAGATGGTGAATTTTGAAGCTGTCGCCCAAGAAAATCTACCTTTTGAATTTATGATGAATGCCCTACGCCTAAGACAGGGCACGACGACACAAGTGTTTGAAGAGCGTACAGGGCTATTTGTCAGTACCATTGATAATGAGATGATGCCACTACAGCATCAAGGCTTGATGGTATTTGACCCACTTGTGATTGCACCGACGGCATTGGGCTTTCGTTATGTCAATCATCTGGTGAGCCAGTTTTTATAAATTTATCTAAATTATTATGAGCTTAATTCATATCGTTCTATTTTCTCCAAAAATCCCCAATAACACAGGCAATATCATTCGCCTATGTGCCAATACGGGTGCGCAGTTGCATCTTATCAAGCCGTTGGGCTTTGAGCTCGATGATACCAAGCTTAAGCGTGCGGGACTTGATTATCATGAATACGCCAATCTACAGGTGCACGAAGATTGGGCGAGTGCCAAAGCGGTATTGCAGGCAACAGGCGTCAGCCGATTTGTGGCGATGACGACCAAGTTTAGCCGACCGTTTTATGACTATGATTTTGGGCTAGATGGTCAAAGCGATGCCTGCGGTGTGGCGGTGGTGTTCGGTTCAGAGACTGACGGTCTGCCTGACGATGTGCGTGCTGATATCGGTGCGGATAATTGGCTACGGCTACCGATGCTACCACAATCTCGTAGCCTAAACCTTGCCAATAGTGTCTCGATTTGTCTGTATGAAGTGTGGCGTCAGCTTGGCTTTGTCGGTGATGTTGGGCAAAGTGTCGGCTATCATAAGCCAACTTCTAGATAGTCAAGATAGATAAGTAATTGATATATAAAGGAAAATACCATGCCACAAGTCATCATCGAGCTTGCGCCAAGTGTCAAAGCGAGCGAACAAGCTGTGCTAACCGCTGTCAATCAAGCGCTGGACGATAGCGGTGTTTTTCGTCTGTCTGATATCAAATCTCGCCTGTATCGCCCCGAGTTTTGCCTAGTGGGTGACGGTACAATGCCACAGGGCTTTGTGTATGTCAAAGTCGCTATCATGGCAGGGCGTAGCGATGAGATTAAGGCAAACCTTGCCGAGTGTGTGATGACGGCGCTCAAAAACTTGCTATCAGCGGATAATCCAGATATCCAATACGGCGTGGAAGTCGTGGATTTGGCAGGGTATTTAAAGGGCTAAGTGCCAATTTGTCTTTGACAAGGTGTTTGACATAGCCCTTTGTTTGATATAATTTCACACTAATTAAACGACATTATCACAAACAATTAGGTGGTTTTGGCAAGCCTGCAATGCGATTGACATGGCGAGCGACCAGACCTGTGTTAAACAGTGCTTGTAGTTTTTGATTGCTAATATCAAGCGCAGGCAAAGTATTCATCAGATGCTTAATCAACGGGCGTGTGGCAGGGCTGTGATGATAAGTCTCAAAAAAAGCACGCACTTGGGCTAGGATTTGGTAATGCTCATCGGTCAGTGTCACATCAAGCGTATCAGCCAGCGTCTGCGCAACCGCAGGCGTCCAATCCAAATGATTGAGCAAATGCCCATCGTCATCAAGTAATAATAGCTGTTCTGTCATTTTATTATCTATTTATTATTTATCTTAAAAAGTCAGCACGGTGTCATAGTCATCAAGCACAGGCGCGCCTGTCGTCAATACCGCTTGAATGGCAGGATTTAGTTTGCCAAATTCATCACCAAATTCATGATAAGCCAATGGCAAATCATACAGCTCAAGCGACTGCACCATGCCATAGATACGAGTAGATGTATCCATCAGTACTGTTAAGCTATGCTTACCAAAAGATAGCTGTACAGTATGGTCAAAAGTTGCCAAAGTGAATGCTAGGGCAATGGCTTCATAGCTGATTAGCTCGCTATCGGTGTTAATTGTTATCAAAAATTTCATTATCAATCCTTAATACTGCACCACTTGCACGCCATCATCAATGAGTAGTGCCAATTCGGATAAGCCAACCAATCGAAAGGGCGTTTGTAGATTATCACTATCGAGCCCGTGTCGTTTGGCATTCTCACTATCAGTAATACCCCGAGCGAGAGCCGTGCTGACACAGACGGGCAAATCAAGCTGATACTGCTCGGATAATGCTGCCCAGCCATCACGAATACTTGGCACATCGGCGGTTTGCCACATCAAGCGATTGGCGGTGGCTGCCCCATCACCATAAAAAAACACCGACACTGATTCACCTTTTGCCAAGCGAGCTTCGGCATCGGCTAGGGCAAGCTTCGCTTTATGTGTGTGCGGCGATGCGGTGATGAGTATTAGAATTTTTGATATAGGCATAAGTAAATATGATATAATAGAATGATATAATGGTTTTGTTATAAATGACTTTGTCATAAATAATCAAAGCATTGACTTATTATAACGCAAATTTTGGTGTAAAATAAGTCAAATTTGGATTTGTGCTACAAGGGTGTAGCTAAAGAGATGGTGTTCATGAGCTCATTTGATTTTATCCCCAACCAAGAACAGCTGGATATTTTGGCGCTTGCTAGCCCCTTTGCACTGCAAATTTATCAAAAGCACACCGAGCGTGCGCAGGCGTTTTTGGGTGAATTTGGCTTTGGTACACCGATGGCTCGAGCGGATTTTGATGCTTTAGTGCGTCGCTTTGTGGGACTTGGCACGACCAATTATTTAGACAGCATTAATGAAGACATGGTGATGAAAGGGCTTCGTGAACTGCGTAAATTTTTGATGCTTAAATGGATTTGGCAAGATGCTTTGGCGGTGATTACGCTTGAAGATTTGACCCGTGAGCTGTCGGACTTTGCCGATAGTTGTATCGAATTTTCAAAAGATTTTGTTTATCATAAATTAACCATTCGCTATGGCGACCCCATCATTCGCCGTAAAACCAAGCAAATTAAAGACGAGCTTGCCATCATTGCGATGGGTAAGCTTGGCGCACGAGAGCTCAATTTATCAAGCGATATTGATTTGATTTTTGTGCATATTGATAATGGCGATACCGATGGCAAAAAGTGCATCGATAGCCATAAATTCATGCGTGATTTGGGTCGTGGGGTGATTAAGCTGCTTGATGAAAACACCGAGCATGGCTTTGTGTTCCGTGTCGATATGCGTCTGCGTCCGTGGGGTGATGGCTCGCCACTGGTGCTGCATTTACAGGCGCTTGAGAAATATTTTAATCAGCATGGGCGTACATGGGAGCGATTTGCTTGGCTAAAAGCCCGTGTGGTGAACCACATCAGTGATGAATTTGCGACGCAATTACGCCAAATTACTAAAAACTTCGTTCATCGTTATTACATCGATTACAGTGCCTTTAGTGCACTGCGTGAGATGAAAGCGATGATTATCAATCAGCAGACACAGCGTCAAGACCTTGATAATGTTAAGCTTGGCGTGGGTGGTATTCGTGATATTGAGTTTATCGTGCAGGCGTTTGCGCTGATTTATGGTGGGCATCATGTGCGTATCGCTGAGCATCCTGCTTGTCTTGAGTGTATGCAGGTGCTGACTGAGCTTGGCTATATCGATGCCGAAGAAAGTAAGCAGTTGTCATCGGCATATCGGTTCTTGCGTCGCCTTGAGCACGCCATCCAAGCACGCCACGACCATCAGTCACAGCGACTGCCAAGCGATAGTGATGAATTACTTGCCATCGCTAAGACGCTCGGCTTTGAGTCTGTAACATCGTTTCGCTCGGTGCTCGATGCGCATCGCCAAAATGTCAGCCGTCCGTTTGGGCGGATGGTGACCGACCGTCAATCGCCCAAGCAAGAAAGCCTAAACGCCAAGCAAATCGGCGACTCGCTACATGAGACTTTGGGCGATGATGCGATGGCGCAGTTGGATGAATTTATGAATTCACGACTGGTCGGCTCGCTCGATGATGTCTCAAAAGAGCGACTGTCGCAGGCGTATCCGATTATTTTGCACGCATTATTGACCCATGCGCAGATGGATGGTGTGCAGTCGGCGATGACGGCGCTACCACGATTGATTGCGCTGCTCGAAGCGATTTGCCGTCGCTCGATTTATCTGGTGATGCTGACCGAAAACCCTGATGCCACCGTGCGACTCATTCCGATGCTGACAGCCAGTCCGTGGATTGCCAAAGAATTAGCACATTATCCAGTTTTGCTTGATACTTTCTTGCAAAAACGCTATCTACATCTGCCTGACAAGAGCGAGCTGACCGATATTTTACGCCAAAGCTTACTGCGTGTTGAGCCATTTGACGATGAAGGTTATTTGTCTGCCATTCGCCTATTTAAAAAGACTCAAGTGCTGGCGGTGGCGACAGCGGATGTGCTTGGGCTACGCCATATTATGAAGGTGTCTGATAGTCTAACCTTTATTGCTGAAGTGGTGCTAGAATCTGCGCTTTATCGTGCTTTTGATGAGCTGACAGCTAAGCATGGCTTTCCGCTACTTCAAAATGGTGAGCGAGCGGGTGTGGATGACTGTGGCTTTGCCATCGTCGGCTATGGCAAGCTTGGCGGTCTTGAGATGAGTTATGCATCGGATTTGGATTTGGTATTTTTGCATCGCATTGATGAAAAGGGCGAAACCGATGGCGAAAAACCCATCAGCGGTATGAAATTTGCCGCACGACTTATCCAAAAGCTGATGACTTATCTGGCTACCCAGACCCGTGATGGCCGTGCTTATGAGATTGATACTCGCCTGCGTCCATCGGGCAATGCGGGCGTGGCGGTGATTTCAACTCATGCCTTTGAGATGTATCAAGACGAAAAAGCGTGGGCATGGGAGCATCAGGCACTGGTGCGTGCTCGTGGCTTGATTGGCGATGAAAAGGTGCTGACAGAATTTGACCGCATCCGCAAAAAAGTACTGACCGCCAAGCGTGATACGGCGCAGGTACGTAGTGATGTGATTGAGATGCGCCAAAAAATGCAAACGCATCTGGGTACAAAGCCTGCCACTCGTCACGGCACGGATGGCGAGCAATTTCATATCAAACAAGACTTTGGCGGGCTGGTGGATATCGAATTTTTGGCGCAGTTTATGGTGCTAAGCTTGTCGCATGACTATCCGACGCTAGCAATTTGGCCGGATAATGTGCGGATTTTTGAAGAAATGGGCAAGGCGCAGATTTGGGATGTCTATCGCTGTGAGCGACTGACCCAAGCTTATCTGGACTTGCGCAAAAAAACCCACGAACTTGCCCTGTCTGAACAAAAAACCATCGTCGATGATGAAGAGTGGCATGAACTGCGCCGCTTTGTCCGTGATGTGTGGCAAGATGTCTTGGGTGATGATGCGGTGGCAAGCGATGGCGGATTGGGTGGTTAATGAGCGCAATTGGCATGATGGCGGTGGATTGGTAAGAAAATCCAATCATCCAATCATAAAAATTGCAAGAATTTGATACCAAAAAAGCGTTACAAACGCCATTAACAATGCTATAATCCAAACCATTTAGATGATGTTGTCATTTTGTCATAAATTTTAGGAATTGATTATTTATGATAAAATGGTGATACTGTATGAATTTTATCTTAAAATAAGGAAACTGCTATGAGTATGGCTACCCAACAAGGTAAACTATGGCTAGACGGTGCTTTGGTTGAGCAACCTGAAGCAAAAGTTCATGTACTAACCCACAGCTTGCACTATGGCTTGGCGGTATTTGAAGGCGTGCGTGCTTATCAGACGCCTGATGGTCGCACAGCGATTTTCCGCCTACAAGAGCACACCGAGCGTCTGCTAAATTCAGCAAAAATCTTTCAGCTCAACTGCACTTATAGCTTTGATGAGCTATGCCAAGCCCAAAAAGATGTCGTGCGTGAAAATGGTTTGGCATCAGCCTATATTCGCCCACTGATTTGGGTTGGTTCTGAAAAACTAGGCATCGCTGCCAAAGATAACACCATCCATGCAGCTGTCGCGGCATGGCACTGGGGTGCGTATTTGGGTGAAGATGGTATCAAAAACGGTATCCGCGTCAAAACTTCAAGCTACACGCACCATCATCCAAACGTCACCATGTGTAAAGCCAAAGCGGCCAGCAACTATCCTGTGTCTATCCTAGCCAACCAAGAAGTGACTCGTAATGGCTATGATGAAGCAATCTTGATGGATCCACAAGGTTATGTCTGCCAAGGTTCAGGCGAAAACCTATTCTTGGTAAAAAATGGCGAGCTACACACGCCTGACTTGGCAGGTGGTGCACTTGACGGTATCACTCGTCGCACGATTATCCAGTTTGCCCAAGATTTAGGCATCAAGGTGGTTGAGCGTCGCATCACTCGTGACGAGTTCTATTTGGCAGATGAAATCTTTATGACTGGTACAGCGGCAGAAGTGACGCCAATCCGTGAATATGATGATCGCACCATCGGTAACGGCGGTCGTGGCCCAATCACCGAAAAACTACAAACGCTATATTTCGATGTGGTGCAAGGTCGTAATGAGCAGTACAAGCACTGGCTGACCTTTGTGGATGAATAATCTGCAAAGTTATTTGGCTTACAAGCGCTCAAATCCATGCGGGTTTGGGCGTTTTTTATGGAAAATTTTGTTATAATGAAACAAAAAAGGAGTCAACCATGAGCGAAACTCAAGTATTTAATGAAGTATTATTACCCAAGCCTGACTATCCTGAAGACTGGGAATGTTGTGGGAGTGAATGTGGGGATTTTTGTGTGTATGAGATTTATCAGCGAGATAAGCAGGCGTATGATGAGCAGCAAAGAAGGCTTGAGCAATTCAAAGCTTTGCAAGGAGTGTAAATCAATAAGCTGGGCTGACTTAGTTGTTTGGCTGGTGAGTTAATTGTAAATCAATGAAAAGAGGCTTTGTATGCAGAACATACATATTGCACATATTCGTCATGATATACAGGGAGATTGGTATGTTCATGCTTTGCAGGATCATCTGACTAAAGTTGCTCAGTTGGCAGTCAGATTTGCAGGCAGTCGGGGTGCGTTGTTTGCTCATTATGCAGGGTTGTGGCATGATTTGGGTAAATTTCAGCAGGTTTTTCAAGAATACATCAAACAGGCGACAGGATTTGACAAAGAAAACGCTCATCTTGAAGATGTAGAAAGTAGCAAGCCTACCAAACGCCCCCATTCTACCGCAGGGGCAAAATATGCCACCATCCACCTTGACCCTTTGTTGGGGCATTTGTTGGCGTATTTAATCGCAGGCCATCATGCAGGGCTTGCAGATTGGCATGATAAGGGTAGCCTCAAAGATAGGTTGCAGAAGGCGGATGATGAACTTGCTGCCGCTCTTGCTGGTGTGGCACAATCACAAAAAGCAAGCGAATTATTGCAGTTTGATGAAGATGGATTGGTTGCTCAATTTGGTCAGGTTTTTGCCCAAAGTGACAATGTGTTGGGCGAGATGCATATTTGGCTACGCTTTCTCTTTTCTTGCTTGGTGGATGCAGATTTTCTGGATACAGAAAGTTTTATGCATGGGTTTACCAATGCCGATGAAGCCAAAGCCTATGGCATTCGTCCAACATTGCCTAGCTTAACCGAATTGCACGAACAGTATGTGCAATATATGGCAAATTTAGCGCAAAAAGCCGACCAAAATCTCCTTACCAATCAAAAACGTGCTGAAATTTTACAACAATGTTTTTGGGCTGCTGAACTTGATAAATCCTTATTCAGTCTAACCGTACCAACAGGTGGTGGCAAAACTTTGGCAAGCTTGGGCTTTGCATTAAAACACGCGCTGAAATTTGGCAAAAAACGCATTATCTACGCCATTCCCTTTACCAGCATTATTGAACAAAATGCCGATGTGTTTCGCAAAATTTTTGACAAAGACGTAGTGCTGGAACACCACAGCAATTTAGATAGTCAAGAAGGCAATGAAACCGCCAAAAATCGCCTTGCAACCGAAAATTGGGACGCACCGCTTATCGTAACCACCAATGTGCAATTATTTGAAAGTTTGTTTGCCAGTCGCACCAGCCGTTGCCGCAAAATTCATAATATTGCTGACAGCATCATTATTCTAGATGAAGCACAACAATTGCCAAGAGAGTTTCAAAAGCCAATCACTGATATGATGCGCGTATTGGCTAGGGATTTTGGCGTAACCTTTGTATTGTGTACCGCCACACAGCCAGAGCTGGGCAAAGAAGTGGATACCTTTGGGCGAATGGATATGCAGGGTCTGGATGGCGTGCATGAGATTGTCCATGACAAGGCGGCTTTGGCAAAGCAGCTACAGCGTGTACATATTCACCTACCCAAGATGGATGCACCAAAACAGACTTGGCAGCAGGTTGCGAGTGATATTGCTGGTCATGATTGTGTACTGGCGGTGGTTAATACTCGCCGACACGCTCGTTTGTTGTTCGATGCTCTGCCTGACGATGGTATCAAGTTGCATTTATCTGCTAATATGTGCGCCACACACCGCACTCAAGTGATTGCCCTGATACGCCACTATTTGCAAGCCTATCATCAAGGTGGATTGCATAAACCCTTGTGGGTGGTGAGTACACAGCTTATTGAAGCAGGTGTGGATGTGGATTTTCCTATGGTGTATCGAGCGATGGCGGGATTGGATAGTATTATTCAGACCGCAGGTCGGTGCAATCGAGAAGGGAAATTGCCAAAGCTTGGTAATGTGGTGGTTTTTCGTGCTGAGCAAGGCGCACCTACAGGCAGCCTAAAACAAGGTCAAGACATCACCGAAGAGATGCTGACGGCAGGGCTATTGGTGGATCCATTTTCACCACAGACAATCAGCGAGTATTTTCGCCGTTTTCGCGCCAAAGGTGTGGTGGATAAATACAAAATCACTGATGATTTGACAGCGCAAATCTCAGAGCAAAACCCTTTGGCAATCAAATTTCGTAGTGCTGCAGAGAAATTTCGCTTGATTGATAATCAAGGTGTGGCACTGGTTGTGCCGTTTGTGCCATTAGCTTGGCAGGATAATCCCCCAAAAATTGTCAAATCCACACAACTGCAGGCATTTTTTGAGCAGTATTTGGCAGACCAGCCGATGGATCGGTGGCAATCAATACTCGATGAATTGCAATATCGACCTACCGACAGTCAAAATTTGGATGATTTCAATCAAGCTGAAGATGATTTTGGCTCTTGGGGTGCAGTGTCGCAGGATTTGGCACTGCCTGAGCCTTTTGAGACATGGTTTAGTTATTTACAAAGTGATCCACTTAAGCATAAGTGGGTCTATCGTCAATTGCAACGCTACACCATCACTGTATATGAGCATGAATTGGCAAAATTACCCAAAGGGGCAGTGTTTGAGCGCGCAGGCTTGTTGGTGCTGGATACGGGATATTATGATGATAAGTTTGGATTAATGACAGATGATAGCATCCTATCACCAAGTGAGTGTGTCTTATGATAAACGCCCCTAGATAGGGGCGTTTTGTCTGCTAAATATAGCATCATAGTTTCAACACACAACCACGCAGGGCGGTTGACTGGATCATTATCCAAGCGGGTATTATAACAAATTTATCATTATCATACTTGACTAAGAAAACAAAATTATCTAATATAGCTTCATAGAATATACAAAAGGAGAATACATGAGTTTTATCCTAGAAATCAGCGGTGATTATGCGTGTTTTACACGACCTGAACTCAAGGTAGAGCGGGTGAGTTATCCTGTCATCACCCCGTCAGCAGCACGTAATATTCTGATGGCAATTCTTTGGAAGCCGGCCATACGCTGGCGAGTACAAAAGATAGAAATCCTAAAACCAATTCAATGGGTAAATTTACGACGCAATGAGCTAGGCACCAAGATGAGCGAGCGTAGCCAAGGGGTCTATATCGAAGATGGTCGCCAACAGCGTGCATCCATGCTACTCAAAGATGTTGCTTATCGCATCCACGCCGATTTTGAGCTGACTGACGAAGCAGGTGAAGGTGACAACCGCACTAAATTTGTGGAGATGTTTCGTCGTCGGGCTAGTCGGGGGCAGTATTTTCATCAGCCATATTTGGGCTGTCGTGAATTTGCCTGTGATTTTAGACTGCTTGAGCGTGCTGATGAAGGGTTGCCACGAGAAGCAATCACCCAAGATTTTGGCTTGATGCTTTATGACATGGATTATAGCAAGTCTGCACCACGAGACTCCAATCATGCTGAGCCGATGTTTTATCATTGTCAGGCGGTGGATGGCGTGATTGTCGTACCTGCTAGCGACAGCAAGGAGATTTTGCGATGATTTTACACGCATTAACCCAGTATTATCAGCGTATGGCAAGCTTGGGCGGGGATGTTGCTCCCGAAGGTTTTGAATATAAAGAACTACCCTTTATCATTGTCATTGATGAACAAGGTAGGTTTGTTCAACTTGAAGACACCCGAGAAACTCAGGGTAAAAAGAAGGTCGGACGCAAATTTTTAGTACCCAAGGGGCTTGGGCGTAGTGGTGCTAAGTCCTATGAAGTGAGCAATATCTTATGGGACCATTATGGCTATGTGTTAGGTGTAGCAAAGGAAGTAGATGGCGTTGCCAAAAAAGACCCAGAGCAAATCGCCAGCGAAGTCGCCAAAAATCAAACCTTGGCGGACAACCAACATCATAGCTTTATCAAAGTGGTAGATGAGCTACATCATGCCATCAGCGATGATGTGGGAGTGCTAGCGGTCAAGCGGTTTTTGGCAAATGCTGATGAAATCAACAAGGTTGTTCAGTCGGATAATTGGGCAGAGTGCTTTAAAATCAAAGGGTGTAATCTAAGTTTTCGCTTGGTAAGTGAAGTGCGTGATTTGGTTTGCCAATCAAAAAGCGTGCAAGCTTATTTATCGAGCCAAAAACAAGAAACAAGCACCGCAGGGCAGGCGGGTATTTGCTTGGTAACAGGACAAAAAACCACCATTGCCCGCTTGCATAATGCCATCAAAGGAGTGAATGCCAAGCCTTCGCCATTTACTTCGGTGAATTTGTCAGCGTTTGAGTCCTACGGCAAACAGCAAGGATATATTTTTCCTGTGGGTGAGCAGGCAATGTTTGAATACACCACAGCGTTAAATATGTTATTAGATAGCGATAATCGCTTTCGTGTGGGGGATGTGACAGCGGTATGCTGGGCTCAAAAACCAACACCGCTTGAGACCAAAGTGTCTATTTTGATAAACGGTATCAAAGACAATCCCAATGCTCATATTGATGAAGTCAAGGGGCTTTATAGAAGCTTATATAAAGGCGTGTATAAAGAACCAAATGCTAAAGACAAATTTTATGTGCTTGGACTATCGCCCAACTCTGCTCGTATCGTGGTGCGGTTTTGGCATGAAACGACAGTGGCGGCATTGTCCGAAAATATCGCCACATGGTATGATGATTTGCAGATGGTGCGTGGCGAAAACTCGCCCTATCCGCCTTTTATGCCATTGCCACGCTTGTTGGGTAATTTGGTGCTAGATGGCAAATTGGAAAATCTCCCCCCTGATTTGATTGCAAGCGTGACCCAAAGCGTATTGAATAACCGCCCTTTGTCGGTAGGACTGCTCCAGCTGGCATTGCGTCGCAACAAAGCAGAGCAAAAAATCACGCATGGGCGAGCGTGCCTGATTAAAGCTTATTTAAATCGTGCTGTCCGTTGTGGCAGTTTATCACACATCAAGGAGCTTGATATGAGTTTGGATAAATCTCGTGAAGATATTGGCTATCTATTAGGCAGGCTATTTGCTGTGCTTGAAAAAATCCAAGAAGAAGCCAATCCTAACCTAAACGCCACCATCGGCGAGCGGTATTTTGGTTCGGCAAGTAGTACACCGATTTCGGTATTTGGCACATTGATACGCTTATCAAAACATCATTTGGCAAAGATTGGCAATATCGGCAGACGAGTAAATTTGGAAAAATTGCAACAAGAAATCATTGCCAAGATTAACCAATTTCCAAGCCATTTGAATATCAACCAACAAGGGCTGTTTTCTATTGGCTATTATCATCAAAAACAAGATTTTTATGTCAAATCTACTGACGCTGACAAGGAGTAATTCAGATGACTATCGAAAAACGCTACGATTTTGTATTTTTGTTTGATGTGCAAGATGGCAATCCAAATGGCGACCCTGATGCAGGCAACTTGCCACGCATTGACCCAGAAACAGGCATGGGGCTGGTGACTGATGTCTGTCTAAAACGCAAGGTGCGTAATTTTGTACAGATGACCCAAGATGCCCAAACGCATGATATTTTTATCCGCGAAAAGGGGATTTTGAACCAACTGATTGACGAAGCGCACGAGCAAGAAAGTGTCAAAGCCAAAGAAAAAGGCGACAAAACCGAAGCGGCACGCCAATATATGTGCCAACGCTACTATGATATTCGTACCTTTGGGGCGGTGATGACCACAGGCAAAAATGCAGGTCAAGTGCGTGGCCCTGTTCAGCTGACCTTTTCACGCTCTATTGACCCGATTATCACGCTTGAGCATAGCATCACTCGTATGGCAGTAACCAACGAAAAAGACGCTAGCGAAACAGGGGATAATCGCACGATGGGGCGTAAGTTTACCGTACCTTATGGATTGTATCGTTGTCATGGCTTTGTGTCGGCTCATTTTGCCAAGCAGACAGGTTTTGGCGATGATGATTTGGTACTATTGTGGCAGGCACTTATCAATATGTTTGACCATGACCATTCGGCAGCTCGTGGACAGATGACGGCTCGTGGGTTGTATGTGTTTGAGCATAGCAATAGTTTGGGTGATGCTCCTGCCGATAGTCTATTTAGACGCATTACGGTTGTCAAAAAAGCAGGCGTGGATACTGTGCGTAGCTTTGATGACTATGCGGTAACGGTTGATGATAGCAATCTAGGGGCGACAACTTTACACCGCCACTTGGGTTAATTGTGCTTGATTGATGGTTTTTGACTTATGGTTGATATGCCAATTAATCTAGCAACACCACAAAGCAGAGAGCAAAGACCCATTTTACTCTCTGCTTTGCAGCATTATGCCTTCTGCCCACGCCAATGTGCGTTAATTCACAATGAACAAGCATGGGCAGAAAATTATCTGACTGCACAAGGTCAAGCCTTGCATAGGCGAGTGGATAGCGGTGAGCCCGAAACTCGCCAAGGTGTGCGTTTTGAGCGTAGCGTGCACGTATCTGCCGACAAATTGGGGCTAAGTGGTGTTATTGATATGGTGGAATGCGAATTGTCCACAGGGCGACTGTATCCTGTGGAATATAAGCGTGGCAAGCCAAAACCCGAGCCATTTGATGAAATTCAGCTATGTGCTCAAGCGTTGTGCCTAGAAGAAATGACAGGGCAAACCATCAGCGAAGGGGCATTGTGGTATATGCAAACTCGTCATCGTGTACCGGTGGTGTTTACCGATACGCTAAGAGAGCAAACACTTACTGTGATTTATCAAGTCAAGGCACTTTTGACAAGTGGACAAACGCCATTGCCTAATTATGACAAACGCTGTAAGGCGTGCTCACTCATAGAGCTGTGTCAACCAAAGCTATTGCAAAAAGATAGGTCGGTGGGCTATGTGGCGGGGTTGTTTGGGGAAGACTGATAATTCAAGTGAATAATTATAATTAATAAGGATTTAATTGTGCGTAAACTTCAAAACACCTTATATATCACCACGCAGGGCAGTTATCTGCATAAGGAGCGGGAAACGCTGGTGGTGGAGCATGAACGCAAAAAGATAGCACAGTTACCGGTACATTCCATCGGGCATATCTTTTGTTTTGGCAATGTGTTGGTGTCGCCGTTTTTGATGGGGTTTTGCGGTGAGAATAATGTCAATTTGGCATTTTTTACCGAAAATGGGCGATTTTTGGGGCGTTTGCAGGGGCGACAAAGTGGTAATGTGCTGCTAAGGCGGGCGCAATATCGATTGTCCGAACAAAACCCTGTACCAATTGCACGGCATATCATCGCTGCCAAAATCCAAGCGTCCAAACGAGTGCTACAACGCAGACAAAGAAATCATGGCGAGATTGCTGAAATTGGTCAGGCAATTCAATGTCTGAATAATGGACTGTTAAGATTACAAAATACTCAAAGCCTTGATGAAATTCGGGGTATTGAGGGTGAAGCGGCGGCAAATTATTTTGCGGTGTTTCACCATTTGATTGGCAAAGATACAGGGTTTGTGTTTCATGGGCGTAATCGCAGACCGCCAAAAGATGAAATAAATGCCTTATTATCATTGCTTTATAGTATTGTAGGTAAGGATATTAGCGGGGCATTGCAAGGGGTTGGGCTTGATTCGCAAGTGGGATTTTTGCACGCTGATAGACCGGGGCGAGATAGTTTGGCGCAGGATATTTTGGAAGAGTTTCGTGCATGGTGGGTGGATAGATTGGTGCTGACTTTGGTTAATCGTGGACAGCTCAAGCTTGATGATTTTACCACCGAAGCTAGCGGCGCGGTCAATCTTAAGCCAGATGCCAGAAAGTTGGTATTTCAAGCCTTACAAGCCAAAAAACAAGAAAAAATCATTCATCCATATCTAAAAGAAGAAGTAGAAATCGGCTTATTACCCCATATTCAAGCCATGCTACTAGCAAGACATTTGCGGGGTGATTTGGCGCATTATCCACCATTTTTGATGAGATAATCTTATGATGATGTTAATTACTTATGATATATCGCTAGACGATAAAGCGGGAGCGAAACGACTTCGCCAAATCGCTAAGCATTGTCTAGATTATGGCGTGAGAGCGCAGTATTCAGTATTTGAATGTGATGTAACGCCCGATCAGTGGGTGGTTCTTAAGAATAAATTGCTAAAAACTTATGACCCAAAGGTGGATAGCTTGCGTTTTTATCATCTAGGAAGTAAATGGCGACGCAAGGTGGAGCATCATGGAGCAAAACCTGCGGTGGATGTCTTTCAAGATGTGCTGATTGTCTAATCGCTAATGGGCGGTTGTCATGGATTTGCCGGAGGGTTGGCGATGAGCTAAGCCTTTGAATTATTTAACAATTGAAAACAAAAATAAAATCATCTACAATAAGGATGTTTTTGGGGCTTGGCTTTAGCGATTTTGTTATCGTCAAGCCTTGAAAATACTGCCATTGCAATGATGGCAGTCGCTCCCCATGCGGGAGCGTGTGTTGAAACCATTGGCATTACCATTCGATGACTGAGCATGTATGTCGCTCCCCATGCGGGAGCGTGTGTTGAAACTGATAGTACTTATCCGTATAATTGACACAAGTCAGTCGCTCCCCATGCGGGAGCGTGTGTTGAAACACGGATTTTAAGTTTGTACTCAAGCATCGCCATAGTCGCTCCCCATGCGGGAGCGTGTGTTGAAACCAGACTTCGATTGCCTTAGCCTTGATGGTGTCCCGTCGCTCCCCATGCGGGAGCGTGTGTTGAAACATCGGGAACGGGTTCGCTGCCGCAAAGGCGATCGCGTCGCTCCCCATGCGGGAGCGTGTGTTGAAACATCCTTTTGATGTGTTTATCCGACAAATCAAGGTCAGTCGCTCCCCATGCGGGAGCGTGTGTTGAAACCACGAAGCGATGGTGTTTTCATTTTCGCCGATGGCGTCGCTCCCCATGCGGGAGCGTGTGTTGAAACAGCGGTGAGATTAGCATCGGTGATATTTTTGCCGTCGCTCCCCATGCGGGAGCGTGTGTTGAAACATAGTAGGCTCGCAAAGTCAACAGATGAGTACTCAGTCGCTCCCCATGCGGGAGCGTGTGTTGAAACTGCCAGTTGCCATCGTCTTTACGCCAACGCACTTGTCGCTCCCCATGCGGGAGCGTGTGTTGAAACTATACCTAAAAAGTAAAAAACACAATACCCAAAGTCGCTCCCCATGCGGGAGCGTGTGTTGAAACCGAACGAATTTGACAAGTGGAACAAATCTATCCACGTCGCTCCCCATGCGGGAGCGTGTGTTGAAACTCAACTTACAACTTAGAGCGTGATTTAGAAACCCTGTCGCTCCCCATGCGGGAGCGTGTGTTGAAACATTTTTAAACACCCAATAAAAAACCGCCTATCGAGTCGCTCCCCATGCGGGAGCGTGTGTTGAAACATCGTTTGCTCCTTATTTTACCGCTGGTGCCAGTCGTCGCTCCCCATGCGGGAGCGTGTGTTGAAACTGACTTATTTTTGGCAGTATCAAGCGCATCTTCGTCGCTCCCCATGCGGGAGCGTGTGTTGAAACCCATGTGTAGCAGATGATTGGCATCCGCATATAGTCGCTCCCCATGCGGGAGCGTGTGTTGAAACATCGTTTGTTTGCCATGCAAAAAGCCCTTGCAGTGTCGCTCCCCATGCGGGAGCGTGTGTTGAAACTTTGAGTCGCATCTCATACTCGAGCCGTGCTGGAGTCGCTCCCCATGCGGGAGCGTGTGTTGAAACTTGCCAAAGCTGATTTCGACTTTGTTTTTTGCCTGTCGCTCCCCATGCGGGAGCGTGTGTTGAAACATAACAAGTCCTTAAGGTTGAATGAAAAAAAGCCGTCGCTCCCCATGCGGGAGCGTGTGTTGAAACACAGTAATACAAGTCATCAATATGATAAACTTCATGTCGCTCCCCATGCGGGAGCGTGTGTTGAAACATACAAGTTGTGAAGTGGGTATTGAACGCACCTTGTCGCTCCCCATGCGGGAGCGTGTGTTGAAACTCCTGCATCTAGCCTAATCGGATAATTTTATGAGGTCGCTCCCCATGCGGGAGCGTGTGTTGAAACAGCGGTGATACTAGCGTCAAGCGCTATATCGGCTGTCGCTCCCCATGCGGGAGCGTGTGTTGAAACGACGCAATACTGACAATGCCTTGCCACGCTGATGAGTCGCTCCCCATGCGGGAGCGTGTGTTGAAACGACATGGTCGTCAACATAATCACAAAGCCTTCAGGTCGCTCCCCATGCGGGAGCGTGTGTTGAAACTATCCGCCATCGCTTTAGCCGTCTGATTAGCACCGTCGCTCCCCATGCGGGAGCGTGTGTTGAAACTTGTTTGATATTATATCATAGTTTTGATAGTCTGTCGCTCCCCATGCGGGAGCGTGTGTTGAAACATATGGCGGGTGATTTGGATGCACTCGATACCGCGTCGCTCCCCATGCGGGAGCGTGTGTTGAAACCGTCTTACAACTTAGAGCATGATTTAGAAACCCTGTCGCTCCCCATGCGGGAGCGTGTGTTGAAACATCATACTGCAGTTCGCCCGTCTCGTGAAACAAACGTCGCTCCCCATGCGGGAGCGTGTGTTGAAACCCACCAGTCATCGACACGCTCAAAATCAGGCAAATCGTCGCTCCCCATGCGGGAGCGTGTGTTGAAACCTTGGCTTGCCAATATGCAAATCCATAATATCACGTCGCTCCCCATGCGGGAGCGTGTGTTGAAACTGTACGGCGAGCGTGATGTTGGTGGCTTTATCGTGTCGCTCCCCATGCGGGAGCGTGTGTTGAAACATATGGCGGGTGATTTGGATGCACTCGATACCGGTCGCTCCCCATGCGGGAGCGTGTGTTGAAACATAGTCTTAGCTAATAGATGATGCAGGATAACCGTCGCTCCCCATGCGGGAGCGTGTGTTGAAACCTGTACGCAGAATTGATGGCGTACAGATTGAGATGTCGCTCCCCATGCGGGAGCGTGTGTTGAAACTCACGCAATAGTGCAAGCTCACGAGCTATCCCTATGTCGCTCCCCATGCGGGAGCGTGTGTTGAAACATCACAATATTGAGCTAGGCTGTACAAGCTCCACGTCGCTCCCCATGCGGGAGCGTGTGTTGAAACCATGAAAAGTTACGCATACAATAGACCCCCTTGTGTCGCTCCCCATGCGGGAGCGTGTGTTGAAACGCCACGATAACGCCCGCACACCGCCCAATGACAATGTCGCTCCCCATGCGGGAGCGTGTGTTGAAACATTAGCAATCACAAAATTTACGCCAAGGCTGATGGTCGCTCCCCATGCGGGAGCGTGTGTTGAAACATACTCAAGCTCCATCAGTTCAAGCTTACCCTTGCGTCGCTCCCCATGCGGGAGCGTGTGTTGAAACACGAAGGCCAGTATGAAACCTTTAAGAATGTGCAAGTCGCTCCCCATGCGGGAGCGTGTGTTGAAACAACGATGGCGAGCAGGATTGCTATATCCGCTCATGTCGCTCCCCATGCGGGAGCGTGTGTTGAAACCCGATGAACATTGGCGCTATGGCGACGGTTATCGGTCGCTCCCCATGCGGGAGCGTGTGTTGAAACGTAAAAAAGTCTGTAAGTCTTTGATTTGCCAAGCGTCGCTCCCCATGCGGGAGCGTGTGTTGAAACATTTAAAATCAAGCCCTTGCAATGCAGGGGCTTTTGTCGCTCCCCATGCGGGAGCGTGTGTTGAAACTACTGATTGTAAAGTTATGTAAAGACAGAAACAAAGGCGGTCGCTCCCCATGCGGGAGCGTGTGTTGAAACTATACCCAGTGTAGCGTGATAACGCTGTACTAACGTCGCTCCCCATGCGGGAGCGTGTGTTGAAACATATCCTAGATTTATATAATCTACTCGTTTCTGGTCGCTCCCCATGCGGGAGCGTGTGTTGAAACATAACTTTATGATTTTGCAAGCATTTTTTATTGAGGTCGCTCCCCATGCGGGAGCGTGTGTTGAAACCTCACTCGCACAAATACCGCTCCATTGCTCGATGGTCGCTCCCCATGCGGGAGCGTGTGTTGAAACCAAGTGCCTGACTTTGGCACGCTCATGATGCCGTCGTCGCTCCCCATGCGGGAGCGTGTGTTGAAACTGGTCTGGATAATTTTACTTGGAAAAGAATTGCAGTCGCTCCCCATGCGGGAGCGTGTGTTGAAACGGTTAGGTGCAATATCACGCCATCATAGTATATGCGTCGCTCCCCATGCGGGAGCGTGTGTTGAAACAGGTGCTTGGCTGTAGCCCGTACCCACCGTGCCAAGTCGCTCCCCATGCGGGAGCGTGTGTTGAAACATCTACATTCCTCATGCGTTTCTTTACGCCGAAAGTCGCTCCCCATGCGGGAGCGTGTGTTGAAACCGCTAGGTCATCATCTAGGTATGTAAAGTAACTGTGTCGCTCCCCATGCGGGAGCGTGTGTTGAAACAAAAAAAGGCACACGGTATTTTCTGTAAGTCCGTCGCTCCCCATGCGGGAGCGTGTGTTGAAACACCAACAAAGGAGTAATCCAAATGATTAATTTTGGTCGCTCCCCATGCGGGAGCGTGTGTTGAAACAATGTTACAGTATTGAAGACTTGTTGTTTACCCTACGTCGCTCCCCATGCGGGAGCGTGTGTTGAAACAATCAGGCGAAGTAATACCCAACACCCTGTGCCGTGTCGCTCCCCATGCGGGAGCGTGTGTTGAAACACCCGTGATGAAGTGTACTTAGACGGTGATGACATGTCGCTCCCCATGCGGGAGCGTGTGTTGAAACCTAAACCCTTAGTAGCTACTTAGTAGCTAGTGACGTCGCTCCCCATGCGGGAGCGTGTGTTGAAACATCTTCCTGTGCTAGTAGTCGCAGGATTGTCTGCGGTCGCTCCCCATGCGGGAGCGTGTGTTGAAACATTTAGTCTCCTTTGGTTAGATAGTAGGGGTGTGTCGCTCCCCATGCGGGAGCGTGTGTTGAAACCACAAAATCCCACCAAAAATAAAATTCCCAAATAAGTCGCTCCCCATGCGGGAGCGTGTGTTGAAACGGCTCTACGATAAGCTAGTTTGTCGTACTGTTTCAGTCGCTCCCCATGCGGGAGCGTGTGTTGAAACAAGCGGCATAAAAACTAAGCGTCCATCCTGATAATGTCGCTCCCCATGCGGGAGCGTGTGTTGAAACCGTAAGTACGGCATGAGCTTGGCTTGTGCTGGTGTCGCTCCCCATGCGGGAGCGTGTGTTGAAACAACCCAATCATTATACTGACTGACGAGCTGACCTGTCGCTCCCCATGCGGGAGCGTGTGTTGAAACGTGTATTCGCCGTTTAAAGCTCGCAATCGCCATACCGTCGCTCCCCATGCGGGAGCGTGTGTTGAAACAGCCCATTGGTCGCACCCAATGGGCTTTTTGCGTCGCTCCCCATGCGGGAGCGTGTGTTGAAACTTAAGATTTTTCGCAAAATCCTGCGAAATTTAGAAGTCGCTCCCCATGCGGGAGCGTGTGTTGAAACAAAAAAAGGCACGCCATTATTTTTAAAAAGTCATGTCGCTCCCCATGCGGGAGCGTGTGTTGAAACACATGACCAAAACACCCCTAGAGCAAGCCTTTGCCAGTCGCTCCCCATGCGGGAGCGTGTGTTGAAACGCAGCAGCAAAGGCGATCGCCTGCTGAATCGCCAGTCGCTCCCCATGCGGGAGCGTGTGTTGAAACATTTTATTAACTCCTATTTTGTGTTTTGGGGGCGTCGCTCCCCATGCGGGAGCGTGTGTTGAAACCATTTTTCGTGGGGTCGGCGATGTCGGGGGGGTAAGGTCGCTCCCCATGCGGGAGCGTGTGTTGAAACCGCACGAACCAACCAACAAAACCCAAAAATCTCAAGTCGCTCCCCATGCGGGAGCGTGTGTTGAAACGTAACAAGCTATTATCTAGGTAATACAAAGGGCGTCGCTCCCCATGCGGGAGCGTGTGTTGAAACGCTTGACTACCACCACGCCCCAATCTATAATACACGTCGCTCCCCATGCGGGAGCGTGTGTTGAAACACCCGTGATGAAGTGTATTTAGACGGTGATGAGAGTCGCTCCCCATGCGGGAGCGTGTGTTGAAACGCCCCATCCATGCTCGAAGCTGACCACATCATCAAGTCGCTCCCCATGCGGGAGCGTGTGTTGAAACCATTTTAACCGCCTTAATTGGCGGTTTTTTCACGCGTCGCTCCCCATGCGGGAGCGTGTGTTGAAACATGTGCCTGCCTTTAAGGTAGGTCTAGGCACGATAGTCGCTCCCCATGCGGGAGCGTGTGTTGAAACATATCGCCTTTGCCCGCTTTGGCATAGATCATAAAGTCGCTCCCCATGCGGGAGCGTGTGTTGAAACACTTTCTGAAGTGATAGATGCACCATCGTTCAGTTGTCGCTCCCCATGCGGGAGCGTGTGTTGAAACCCATCGTCGTACACCAAAAATTGAAAATCTCGATAGTCGCTCCCCATGCAGGAGCGTGTGTTGAAACGCACGTCACGTCAGTATTATCAAACGTCCCACAAAGTCGCTCCCCATGC
>NZ_MUYU01000009.1:0-174895 GCF_002014825.1 Moraxella pluranimalium | reverse complement strand
GAGCGTGTGTTGAAACACCAAATCTGACACGCCAAAAATATATAACGCTTGTCGCTCCCCATGCGGGAGCGTGTGTTGAAACTCGAGCGGTACAAGAAACACCTAGCCAATGAGTTGTCGCTCCCCATGCGGGAGCGTGTGTTGAAACATCGGTACACCGCCTTAGCAATGACGATTTTTTTGCGTCGCTCCCCATGCGGGAGCGTGTGTTGAAACTTCTTGGCTTTTTCCTAGCTGTTTTAATGCTCGCGTCGCTCCCCATGCGGGAGCGTGTGTTGAAACATCGCATCGGCTGTCTGCATGACTGAGCCTAGACGTCGCTCCCCATGCGGGAGCGTGTGTTGAAACCCCATGCCAAAGGTCAGCACGGGATTATTGTTGTGGGTCGCTCCCCATGCGGGAGCGTGTGTTGAAACCTCACTAAGCATCTGTGCGTGTGGGTGGCGGCACGTCGCTCCCCATGCGGGAGCGTGTGTTGAAACCATCGCTCGCATAGCAAAATACATGGCGTTAAATGTCGCTCCCCATGCGGGAGCGTGTGTTGAAACCCCGTAGATTTCACGCACGGAGAGCCGTCCGTGTGTCGCTCCCCATGCGGGAGCGTGTGTTGAAACTTGGCGTAAAGTCTCAAGCACTACTGTCTTAATTGTCGCTCCCCATGCGGGAGCGTGTGTTGAAACCGTACGGCATAGTCAAACAAATCATGGGTCATAGGTCGCTCCCCATGCGGGAGCGTGTGTTGAAACTTCATTTTACAGTCACCTTAATTTTGCCTTGTGATGTCGCTCCCCATGCGGGAGCGTGTGTTGAAACCTAGTGGCGAAGTGATTTACTTTGCTACACCCCCATGTCGCTCCCCATGCGGGAGCGTGTGTTGAAACTAACCCGTTTATATAACTGTGCATAGTGTGCATAGTGTCGCTCCCCATGCGGGAGCGTGTGTTGAAACATGCCACGCCTGAAAACAATAACCTGCTTAACAAAGTCGCTCCCCATGCGGGAGCGTGTGTTGAAACAATTGAGCCAAATGGCAATGTCTCAGAGTTAAAAGTCGCTCCCCATGCGGGAGCGTGTGTTGAAACACTGATAATGCCTTTAAACTGGCGACTTTCGGTGGGTCGCTCCCCATGCGGGAGCGTGTGTTGAAACATCGGTACACCGCCTTTGCAATGATAATTTTTTGTCGCTCCCCATGCGGGAGCGTGTGTTGAAACGCCGTCAATCGTGCGTACAAAGATTTTGTTTTTGTCGCTCCCCATGCGGGAGCGTGTGTTGAAACACCGCCAAGGATCGTGCCGTATGTATGGGTGTCAGGTCGCTCCCCATGCGGGAGCGTGTGTTGAAACAGCACGGATGGTAACCAAGTTTTTGACAAAGTTATCGTCGCTCCCCATGCGGGAGCGTGTGTTGAAACTTCGGCGGTTGAAAATGAGCGGTCAGTCGGTGTGGAGTCGCTCCCCATGCGGGAGCGTGTGTTGAAACATTGGGTGTCATTTGTCCGCTGGCGATGGCGGCGGTCGCTCCCCATGCGGGAGCGTGTGTTGAAACAATGTCGTTGTGGCGTTGGTTTCGGCGGTTTTTTGTCGCTCCCCATGCGGGAGCGTGTGTTGAAACACACTTCTGCTTGCCCAGCTGTTGGCGTACTCGGCTGTCGCTCCCCATGCGGGAGCGTGTGTTGAAACCGCATTTATATTATGCGTACCGAAAACGGACAGACGTCGCTCCCCATGCGGGAGCGTGTGTTGAAACAGCGGTGCGAGCACTACGCAAACGGCGTATCATTGTCGCTCCCCATGCGGGAGCGTGTGTTGAAACGGCTTGTGTTTTGAGTGTTGCATCAGCAGTTTTGCAGTCGCTCCCCATGCGGGAGCGTGTGTTGAAACAGTCATGAGTTTGGAGCGGTCGCATGAACATCAGTCGCTCCCCATGCGGGAGCGTGTGTTGAAACAGCAGATCGTTTGAATTGACCACTTGCAAAACAGAAGTCGCTCCCCATGCGGGAGCGTGTGTTGAAACAAATGAATCTGCTAGGTCTTTTTGTTTTTTAGCTGTCGCTCCCCATGCGGGAGCGTGTGTTGAAACCCAAAATTTGGCAAAGGGTAGGGGGTAAAGGGGGTAGTCGCTCCCCATGCGGGAGCGTGTGTTGAAACATCGTATAAGCATATTGGCTTGACTGTGGGTTTTGTCGCTCCCCATGCGGGAGCGTGTGTTGAAACCTAAAGTTGTCATAATGACCATGATGAATAAATTGGTCGCTCCCCATGCGGGAGCGTGTGTTGAAACTGCCAATCTCAATCTCACCGCCCTGCTCAAAATAGTCGCTCCCCATGCGGGAGCGTGTGTTGAAACTCCCGTCAGTGGTGGTGGTTAAAAATAAGTCTGCGTCGCTCCCCATGCGGGAGCGTGTGTTGAAACGCCCCATCCATGCTCGAAGCTGACCACATCATCAAGTCGCTCCCCATGCGGGAGCGTGTGTTGAAACCATTTTAACCGCCTTAATTGGCGGTTTTTTCACGCGTCGCTCCCCATGCGGGAGCGTGTGTTGAAACAAAAACTACCTTATAACCACGCCCAAGCCGATTTGTCGCTCCCCATGCGGGAGCGTGTGTTGAAACCCTACCGCCTTTTGCGATTTGCCTATTCCTTTTTGTCGCTCCCCATGCGGGAGCGTGTGTTGAAACACGGAATGAACATAATTTACATTATGTGTAATTTTGTCGCTCCCCATGCGGGAGCGTGTGTTGAAACACTCTCCATAGCGACCAAATCCGAGCCATGACCGCGTCGCTCCCCATGCGGGAGCGTGTGTTGAAACACTGCTGATTGCTCGTAACGTGTGTCGTTGTCAGTCGCTCCCCATGCGGGAGCGTGTGTTGAAACTGTCATCAGGATTGGGTCTTGGCAAATACTTTTCTGTCGCTCCCCATGCGGGAGCGTGTGTTGAAACAGTTTCGATGGTTGCTACATCATTCATAATTGACGTCGCTCCCCATGCGGGAGCGTGTGTTGAAACAAGCTCATTTTTGAACGCTTCAAGGACTTTTTCGGTCGCTCCCCATGCGGGAGCGTGTGTTGAAACATGCTAGCTAGTGATACAAGGGGAAGTGTCATTTTGTCGCTCCCCATGCGGGAGCGTGTGTTGAAACAGCCTACAATCCTCATGCAATTCTTTACGCCCAAGTCGCTCCCCATGCGGGAGCGTGTGTTGAAACATGAGATACGCTGTTGATGAATTGCGTTATCAAGCGTCGCTCCCCATGCGGGAGCGTGTGTTGAAACATCGAATTTATTGCCGTGCTCGTCGGTGTAATCATGTCGCTCCCCATGCGGGAGCGTGTGTTGAAACTTGCTTGCGTCGATAAAGTCTTTTTATCAAAAGTCGTCGCTCCCCATGCGGGAGCGTGTGTTGAAACTCGCAAAAGCCAGACTACCATCTCAATACTGGACGTCGCTCCCCATGCGGGAGCGTGTGTTGAAACATTGCTTATTGTGCTTGTTTGGCGATTGCCACAGAGTCGCTCCCCATGCGGGAGCGTGTGTTGAAACATGATTATGTATTTTTGGGGTGGTTTGCTCATGCTGTCGCTCCCCATGCGGGAGCGTGTGTTGAAACTTTGTAATTGGTGAGTATTGCGTCAAATCGTGGAAGTCGCTCCCCATGCGGGAGCGTGTGTTGAAACTAGCGATAGACTATTGACCACGCAACCTTTAAAGGTCGCTCCCCATGCGGGAGCGTGTGTTGAAACGCCGTTGGTGTCTCGGTCAACAAACCCTTGATTTGTCGCTCCCCATGCGGGAGCGTGTGTTGAAACTCGCCCATTCATCGCTTGCACAAATACCACCCCAGTCGCTCCCCATGCGGGAGCGTGTGTTGAAACATCATAGTGAGCTGGTTGACTATGATGATGGGCGGTCGCTCCCCATGCGGGAGCGTGTGTTGAAACAAAATTATGCCACCTTGCTTGTATCAATTTTTTAGTCGCTCCCCATGCGGGAGCGTGTGTTGAAACGCTACAATTATCAATTAAATAAGTAGTCAAAAAAAATCAGCCTATCAAGGCTGATTTTCTAAATTTTATTGACATTTAAACTTAATATTATATTCATAATCATCATCACGGCTCAAATCAGGCGTTGCCTTGCCGAGTACCGAGCCAATGATGCCGACACCTTGTTCAAGGATGCGACCAGTTTTCTCATCGAGTACGCCATTATAGGTAGTCTTATCTTCGATGATGACAGGCGTTTTGAGTCCGCATTGTTTTTTGGCGGTGGCGAGTGCTGACTCTTGGGCTTTAAGCTTGGTTGCGCCAAGTCCTGTGGTCTCGTGAGTTGCATCAGCACGAGTGATGACAGGGGCGGTCGCGCCACTCGTTGCGCAGGCGCTCAATAGCAGAGCTGTACTAATCGTACCAATTAGGGCAAATCGTTTCATGATAACTCCTTTTTTGGGTGTCAAAATTGACCAATATGCCTATGTTAGCATACGAGATGGTGTGCTAAAAGGCCTTTGTGGGCGTATGTTGTGTGGGTTTTGTGAACAATTGCGCCGAATTTTTCTGCTGTGTTGCTCGCATGATGGTCTGTCATGCACAGATGTTGAATGTGCAAAAATTGTGCTATAATGGCTTGAATTTTTATCCAGTTTTTGTATGAATCAAGAAATTTTGCTCATCGATGCACCAAACGGCAAGCTTGAGATTGATGTGATTTGGCAAGCAGGCGAGCGTAGCGCAAGCGACGGCTTGGCAATCATCTGCCACCCCAATCCGATGGCAGGCGGCACGATGAATAATAAAGTCGTCAGTACCATGTATCGCTTTTGTCGTGATAGTGGTATGGATGTGCTGCGGTTTAATTTTCGTGGCGTGGGGCAATCGACAGGCACGACAGGCAATGGCATTGGCGAGCTGACTGATGCGCTGACGGTGCTTCGGTTTGCATTGGCCAAAACCAAGGCTCGTAAGCTGTGGCTTGGCGGGTTTTCATTCGGTGGTTTTGTGGCGTGTCAAGTGGCTGATATGATTGCTAAGCAAGATGAATTTAGTGAAATTAATCTACACAATCTTGCTTTGATTGCACCATCTGTAGTTCGGAACGACGCAAGTGTGTTGACCTTGCCGATTGAGCGGACATTTTTGGTCTATGGCGCTCATGATGAATTGGTGTCACCATCAGCATTGGCAGAGTTTGCACGGGTGCATCAATTGCCAAATCAAGTGATTGATACAGGGCATTTTTTCCATGCCAAGCTGGTAGAACTGCGACAAGCATTAGAACAATTGACCATTAAATAACGACGGATTAATTAAGGAAAATTTATGAGTGTACAGACGCCACTTGAGCGTTATAAGGCGGCACTGGCAACGGGCGAATTTAGCGAAGATGCCATCCAATTGGCTGCCGTGACTTATATGGATAAGCTACACCATGAGATTTTGGCAGCAAATGGTGAGCAAAAATCAGGCTGGTTTGCAAGCTTATTTAAAGCCAAACCACAGACGCCAAAGGGTCTGTATATGTGGGGTGGTGTCGGTCGTGGCAAGACTTGGATGATGGATATGTTCTACGACAGCTTGCCGATTGAGCGCAAGATGCGGATGCACTTTCATCATTTTATGCAGCGAGTTCAGCGTGAATTGGTGGCTCTACAAGGACAATCCGACCCACTGCAAAAGGTCGCTGACATCATTCATCGTGAAGCAGTGGTTATTTGTTTTGATGAATTTTTTGTGTCCAATGTCTCGGATGCGATGATTTTGGGTGATTTGTTCACCATGCTATTTGACCGTGGGATTACGCTTGTTGCCACATCAAACATTGAGCCATCGGGCTTGTACAAAAACGGCATTCATCGTGATAGATTCTTGCCCGCCATCGCCCAAGTCGAAAAAAATACCACCGTGATGAACATCGATGCCGGTATCGATTATCGCCTAAGATTATTAAAACAAGCTAAACTGTACTCATACCCATTGACTAGTGAAACCGATGGCTGGCTATCTGAGCGATTTGATACATTGGCAGGTGGGCAATGCGTTATCACCGAGCCGATTGTCGTGGCAAACCGTGAAATTGAGATTATCAAGCGTACAGAGACGATGTTACTGGTTGATTTTCGTGCGCTGTGTATGCAGCCAAGATCGGCATCGGATTTTATCGAGATTGCCAATGACTTTAGCACGGTGATGGTGGATAATGTACCATTTCTAAATGATACGCTGATGGATCCAACTCGCCGATTCATCTATTTGGTGGATGAATTTTATGATCGTCGTGTCAAGTTGCTTGTGCGTGCAGAGCAGTCAATTCTTGAGCTGTATCAAGGCGAAAAGCTGGCATTTGAGATTGAGCGTACTCGTTCACGACTGCTTGAGATGCAGTCAGAAGATTATCTAGCGGCAGAACACCGTTTGGATTAATAGATCAGATTATTTAGGATAATTACAATGAAAAACCCTGTATTGGACATCATACATCAGCGCCGTAGCATCGGCAATCTTGTGCTACCAATGCCAAACCAAGACGAGCTTGATGCAGTACTACACGCAGCGATGGTCGCCCCTGACCATAAACAGCTTAAGCCGTGGAAATTTTGGGTATTGACCGGTGATGCCTTGGTGGAATTTGGCAAGGTGTTATTACAAGCTGCCGAAGCGGATGCTGTAGCTCAAGGCGTAACGCTAGATGATGCTACGATTAAGAAAACCTTAAATATGCCACTGCGTGCGCCGATGATTATCGTGATTGCCACCGATATGAAATCGCACGAAAAAGTACCGCCATTTGAACAGCTACTGAGCGCTGGTGCTGCCGCACAAAATATCTTGCTTGCGCTTGAGTCGCTAGGCTATAAGAGCGTGTGGCGTACAGGACTTTTGTGTAATACTGATGCGGTCAAGGCGTATTTTGGCGTGGGCGCAGATGACACCATTTGCGGGCTGATTTATACAGGTAGCAGCAGCGTGCAGATGCCGGCACGAGATGCGCACGATTTGTCGCAGTTTGTTCAGTATCGTGATAGCAATCACTATGATGCTTAACATTATGATGCTAAATAAACTTTGATGCTTGATAAGCGGGTAATTGATATGAAACTAAAAAAACCCAGTGTGAAAAACTCTAAGGTAAAAAAAATCGTCGATGCAGCAAGCACAGGTCTGGATGATGCGGTGAGTGCGATTAAAGAATCGGGGCTACCAAATGCGCCAATCATCGCAAGCATCGCCGAATTGACTGGATTTAAAAAGAAAAAATCCGCTGAGCTTGAAGCGACGATGCAAGCAAAAGCCAAGCCTGCCACTGGGTCAAAAACACTCAAATTTGCTTTTTTGGGTGGGGGTAGCTTTGGCACGGCGATGGCGAATTTGGCTGCCAAAAATGGCTGTGATGCCACACTGTGGGTACGTGATAAGCGTACGGTCAAAGCACTACAAAAAACTTATGTAAACAAAAAATACCTGCCAAATCATAAGCTTGACGACCGTCTCAAGTTCAGCCACGAGCTTGAAGATGCGGTGCGTGGCGTGGATGTGATTTTTGTGGCAGTGCCAAGCTCGGCGTTTCGTGAGATTTTGACGCAGATTCGCCCATTCATCACGCATCAAGCGGTGGTCTCTTTGACCAAAGGTATGGAAAAAGACACTTATGCCTTAATGAGCGATATTATCACCGATGTACTGCCCGAAGTGAATTTTGGGGTGATGAGCGGCCCAAATCTAGCGGTCGAAATCATGGATAATATGCCATCGGCAACGGTGATTGCTTCTGAGTCTGAGCCACTTCGTAAGGCGGTGCAGACGGCATTGCACAGTGCATTTTTCCGTGTATTTGCCAGTGGTGATGTCAAGGGTGTGGAGCTGGGCGGTGCGCTCAAAAATATCTATGCCATTGCGATGGGTATGGCGGCTGCTTATGAAGTGGGTGAGAATACCAAAGCCATGCTACTGACTCGTGCGCTCGCTGAGATGAGCCGTTTTGGGGTGGCGGTGGGCGCTGACCCATTGACATTCTTGGGACTATCAGGCGTGGGGGATTTGTACGCCACTTGTAGTTCGACCTTGAGCCGAAATTATCGAGTGGGCTATATGCTGGGTCAAGGCATTAGCCTTGAGCAAGCGGTCAAAAAACTTGGGCAAACCGCCGAAGGGGTCAATACCATCGCACAAGTGCATACCCGTTCAAAAGAGCTTGGTGTCTATATGCCAATCACGCACGCACTGCACGCTGTACTGTACGAAGATAAATCGGCACTTGGTGTAGCGCTCAATCTGATGGAAACAGGCTTTAGAAGTGATGTTGAATTTGTGTTGCCGCATGACGAGAGCAATGTACGACTTAGCCAAGAATTTAGCGAAGTGCTTAAAAGTAGTGCCGATGCCAAGCCAAAAACGACGGATACTAATTAACCACTATTAATACATCATAAAGGATAATTTATGAAATTAATCTTTGTGCGACATGGGCAAGCTGCACCATATTGTGACGATGATGCAGGGCGAGATTTGACGGATTTTGGGCGGATGCAAGCAGGGCAGTCTGCGGATGCAATGGTTGCAGAGCATCAGCTTGATTTGATTATCGCAAGTCCGTACAACCGTGCCGACCAAACCGCCAAGATACTTGCAAAGACAGTCGCCGATGCTGGTCAATCGCCTGCTTTTGTGACACTTAGCAGTATCACGCCTGATGATGACCCTGCCATCGGACTCAATGACATTGACCGCATTATCCAAGATAAATTTGGCGAGCAGACTGATGATAAATGCATCGCCATCGTCTGCCATATGCCAATCGTGGCGTATTTGGTGGCAAAGCTTGATGGCTTATCGCCTGCGTCATTTGAATTGGCTGAATATCGAGTGCTGAGCACGCCTGTCATCGCTGATGGCTTGGCGCACTGCGTGGCAAGTTTTGTCCCTGACCAACCATAAAATCAGCCAAAAGCACCACAAAAAACTTGCAAATCGGTGATTTTCTAGTATAATACTGACTTGGCTTCATCGGTAGCTTCGCAACTGTGTACTATGAACCCCGCCAGGACCGGAAGGTAGCAACGGTAGTAGATACAAAGTGTGCCGGAGATGTGCTGATGAAGTCATTTTTTTGTCCAAAATTCGTCTGTGAATTTTTGTAACTATACTTTAAAAGATTGTAACTTTAGCGTACAATAGTGGCGTTTATCTTGATAAGGTATCTTTGTAATGACAACCATTGACCCAAAACTTGCTCAAAAACAAGCCGCTGCCAAAGCAGCATTGGCATATATCGAAGATGGCATGGTGCTTGGCGTGGGCACAGGCAGTACGGTGAATTGCTTGATTGAGCTACTACCGCAAGTACAGCTCAAAGGCGCTGTCGCAAGCTCGCAAGTGACTGAAGATAAGCTTAAGGCGCTGGGTATTGAGATTTATGATCTGAATAGCGTGGGTCAGCTTGATTTGTACATTGATGGTGCAGATGAGATTGATGGCGCAGGCAATATGATCAAAGGTGGCGGTGGTGCGCTGACTCGCGAAAAAATCGTCGCAGCCGCATCGAGTCAGTTCGTCTGTATGGTCGATGACTCAAAAATCGTCTCACAATTGGGCAAATTCCCCGTTGCTATCGAAGTGCTACCACAAGCTCGCTCGTATGTGGCTCGTGAGCTGGTCAAGATGGGCGGTGAGCCTGTGTATCGTGAAGGCTTTGTGACTGATTATGGCAATCTGATTTTGGATACTTATGAGCTTGATGTATCCAATCCTGCCAAGCTTGAGCAAGAGATTAACAACATTGTCGGTGTGGTGTGTAATGGTATTTTTGCTGCACAATCGGCAAGCGTGATGCTAAAAGCCAGCGACGCAGGTGTCGAGACTGTGAAGTTTTAAAAATATGAATGATAAGACAAATCCCCAAAAGTGTGTGCTTTTGGGGATTTTTTTTGGATTTTGTGGTGATAACCATGCTAAATTTATCTGCGAACATCATGTTCGGTGCGGGGAATGTAATAAATATAAAAGCTCATAAAGATAGCCACAAGCCCCATGAGTAGCACAAAAATCACAGGCGTAATCGCCATCTGACCGTCGCTCATGCCAAGCAATACGTACGAACTGCCACCAAGAGCAGTATATGCCAGATTATAGGTCACCGCCGTGCCTGTTAAGCGAATTTTGGTGGGGAATAATCGCACGATGATTGATGGCAAAGCGCCAATCAAGCCCAATGAAAATCCAAGCATGGCAAACAATGCCAATAGATATTCGCCACCTGATGTCAGATGAAAATAAAACATCATGGTTTGCAAAATCAAAAACAGCCCTGCAAAAATCAGCACCCGACCGGGATTAAAAATATCCGCCATCAAGCCATAAAACACACTGCCAAGCATCATAAAAAACATCGCAAGCAGACAGCCGACTCGTATCATCGCAGCTGTCAAAGATGTATCGAGCTCTGCCAATGATATCAGCGATGATGAAATAAAAGCAATCAAAGTGACAGCGATGCTAGCTAGCAAGGTCGCGGGCAAAAAACTCGACAAAAAGCCTTTTTTGAGTACCGCCCACCAAGAGACGATATCGTGCTTGAGATTGGCAAATAGTGCATTGAGATTTTGGTATCGCCCCCGTGTGAGCGTTTGGCGTAGTTCGGACGTCGGGTCATTGAGACTGATGGCATTGAGCGTCTTTGGGTCAGTGATGGTGCTGTTTTGGTCGCTCAAAAATACAGGCGTTTCTTTGAGCAGATACACAAGTAGCATAGCAAGCAAATCAAGCCCGCCACCGATGACAAAGATAATCCGCCAGCCATAGGACATCATTTCGCCAAAGGTCAGATGATTATCAAGCAGGCTGATGATGACATTGAGTAGCATGACGTTGAGCACACAGCTTGCCATGATGACGCCGCAGCCGATACCAAGTCGCTTGGTGGGTAGATGTTCTGTGGCGAACACCCAAATACTTGGCAAAACCCCACCAGATGCCATCCCTTGCACCAAGCGAATGATAATAAGCAAAATCGGTGCTAATATGCCTATCTGCTGATGTGTAGGCAATAGGGCAATGGCAAGTGTGGATAACGCCACGCCCAATAAGCTCAAGGACAGGGCAGGTTTACGCCCGTATTTATCACCATAATGACCAATCAAAATACCGCCAAGTGGTGTAATCAGATAGCTTAAGCTAAAGATTGCCAATAGGTATAAGTGGTCAATCCACAACAATCGCTCATGTTGCTCATTAAAAAACACATAAGCAAGCTCATCGGTGAGATACCAAAATATCGCAAAATCAAAAAATGTCACCCCGGCGATGATGCTCGAGATAAGCACGGTTTGATAGTGCTGTCGGGTCAGTACGGGCTGAAATGGCATAAAAAACTCAATTCACTTTTCATTCATAACCAAATGATTGGTTATCAGTTGATGGATAAAGTAAACTGATAGTTTACACTAAAAACCGCAAAACTCGAACACTTTGTTACACAAAGTTTGCAAAAAAATTACAATGTTAAAAAAATGTAATTGGTATAAGTTATAACAACCAATCAATTGGCAATAGCCCAAGCAGGACAATGCCGGCGCGATCCTTAAGATTGGTATTGGGTTCGCTGTGATAAATGGCGGGCGTGCCGTCATTGATGGTGTGCCAGTCGATTTGCCCTGTGTCATTGAGCTTGAGCTCGTAGGCTTGCTTGAGTAGGGCAGGATTGCTTTGGAGTGCTTGATGTAGCTGTGTGGCAAGCGACTGATCATGAATGAGTACGCCAAGCTCGGTATTGATATTGGCAGATCTAGGATCGATGTTGTATGAGCCGATAAATACCAGCTGCTTATCCACAGCAAAGGCTTTGGCGTGTAGGCTTGTGGTGGTCAGCTGTTTGGTACGCCAAAATTTATTGTCGTTGTCTTTTTCGTTGGTGGCGCTGGATTTGACTTCGTAGAGTTTCACGCCTGCTTGTAGTAGCTGTTTACGCCAATGGGCATAGCCTGAATGCACGACGCCGACATCGGTTGCATCAAATGAATTGGTCAGGATACTGATTTTGACACCACGATTCGCCAGTGCAACTAGGGTATTGACACCGTCTTTGGTGGGGACAAAGTAGGATGAAATGATACTAAAATCACTGGTCGGTCGCCCAAGTCTGCGTTGCAATTTGGCGACTAGGTGCTGATTTTCGCTGGCTTTGGCATTGCTAAGCTTGGTGGCAGGGTCAACAAACAGCTCAATGGTCGTCCAGCGAAACGGGATACGTCGCTGGATCAAATCTTCGCCGATGGTGGAGTTTTGGACGGCTTGGCGATAACTGCGTAATGCTCGCTCATTTTTGCTGGCGGTTTTGCTGTGGTCTAGATCATCAAAAATGATGGGATTGAGTAGCTCGCTTGGGCTTAGGGTATTTTTGGCGACTAAGGTCTCAATATCATAGGCAAGCGGTGATGACCAATACTCTTCAAAGCTATTTGTGACATCTTTGACCACTGAGCCGACCAGTAATACGTCCAAATCGGCAAAGTTATTCACCGTATTATTATTCAGATATTCATTGCCGATATTACGCCCGCCGATGATACTGATGCGATTATCAAAGGTCATGCTTTTGTTGTGCATACGAGCATTGATCCGCACAGGCTCGGACAGATAATTGACGGTGCGGATTTTGCGATTTGCCATTGGGTTCATGAGGCGTACTGCGACATTGGGATGTTCGGCAAAGCGTACCAGTACTTTATCAAGTGCAGGCGAGCTATTCATATCATCAAGCAGTAGGCGTACCATCACACCACGCTCAGCAGCTTCCCATAGGTCTTTGAGCATCAGCTGACCTGCTTCGTCATTGTGCCAAATATAGTACTGAATATCGATGGTCTGTGTGGCAAGATCAGACAGAATACTGCGAGAGGCAAAGGCGTTCGAGCCTTTACTGATGGGATAATAGCCTGATAAATTGGGGTGAGATTGGGCTTGTGCGTCCAGACTTTGGCTGAGTGCTGTGTGCATCGGCTCGTCAGCTTGGGTTTGGTGCAGTAGCTGTGATTTGATGGTCAGTGCTTGGCTTTTTGGCAGATGTGGCGTATTTGGCAGACTTTGGCAAGCTGACAACAATAGAGCAAATAGCCCTGAGCCAATCAAGGTAATGATGTGTGGTTTTGAATGCACTGATAAGACCCATTGAAATGAAAATTGGCTTATCATAACAAGCTTTTTGGGTTTTGGCATTAGCATTTTTTGCTAAATTTTGTGAATGGTTTGATTGTGCCAACTATCAGAGCATTGGCAAATTAAGTCAGCTAAAAATCAAGCAAACTAAAAACCCAAGCCAAACACACCGATAGGGTCTTTGACTTGGGCTTTGGATTGATTTTAAGCCATCAGTGATGGATTATAACTTATAGCTCTTTCCAGCGTTTTTGGCTCTCCTTGATGACTTCTTTTGCGACATCCACACCAAAGAAACCTTCAACTTTGGTAGTGCCTGCTTTTTTTAGATCTTTATAGTGATTAAAATGGAACTCAAGCTGTTTGATCAGCTGTGCAGGTAGATCTTCTAGGCTGTTATAAGCGTTGCCATTGTTGCGGTCGTCAGCTGGTACGACGATAATTTTGTCATCAACTTCGCCATCATCAACAAACTTCATCACGCCGATAACTTTGGCTTGCAAAAAGATACCAGTGGTCAATGGCTGCTCGGTGATGATCAGTGCATCTAGCTCATCGCCATCTTCATCTAGTGTCTGTGGGATAAAGCCATAGTTGCAAGGCTTGGCAAATGCAACTGGCTCAACGCGGTCAAGCTCAAAGCAAGCCAATTTGCGGTTCCATTCGATTTTGTGGTTTGAACCGGTTGGAATTTCAACGACCACATTGATGATACCGCCATCGACATCGCCTGCGTCCAAGATTTGGTTAAAATCTGCCATACTATACTCCAAATAAAAAAGAAATTTTGGCTATTTTACTCGTCTATCGCCCGAAGTGCAACCAATCCTTGATGGCGAGCACGAATATTTTTGATAAATTTTGCGATAAATTCGCTGATTTTGCTGTCGTCAAACAGTCCATAGCTTGCCAATTTTGCCATCGGCATACCTGCATAGCCACACGGATTGATGGCATTAAAAGCGGACAAATCATTCACTAGATTAATCGCCACGCCATGATAGCTAAAACCCTGCTTAATCTTAAAGCCAAGACTGGCAATTTTGCCAAGCATATCGCCATCATGATTGTAGATATATACGCCCGGCGCATCACGGCGAGCTTTGGCGATGAGCGAGTCAGGTAGATAGTCGCTTACCACATCTTCGATGGCTTGCTCGGCATGACTGACCAAATCACGCACGCCCATATCAAGTGCTCGTAAATCAAATAGCCAATACGCCACCAACTGCCCACGCCCATGCCAAGTCACCTGACCGCCACGGTCGGTCTTGATAATCGGGGTATCTGTGTGATACAAAATGTGTTCAGGCTTGCCCGCTTGACCCAGCGTATAGACATCTTGATGCTCGACAATCCACAGCTCATCAGGGTGGGTGATGTCGGCTTTTTTGTCTTCGATACGCTCTAGGGTGCGTGTCAGCATGGCATCATGGGTGGCGTTGTATTCGGCATCATCAAGCAGGCGAATGACAAATGTATCATCGCCAAGTGCGCTTAATGCTTGATATTGAGAAGGGGTGATGGTACTCATGGTGTACTTATATGGTTGGCGGATTTCAAATTGCCATCATAATAAGGGCAATGGCTTAAATATGCAATATGCTTCGCCAAATACTGCACAAATACTTTGCTAAATAATACGCTAAATGCTATGCCAAATATTGTCCAAAATTGCCCGCAAACACGGTCAGATGGCACTATTTTTCAAACAAATGTGCAAGATTTATTTATAAAACCCTGCAAAATTGGCAAAATTATAGTATCATGATACTTTTATTCTTATCATAAAAAGGGATGGCTTAGGGTTATGACCACAGCAACTGCCCCGATTATCACATCGCTACTGGATAATGATTTATATAAATTCACCATGCTACAAGCGATGCTACATCAATTCCCCCAGACGCACGGCGTGTATCGCTTTCGCTGTCGCAACAATGACGAAACTGTCTATCCGCTGAGCGAAATCAAACAAGACCTTGAGACGCAGCTCGATTATCTGTGTCAGCTACGCTTTAGCCAAGATGAGCTTGATTATCTGCGTAGCCTGAGATTTATCAAGTCTGATTTTGTCGATTATTTAGAATTATTTGCGCTTAAGCGTCGCTTTATTACTGTCTGGGTCGATGATGATAATCATCTGAACATCGACATCGAAGGCCCGATGATTCAGGCGATGTTCTTTGAAATCTTTGTGCTGTGTATCGTCAGTGAGCTGTATTATTCACGCCTGCCGACAGATGCGCTGCTTGCCGAAGGTCAGCGCCGCTTAGATGATAAGGTAAAAGCCCTGCATGAGTGCCAAGCCAAGCAATTGGCGGACGGCTCTTATGACGAGACGCCGTTTATTGTGGCGGATTTTGGCACACGCCGCCGATTTAGCAAGGCTTGGCAGTACCATGTGGTTGAGGCATTATCTAAAGCGTGCCCTGAGATTGTGCGTGGTACTTCTAATGTCTATCTTGCCAAAAAACTTGGTATCACGCCGATTGGCACGATGGCGCATGAGTTTATGCAGGCGTTTCAGGCGCTTGATGTACGCCTAAGAGACAGCCAAAAGGCGGCGCTTGAGTGCTGGGTGCGTGAGTATCGTGGCGATTTGGGTATTGCCTTGACCGATGTGGTGGGGATGGATGCATTTTTGCGTGATTTTGATTTGTATTTTGCCAAGCTATTTGACGGACTGCGTCATGACAGTGGCGACCCGTATGAATGGGGTGATAAGGCAATCAATCATTATCACAAGCTAAAAATCGACCCAAAAACCAAGAGTCTGACATTCAGCGATGGCTTGACGCTACAAAAGGCGTGGGATTTGCATCAATATTTTAAAGGACGAATTAAGACAGGCTTTGGTATCGGTACGAATCTCACCAATGATATGGGGGCAACACAGCTCAATATCGTGCTAAAACTGGTGGCGTGCAATGGTCAGCCAGTCGCCAAGCTCTCTGACAGCCCGGGCAAGACGATGATTGAAGATGACACCTATTTGGCGTATCTTAAGCAAGTGTTTGAAATCAAAGAATAAATTCAAAACAATCTTCGCTGACACACCAGCTAATAAAAAAATCGGGATTGGGCAGATGCCTTGTCCCGATTTTTTTTGAACATAGAGCTTGGGCGATGCTGACGGTTGTTTTGTGTGTTTAATAAGCTTGGTTTATAAGCTTAAGCATCTTGTGTTGGCGTGGTTTTGTCCGCTTCGGCTTTGGCAAAGGCAGACTGCAATGCCTGCTCAACCGCATCAATGCGAGATTGGCAAATACGATAAGCACTCAGCGACTCTTCGACAATGGTAACCAAATTATCAATATCAAGCTGTTCGGATTGCTCAAGATAATCAGCGTTTTTTTTGAGTACTTGATAAGCATCTTGGAAATTGTTTGGGATTTGGGTGGTTTGGCTCATGTGGATTTTCCTAATTTGATTGAGCTTATTGTAACAAATCTTGATGACTTTGCTAAGTATTTTTGGGCATGGCGCATGATTTATTGGTGATTTTGCCAAATCCATAATAATTACAGGGGGTTTTGTCATAAACATATTGCAAATTTATTTCATTTTGTTATTATAGGTTAACGGCAATGATATTGATGTGACATTGCATTGACTTGTGGGCAAGCTGGCTCACAAGTTTTTGGTGTCTGTGGCATATCGGTATTATTTGCTAATTATCAAACGCTTATGAAAGATTAAGCAATTAATAAGGGTGGGTTATGACAAATACAAATCAAAATCCAGAATCGGACTTCACACTCAGAACCGATTTTCAGCATGACGACAACAGCACGCCACAATCAGGCTCGGTGCGTCGTGATGCGATTAAGGGTATTATTATTACAATTGTTGCGGCGATTTTTGCTTATTTTTTATCGACGATTTTACCGTTTGAGCCACTTGCCAACAAAGGCTTGGCGTTGGCAAGCTTTATCGGTATCCTATGGCTAACCGAAGCGATTCACGTGACGGCAACGGCGTTACTTGTGCCGATGCTTGCCATTTTTATCGGTATTCCTGAATTTGACACCAAAAAAGCACTGACCAGCTTTGCTGACCCGATTATCTTTGTTTTCTTTGGTGGCTTTGCACTGGCGGCGACTTTACACGTCCAAAAGCTTGACCGTAAAATCGCCTTTGGCTTGATTAGCCTTGCTGGTGGTCATCTGGGTGGTGCGGTATTGATGATGTTTGCGGTGACCGCAGGCTTATCGATGTGGATTAGTAACACGGCAACCGCTGCGATGATGCTACCGCTTGCCATTGGTATCCTATCTTCGGTGGATGAGACCAAAGACCGCAATACCTTTGTATTCGTGCTATTGGGTATTGCTTATTCGGCATCCATTGGTGGCTTGGGTACGCTAGTGGGTTCACCGCCGAATGCGATTGCCGCCAAAGAGCTGGGCATTGGCTTTAGTGAGTGGATGGGCTTTGGTCTGCCAATGATGCTGGTGCTGATGCCATTTTTGCTAGGCACGATGTATTTGGTATTGCGTCCAAAGCTAAACCAAAAAATCCAAATGCAAAGCCAAGAAAAAATCGAATGGACACTGCCACGTGTGCTGACTTTGGTGATTTTTGCCATTACCGCATTGAGCTGGATTTTTGGCAAGCAATTGGGTGAAGCGTTCGGCTTTAAACAGCCTGATACGGTCATTGCGCTATTTGCGGCGATTGCTGTGCTGCTGTGCGGTCTGGTGAGCTGGAAACAAGTCTCTGACAACACCGACTGGGGTGTGTTGATGTTATTTGGTGGTGGTATCGCCTTGTCTGATATCATGAAAAATACAGGCGCATCAGCGGTGCTTGGCGAGAGTATCTCAGCGGCACTGGCAGGCGCATCGCCGCTCTTGGTGATTTTTGTGATTGCGGCGTTTATCATCTTCTTGACCGAGTTCACCAGTAACACAGCATCGGCTGCGCTACTTGTGCCACTGTTTGCGCCGATTGGCGTACAGCTTGGCTTGCCACCTGAAGTGCTGATTATGGTTATCGGTATCGGTGCATCGTGTGCCTTTATGATGCCTGTGGCAACACCGCCAAACGCCATCGTCATGGGTACAGGTCATGTCAAACAGCGTGATATGATGAAGGTTGGTTGGTGGCTGAATCTCGTTGCCATTGCCATCGTCACCATCTGGGCGTATGTGTTCTTGGCATAAGCCATAAGCCTTGCAATAAAAATTCCCTTGAGTAGCATCAAGGGAATTTTTTATAAAATAATTGATTAAATTAACGAAACTTATCAATTTATATCAATGCCATTTCATATTAATACTATGAAAGTGTATCAATAATTCTTAAATTCCAATTATCAAGTTTCAATTATCAGGCATCAAATTTCAAACTGCGCTTGGCATAGCTTGATAAATTCATGACCAAATTTGCGAATCTCGCTGTCATCACGCACGGCAATCCAGCTGGTAAAGCGTCCAAAATAAGTCACCGGAATGGCAACCAAATCCGGATAATGCTTGGGCTGATATGCCATCTCAGCGATGATACCGATGCCTAAGCCTGCTGATACATAGGTGCTAATCACATCCGAGTCAAGGGCGGCAAGCACAATATCAGGTGCAAAACCTGCACTCTCAAAGCTCTTATCAATCGCACCACGACCGGTAAAGCCCCCATGATAAGTCACAATCGGATAGCTTGCCAATGTCGGCAAATCAATGCCATCGACTTGACCTGCAAAAACTGCCAATTCATGGTCTTTTGGGACGATGACCACGTGCGACCAGTCATAATAGCGATGGCAACGCAGCACATCATTATTGAGCAAGGATTCGGTGGCAATACCAATATCGGCTTGTCCACGAATCACCATCTGCGCGATGGTCTCAGGGTCGGCTTGTTGTAGTACAAGATTGACTTTATCAAATTTTTCACGAAATTCTTTGACAATCTGCGGTAGTACATAGCGTGCTTGGGTGTGTGTGGTGGCGACGGTCAATGTACCTGCTTGGGCATTATTAAAATCAAGGCTAAGATTCTCAATAGTGCGAATCTCAGCAAAAATTGCTTCGATGTGTGGTAGCAGTGCCTTGCCAATCGGTGTCAGACCAGTCAGTCGCTTGCCTTGACGGGTAAAGACATCGGCTTTGAGCTGATTTTCTAGGGCGGCGATTTGCTTAGATAGGCTTGATTGGCTTGTATGTAGCAGTTCGGCGGCTTGGCTTAGGTTGTAGCCATTGACCACCGTGTGCCATACGGTCTCAAGTTGCTTGAGCTGAATTTGTAAATGTCGCTGATTGATGACGATATCAATTGCCATAACTGCCCTTGTCAATAAATGAATCAAAAATAGTTAATCATACCGAATTTTTGGGCAAAAAGGTAGGATAAATTGCGAAATTTATGACAAATCCATCAGAAATACGGTAAAATGTAAAATTTGAATTACTAACCAGACCAAACAAAAGCGCAAGATGCAGCTTGATCTTGGTCACGATAATGAGTTGGCACGATATGAGCGGTACAAACATTGACCAATCGACACAGCTGAGCGCATGGCAAGCGTTTACGAAAGCGTATTTTAATCCGCAGGCGCTTGCTTTGGCGTTTTTGGGATTTGCAGCAGGGATACCGATTTTGCTTGTGTTTTCAAGCTTGGGGCTTTGGCTGCGTGAAGCGGGGATTGACCGTGCGACGGTGACGATGTTTAGCTGGGCGGCGCTTGGTTATTCGTTTAAGTTCATTTGGGCGCCGCTGGTCGATGCGTTGCCATTGCCAATTTTGACTCGCCTGCTGGGTCGTCGTCGTGGCTGGCTACTACTTACCCAAGTGATGATTATCACGGCATTGGTACTAATGGCGATGACCAATCCGCAGAGCAGTGAGCAGATGCTCAGTGTGATGGCGGCAGGGGCGGTGTTGCTTGGCTTTTCGTCAGCATCGCAGGACATCGTGATTGATGCTTATCGTATTGAGTCAGCACCTGCCGATATGCAGCCTGCGCTGTCAGCGACCTATGTGGCAGGCTATCGTGTGGGGATGATTGTCTCGGGTGCTGGTGCGTTGTATTTGGCGGACTTTTTTGGCTCGACGATGGAGGCTTATAATTATCTGGCTTGGCAAAAAACTTATCTTGTCATGGCAGCAGTGATGCTCATCGGTGTGGCAACGACACTGATTATCCGTGAGCCAAAAGTCGCCATCAAGCCAATCACCAACGAGACCCGTGATTATCTGCGATTGGTACTGGTGTTTGTGCTGTCGGTGCTGGGGTTTATTGCGACTTATCGTGTTATCGGTAGTGCATTGCCTGAGACCGAAAGTGTGCTGGCGGGCTTTTTGTACGGCTGTGTGCAGTTTATCTCAAGCTTGGTAGCGTTTGCGCTGATTGGTTATGCTTTGGTCAAAGCAGGTGCGGTTGCACAAGCGGTGGCGATGAAAACTTGGGTTGAGCCTGTGGCGGATTTTTTTGCTCGTTATGGCAAAAAAGCACTGCTACTGCTTGCGCTGATTGGTCTATATCGTATCAGCGATGTGATTGCCGGCAATATTTCAAATATCTTTTATCAAGATTTGGGCTTTAGTAAGACCCAAATTGCCAATGCGGTCAAGCTGGTGGGCGTGGTCGCAAGTATCGGCGGTGGCTTTATTGGTGGTTGGCTTGCCCAAAAGATGAACATCATGAAGGCGATGAGTGTCGGGGCGATTTTGGCGTGTGTGACCAACTTGCTATTTATCCTGCTATTTATGACGCCGACCGTGCCGATGATGTACTTTGCGGTGATTACTGATAACTTGGCGGCAGGCCTTGCCAGTGCGGTATTCATTGCCTTTTTGTCAGCCTTGACATCGATTCGCTTTACAGCGGTGCAATATGCGCTGTTCTCATCGCTGATGACCCTTGCACCGAAGCTGATTGGCGGCTATTCGGGGGCGATTGTCGATGCGACGAGCTATGCGTTTTTCTTTGGCTTTACTTTCTTGGTTGGTGTGCCTGTGCTATTATTGATTTATTTGGTCAATAAACACATCGATATCAATGAGCCACAGATTGGTGATTAATCCGATATTATAATGAATCAATTAACTATTTATAATCAGTTACAACACCTGTCGATTGCACGCATTCGGCAGGTGTTTGCTACTTGGCAGTCGCAGAACTTGCCCCGTCATTGGCTTGATGGTTGGCTGCTCACTGTGATTAATCAGCCATCGGTGTTTTTGATTACTGATGGTGATTATGTACCCACTGATGATGAAGTGGACAGGCTAAGCATTGGTATCGCTCGGATGATAGATGGTGAGCCGTTGGCGTATCTGACAGGGATGCAGGGATTTTGGGGGCGTGAGTTTGTGGTCAATGCTCATACGCTGATACCCAGAGCGGATACGGAGATTTTGATTGAGACGGTGCTTGGGATGGTCAAGCAGGGCGATGACAGTGCATCGCCTGCCATTTTGGATCTAGGCACAGGCAGTGGCTGTATTGGCATTACTTTGGCACTAGAATTACCGTCATCATCGGTGGTGGCGGTGGATTATTCGGATGAGGCTTTGGCAGTGGCGAGCCAAAACGCAGACAGGCTTGGTGCGGATAACTGCACGCTGATACGCTCGGATTGGTACAGTGCGATCGATGGCGTATTTGACATCATCGTCAGCAATCCGCCTTATATCGCCAAAGACGACATCCATATGGCATCGCTGACCCATGAGCCTGTGAGTGCTTTGGTCGCTGATCAAGATGGACTGGCGGATATCATCACCATCGCCGATGGTGCACATCGGCATCTGCGGGCAGGCGGGCTACTGGTCATCGAGCATGGCTATGATCAAGGGGTGGCAGTGCGTGAGATTCTGACCAAAGCAGGCTTTGTGGGCGTACGCACGGTCAAGGATTATGGAGATAATGACCGCATCACGCTTGGTTTTGGTCGGTCATTCGATGATAAATCGTTTGGTAGTACAACATGACACAGTACGCAGTGGATAATCAAGCAAACAGTTTGAGCGACAGCCTAAGCGATACAGAAATGATGCGCTATGCTCGCCAAATCCTGCTTGATGACTGGGATATTGATGCACAGCTACGGTTCAAGCATAGCCATGCCATCATCGTCGGCATGGGTGGGCTTGGCTGTCCTGTGGCGCAGGTGCTCGTGCGTGCAGGGATTGGGCGATTGACCATCATTGATGACGATGTCATTGATGAGAGCAATTTACAAAGACAATCGCTATATTTTGATACCGACATCGGTAAGTCCAAAGCCATCATTGCCAAATCATCACTACATCAGCACAATGCACTGACACACATCACAGCGATGACCGATAGAGTGACACGGGAGAATGTGGATCAGCTGATTGGTGGTGCGGATTTGGTGATTGATTGTACGGATAATTTTGCGGTGCGTGATTTATTAAATCAATCCTGCCGTCATCAGCAGCTGCCCCTATTATCGACATCGGCGATTGGCGAAGTGGGGCAATTGGCGCTATATACGCCTGATACAGGGTGCTATCACTGTGTGTTCGGCGATGATGTGGGTGATGAGATGACCTGTGCGACATCAGGTGTGCTCGCTAGCACGGTGGCAGTCATCGGGGCAATGGCATCGCAGGTGGCTTTGACATATTTGGGTAAGGCTGATAATCCCATTGCAAATATGCTTGTGACTTGGCAGGGGCAGAGCATGACGCTCAAGCATCGACTATTTGAGCGTGATAAGTCCTGCCCTGTGTGTGCTACGCCTTGAATTTTGGCGGATTTGCCATCACATCAATGATTAGCCAAGCTAATTTTATATTATTAATTAAATATTAAGTGAAAATAATGCCAAAAAATCCATTTTCCCTAGCCAAAAAAGGTCTGCATCAAGGCGTGCAGGTGCTTAGCCGTATCCAAAAAACCGCCAGTGTCGCGGGCCTATCTGCGCTCAGAGTCGCAAAAGGCGATAAGATGGATGCGCAGCTACTGCGCGAAGCCTTTGAGCAGATGGGCGTGACCTATATCAAGCTTGGGCAATTTATCGCAAGCACGCCATCGATTTTCCCCCGTGAGTATGTGCTAGCTTTTCAGGGCTGTCTGGATCAGACGACGCCTGTGCCATTTGCCAAGATACGCTCGGTGCTGATCGAAGAGCTTGAGACTGATGGTCGTGGCTTGGGCGATATTTTTTCGTATATTGATCCTGTGCCATTGGCATCGGCGAGTATCGCGCAGGTGCACAAGGCGGTGCTGACCGATGGACGACAAGTGGCGCTCAAGGTGCAAAAACCTGATGTCGGCACGGTGATGCATACGGATCTGAGCGTACTGCACAGCGTGTTTTGGGCGCTTGAAAAAGTTGTGCCAAACCTAAAAGCCGCCAATCTTGCCCCCATTGTCGATGAGATTCGCACTCGGATGCTGGCAGAGACGGATTTTATCGCCGAAAGTCGCCATATTGAGCAGTTTTTGGCACATCTAAAACAAGTCGGTAATACCAAAGTCACCGCACCTACCGTACATCACGAACTTAGCACCAAGCGAGTGCTGGTCATGGATCTGTTGATGGGCAAATCACTCATTGATGAGAGTCTAATTTGGGACGGCACAGTAGGGCGAGACAGTAAGCAAATCATGAGCGATGTGCTTGATACTTGGTTCTTATCCTTGATGATGACGGGTGAATTTCATGCTGATTTGCACGCAGGCAACTTGATGCTGCTCGATGATGGGCGTATTGCATTTTTGGATTTTGGCTTGATGGGGCGGATACAGCCAAGCAGTTTGCAGGCGTGTTTTAGTTTGGTGCAGAGCCTACAAATCAGTGATTATCGGGGGATGGCACAAGCGATGGTGAATATCGGCATGACACACAGCAGTGACAAGATGGATATTGACCGCCTAGCAGAAGATTTGCGTAAGATGCTTGGTAAGGTCGTCCCAAACCAAGCCCAAAACCCACAAGCAAATGCCAACAACGACAGTCTAAACGCCATGATGCTTGAGATGGTGGAGATTGGCAAAAGACACGGCATCCATTTTCCGAGAGATTTTGCGCTACTGGTTAAGCAGCTGTTGTACTTTGATCGCTTTATGGTGACGCTTGCCCCTGATATGGAGCTGTTTGAAGGTGAGCGCTTGGATTTGGTGAAGTTGAATTAATCAATCCTTATGGGAATTTTAAATTCATCCAATGGTTGTATTAAATTTTGCCAACAAAGGCTTGATTGAATGAATGTAATTTTTCACAAAATAGACACTTTGGATAACCTAAATTCAACCTCGAACTGCAACATTTCAGTAAATAGAAAAAAGAAGTAAGATATGCACTGTTGCACTTACTTCTTCAACTCTCACCTATCGGAAACGTCATGCAAACATATACACATCTTACTCTTGAACAAAGATACCAAATTTCAGCAGATTTGAAAAGCAATATTTCAATCAGTGAAATCACCAGACGACTAGGCTATCATAAATCCACCATTAGCCGTGAAATAAAACGCAACACAGGCTTACGTGGTTATCGACCCAAACAAGCTCATGCCAAAGCCAAAGAACGTAAGGCAAACAACACCTATCATCTATCTGACTTTGCATGGTCTTATATCAAGCACTTGTTAAGTAAGTACTACTCCCCTGAACAAATCACAGGTAGGCTTAAAGTATTAGGTTGGACAGATGTTCCTTGTCATGAAACCATTTATCAATACATCTATGCTGATAAAGCCAAAGGTGGCAGAGTACACACTTATCTGCGTTGTCAAAAAACCTATCGTAAACGTGGCTACAAAGCCCATGATAGGCGTGGACAGATTGCCAATCGTAAAGACATTGCTGATAGACCAAACATCATCGAACAACGACAACGATTGGGTGATTATGAAGGGGATACCGTGGTTGGCAAAAGACATCAAGGGGTATTAGTGACTTTGGTGGATAGAGCCACACGAGAAGTCAAAATAAAAGCACTGCCAAACCGCAAAGCAATATTGGTGGCACACACTTGTATTGATTTACTCAAAGATGAACAAGTGCAAAGCATTACCTTTGATAATGGCAAAGAGTTTGCATTGCATGAACGCATAGAGCAAGCACTAAACACTCAAGTTTACTTTGCCAGACCGTACCACTCATGGGAGAGAGGAACCAATGAAAATACCAATAGACTAATTCGTCAGTTTCTACCCAAGTCTGTTAGATTGGATAATCTTGATGAGGAGCAAATTAAGCAAATTGAGTCCAATTTAAACAACAGACCAAGAAAAGTGCTAGGATTTAAAACACCACTTGAGGTAAAATGTAACTTTGGGTGTGTTGCACTTCAAGATTGAATTTGCCTAAATTTTCAACCGCTAAGTTGTTTTTTAATTTGGTGTATCAGGATAACTATTTTTTGGAAGTTGTGGATTGCCTTATGAATAGGCATGGTTTTGTGTTTAATGATATTGGATGTATATTTCCAGATACTGAAAGCCATTATGAAGAAGATCATTTTAGCGGGGTGTGCTTTTTTATTGGAAAGGAAAAATTGATTGTATCTGATGATGAATTTAAAAATTTATTATATGATGCTTGTGAAAAATATAAAGAAATTTATCCAGAGTATAAGCTTTGCAGCAGTGTATTGTAGCTCTACAATACACTACACCCACATCAACCACCCATCAAATTCACACCAATACTTCCAAATGCCCAATCAGTACATCCGCCACTTGATCGGCAAGCTCGGCTCGAAGCATCGCCTTATCATGATAAGCTTCAGTCAGACTACAATAATGCGGATGCGTGCGTGCTTTTTTGATGGCGGATGGCACTTTGTCCGTCTGCCACGGTAGCTGATTGCCATCGGTGTGTATCGCATCTAGGCTTGCGTGCCCACGATGGCGTAGATGGTGATGTAGGGTCTGGGCACGAGCGGCAAGCAGGGTGATGGTCGCATAATCAATGGTCAAGGTCTGTACGCCCATCGCCTTATCCTTGATTGCGCCACTATTTGGCAAAATGCCACCGAGCACGCCACCAATCGCCGTACCCAGCCCAAGACTTGCCCCAAGCGTCGCCACATCAATCCCTGCACCAATCAGCATACCTGCCATGCCACCGCCTGCGGTGCGGATACCATAATGGCTAAGTAGCTCGCTATCAAAGATGTCTTGGGTCGCCCCTGTGATGGCAAGCGTATCACTTGAGACATCCGCATGATAAAAGCGATATAGCGCAAGTAGCTGTCCATGTAGGATGCTCTCGCCTTGTCGCACGGCATTTTGCATCCGAGACAGTGTCGGTGCAGGGTCGTCGTCTTGGTCGATTTTTTGGCTAAAGGCAGCAACATTGATGAGAAAATCACCAATCATCTGACTGCCAGTTTCCATCATCTCATGCCATGCGTCTTGGCGTTCGTTTTTGAGCGTTTGGATATTGGTGTCGTGATTGGATAGGGTTTCAAGGTTATCCCACAGCTGCATTTCATTCTCAAAATCAAACGCCACCGTATCAAAGCTACAAGTGATATGTAGTGCACGGCGAGACAGCATCTCACGCCACATCGGCATATTGTCCTGTCCTTGATGAATGAAATTAAACACTGGTAAAATCGGCGTGCCCGAACTTACCAAAATCGCCAGCTCATCTTTGTATTTGGATAGTACAGGCTCACGCGCATCGATGACATAGATGGCGATGTCGGCATCCAGTAGGCTTTTGATGACTTTAGCTTCTTGGCTAAAATCATCCGTCAGCCGAGCATCTCCATCATCCACCGCCTGCAAAAATCCTGCCAACCGCTCCACACCATCGGCACGCCCATCGGTGTGATCTTGGATAAAGTCCATCACGCCTGTGGCATCTTCAAGCCCTGGGGTGTCATGCAAGGTAACCAGTGGCGAGCCATTTTGTGCCAAAATCTGCACAGCGGCGACATGGCGTGTGGTCGCTGATGCGTTTTTGACTTCACCAAATTGGCTATCTCTAAGCAGTGTACGCAGTAGCGATGTCTTGCCGACATTGGTATGCCCAATCACTGAAATGGTGGTTAGGTGGTTGATTTTGTTAGGGTTGTTCATTGATATTTTTCTTTATTTTAAAATTATGTACACAATTATGTACACAGAATGATGAGATGATATGTTTTTGAATGATGTGATTTGTTGCATTATAGTCTTTTGTTGGACGAAAAAAAAGCCCATTGCTGGGCTTTTATTTGGCGGTGTGTTTCAATTCCCATTCATGAACTTCTTGGCTTAAATAGCGTTTGACACCACCGCCCAATCCGCCACCCATGACGGGCTTTGGAAATGGTTCACCATTTGGGTGTCGTTTTTCCCAACGGCTTAGGGTCATTTTGCAAATGCCAAAGATTTCACAAATTTCGTTAGATGTTAAATACTTTTTCACAATCTAGCTCCTTTAAGTTCTAATTCTCGCAAAACTCTGATAGCTATTTGGGCTTAGCTGTGGGTTTTGCTCGTACAATTCATCCAAATGATTGACCACCACGCCGTAAATATCCCCAAAATGGCAGGGTTCGGTGCGATAGCCATCGACAAAAGTGCGATTGACTACCTTTTCTTTGATCACAATCTCAATGTGATACACACGCTTGCCCTGTGGTGGCTTGTCTTGTTGCCAATCGCCAAACCAAGTGCTGCGGGCGTATATCTCACGAGCACTGACACCGTACAGCGGAAATTGCCAATAGCCAAAGCGTTCTGTGCCAAGTTCTGCCTGTAGCCTGTATTCATGGTCAAGCTTACGCTGATAATTACGCAATCCTTGTTTGGCTTTTTTGGCGATTTTTTGTTTGCGGGATTTCATGACAGCTCCTTAAAACGGTATATCATCCCCACCTGTAGGCTGTGCTGGTTGGGTCACATAGCCTTGTGGTGGGGTGGTGCGGTTGTAGCTTGTGGGCTGTGGGTTATCGTCACGAGTGCCTAGCATCTGCATATGATCGCCACGAATCTCAGTGCTGTAACGCTCTTGTCCTGTGTTCTTGTCCGTCCATTTGCGGGTGCGAAGACCGCCTTCGATATAGACTTTGGCACCTTTTTTCAGGTATTGCTCGGCAATCTCAGCGGTGCGGTTATTAAGCACCACACGATGCCACTCGGTCTGCTCACGACGCTCGCCTGTGGTTTTGTCCGTCCAGCGCTCGCTTGTGGCAACCGATAAGGTGGCAATCATGCCGTTATCAAATTGCTTAATTTCTGGGTCATTGCCCAAATTTCCTATTAAAATGACTTTATTGACGCTCATTGTGTTTCCTTGGGTGGTTGTGGTAGTGGCATCCAGTGGGTGACATCACCGCTATCAATGTAATAACAAAATTCGCCATCTTCATCATTCCACCAGTGGCTATAATCGTCATCGTGTCGGACAACCTCATAAGTCAAAACTCTAATTCTACCGTTTGCAAGTGCTAGTACAGTACTATCGGCTTCTGGCAAACTATCTTCGCAATCAACAATTTTTTCCCAATCGTCAAAATCGTTAACCATGTCAATTGCATGATTCACACCATCTGCAATTTGCGTATGCCCGAGTGCTTTTAAGACAAACTCTTGAGTTTTTAATAAGTCAATTAATTTTTCTTTGTTAGTCATTCTCAACCCCTAATACTTGCCATAATCTCTAATACTATTGATAGTTACTTTTAATTCATTAAAAGGATTCATACCGCTTGCTCCTTTTGGTTGTGGATATAGTCAGACTCCAGCCAGTAGATGGCGTGGCGTTTGCCACTGTTGGCGGTGACCATCCGTCTTTTGACTGGGATGCCTTCTTTTTTGAGATCGGTGATGCGCTGAGATAGGGCAAAGCACCCAAAAAGGTTGAGTGCTTTGATTGGATCTAGCGTATCGCCTGACATCAGATGATCTAAAATCTGTGTGCGATAGCTCATTAATCTTCTCCCAAAATCAGCTTGTCAAAATGATATAAGAAGACGTAGAGTTCATTTACCTCTGGTGCTGTAAGGTAAAACTTGTCACCAGTAGGTTTATGAATAAACAAACAAACATCTTCTTTGTGATCTAGGTATCTGTACACATCAAATCCAACTATGGTATCGTCGCTTAATAGAATGGCGGTTTTGCCATCCATCAATAGATGCTCTTTGAGATATTGACTGTATTTTTCTGCAATACTTTCAATCATTCATCACCCCCTTGCTCATCAATCCATGCCAAAATATCGGCATTTTTCCATACCACCATATTACTAGATAGTCGGATTGGCTTTGGAAAACGCCCTTTATTCACCATCCGCCAAAGCGTTGTTCGATTGATGGGAATTAATGCCAAAATGTCTTTGGTTCTGCTCATTCCTTGGGGGTGCAGTAAGGTGTGGGATTGTTGGGATTTGGTTGTCATTACTGTTGCTCCATCAATTGATTTAAATGGTAATCTAACTGATTATCCAAGCTCTCAAAGTCATCAGGCGATAGCTTGGCTTGGTTGTCATACAGCACACGGCGTGCATTCTCGGCTTCATCGAGCGTCACCTGTGTGATGTCATCACGCATGGTCAGATATAGCTTGCGTGCCTTGAATGCATTGCCTAGGATGGTGCGCTCATCGTCATTGATTGCCCCAGTTTGGCGGTGCTGACCGATGGTCTGTGCCAAAGCATCTAGGCTGTCAATGTCATCAGCACGGACAATCTGCTCGGCAAGCTTGGCAGTATCCACCTGCTCAATCTGCGCAACCGGTGCGGCAGGTGCGCTCACCTGTGCCACTGCTTGATTTACCATAGCATTGATGTCGGTGACGGTGGCAGTGATGGGCTTGGGCTCTCGTGCGGTATCTGCCAATTCATCAGGGGTATAAACGCCCAAAATGACATCAGGGCAGTGCAGGCGTGCCCAACGCTTGGCACCTAGATAAGCAAGCTGTTGGCGTGGGTCGGCAGTCCAAAGTGGTGAATTTCGCACTGTGCCTACCTGCGCCATGCTGATAGATAGCGTGGTCGGCTCGCTCTCGCCTTGCATGATGGCTGAGACCACCACGCCGACATCATCGGACTTATCATCTTTGGATTTGACCTTTGACCAATCGCCAAAATAATCAAACTTCAATCGCCCAACAATCGGTGCTTTGGCATTAATCACGGCAATGACCAGCTGTGCTTCATAGCCTAGTGTGCCATTGACCAGATGGGTCTTTTGGGCAACGGCATAAGGATCCATGCCCCAACGGATTGACTGACCGATGATGGCAAAGCAATCGCCCACCTTGCCCTGTAGGTGCTTTGGGATGGTGCATGAGCCTGATGCCATAATCTCGGCTAGGCGGTGGCATTTGTCAAACAGTCCATCATCTAGGACGATTTGGTTTTGGGTGGTGGTGGCAAGTTCGTTCATTGTGCGACTCCTAATTTGTGTTCACGGTAGGTTTGGATAAAGTGGCTGATGACAGCACCATCTGGGTGCATAATCATATAGTCCATCTCACGGATGATGCCAGCGAGCTCATTGATGGCTTGGTTGCCGGTGCTGATTTCGCCTTGCAGGTCTTGGATATGCAGGCTCATGGCGTGATTGGCGTTTTTGAGCTCGTCAATCATGCGATGGGCTAGGGTAAGCTGTTTTTTGAGCCCGGTGATAAACTGCTGTTGGGCGTGTTTTTTATTCATGGGGTTCTCCTTGAATAGTCTGGAAATCATGCCAGCGGTGCATCTCGATGGGGTCATCAGGTAGCACGGGCTGACTGCCATAGGGGATGACGGTGTCATCTGGCACTTCGTAAATCTCGACGATGGTAGTGATTTTCTTGATTTTCATGGGTCTATCCTAAAATTTGGGCGTACAAAGCCCCTACCTGCCAACGGTGGCAAGTGACAGATAGGGGGGTGGATTATTGGCGGTTCAGCAGTCGGCGGACTGGCTCGGCAATGAGCTTATCCACCGTCGGAAAAAAACTGTCTGCTCTGAGCTCGGCAAGCTTGTCCATCTCATCAAGCAGTGCAGGGAGCATTTCATCACGACCATCACGGATGACATGGCGGATGATGTCGGCTTCGATGGCACGGCGTTTGGTGCCGTATTGGTTCAGCACATGATAGATGCGTACCAACTCATCAGCAATCAGTGGTAGATGCTCGGTGGTGTAGGCTCGTCCACCTGTAGTACCAGTCAGCTCACGCAGGCGAGCATGAATGGCGAATCTGGCACTGCCAGAGGCGTGTAGGGGTGTGCCACACAGATGCACCAAGTGCTTGATGTTTGCCGCATCTTGGCTAGTGATGGTGTTGGTTGGCTTGGCTAAGCAAGGGATGGTTTCGCCTTTGGTCATACGGTCAAACGCACGGATGACCATCAAAGAGAACTGGGCACTTATCCACATAGCATAGCGATAAACAAGTTCACGGCAGACATAAGTGCCTTGGGCTTTGCCTTTGCCGATGATGGTGTTGTAAGCGACTGTGCCGTCTTGTTCAATGGCAGTGATGAGCACTTGGGTTTCTTGATTGCGTAGAAAGCCATAAGGCTCGTGGCGTTTTTCATTGCCACTGGCTTTATGCAAATCATTTAGGGAATATAAGCCGCCAATCTCACGGACGATAAAGTCGGCTTGGGTTGGGATAGAGATGATTAAGTTCATGATGAACTCCTATGTAAATTTTCTGAAATTTACCCAAAATAGGGTGCTAGGGGGTTCAGAAGCCGTACATAGTCGGCTGGGATTATTCGTGTAGCAAGCTACCTTATTTCTCCGCCCCCCTAACATAATTTGGCACTTCTCAAATTTGAGAACTGGAAATTTGAAAGGGCTTTGCTTTGATATTTATGTTCCGCAAATTTGCGGAGCTTAAATTTTGGCAATAAAAAAATCGCAGTCTTTCGGGGCGATATTTACCGCTATGTACTTAGGTTCTGACACCTTGTGAGATATCATAGCCCAAGTTTTAGCGAATTGCAAGGGGTTGGGGTGTAAAAAATCCACCGCCTAAAGTGGGGGTGGACTATTTAGAAACTATGTCTCGTTATTTGGTGGGTTTGGTTCTTTATGTTGTTTTTGCAAAAATAACACAGTAATTACACCAATAATCAAAGTTAATGCTGTACCAGCAAGAAAGGTGTGTCCAAGATAAGCAAACCATCCTGCCAAACCAATTAAACACAAAGATAATATAAAAGAGAAAACCTGTCCACGAGACTTGATTTGGCTCGCCCTTTTTTGTTCAGCTAAATTGGCATGATCTACATCAATCACACGCTGCAAATTTTTTTGATTAAAATCAATTTCATGGCGTTTTAATTCCATGTTAAATTCTTGTTGAGTTACAATCATGTCAAACATTTGCTTGGCAGAACCTGGAACGGTTTTTTCATACTCTTCTAGGTATTGTGGCGGTAAGAATGGTGTTTGCACCTCCATGTGTGACATGGTGAGAGTTGTTTCTACAACTTCAGTTTCTGCATCCGCTTGTGTTAAGCTGTCATTATTTGCCATGATCTAATGCTCTTTGCTTTTGTGCAGTGTGTTGCATTAGCAGACCTACTTCTACAAAAGGCTGGTGAGCAGTCAGCTGCTCAATTGGTTCTTTTGTGATTTCAGCTGGAGTGACATAGTTGGGCTTGGCGGTACTCACGCCAGGCACCAGTAGGAACACTGATAACATGCCTTCTAAAAATGGGGAGAGTTTACTCATGATGCACCTTGCTTAATTATGTGGAAAACAAATAGGGGTATCATAACGCACTCGGAATGAGCCAAGACCTGCTTCTCCCAGCTTTGGCGGTACAAATTCCACTTCCTTGATAATATCCTGACGCTGCTCAATGTCCAACAAGTACGCTTGAGCAGTCAAAAGACGCTCTTTTTTTGGTAGCAATACCTTGGTTTTTGATTTTTTAAGCATAACGGTCGTCCAAAATAATTAATTAACCGCATACAGCGGTCAATTAATTATAACCCAAATTATAAAATTGTCAATCAAGCCCACTTTGGCAAATCAATCGCCATAATCTCACCGCTATACGCAGGATAATGGTCGCTGTCCATACAGGTGCGTAAGGTGGCAAGCGCACGGTCTAGGTCGGCTTTGCCACGCTCTAGTATTCATCGGTCGGTGTGTAGCTTGCCACGGCATAGGGTACATCTCGTTCAACCACCAGCCAAATATAGGCAGGGCGTACACCAAACTCGGCTTCATAGCCATCTAGATACATCGCCGCTGACAGATGATAGCCAAAATTGGTAATCGTACGCATAAACGCTGTCGGACTGGCGTTGTCCGTGGTCTTTAGGTCCACAATCAAGCCATTTGGGAAAGCATCACACGGCTTAATCATAAAGTCAGGACGCACACGGCAATCAATGCCTGTGGCAGGGTCGGTATAGAAAATCGACGCTTCGCAGGCTGTCTCATTGACCTTGAGTAGCTGTGCCACTCGGCTAGTGACTAGGCTGTCTGTCATGGCAATGGCGGTGTCCATCTGCTCGGCGGTGATGGCTGTCTTGTGGCTGTTGTGCTCAAGCCATGCTTCATAGTCTGCCTTGCCTTGCTTGGTACGACGGTCAAACTTGGGCATGACGGTGTACTCATCATCGACCAGATGCGGCTCAAGCAGTAGCGTATGCACCAGCGAGCCCAATTTCATTGCTTCGGTCGGCTCTTTGGATGTCTCTAGGCTTGCCTTAAAGTGGGCAGGCGTGCGCAGAATGTGCTTAATCTGACTCGATGAGACGGCAGGGTGGGCGTGGTATTCGGCATTGGATAGGTGGTAGTTAATCATGCGACTGCTCCTTGTGTGTCGATTTGGTCAATCTTGATGGCACTATCATCAGCCATGACCGCAGTAGTGGTGCGGTGGCGGTGCAGACAAGCGGTGCTGTGACTGTCAGCGCAAGCAGTGTCACTATCAATGCCCTATCCATCACGCTCAATGGTGATGTGACCATCACAGGGGCGGTCAGCGTCGCACAGACTGTCAATGCAGCAGGGGGTGTGACTGGTGCAGGCGTGAGCCTATCGACGCATACGCATGGTGGTGTGCAGACAGGTGGCGGACGGACGAGCGGGCCTGCTTAAGGGGTGAGTGTCTTGGCGTACTCAACCAATGCTGTCTTAATCGCTCCTGCCTTGGATGTGTCATGATGTGCCATGATGGTCTCAAGTGCCACCAAGACATCAGGCTCGGTGTGGCTGATGACCAAGGCGATATTGGCTAGTGCTTTGGTGCGGTAGGTATTGGTGGCTTTTTGGCGTGCATTTGACATAAAAAAGTCCTTGATTTTTAAATTATCGGTGCTAAGATAATAGGTAAGGAGTGGCTAGGCGTTTCCACCTAACCTGCCTTGGGTGTCGTTACCACCTTTAGGCGTTTACTGTTAGTAAGCTGGGTAGCTTAGCAACAGCAGAGCGATGATTGCAAGCACTTTGAGAATGGCTTTCATCGTTTTACTCCTTGTTTGCGGTAAGGTTGAAGCCTTACTGCTCATCAGATAGCAGGCTTGCTATTTGATGGTTTATATTATATACTAGAATACATAATAAGCCAAGTATTTTATGCGTTTTCGTGTAAATTATTTGGCTTTTTGTTTTGGTGAATGATTTGATTGCTTGATGAGTCTATGTACGATATCTTGTTCATCATGTATAATAAAATACATATTTGCCGTGATGGGGTAAATATCAAAAATTAACAAAAAACCATTGGCTAAACCATAAGGATTTGCAATGCAGCACAGCACAGCGCAGCACAGTAATGTAACTATCTCTTCATCAACCTTGCAAGTAGCTGGGGGTTGATGTATGCCAAAAGCCAAAAACTCCAATCTCTCCAACGCCAAAAAAGCCAAAAACGATGAGTTTTACACGCAGTACCACGACATCGAAAAAGAGATGAACGCCTATCTTGATTTTGATGCCGATGTCTTTCGTGGCAAAACCATTTTTCTGCCTTGCGATGACCCTGAATGGTCTAATTTCACTCGCTATTTTGCCCAAAATTTTGCTCGTTTGGGCTTAAAAAAGCTCATCAGTACAAGTTTCGCTCACCAAAGCAAAAATTTAAATAATAGCTATCAACCTAGTTTATTTGAAAGTGAAAATCCGCTTTATGATACAGAAAAATCTATTCAACAAGGTAAGATTTTTACTCTCACTCAAGATAATAATGCTGATGGTGTGATTGATTTACAAGATTTACAGTGGCAGTATTTACAAGGCGATGGCGATTTTCGCAGTGATGAAATCAAAGCCTTGCGTGATGAAGCGGACATGATTATTACCAATCCACCTTTTTCCCTATTTCGTGAGTTTGTGGCGTGGATTATGGAAGCGGATAAACAATTTGTCATTATTGGCAATATGAATGCCATTACTTATAAAGAGATTTTTCCTTTAATTAGTGGTAATACACTTTGGCTTGGAGCAACAGGCAATGGCAATGATATGGTTTTTGCAGTCCCAAAAGGTACGGAAGTTACTGAAAGTGACCGTAAAAAAGCAGAACGCTTAGGTTATATTGGTGATTATACCCGTTTAGGTAATTCTTGTTGGTTTACCAGTCTAGAACACGGTCGTCGTCATCAACCATTACAGTTAATGACGATGGATGATAATTTAAAATTCAATAAAAAATTAGACGGCAAAAATGCTTATCAACAATATGATAATTACAATGCCATAGAAGTGCCATTTACCAATGCCATTCCTGCTGATTTTGATGGCGTAATGGGCGTGCCGATTTCATTTTTGGATAAATATTGCCCTGAACAATTTGAGATTTTGGGAATGTGTGAAAATGAAGATTTGTACAATCTGAAAACAAAAGTTTATACAAGCCAAGAAAAATCAAATGCTTATTTTGCAAAGTTTGGTAAAAAAGGAAATTACGATTTGAATGCAAGTGCCGTATTAGAAATTGATAATAGGTTAGAAAAAGTTTATCAAAGAATTTTAATCCGCCATAAAAAAGGAATAAACTAATGCAAACCAAACTAAACACTCAAATTACTATTGCCCAGTTGTGCGAAGGGTTTGTTTATAATGAATTAGAAGGCAAAGGCTTATTTGGCTTAAATGGTAAACTCACTATTCAACCTGAATATCAACGCAATTATATTTATGCAGACGGCAAAAAAGATGTGGCAGTCATTCACTCCATTTTAAAAGGTTATCCGCTTGGGCTTATTTATTTTAATCAAACAGACGAAGATACTTTTGAAGTGCTGGACGGACAACAACGGATTACCAGTATTGGGCGTTTTGTCAAAGATAAATTTGCCATTATCAATGAACAAAATATTCCGCAATATTTTAGTAGTTTGCCACAAGATAAACAGAATTTGATTTTAAATACCACACTTTTGGTGTATGAATGCAATGGCGCAGAAAGCGAAATTAAAGAATGGTTTAAAACCATCAATATCGCTGGTGTGCCATTAAATGAACAAGAATTATTGAATGCGGTGTATTCAGGTAGCTTTATAACCCTTGCCAAAGCAGAATTTAGCAATTCACAAAATGCCAATATTCAAAAATGGTCGGCTTTTGTCAAAGGCACGCCACTTCGTCAAGATTTTTTGGCGTGTGCCTTAGATTGGGTAAGTCGTGGCAATATCAGCGATTATATGAGCCGTCATCGCTATGATGATAACATCAATGAATTAAAAACCTATTTTAATACCGTGATGGATTGGATAACGACCACATTTGTTGATATCAAAAAAGAAATGTGCGGTTTGGAATGGGGAAAGTTATATGAAACTTATGGCAAAAATCCCTATAATCCCAGTGAATTATCCAAAAAAGTGAATGAGTTATACGATGACCCAAGTGTGAAAAACAAAAAAGGCATTTGGGAATATCTATTGGGTGGCGAAAGTGATAAACGCTTGCTGGATATTCGTATGTTTGATGACAAAACCAAACAACTTGCCTATAATGCACAAACTAAAAAAGCGAAAGACAATAATCATTCCAATTGCCCATTATGCGCTGTTGGTGATAATGCCAATAAAAATAAAATTTGGGCATTAAAAGAAATGGAAGCCGACCACGTTACCGCTTGGAGTAAAGGCGGATTAACGGGCATTGAAAATTGTGAAATGTTATGTGTGAGTCATAATCGGGCAAAGGGGAATAAGTAATTGAGCTTGACGCATTTTTTTGGCAAGTCAGAATTTACAAAGGTTGTCATTTGTCATCACTGGGGTTATAATGAAGTACCTAACTAAACAAGGTGTTGATATGAGTAAACTATCGCCATTTTTGGAAGGTGTATTATCAGCGATGGTGTTGTTGCCAAGTACATCAGCAGCTGAACCGCGCTACATTCGACCTACCAAGATGGAATTACAGCCAAACGATATCGCCCAAGATTGGCAAGCGGTTGGTGTGGATATTTCTAACGCCAGTAAAAAAGTAGGTAAATCTTTGGGTATGGTATGCTATGAGCCAAAAACAGCGTAAAGGTACACGAGTGCAAGCCACTCAAGATGAACGGGGCTTGCAAGCCCAGTTTGAGCAAGTGGAGGAATACTCGCCCTATCCACCTGCCGAGTTTTTGCATGAGCTGAATAAAATTGACCCAAAATATGTTGAACAAGTCATGCAGATGGCAAAGTCTGAGCAAGAGCAACGCCATAAACTACAAGACAGTCAATTGTCTGAAGCAATTCGTGTCAATACTGCCCTGATGGATTTTGATAAACAAAATATTGTCTTAATGCAGCGCGGGCAATGGTTTGGCTTAGTGCTTGGTGTCGGTCTGCTGGTGATTGCAGGCGTGGCACTATATTATGCACAAGCGGTTGTGGCTGGCATTGCAATCACCGCCATCATTGGAATCTTGATTGTCTATGTGCTAAGACAGCAGCCCAAAAACTCACCATCTAATCAATAAACCCACATTTACCGAGCTACCCCCAAAGGTTGTTTAACTTTTGGGGGTTGTTTTATTGTCGTACATGGTGCAGTACAAGATTTTTATCTTATTTTGTCAATAATACCCTGCTCATCGGATTATGGGCGGGGTGTTGGTGCTTGTCCAAAATCCTAAAACCATCCTAAAAGCCAATCTATCCCATCTTTGATAGCCTAGCCATAAATCTATGGAGTAGGCTATGCCCATCAATCTGACCCATGCACATTGGCAAATCGCTCCGACCGGTGTCAGTGCCATACAAGGCGAAGATGATTTGCACCAATGTGTACACAATATCTTATCCACTCGCAAAGGTTCGGATGTCCTGCGTCCTAACTTTGGCTCTGATCATTTCGACTATATCGACTATCCGCATGATGTCGCTATCCCAAATATCGTGCGTGAAATCCATGTCGCACTTACCACATGGGAGAAGCGTATCATCGTGCAAAGAGTGAGCGTGACAGGGCTTGCGCCTGAATTTCATTGCCTGATTGAGTGGGCGGTGGCGGATGATGTCGCACGCCAAATCTATAAAACGGAGCTATAAATGGTCGATATTAGCCACAGAAATGATGTCAAAGCCATCGATGATGATGTCAAAGTCATCCTAAACCAAGCTATTGAGCAGTATGAAAAAGACACTGGCAAAACGCTACAGCCTGCACATATCGAACGCTTGCTGATCAATGTCTATGCCTATCGTGAGATGCTGACTCGTCAAGGGATTAATGAGGCATTTCGCCAAACCTTTCCACAGACGGCAACAGGGATTGCACTGGATTTGTGCGGTGAGCCGATGGGGTGCTATCGCCTACAAAATACACCAGCGCGCTGTGTGCTACGCTTTAGCGTACAAGGGGTGCACCCGTCTATCCTAATCCCCAAAGGTACGGTGGTGGGCGTGACTGATGAGCTAAGCTTTATCACCATCAATGATGATGTCATCACGCCACTGATTAACTATGTCGAAGTCGAAGCCCAGTGTAATCAAGTGGGTACGGTGGGCAATGGCTGGCAAGTAGGGCTATCAAACAGCTCAAAAGCACGCTCAATACGGATATGACGGTGGGAGTGAGCAATATTGATGTCTCAAGCGGTGGTCTAATCCAAGAAAGCGATGATGGCTATCGACGGCGTATCTTGGCTGCGCCTGAAGCCTTTTCAAGCTGTGGCTCTATCGCAGCTTATGACTATCATGTGCGTGCGGTGAGTCAAGCGGTGGCTGATGTCAATGTGGCAACGCCAAAGGGTGGCTTGGTGCGTATCACTGTGCTTGCCAAAGATGGCGTGCCTGATAGCCGATTGCTCGCTGATATCAAGGCTCATGTCAGCGCCGAAAAGCTACGCCCATTGTGCGATACCGTCGAAGTGGTGGGTGCAATCAAGCGAGATTATCAAATCAATGCACGACTCACCCTGCTAGATGGCCATCGTGAAGACATCGTACTCACAAAAGCAGTGGATGCCCTGCAAAACTATCTGTCAGATAAGACCAAAAAACTGGGCATGGATATCGTACCGTCTGCCATCATCAGCGCACTGCGGGTCGAAGGTGTCTATGATGTCACGCTGACCAGTCCTGCCAAGACCATCATCAATAACGGCGAATGGGCAAATTGCACCGCCATCACTATCACTATCGATGAGGTACGAAGCAATGGCTAAGCTCATCTATGCTGACATCATCATGACCGACCCAAAGTATCGGGCATTGGCGGATCTAAGCCATAGACTGCCAAACCTGCCGATACACCAAGTGATGACCACGCTCATTGACCTGCTTGGCGATGAATACACGCCACTACTTGCCGAGAAATGGAGTGTCACAGGTGATGACGGCATCATGCTGGCTGACAGTGTGGATTCTAAGCGCCGACTGATTGCCCGTGCTATCGAACTGCACCGCCAAAAAGGTACGCCGTGGGCAGTGCGTGAAGTGCTAAGACAGCTTGGCTTTGGCGAAATTGAAATCGATGAAGGGCTAAAAGCACGCACTTATGAGCATACAGTGGTGCAATCTATCCCAACCAATGAACGCTGGGCATGGTATTCGGTCAGGCTGACCAAGCCCATCACCAACGACCAAGCGGAGCAAATCAGGCGGACACTGCGGTCATTTACACCGGCAAGGTGTCTATTGGCAGTACTCGACTACAAAGCAGCACCGATTCGATATAACAATAGGGCGAAGTATGACGGCTCATATAATCATGGCTCAGCGTAGGTCAGCGTGATTGAACGCATTGCGTCGTTAATTACAATCAAGGAAAAATTATGGCAAATTTAGCAGAATCAAGCATCTGGGAAACAGGTGTCTATCAAATCGAAGAAAACGACCCTGTACATGGTGGGGCGAATGGCATCACCAACCGACCGACTAAGCAACTGGCGAACCGCACGGTATGGCTAAAAAATGAATTGGCATCATCGGTGCAAGCCATCAATGCCAATCTGACCAGTCTATCCACCAACAAGGCGGATAAAACGCTTAATTTGGTGGCAGGCAATGGCTTAACTGGTGGCGGTACGCTACAAGCAAACCGCACTATCACACTTGGCACGCCGTCACAGATTACAGCAAGCACGACAAACAGCGTCACAGCGACAAGCCACACCCATGCGATTGATAAAGCAAGCACGACAACACAAGGCATTGTACAACTCAATGATACGCTTGTAAGCACCGCCACAGATCAGGCATTGACGGCTAACCAGGGAAAGGTGCTGAATGACAAAATCACTGCGACAGATGCCAAGGCGGACACCAAGGCCAACCAAGCCACCGCCATCACCGCAGGCAATGGCTTAACTGGTGGCGGTACGCTACAAGCAAACCGCACGCTGACACTTGGTACGCCAAGCCAAATCACCGCATCAAGCACTAATGCAGTGACTGCAACAAGCCATACGCACGCCATCGATAAAGCAAGCACGACGGTGGCGGGTGTGGTGCAGCTTGTCGATAATCTCACCACTGATGATGCTGCCAAGGCACTGACGGCTAAGCAGGGCAAAGTACTGAATGATAAGATTGACAACAAAGACAGTCTTAAGACGATCGATTGGGTTGCTGATAAATCATCCAATTATCAGCTGACTGGCTTCTATCGTGCTAATGCCATAATGATGGGCTCAGACGCCTTACCTGCGATGGAGATGCACATCACCCATCCGACATCGCCGGGTAATGGCAATGCGCGCGGTATTGGTTTTGCCTATGGACCAAGATTTGACCTATCCACAACAGCATGGGATGCTCAAGGTGTTTATCTAGGCCAAAAAACCATCTTAACCGAGCTTAACGGCGTGATGCTATCAGATAAATCAAACAGCATTGAGCTTGATGACGCGGGCAAAGTTGCCACATCCAAGGCGGTCTATACGCTCAATCAAGCCAAACTGGATAAAGCAGCTAACGCCGTCAGTGCATCACGTCTAGCGACAGCCCGCACGATCAATGGCGTGGCTTTTGACGGTACGGCAAATATTACAATTGCGGACAACACCAAAGCCCCTGCGGTGCATCGGCACAACTGGAACGAGATTAATGGCAAGCCAAGCACTTTTACGCCATCGTCTCATACGCACAGCATTAGCAATATTACGGATTTTGATGTTCGAGAGATTACCAGTGAAAGCCTTGACGACATTACAAAATGGGGCATATATGCACAAATGGCTAATTCCAATGCCACCGCTGAACGAAAATACCCAGTACCAGCCGAGGCAGGTACTCTAGAAGTAATAATTAGCACCTACGGCCTGCGACAACGATTCACTACATTTAACACTCATCGCCATTTTGAGCGCAGAAGAAACAATCCGATGACAGGCTGGGAAAACTGGGTTGAAGTGTCAAACACTTGGGATGCAATCCGTGGCAAACCATCCAATCTAGCCTACACATCAAGCAATGTCGCATCAGCCACTCGACTACAAACCGCCCGCACCATTAGCCTAACTGGCGCGGTGACAGGCTCGGTGTCGTTTGATGGGTCGGGTAATGTAAGTATTGGTACGACATTGCCATCAATTGCAAGCAATGTTGTTGTGATGACTGGCACCATTGACCATGGCGGTACCATCCCTTTGCCCAACGGATTTACTGAGTCTCAGTGCAAGTGGATGGTATCTATGCACGAAGATAACACTGGTAATGCCACGTGGGACCTGTGGGAATCAGCTCGCTTGCGACATTATGGATTTCGTTGCTTCTGTGATGGCAGAATTGTGACAGCACAAGCATATTTGACAGGGCATAATTCACCGCCTGGATGGGTGAATGGTCGTGCAAACTACATCATCATTGGAGTGAAATAATGTACTACATTTTTAATGAAAGCGGTAAAAACATTGGCAAATGCGATCATGAGCCAAATCATAAAGACTTGGCAAGTCGTGATGAAGTGTCTGTGTTTAGTGAGTCAGTCTTTAACAATGTTGTTCACCTAGTTGATGGTGAGATTGTTGAACTTATTCCACCACAAGGCAACGCTGAAGAACTCAAAACCAAAGCCCAAAGCGAGATGTGGGAGCGTATCAAGCAAAAACGCCACGATAACGCCCGTGGGGGTGTGTTTATTAAGTCCATCGACAAATGGTTTCATAATGACGACCCGACCCGCACACAGTATCTCGCCCTGCAGGTTCTGCCAAGCTTGCCCGAGACGCTGATGTGGAAAACGATGGATAACGAATTTGTACCGATGACCAAGGCTCTGCTCAATGAAATCGCCATGACAATGCTTGTCGAAGAACAAAACGACTTCGCCAATGCCGAACGCCACCGCCTAGCGATGCTTAAGGCAGATAATCCACTGGATTATGATTACTCGGCAGGATGGAGTCGGACACATGGACAATAAAGTATATCTGGCGTGCTATCACGGCAAAGCCACCAAGCGCTGGCATCGTGTCTGTGATGCGATTACCAAGTTTTTTACCCGTGGTAAATACAGCCACTGCGAGATTGCGGTACACCTGCACGGCAACCGTTACAAATGCTACTCGTCAAGCTATCGTGATGGCGGTGTGCGTGTCAAAGTAATGGTACTTGACCCTAACAAGTGGGATTTGCTACCGCTGGATGTGTCAGCGATGCAAGTACAGCAGTACTTTGGCGCAACTCGTGGCGCAAGCTATGACCTTGTCGGTGCTTTGGGCTGTGTCGCAGGGCTAAGACAGCATCCGCATAAGTATTTTTGCAGTGAGTGGTGTTTTAATGCGATTACACGCACGCAAGATGGGTGGCGAGTCAGCCCTGTGATGCTGTCAGTGATGGCCAAAGCGTTATTGTAATGCCTTATCAAGCAATGCCAAACCGCGCTTGATATCGCCACGCTTGGCACGAATTTCAAAGCGAGTTTTGGCGTCAAATTCTGCCAAAGCAAGGCTTGCAAGCTCATCCATCAGGCGATTGACGCTGATGCCTTGGGCTTGGGCTAAAGATTTAAGACGGCTGTGTTTGTCATCGCTTAGGCGTAGGGTAATGGTGCTCATGATAATTCCTCCAGTAGCTGCATTGGGGTGATGACATCAATGTCAAAATCAAGCTCGCTTGAGCGAAAATCTTTGGCATTGTGACTGACGATATATTTGGCACCGCCAGCAACGGCAAGTTCAATCAGATGGTTATCGCCTTCGTCTTTGAGATTGGGACGCCATAGATAAAAAATACGCACCCATTGACTGATGGATAAGATGGCATCCAGTAGCTCGTTGCGCTCTGCCAGTGATAATTTGTCATCACAAAACAGCGACTCACGAGCCAACACATCTTCATATTCTGCCAGCAATGTCACACTGACTAAGGGGGTGAATTTACCTTGTAGGCAGGCTGCTAATAGGCGATTGGCATGATAGGAGCCCTTGCAAGCCTTGACAAGAATATTGGTATCTAACACGATTTTCATACAATGATGATAGCACATACGCTATCACGAAGCAATATTAACCCAAAGGAGATTATAGTGGATGAATTATGGCAACACCTGACAGCTGTATGGTCGCTGATGGTTTGTAATTTTGGTAAAACTTGCCTTACCAATCATGCTCTTGGAGTTCTAGTCGTAACTGCTTGCGCTTTTTCGCCATCTCAAAGCGCTGTTTTGCGGTGTTATCTAGCAGTTCAAGCGGTGGCACGGCTTTTGGATTACGCTGTTCATCGACGGCAACCATGCTAAAATAGCAACTGTTGGTATGGCGCACGGTGCGAGTTTGGATATTCTCAGCTTCGACACGGATGCCGACTTCCATCGATGTTGTCCCAACATAATTGACACGCGCCAAAAAGGTGACAAGCTCACCGACATAAATCGGCTCTTTAAAAATCACTTGATCCACTGACAAAGTCACCACATAGCTTGCCGAGTATCGACTGGCACACGCATACGCCACTTGGTCAAGGAGTTTTAGGATAGCACCACCATGCACATTGCCCGAAAAATTCGCCATATCAGGCGTCATCAGTACGGTCATGGTCAAGTCAGTCGGTGCAATATTGACAGTACAAAAGTCGTTCATGCGATCATCCCTAATCTTTAATGATATTTTGTGCGGTGTTTATGAAAAGCTTAGTATAACACAGCATTATTATCAAAATATTGACTCATCAGTTAAATAAATACGGCTTGACAATGCGCATCATGTCAAGCCGTGGTTGAATTTGTCAGTATCGTGGTTATTTCTCAAATAATCCACTCAAATCAGGCTTGGATTTGCCCACGGTGATGATGATAAAGTCATCGGGGTGGATGGTATTTTTAAGCGCTTGATTGACCGATGCGATGGTCGCACGATCTAGCCGATCTAGGCGTGTGGCAAGATGATCAGCAGGATAATTGCCAAATGCCAAACTGCCTGTCATCTTGTGGGTAGAGGCATTGCTTGCAAAAATTTCAGGAAAGCTATTTTTGTTGCCCAAACGGACAAGCTCAAGCTCATCATGGGTGACGCCATTGTTTAGTGTATCTTGAATAATAGCAACGGTATCAAAGATGGCATCACGCACCTGCTCGCCATTGGTGGAGAAGCGGACGGCATAGCTGCCTGCTGCTTGCATTCGCTCAATACCTCCATAGATGCCGTAGGTGTAGCCTTTTTGTTCACGGATGGTTTTCATCAGGCGTGCTGTAAAATCTGACCCTGCCAAGATTTCATTACCCAATGACAAATCGCTAAATCGCTGACGGCTCGCCGTGTCGGTACGCTCGGCATCGATCAGATGTCCGATGATGATTTGGGTTTGGCTGCTGTCATGCTCGATGTGGATATGTCGTGGTGCAGGCTTGGCAGGTGTGCTGATACTGCCTTGATAGGATTTGCCCGATGGTAGCTCGGCACTGATACGATTGGCAAGTGCTTTGGCATCATCTAGGCTTAGGTCGCCTGTGATGGTGATTTTGGCGTTGTCTTTGGTGAGAAATTGATTTTTAAACGCCATTAAATCATCACGACGCAGCGCCTTGATGCTTGCTTCATCGCCTGTGGCAGGATGTCCATAAGGATGTCCACCGTATAGGGCTTGGGTGTAGGCAAGCGATGCGACATACGCAGGATTTTGTTTTTGTTGTTTAACACTGCTAATCAATCGACTTTTGTTACGCTCAAGGATTTTATCATCGAATACAGGCTTTGTGAGCGCATCGATGAATAGGTCTGTGGCATCTTGTAGTGTCTGTGCTTTGGATAGACTGCGTACAGACAGTGATAAGCCATCTTTTGAGACGCCACCACCAAGCTCAATGCCGAGCTGTTCTTTTTTGGCGATAAAAGCATCTTCATCGAGTGTGCTTGTGCCTTGAGTAAGCATGGTGGCGGTCATATTGGCGATACCATCACCATCGGCGCGGACTTGGCTATCAAATGCTGACCCTGCATAAAAATCCACGCTGACATCGACAATGGGTAGCTGATGCAATTCGGTAAACACGACGGCAACGCCATTATCCGTGCTAAATCTGTGCGTCGTCGGTACACGAAAATCAAGCTTGCCAAGCTGGTCAATGCTATCAATGATGCTATCATCAGATAGCTGTAGTGTGGCGCTGCCCATTGCTGTACTGTGGTTTTGGTTGGCGATGGCAGGCGTGGCACTAATGATGCTGATGGCAAGTGTCGCACCGATGGCTTGTGCTAATTTATTGTATTTATTCAATAATTTCATAATTCATCCCAAAAAATACTTAGCATAATTCTAAAACTTTGTTAAACAACAACTTATCATCTTAGTCAGACTTGGTCTGTGGCAGGACATACATGGTGGTCAGATTATCCTTAGTCAGATAATGCTTGCCGACTCGTTTGATGTCATCTTTACTGATGGTGGCAAGCTTGGCAGGTAGGGTGTCTAGCGTATCAATCGGCAGATTTTGGCTAGCGAGTGAGCCGAGCGTGATGGCTTGATTGGCGACGCTATCATTACCAAAAATCAGCCCTGATAGCAGATTGGCTTGCCCACGAGCCAGCTCGCTGTCGCTGATTTGCTCTTGATAGATGGCTGTGATTTCATCTAGGATGGCTTGTTCGGCATCTTGTAGGCTGACCCCGTCTTTTGGCGTGGCGGTGATGACAAATAGCTTATCGCCTTTGCCAATCATGCTATAGCTGATACCGACGCTATTTAATAAGTTTTTCTTACGAATGAGATTGCTTTCAAAGCGTGCCGACAGCCCGCCGTCTGCCACATCTGAAAACAGCGACAGCGCATACGCATCCTGTGCTGATTTATCGCTACCGAGCGTTGGCACATTAAAGCCCATAATCAAGCTCGGCACTTGCACGGATTGATGGCTCGTGGTCTGGGTATAACCACGATGGCTTGGCTGTGTGAGACTGACACGCTGCGGCAGGGCAGATGGGGTGAGCTTATCAAAATATTTATGCACCCACGGCATGGCAGTGGCAGGCTCGATATCACCGACCAGCACAAGCACGGCATTATTTGGCGCATACCACTGGTGATACCACGCCTGCAAATCGCTTGTCGTGATGCCGTCAATGTCCGCCATACTACCGATAATCGGGCGGCCTTGCGGCGCATCTGGCATGGAAGTTTTTAGAAATTCTTCATAAGCCTTTGCCAAAGGGTTGTCATCGGTACGAAGACGACGCTCTTCTTTGATGACTTCTTTTTCGGTGGCGACTTCGCTATCTTTTAGGATAAGATTTGCCATACGGTTGGCTTCGATTTGTAGCGCAAGCGGAAACTGATTGGCAGGCAGGCTTTCATAATAAGCGGTGTAATCATTGCTAGTAAAGGCGTTGGTCGTACCCCCAAAATGGCTGATGAGCCGTTGATAATCATCATGGCTGATGCCTTTGGCGTCCTTGAACATCATATGTTCCAAAAAGTGCGAAATCCCCCCTTTGCCCACGGGCTCATCGCTACTGCCAACATCATACCAAATCTGCGTCATGACAATCGGCGCTCTGGTGTCTTTTTTGATAATCACTCTTAAGCCATTATCCAAAGTCGTGCTAAAGACATCACCTGCTTCATGGGCGGTGCTTGTGGGTGCTTTGGCGGTGGCTTGGCTTGGCAAATTGGGCGTTGCCTTGATACTTTGGCAAGCACTGATACTTAGCATACTTGCAATGATGAGTGATAATTTGGCAAATTTCATGGGATTTCCTTATAATTTATTCTTAAAAAAAGTAAGTATAAAATAAAAACGAGTAGCACGCAATGCACACAATCAGAATGGCTTGATCAGCAACAAAAAATCGCCAATCATACAACTGGCGATTTGGGGCGGTGATATCAGCCGCCGACACCGACCATCACAGTGCCTGTTGGGCTGATGCCAAATCCTGCACCGACAGAACAAGCGGTCAGTGTGCTGATGATGGCGGTGGCGATTAATAATTTCATTAATTTCATCATAAAATCCTAATACAGTCGAATTGACCGTGCTTATTATAATGCAAATCGATGGCATGGGTAGTGGTTTTAAGATTTTTCTACAAAATGTTGCAGTTGGGTAAGATGGCGCACGCAAAAGACTCACTGGCTAAGCGATGGCAATTCATTCACCGCTGATGTATCTGCTGTTTTATCCGCCAAAAATTTCATCAAACTGTCATCAAATCATCGCAAAATTGTCATGATGGCTTGCTACAATTTTTGCCATCCAAAACAGCCATTATCACACAAAAGGATAACAGCCATGATGCATCCGCATGATTATATTGAAGATTCTAACCCAAGCGACAACCCAGCGTTTAGCGATATTCTGGACAAGGCGGTCTCTCGTCGCACCGTGCTTAAAGGCGGCGCAGGCTTGACGGCGGCGGCGATGTTCGGCTCATTGCCACTGCTTGGCAATACTGCCTTTGCCAAATCTGCCACCAATCTTGCCCGCCCAACCAGCCTAAAATTCAAAGCCGTACCGCATTATACCGGCAATGAGATGATGGTCGCTGAAGGCTATACTGCCAAAGCGTTTTTGCACTTGGGTGAACCGCTGGTTGATGGTATTGATGCCTTTCGTGATGACCGTCAGCATTCGGGCGAGTCGTTTATGTACCGCATGGGTGATAACCACGACGGGATGCACTTTTTTGGCATGACAGGTGGCAAATACGACGCCAATCAGTCCAATCGTGGACTACTTGCCATGAACCACGAATACACCAATGACAATCTACATCCAATGGGGATGTACACGCAGGAGGATGCCAATGCCGCACCAATTTATCGCAAAAAACGCCTTGCTATGGATGTGCGTCGCGATGCTAACGCTCACGGCGTTTCTGTGGTGGAGCTAGTCCGCAAGGATAATGGTCAATTTGAATTGGTCAAAAATTCTCGCTTTAATAAACGCTACACCAGTAGCACAATGGTTAATATTGCGGGCGTGGCAAGTGGTAATGAACAGCTACAAACCAAATACGACAAAAAGGGCAAAACCATTTGGGGGATTAACAATCAATGTGGTGCAGGGATGTCGCCTTGGGGCGCTTATCTGACCACCGAAGAGAACTTTTTGAATGTCTTTGCTCGTGGTGAAGACAAAGCCATCATCGGCAGTCAAGCTGATATCGCACTGGCTCGCTATGGCCTAAAAGAAAACAGCACAGGCGGTGGCTATCTGTGGCATACCGCCGATGACAAAGACGGCGTGGTGGCAGATGAATTTAGCCGCTGGGACATCAGTGCTCGTGGCAAATCGGCACACGATGACTATCGCAATGCGTTTAATGCCTTTGGTTATATTGTTGAGATTGACCCATTTAACCCACAAGCCAAAGCAGTCAAACGCACAAGCCTAGGGCGTTTTGCTCACGAAAACTGCGCCTTTGCGCCACCTGTGGCAGGCAAGCCTGTGGTATTTTATATGGGTGACGATGCCCGTGGTGAGTATATTTATAAATTCGTCTCAAAGGCGCTGTGGTCGCCAAAAGACATCGGCAAAGGTCTAAAAGCAGGCGATAAATACATGAACGAAGGCACGCTGTATGTGGCAGTGTTCAACGCTGATGGCACAGGCGAGTGGCGACGCTTGGCGATGGATACGGTCAAGCATAAGGACTATAATTTCAAAGACCAAGCCGACATCGTCATCCATGCCCGTCTAGCCGCTGATGCACTGGGTGCAACCAAGATGGACCGCCCTGAATGGGTGTCGGTCAGTCCAATCACGGGCGAAGTGTATGTCACCTTGACCAACAACTCAAAACGCAGCGTCGATGCCACCGATACCGTCAACCCACGAAGCTATAATGACAAGGGCAATCAGCATGGGCATATCATCCGCTGGCACGAACAAAACGGCGATCATACCGCCACCCGATTTAATTGGGATGTGTATTTGTTCGCCGCGCCAAATGACTTGACCGCCCAAAACTTATCCAATCTGACCGCTGATAACGATCTATCATCACCGGATGGTCTGTACTTTGACCCGCGTGGCGTACTATGGATTCAGACTGATGATGGTGCTTATACCAAGACCACCAACTGTATGTTGCTCGCTGCCTTGCCAAACCGTGTCGGCGATGGCAAAATCGTCACCACAACCACCGGCAAAAATACCCCTGTAGGCATGATGGCAAGTGAAGATACGCTTAAGCGATTCTTTGTCGGGCCAAAGGGCTGTGAAGTGACTGGCATCACCATGACGGCAGATCTAAAGACGATGTTTATCAATATCCAGCATCCGGGTGAAGATCATCCCGATGTGGCATGGGGTGCGGTCGCAGGTGGCAAAGTCCCACGCTCAGCGACGGTGATGATTGCCAAAAATGACGGCGGTGTGATTTTGGGCGAGTCTTTTTAAGTGATATTTTAAAAGTTATCATGTTAAGTTGTCATTTTAAGTCATCTTTTAAGCTGTCTTAAAATCAGCCAAACCAGCCAAACCAGAGCTCTGAAAATTTCAGGGCTTTTTTGTTGGGTGAAATCTTTGGCAAACTGTGCTACAATCATGGCAATATTTTTAAAATTTATCAAAAAAAGGCGACTTATGAGCGAAAACGAACAAGGCGGCTGGTTTGCCCGTATGAAAGCAGGACTTGCCAAGTCTAGCAAAAATTTGTCCGAAGGCTTGGTGAATGTCTTGGTCGGTGGTAAAGAGATTGACGATGAGCTACTCGAAGAAGTCGAAGATCAGCTACTGGTCGCTGATATCGGCGTCAATGCCACCAATCGCATTATTAAGAATCTCACTGAGCAGACCGCTCGTGGCGATTTGATTTATTCGCATTCTTTGTATAAGGCACTCAAGTCCGAATTGCACGACATTCTTGCGCCAAAGGTCAAGCCACTTGAGATTGACACCACCAAAAAACCGTATGTGATTTTGATGGTTGGTGTCAATGGCGTGGGCAAGACCACAACCATCGGCAAGCTTGCCAAACGCCTACAAAAAGAAGGTAAATCGGTGATGCTCGCTGCTGGCGATACATTCCGAGCAGCGGCGACCGAACAGCTACAGATTTGGGGTGAGCGTAACAATATCCCTGTGGTGGCGCAAGGTCATGGCTCGGACAGTGCGTCGGTGATTTTTGATGCAATGCAGTCGGCTCGTGCTAAGGGCATTGATGTGCTGATTGCTGATACCGCAGGTCGTCTGCAAAATAAGACGCATCTGATGGCAGAGCTCGAAAAAGTCGTGCGTGTGATGAAAAAAGCCGACGAAACCGCCCCGCATGAGACGATGATTGTGCTTGATGCCGGCACCGGTCAAAACGCCATCAATCAAGTGCAGGTATTCTCTGAAGCGGTGAATTTGACCGGTATTAGCATCACCAAGCTTGATGGCACAGCCAAAGGCGGTGTGGTGTTTAATATCGCCCAAAATACCGATATCCCGATTCGCTTTATTGGTGTGGGCGAGGGTATCGATGACTTACAGCCATTTGAGCCCAAAGAATTCGTGGATGCCTTGCTCGAAAAAGACGAATAATGACCCCTAAGGACAAAGTTACACCCCGTATCATAGGCACAAGCTTTGATGGTACGGGCTTTGTATTAGCACTGGCAAGTATGGCAGATGATGATGCCGTGCTTGCCTTTCGTCTTCGTAATCGGCAGTTTTTGGCGCCGTTTGAGCCGCTGCGGGATGATGGCTATTATACGCTAGATGGTGTCACTCGCCACTTGGCACAGCAAACGCAGATGATGGCAGAGAGTCGTTCGGTCAATTGGCTGATTTGGGATAAGGATTGTCATCAAGTAATTGGGGTGATTAATTTTTCGAACATCATTCCGATACCGTTTAATGCTTGCTATTTGGGCTATAGCCTTGATGGTGCGTATCAAGGGCGTGGCGTGATGAATGCGGCGCTAAATTTGGCGATTGATGAAATGTTTACAAAAGTAGGACTGCATCGCATTATGGCAAATTATTTGCCTGATAATCACAAAAGCGCCAAAGTATTAGCGCGGCTTGGCTTTGTCAAAGAAGGCTACGCCAAAGCCTATCTACAAATCGCAGGGCGATGGCAGGACCATGTACTGACGGCATTGACGAATGATGCGGTGCTTGCCATACCCACTCAATAAGTGAAAAAGGATGATTATGCCTACCATCACCCACTACCAACCGCCATTTGAGCTGCCCATCATCACGCTGATTGCCAAAGATGGCAAGCTGATTGCGCTTGATTGGTTTACCCAAAAAAGCGAAAGACTGCTTGGCATGAGTGCTGATGACTTTGAGTATCAAAAGATGGATGAGCTTGATAGGCAGAGCACCAATGGGCAGGTGCTAAGTCAAACCATCCAAGAGCTTGATGAGTATTTTGATGGCAAGCGTACACGCTTTGATGTGGCATTGGATTTGAGCAGTGGCACAGCGTTCCAGCAACAGGTATGGCAAGCGCTGTTAAGCATTCCTTATGGACAGACCATCAGTTATGCTAAGCTTGCCGAGCGGATAGGTAAGCCGACCGCCTTTCGCGCCTGCGCCAATGCCAATGGCAAAAATCCGATTAGCCTGATTATCCCGTGTCATCGTGTGATTGCGTCAGATGGTGGGCTTGGTGGCTATACGGGCGGTATTGACATCAAAAAAGCGTTGTTGGCACACGAAACTCGGCAGGGTCAATAAGTGCCGAATTTTCATGATTTTTGTTATGCTTGATATGAATTTGTGTTATAATTGTTAATATTTTATCCAATTTAGACAGGTGTGCCTATGCCCTATGCTTTATTGCGTCCGATTTTATTCACCATGGATCCTGAGCAAGCTCACGAAACCACGTTGGAATTATTGGAAAAGGCGCATCGAGCAAAATTACTAGGCTTTGCTTACGGCAAACAAGCCTTACCAACCACCTGCATGGGTGTTCAGCTGCTCAATCCTGTTGGCTTGGCAGCAGGTTTGGACAAAAATGGCGCTTATATCGACGCACTGTCTGAGCTTGGCTTTGGCTTTTTGGAAGTTGGCACAGTTACACCGATGCCGCAAGCGGGCAATGATAAGCCACGCTTATTTCGCCTAAAAGAACACGGCGCTATCATCAACCGCATGGGCTTTAATAATGATGGCGTTGATCAGATGATTGCCAATATTGAGCGTGCCAAATATAATGGCGTGCTTGGTATTAATATCGGCAAAAATGCCATTACCCCTGTCGAAAATGCGCTGGATGACTATATCTACTGTCTTGAGCGTGTTTATCCTTATGCTAGCTATATCACGGTCAATATCTCAAGTCCAAACACCAAAAATCTGCGTGACCTACAAAGTGCCGATGCGTTGGCACATCTATTAGATGGTATCAAAAACTGCCAAATGCAGCTTGCCAATAGCTATGGTTTTTATGTGCCGATCGCCCTAAAAATCGCCCCAGATTTGGACCTTGAGCAGGTAGATGTCATTGCCAATACAGTGATTGATTTTGAGATTGATGGCTTGATTGCGACCAATACCACGTTGTCACGCACAGGTGTCGAAGGTCATCGCCATGTCAATGAAGCGGGTGGATTGTCAGGTCGCCCTGTGAATCATCAAAGTACGCTGATTTTGTCCGAATTTGCCAATCGCTTGGCAGGTAAGGTAGATTTGATTGGCGTGGGCGGTATTGATGATGGCGAATTAGCGGTCAAAAAACTACAAGCAGGTGCAGTTGCCATTCAGCTGTATTCAGGTCTGATTTATAAAGGACCTGCGCTCATTGGCGACTGTGTACAGTCCATTGCTAGCCAATATGCATAAGTGGATTTGATTGATGGCATGGCTTGATATTATCATCACTTTTGTGGTGTTTATGGGTTTGTGGCGTGGCTTTCGTGCAGGCGTGATTAAGACCTTAGCAGCATTGGTATCGTGGCTACTTGCACTGATTATCGCATCCAAGATGGCGGATGATTTTGCTTACTGGTTTGTTGGTATCACAGACAGTCAGGTATTGCAGATTGCTATGGCGTTCTTGGCGGTGATGCTTGCGGTGGTGGTCGGTGTACAATTGATTGCTAGCACCTTGACCAAGACAGTATCAGCGCTCAAGCTTGGTTTTCTTGACCGCTTGGCAGGCGGTGTGCTTGGTGCAGGCGTGGGCGTGCTCAAGGTGCTGATTGTGCTGAGTATCATTGCACCGTTATTGCTAAAAGTCCCAAGCGTCCAAAACAGCGTCCAAAATTCGGTACTTGTGCCTGCGCTGTTGCCGTATGCACCGGTTGCCAAGACTTTATTGCAAGAAACTTTGGGTCAGACTTGGAATCAGCTAGAAAATCCCTATAAATAGTTCATCAAAATCGGCATTACCGTTAGTATGATTTAACTGCCTGTTTTGACGATAAATTGATTATTTTTATTAAATAATTTGCAATTCATTGCATTGACTAAAATTGGAGCTCTTATGTGTGGCGTAATCGGTATCATGGCGCATGAACCAGTCAACCAAATGTTATATGATGGTCTAACCATGCTACAACATCGTGGTCAGGATGCAGCAGGGATTGTCACCCTAAAGGACAATCGCTTATATCTGCGTAAAGACAACGGCATGGTGCGTGATGTGTTTATGAATAAGCATATGGTACGACTGGTGGGCAATTGCGGTATTGGTCATGTCCGCTACCCAACGGCAGGTACATCTAGCACCGCTGAAGCACAGCCTTTGTATGTCAACTCGCCATACGGTATTGCACTAGCGCATAATGGCAATTTGACTAATGCCGATAAATTGGCGCGCGAACTGTACGAAGAAGACCGCCGCCATCTAAATACGCAGTCAGATTCTGAAGTATTGCTAAATATCTTTGCGCATGAACTACAAAAATTCACCAAAACTGCGCTAGAGCCACAAGACATCTTTGATGCGCTCAAAAAAGTCTATAAACGCTGTGATGGTGCTTATGGTGTGGTGGCGATTATCACCGGTCATGGCTTGGTGGCGTTTCGTGATCCAAACGGCATCCGCCCATTGATTTATGGTCGTCGCCTGACCGAAAAAGGCGTCGAGTATATGGTGGCATCAGAGTCAGTGGCACTACAGGCGCTTGGCTTTGAAGTGATTCGTGACATCGCACCGGGCGAAGCGTTGTATATTGATCTTAATCACAATCTACACACACATCAGTGTGTCGAAGTGGCAGAAGGTCAATACACGCCATGTATTTTTGAATATGTGTATTTTGCCCGTCCTGATTCGATCATCGATAATATCTCAGTGCATAAGGCTCGTATGCGTATGGGCGAAAAGCTTGCTGAGCAAATCCTGCGTGAGTGGGGTGAGGATCATGGTATCGATGTTGTGATTCCAATTCCTGATACTTCTCGTAACTCTGCACTTGAGCTTGCACACCATTTGAATGTCAAATACCGTGAAGGCTTTAATAAGAACCGCTACATTGGCCGTACCTTTATTATGCCAGGTCAGCAGCAGCGCAAAAAGAGCGTTCGCCAAAAGCTAAACGCTGTTTCTCTAGAGTTTAAGAACAAGAACGTCTTATTGGTCGATGACTCCATCGTGCGTGGTACAACTTGCCATGAAATCATCCAAATGGCTCGTGATGCGGGCGCTAAGAATGTCTTTTTTGCCTCTGCTGCGCCACCTGTGATGTACCCAAATGTCTATGGCATCGATATGCCTGTGCGTAGCGAGCTGATTTCAGCGGGCCGTAGTGTTGAAGAGGTGCGTGAGATTATCGGTGCTGATCGCTTGATTTTCCAAGATTTGGATGACTTGATTGAAGCGGTCAACGATACCAAGCACAGTCGTGTACATGGCTTTGATTGCTCGGTATTTGACGGTAAATATATCGCTGGTAATATTGACGAAGCGTATTTGACCGAGCTACAAAACCGCCGCAATGATGCCGCCAAAGACAAAGGCATCAGCCTAGTTGACACCCCAGTGGATATGACAGGTGTGTCAGCGGTATAATTTTTCTAAAAGCACTTGTTCATCAAGTGCTTTTTTTATGATGAAATTTTTGTCAAATGGCTTTTTGTGCTATACTAATGCAATCAATTTTAGCCATCATGATAAGATGGAAAATACAATCTGGAGCAATACATGACCACTCAAAGCAAAAAAATCCCCCATGTGCTGATGATCTTGGATGGTGTTGGACACCGTGAAGACCCACGAGATAATGCGGTGCTTGCCGCCAATACACCAAATCTTGACGCGCTGACTGCCACTTGCCCAAATGGACTGATTTCAGGCTCTGGTTTGGATGTGGGTTTGCCTGATGGTCAATTTGGCAACTCAGAAGTGGGGCATATGAATTTGGGTGCAGGCCGTATCTTGTTCCAAGATTCTACTCGCATTATGAATGAGATTGATACGGGCGAGTTTTTCAAGAATCCTGCGCTGGTGAATGCAGTCAAAGCGACGATTGATAATGAAGGTGCGGTGCATATCTTGGGGCTATTGTCTGATGGCGGTGTCCATGCACACATCGATCATATCAAGGCGATGGCAAAGCTTGCCTTGGCCGAAGGTGCGATGCAGGTGTTTATCCATGCGTTCTTGGATGGTCGTGATACCCCACCAAAATCCGCCGAAGGCTATGTCACTGACCTTGAGAATTATTTAACTACTCTTAATCAAGAGTATGATGGTGAAGCCAAAATCGCCAGCGTCATCGGTCGTTTTTATGCGATGGATCGTGACAAGCGCTGGGATCGTGTCGAAGCCTGCTTTGAGCTATTGACCGAAGGTAAATCGGAGCGCACAGCACAGTCTGCCTTGCAAGCGATCGAAATGGCGTACGCAGCAGGCGAAACCGATGAGTTTGTCCAAGCGACCTTTATCGAAGAAGATGGCGTGGTCTGTGATAATGATGGCGTGATTTTTATGAATTTCCGTGCCGACCGTGCTCGTGAAATTAGCCTGGCTTTCGTTGATCCTGAATTTAGCGGTTTTGAGCGTCATATCGTGCCTGAGCTATCGGCATTTGTAATGCTGACCAAGTATTCAGATGAACTTGAAAATAATGCCAAGACAAGCATTGCTTATGAGCCAACAAGCCTTGCTAATACTTTAGGTGAGTATTTAGAAAAACTTGGCAAAACTCAGCTGCGCATCGCAGAGACTGAGAAATACGCCCATGTGACTTTCTTCTTTAGTGGTGGTCGTGAAGAGCTATTTGCTGGCGAAGATCGCATCTTGGTCAATAGCCCTGATGTCAAGACTTATGATCTTAAGCCTGAAATGAGCGCCTTTGAGGTCACCGAGAAACTCAACGCCGCCATCGATTCGGGCAAATATGATGTGCTGATTATCAACTATGCCAATGGCGATATGGTGGGGCATTCAGGTGTATTTGATGCGGCGGTCAAAGCGGTTGAAGCGGTGGATACTTGCATTGGCGAAGTCGTCAAGCATGTGCGTGCGATGGGTGGTCATCTGCTCATTACTGCCGATCATGGCAACTGCGAGCAAATGCAAGACTATGACAGCGGACAGGTGCATACACAGCATACGACCGAGCTTGTGCCATTCATCTATGTGGGCGACAAAGCAGTGAGCGTGCGTGATGGCGGTAAGCTGTGCGATGTATCGCCAACCATTTTGCATTTGATGGGTATTGATAAGCCAAGCGAAATGACAGGCTCAAGCTTGCTTGTCGAAACTGCATAAATTGGCTTTGACCTTTATAGGGCATTGATTATGAAACCGTCTTCACTGACAGCGCTTGGTGTGGCTATGATGATGGCATTGGCAGTACCGATGTCATCATCAGCGCAGATGCCTGATTCTTTGGTTAAGGTTGGGCAGTTATTGGGCTTGTCCAAGCCAAATCCTGCCTTGCCTGTGCCCATACAGGTGGCAACGACCGAATCGGCGGCGACTGATGATATCGCACCTTTGGATGAGCTTGCGACTGATAACGGCACTGCGACCAATCTGGAAGTGCTTGATACTCAGCCAAATCAACTGCATAACATCGAAGGATTGCATTCTGGACGCGTACCACTTGATGCGATTAGCCCAACGACGCTCAAGACCTTTGTGCAGGCGGTGGATTTGATGCGCCGTGAGTATGTCGAGCCTGTGAATGATGAAGTGCTGTTTTATCATGCGATTAATGGGATGCTCAACCGTGTGGACCGCAATGCGGAATTTTTGGATGCCCAAGCATTTGCTAATTTGCAGTCATTCACATCGGGCAATGTGGCAAGTGTCGGACTAAAGGCGCTTTGGCAAAACAAAGATGCGCATTGGGTGGTTACAGAAGTCAGTCCTGACTCACCTGCCAAGCTTGCAGGGATTGCTGTAGGAGATTATTTACATCAAATTGGCGATGTGAAATTGAACCAAAACCAAAGCGAAAATGATGTGGTGCAGCTGTTGAGTGGTATTGCGGGTACGAGTGTTGATGTGACTTTTTCTCGTGCTGGTCGCTCAAAGCAGACCACCAATTTGTTGCGTGACCAAATCCAAAAAACCAGCATCGAAGTGCTAACTCGAAACGGTATCGCCATCATCAAGCTGCCCGTGTTCCAAAATAACACTCGCCAAGATATTCTTGAGTATATCGCACGTATCAATCAGCCAGTGCAGGGCATTGTGATTGATGTGCGCAACAACCCGGGCGGAGTGCTAGATGCAGCGGTGGATGTGGCATCGCTATTCATGCGTAAGCAGGTGGTGACACAAGTACAAAACCGCAACGGCATCGAGCGAGTGCTAGAGACACAAGGCTCACCTTTGCTTGAAGCTGTGCCTGTGATTATCCTACAAAATCGCTATTCGGCATCTGCGTCTGAAGTCTTGGCTTCGGCATTGCAGACACATCAGCGTGCCCTAGTGGTGGGTGAGACCAGTTATGGCAAAGGCTCGGTGCAGTCTGTCATCCCGATTGGCAATAATCAAGGTATCAAGCTGACCACAGCGCATTATCTTACCCCAAAAGGCGAAAAAATTGACAAAATTGGCGTCGTGCCTGATGTGAATTTTGAAGTATCCGCAGGTGATGAGACTGATTGGCTGACGTTGACGCTTGATTTGATGGATAAAGGCAAGCTACCTGATGGTGAAGGGATTGAGTTTAGCCCTGTGGGTGGATTTTGACAGCTGGAGTTGAGATAGTATCCGGTTGGTATCATTGGTCAAATTAAAAAAAGCATGGTGATCGTACCATGCTTTTGCTTTTTAAGTGTATATCAAAGTTAAGCAGTCTATCAAAGCTAATAAAGCTGATGATTGCGATGCTAGTTTGCTTGTACAAGCCCATGTCTGATGGCTAGGTGTGTTAGCTTGACATCGCTATCAATGCCTAATTTTTCAAAAATGCGATAGCGGTAAGTATTGACCGTCTTGGCACTGACAAACAGCTGGTCAGCGATTTGTTGTGTGCTTTGGCAATTGACCACCATCATCGCCACTTGTTTTTCACGTTCGGACAGTGCATCAAAAGGCGATTCGGCTTGCTCACCTAGCACGGTCTCGGCAAGCTGTTCGGCGACATCATGGCTAAAATAGCGTGAGCCTGTATGTACTTTTTTGATTGCACGTATCATCTCATCAAGCGGTGTGCCTTTGGTGATATAGCCATTGACGCCCGCTTTGAGTAGCATAGACGGATATGGCTGTGCCGATAGGCTGGACACCGCCAAAATCTTGATATCGGCATTATGCTGTTTGATACGGCGAGTGGCTTCGACACCGTCAATATTTGGCATATTGACATCCAGCAAAATCACATCAGGGCAGAGGGCTCTCGCCTGTAGCACGGCACTATCACCATTATCCGCTTCGCCGACGACTTCAATTTCGGGTGAGTCATCGAGCATACGAGTGATGCCCATTCGCACCAAATCATGGTCATCAACGACCAATACTTTAATCATTATTTTGCCTTTGCATAGTATTTGTGGACATTGTACCAAAATGGCGATATCTTGTCATTGAATTGCTTGGGAAATTTTCAATTTGCTCAATCAAGCCTGCCCTGTGTTAGAAAAATTGATAAAAAGTCTTGCTCAAGCGTTACGCCATTATTTCCAATCTTTTATGAATTGGTGTAATTCTATAAAATTTGGGATATTGTTCAGTGTTTTTGTGAGATTTGCTCAAAAATCAGCCATCTTGCACAACCATTACAGCCAAAATGTGCTACAATTAAATTAAGAAAAGTGTGTCCAAATCCTGTCAAATCATGATAGATATGATGAATAATAAATCAATTTGCAGGACTTGAGACGCATGGTGACAGTTGTCTTATCATTCATGAGATGAGTGATGGGGCGGTTGATTAAAGTGGACACAGTGTCTGCGTGGGTAGTATTGCCCAACAAATGAGGATTAAGCATGAAACCAACCCAATTTACAAAACGAACGAGCAAACACCTAGCGTTGATGCTGGCGGTCGTGGCAAGTTCAAGTGCATCAGCATTTGTGGTCGATAACAGTCAATCCAAAACTGTTAGTAGTACAAATGGCGTCACAACCAGCAATCAGCGTGCCTATGCAGTCGGTGAGAGTGTCACTGTACAAAGCACGCCGACTTATACCATCAGCCAAAGCGAATACTACGAGCCAGCACCCACTTATACATCAACACCTGCGCCAGCACCACAGCTAAGCCAAAGCCAAACGGTATCGGTCGCACCTGCGGGTAGTCAGCCTGTACAAGCCCAAGCATCAACCAACTACAGCACTCAGCAGTATAATAACTACAATTTTAGCTCAGGTTCAAGCTTTGCTGGTGATCAGCTAGCGATTTCACCACGCTCAGCGGCGGTATTGGTTTATGATATCCAATCAGATCAAGTGCTATTTGCAAAAAATGCCGATGTACAGCGTTCTATCGCATCGATCAGTAAAGTGATGACAGCGATGGTTATTCTAGATGCACAGCTTGATATGCGTGAAGAAATTACCTTGATTGCATCGGATTTGGTGGGTGCTAAGCAAGCTAGCACACGCCTCAAAGCGGGTGATCGCATGACACGCTCAGAGTTTACCTTGATGATGTTGATGCGTTCAGAGAACCCTGCTGCCAAAGCGCTTGGACGTACTTATCCGGGTGGTTATGATGCGTTTATCGATGCCATGAACCGCAAGGCACAAGAGCTGGGTATGTACCAAACGGCATTTAGCGATACATCAGGTCTAGACCCACGTAACCGCTCATCAGCGACGGATTTGGTCAAGATGATGAAAGCGGTCAATACAGATCCGCGCTATCATAGCATCCGCAATTTCTCAACTGCGCCACAATACGATTTTTATATCGCCAACTACAACTCAGGCAACCGCACCTACAAGGGCAACAACACCAACCGTCTGGTGCGTGAAGGTACTTATCCAATCGGCGTCCAAAAAACTGGCTTTATCCGTGAAGCAGGCTACAGCGTCGTCATGGAGACCAATGTCAATAACCGTCCCGCAATCATTGTTCAGCTAGGTGCAAGCAACAGCGAGAACCGCTGGTCTGATGCCGAGAGTATCTTGACCGAATTGGCATATCGTCGCTAATAGCGTGATAAAATCTTAAGCTTGGGCATCTGCTCAAGCTTTTGTTTTATTTACTTGCAAATTTCGCTATAATTCATCCTGATGCCGTTTGCCATGCTAAGGAATGATATGGATATACAAAGTAAAGACAAAGCACCGAAACTGTACCTGCTTACCAATGATGATGAAATCAGCACCTTGCTTGATAAACTAGAAAGAGCCTTTGATACAGGTGCGGTATCACTACTACAGATACGTCGCAAGGTGACGCTCAAGCAGTTTGATTTGGCAACTGTGTATAAAGAAGCGGAACTGCTCGTCAGCCTTGCCAATGATTATGATATTGATGTGGTGATGAATGACGATTTGGAATTGGCATCGCATTTTGGTACAGGCTTGCACTTGGGTCAGCGTGATGGCAGCGTGCGTGTGGCTCGTGAAATTTTGGGCGAAGATGTGGTGATTGGGCGTACTTGTCATGCTGATATTGCCCTGTTTAAAGAAGCCAAGCGAGAAGGCGCAAGTTATGGCGCAATGGGTACGGCTTTTGCATCCATCACCAAACCCCGTGCCAATATTGTGCCTAGGCAAATTTTGACCAAAGCTTGCGAATTTGATTTTCCGCTATGTGTGATTGGCGGTATTGCTTTGGATAATATTTATCAGTTACGTGATGACTTACAAGGTCATCCAATCGAATATATCGCTGTCACGGCGGATATTATGGGTCATTCTGCTGATAGCATTGGCGCAAAATGCCTTGCTTGGGCGGAGAAATTGAAACATTGGTAAGTGTATTCTTATCGGTGTGATTATGATTGCCAACTTAGGTCAGCTGATGCTATAGATGTATCAATGAATGATGTCAAGGTCATGGCGACATCAAAATATCATTAGCTTAAAAACACATAAAAAAAGACCCAATCAAGGGTCTTTTTTGCCACAAGGCGTGCAGTGATTAGCCTTTTAGTGCTTTTACAGCTGCGTTTAGACGGCTCTTATGACGAGCTGCTTTGTTCTTGTGGATGATGCCTTTGTCCGCCATACGGTCAATTACTGGCACAGCTTTGTTATAAGCTTCAGTCGCTAGCTCGTATGATTTAGCTTCGATTGCAGCATTCACACGCTTGATGAAGGTACGAACCATAGAACGCTGAGAAGCGTTGTGTTGGCGACGCTTAGTGTTTTGACGAGCGCGTTTGCGAGCTTGTGCAGAGTTTGCCATTGTGTTTATCCTTATAGATAAAATAAAAAGTTAAAAGTTTAAGAATAAAGTGGGTGCGATCAAATGTGAGGAGGTTTAATCGCTTGGACAATATAAACGCCTATATTACCAAATTATTAAACATACCACAATAAAAAAATGCAAAATTTTGTTAATTTCATGCTGTCATCAGAGTGCTTGAGATGATTTGAAGTAAAAGTTATATTTTGTAGCAATTTGCCGATGAATATATTGTGGATTTTTGGCGTGTCGCCGTGTGATTTGTGATAAAATAGACTGTTAGTATTATATTGGCGATTCATAACAGATGAAAACAAAAGCGATCATCATTGGTGGTTCGGGGCGTGTCGGTCAGGCATTGGCTCGTGAACTTGCGACCATGTATGAGACGGTGATTTTGATTACACGCACACAGCCAAAGGTGATGAGCGAAAATATGCAGGTCTATCAAGTGCCTGATTTTCAGTCATTGACCACGACGGTTGAGTCTATCTCGATTGGTGAAGATACTGATGCGTTCAGCTGTCTTGGCGTGTCAAAAGAACAAACCGCCAGCCGCGATGAATTTTATCAGGTCAATGTGCTATACAATATGGAATTTGCCCGAGTGTGCCAAAGTAAGGGCGTGGGTCGGTTTTTCTTTTTGTCGATGACCGGCGCTGAAAATCCGCAGTATAATGATGAGCTGATGGCAAAGGCGGATGTCGAATATTACCTAAAGACGCTCAATTTCCAAGAATTGCTGATTTTTCGCTTATCAAAACTCACGCCCATCAATCCGACATTGAGTGTTACAGGTGTTAGACAACTACTCAATCGCACCAAAGATACACTCATTTCTGCCATCGGTTTTAATAAGGCTGAGCCTTTAAGCCCAAGCCGTGCAGCGGCTAGTATTGCGATTGTGGCATTTCGTCTGCACGCACGAGCCAGCCAAAAATCATCCAAGCAAGTGCAAATCATCAGCCATGAGCAAATGTGCCAATTGACCGAGCCAAAAAAATCCAAGCGCAAATTTGCCGTTGTCAATGCTTAGTGAATTGTCATTGATTTGATTAAGTTTATAAATAATTTATCTGGAAAAAATAAAAGTCGCACAACACGGTGCGACTTTTTTGTTTGGCAATAGCATTAAGCATTAAGCAGATAGCACTTGACGAATCTTGACTAAGGCTTGGTCTAGCTCATCTTTGGTGATGATGAGCGGCGGTGCAAAGCGAATCACGGTGTCGTGCGTCTCTTTGCACAACAAGCCAAGTTCTTTGAGTGCTTCACAGTATGGGCGAGCTGCTTCGGTCAGCTCAACGCCGATGAATAGCCCACGGCCACGCACTTCTTTGATTTTTGGGTTTTGGATTTTTTGTAGCTCGGCTAGGAAATATGCGCCCAATTCGGCAGAGTTTTCGGACAATTTTTCATCCACAAGCACATCAAGCGCAGCGATAGAGACAGCGCAGGCTAGTGGGTTACCACCAAAGGTTGAGCCGTGTGAACCAGGGTTGAATACGCCCAAAATGTCATCATCAGCGACCACGCACGAGATTGGGAATACGCCGCCACCCAAAGCCTTGCCTAGGATGTACATATCAGGGACAAAGCCTTCGTGCTCACAGGCGAACAGCTTGCCCGTGCGTCCAAGACCTGCTTGGATTTCGTCAGCGATAAACAGCACATTATTGGCACGGCAGACATCATAGGCAGCTTTCATATAGCCTTGTGGTGGGATGTTGATACCTGCTTCGCCTTGGATAGGCTCAATCAAGAACGCCACAGTATTTGGCGTGATGGCAGCTTGTAGTGCGTCCAAATCGCCATAAGGCACAAGCTTGATACCGCCAAGCATCGGGCCAAAGCCACGCTTGTAGTCATCATCGCTCGATAGCGACACCGCACCCATTGTGCGACCATGAAAGTTGCCAACGCAGGCGATGATTTCGGCTTGATTATCCGCCACGCCCTTGACATCGTAGCCCCATCGCCTTGCGGTCTTGATGGCAGTTTCGACGGCTTCAGCACCAGTGTTCATTGGTAGCACACGAGATTTGCCGGTAAGTTTGCTGACTTTTTCGTACCATGGGCCAAGCTGATCATTATGAAACGCACGGCTGGTCAGCGTCGCACGGTCGGCTTGGTCTTTGAGTGCTTGGATGATTTTTGGGTGGCAATGACCTTGGTTCACCGCTGAATAGGCGCTTAGCATATCCATGTAGCGGTTGCCTTCAGGGTCTTCAACCCAGATGCCTTGAGCCTTTGAGATGACGATAGGTAGGGGTAGGTAGTTGTTCGCCCCGTAGGTTTCGGTTTGTTTGATTAAATCTTGAGAAATTGTCATGATTGATTATCCTTACAATTTGGTACAATAATAGTAAGTCAAGTGAGACTTGGTCAATGCGCCAACAGTTGGCAAAAATCCTTTTTTTGTTGGATGGTCAATCATAGCGACGACCAAAAATGACAACAAAAAGCCATTTTATCACCTTAACCGAACTTTGCAAGCCAAAATAACCAAAAATCCGTGTGAAATTTATGCGAATTTTTTAATCATAGTATCGGAAAATATTAAAAAAATCACGCCATGATGCATGACGTGATTGGGTAAGTGGTTTTATGATGGCTAAAAAGTCATCATTAGCCGATAATACCACCAAATTGCAACAAGAACAAAATGGTAAATCCTGACAAGAACACGATGCCTGCTAGGGCAAATAGCGTCATGCCTGTGCTGATGTTACCTTCTTTTTTGATGAGCTTGTAGTTCAGATAACCAAAAATCGGTGCAGTGACAAATGCTGTAATCATCGCAAACTTGAGTAGTGCCGCCATTTGACCCAAGAAAAAGGCAATCAGCACATAGCCTGATACGATAAAGAACGCAGTCCATTTGGCGACGAATTTTTCGGTCTCTTCGGTGGTGTCAGTTTTGATCAGTGATAAGCTCTCAGCGGTGGTACGACCATAGCCGTCAGCACAGGTGATGACCGTGCCATACATACATAAGAACGCAATAAAAGCAACCAATAGGCGTGACCATTCACCGATGGTTTCGGTGTACATCTGAATCAGCTGACCGACATAAGCGCCACCTTGCATGGCAATCTCTTGACCTGTGCCGTACTGAACGAATACGCCCAGTGCCAAGAAAAACAGTGCCAAAATCGCTGAAGTCAAATAGCCGACATTAAAGTCAATCATGCCTTGATAGCGGCTGGTGTGGTCGGTGCGAATTTTTTTGGCAGTCCAAACTGAAGTAATCGCCGAGAACTCAAGCGGTGCAGGCATCCAGCCCATCAAGGCAATGATAAAGCCAAGCGCTGCCAAATTCCAAGGTGAGGCAGGGACAAAGTCAGGTGCGATTTGTGCAGGCTTGCCCATCGCCACAAATACCGCCGCCACAGTCGCCACCGTCAACGCCACGATAATCCATTTGGTTACGCCATCGAGTAGCTTATAGTGACCAGCGAACAAGAGTAGCCATGATGATAGCATTACAATGGCAGACAGTGCCAAAGTGTTAAGCTCAAAGGGTAGCATATAGCCCAAAATCGCCGCAGCAAGCAGGGCGACCGCACCTGTACTGATAATCCCTGATAGGATACACATGATAAAAAATGCCCACAGATAAAAGCGAGACAGCTTGGCATAACCTGCCACAAGGCTCTCGCCCGTGCTATAAGCGTATTCTGTGCCGAAGCGATAAAATGGATATTTGAACAAATTGGCAAGAATAATCATAATCGCCAACTGCCAACCATAGAGCGCACCTGCTTGGGTGGATGCCACCAAATGCGAACCACCGATGGCGGCTGACGCCATCAAAATCCCCGGCCCAAAGGCTTTCCAATTGAGTTTGTGGCTCGTGCCAATATTTGCGGTATTATCAGTCATGCTATCTTAGCCAAAATGGCTCTCCAAAGTTATCTAAAGTTATCAAGGTTGTCTTGGTCAATCGACAAAGAAGGTTATTATCTTTATTGCTTACATTACCAAAGTAAAATTTGAGAAGTACAAAATAACACAAAACACACAAATGATAAATTAAAAAATGGAATGATTGATATAACTTTGCGTATGCTGAATGAATAAGATGAATATTGGAATGGATAAATTTGATGAAAAAGTCGCAGCAATGATAGATGGCAATAAAAAACCGCTTTGGCATGACCAAAACGGTTTGGGATGATTTTATGATTAGCACTGACTAAAGCCACTACCGACATTCACCACATCAATGCGGTTCATGGCATCGGTGGCATGAATGGCAAGTCCGCCTTTGGCAGTTTCTTTGTATTTATCCATCATATCCATGCCGGTGGCTTTCATGGTGGCGATGGCTTTGTCGAGCGAAACATGATGGCTACCATCACCACGCAGGGCAAGGCGTGCGGCGTTGATGGCTTTGACAGATGCCATCGCATTACGCTCGATACAGGGGACTTGTACAAGCCCTGCAATCGGGTCGCAGGTGAGACCCAGATTATGCTCAAGTCCGATTTCGGCGGCGTTTAGGCACTGAGCGACACTCCCGCCAAGCACATGAGCAAGACCTGCCGCCGCCATCGCACAGGCTGAGCCAACTTCCCCTTGGCAGCCAACTTCAGCACCTGAGATGGACGCATTTTTCTTAATCAGCGCACCAACAGCACCTGCGACGAGTAGAAAATCACGCACCCCTTGATAATCAAACGACGGGATAAAGCCACGATAATAGTGTAGCACCGCAGGAATGATACCGGCAGCACCATTAGTTGGTGCGGTGACGACTTTACCGCCGGCGGCGTTTTCTTCATTGACCGCTAGGGCGTATAGGTTTACCCAATCCATCGCAAGTAGCCCGCCATTACCTGAGTAGCCGTATTCTTTGGACAGCTGTTCATACAGGGCTTTGGCACGGCGTTTGACATTGAGACCACCGGGCAAGATGCCATCGACTTTACAGCCTTGGGTGACACAGCCTTGCATCACCATCCAGACTTCATTGAGATAGTCTTTGAGCTCATCTTCAGTGCGGATGGCGGTTTCGTTGGCAAGCATGATGTCGCTGATGCGCATATCGTGCTTTTGGCAGAGATTGGCAAGCTCTTCTGCACTATTAAAGTCATAAGGATAAGGCGACACCGCTGACTCATCAGGCAGTTCGTGAATTTCAAATTCATCTTTGATAAAACCGCCACCGATAGAATAAAAGGTACGAGCAAAGGGCTTGCCATCACCAAAATGCGCCACCAGTCGCATACCATTGGGATGTGCAGGCAGGGCGTTATCATCCCACAGTAGATGCTTATCGGCGTCAAATTTCACCGTGTGCACACCGTTTAGGCTAAGGGTGTTTTCTTGATAAATGGGCGCAAGATACTTATCGGTCTTGGTAGTGTCGATGGTGCGTGGCTCATGACCAAGCAGTCCAAGCAAAATCGCCGTATCGGTGGCATGACCTTTACCTGTCGATGATAATGAGCCGTACAGTTCGATGTAGATTTCTTGGACGCTGTGGATTTTATCACCAAGTTCATTCACAAAGCGATTGGCAGCGACCATTGGGCCGACGGTGTGCGAGCTGGATGGGCCGATGCCGATTTTAAAGAGTTCAAAGACGCTAATCATTGTTATGCATTCCTTTTTATGTTCATTGTGTCCATGCCATTATATGACAAATTTTATCATAAGCATAGCGCACGATTGCTAACGGTAGTGGTGGCTGTTTTGTTGCTTGGTTGTATAGGGCTAATCTTGACAAGCAGCGGGATTGCCTTGACGGTCGATACACATCTTTGTGCCATTGGCAAGATTGCCAATCCATGCTCGGCCATTTTCAAATTTAAAAGGCGTACTTGGTAGGGTAGGTGTTGCACCGTTTGGCACGACGCCACTTTGCTCAAAACGAAAATCAATCACCAAATCACCCCGACCGTCGATATAACCCCAACGGCTACCCATGCGTACCGCTGCCAAGCCTTCGCTATAGCTTTGTACTTCATCAAAGACATATTGAATCATCGCCACGCCATTGGCATCAATAAAGCCCCATTTGCCGTTTTGCTCGGCAGGGAAAAATGGCGGTGATGTGGTGGATGAACGCATTGGCACGGCTGAGACGGTCGCAGCTTGATTGACCGGCGTACTGACAACCGATGAGCTGACAAAGGCTTGTGACATGGCGGGCGTTGTGCTTGTAGGCTGTGTCACGATATGCGTGCTAGACGCACCAAGCACATTACTACTGGTCTGCGAGATGGTGACCGATGCAGGCGGTGGCTTGGTCTGCGTATAGCTTGGCGGCGGACTGCTTGGCTCGGTAGCGACTTGCGGTGTAGGTGCTAGCGTCGCTGGTGTGCTTGCAATACGCTTGCCACTGGTATCGATTTGATAGCGTTGATTGCCTTTGGTGACGGTCGCTACCCCATTTTGAAAATCAGTGATATTGCTGATACTACGGTCAAAGCCAACCACCGTCTTGCCCCGTGTGTCAATCACCCCAAACGCACCATTTTTATAGACGACGATACGCCCATCAGAGACACCACGAGCCCACGCGCCTGTTGGCATACGGTCGTATTGGGCGCTGATGGCGGTTTTGCCATTTTTATTGATATAGCCGACCTTGCCACCTAATTGAACAGGCATCAAGCCATCGCCAAACTGATGTGCTAGCACCGCATGATAAGTGAACAAATCGGCGGTCTTTTTGCCTTTGTTATCAAGTAGTGCCACAGGCGAGCCATCATCTTTGGTCGCAAGATAAACACCGCTTTGGGCGGTACAGCTGACATTTTTGTAGTCGCTTTTTGGTGGTTTGCACGCAGCGGCAGCTACGCCGATGCTGGCATAGCTTAAGATTGCAAAAAGTCCAAGTCTAGATACGTGTGTTAAATAAGTTGTCGTCATTATCGTCACAAAGCTTAAAACAATAAACACATTTTACTGCCAAAATAGGCCAATGTATAGCCAAAATATGGGTGAAAGTACATTCATGGTATAGAATCTTTATGTACCAACATGGTCTGTCAGCTAGATAAATCAGAGTGAGATTTTGCATAATAGTTATTAAAAATCTGAGTAAATTAGTCAAGTTAATCGGAATCCATTTGATGATTAAAAATTTGTATCAAAAACTTTAAATAAATCAATCAAAACAGTTGCAAATGGGAACGGTTATTGTTATTATAACCGCATAAACAAGAATCACTCGCTTTTGAGAGTGAAATGTATTCAACTTCAACAAGCAAGCAACCGTCTTGCAGATACAAGGATTTGAGCGATGTATGTTTGTATTTGTCATGATGTCAAAGACACCCAAATCAAGACCGCACTCGCATCTGGCGTGGACGGCATGAATGGACTGCAAGAGACTTTGTCAGTCGGTACTTGCTGTGGTTGCTGTATCCCGATGGTGCAGGATTTGGTGGATGAGCATCAAGCAAACTTTGTAGCAATTGATGTGATGGCAGGCTAAGACTGCTAGCATCAGAGAATGATGCTGATTAAAGTGTATAAACTTTGTAATTATATTGCTAGATTATTGCTAAGATGTGATAATCATTCTTAAAAATAGCCAAGTGCCAAGTTTGTAAATTTTATCAATCGATAATCATTTTCAAATTTAAAAAACTAAATGATAGTGATTTTTGATTAACTTTTGTGCAAGATTTTAGATAATTATAATAAAATCAAAGACTTATCATATTTTACATACGATCATCTAGATGCGACAGTGTCTGGATGATTTTTTATGTCATTTGCAAGTTATTATCAGAGTGCTAAGCGTTCGCAGTTCTATAGCATTACAAAGTCATGCTAGATTTTTATCAAGTCTGTGTTAAGATAATGCTATAGCAAATTGGCAAGTTGCCCCGTGTTTATTTGGAGTACGACTATGAAATCTTCACAAAAAGTTATCGATTATCTAAATTTCCTATTGGCAGGCGAGCTTGGTGCTCGTGACCAATATTTTATCCATTCGCAAATGTATGCTGAATGGCATCTTGGCAAGCTGTATGACCGTATCCATCACGAGATGGAAGATGAAACCTTGCACGCACAGCTGCTGATTACTCGTATTTTGATGCTTGGTGGCACGCCAAATATGCAAGTGGGCGCGCTTAATATCGGTACTGATGTGCCAAGTATGCTAAAAAGCGACCTTGAGCTAGAATACAGCGTCCAAGAACACCTAAAAGAAGGTATCGCCCTATGCGAAGCTGAGCGTGATTATGTCACTCGTGATATGCTGGTGCGTCAGCTAGAAGATACTGAACAAGACCACGCGCATTGGCTAGAACAACAACTACGCCTAATCGAGCTGATGGGTCTGCAAAATTACCTACAAAGCGTGGCAGGCGAAGCGGTACAAGCGACCGCAGCGCACTAATATAGGATAAGGGAGTATTTATGAAAGGTAATAAAGAAGTTATCCGTGCATTGAACGCCGTGCTTGGTCAGTCATTGATTGCGATTAACCAGTATTTTTTGCACGCACGCATCGTCAAAAACTGGGGCATCGGCGAGCTTAATGAAGCGTTTTATAAGCAGTCAATCCAAGAAATGAAATGGTCTGATGAGCTGATTGAGCGTGTGTTATTGCTTGAAGGTTTGCCAAACCTACAAGAATACGGCAAGCTGATGATTGGCGAGACTGTCGAAGAAATCCTAGCTTGCGATCTAAAGCTTGAACAGCGTAAGCACGACATTCTAGTCGATGCCATCGGTGTTTGTGAAGCTAATCGTGATTATGTCTCTCGTGAACTTCTCGTTAATCTCAAAGATGGTAACGAAGAGTATGAAGATTGGATAACAACACAGCAAGAAATGATTGAAGATATGGGTATCCAAAACTTCATTCAGCTAAAAGCAAGCGACGACTAATCGACTACTTTATCTGTTTTGCGATTGGTAAAAGCGAGCCAAAAAAAGCCCTAATACAGCTTGGTATTTGGGCTTTTTGCTGTGTTTGCACTGTACCGCTCAACTTTGAGTGCACAGTAGTAAATTTTTTTAATGGCAATCATTGACAAAATTGATACAAAATCAGTAGCATATGCAGAGATTTTGACCGAAAATGCCGTGATTTAGCAGGTGTTTTGTGGTATTATTCACCAAATAAATGAAAGCTATATAAGTATTTATTTTTGGGAATAAACTTTTTTTACCAATACTCTTATAATAGCAATACGAAAAAGTTTTGATTTGCTGTTGATACTTTGTATCATAAGTAATTAAATGTGGTGCGTGTCAAGATTGTCTATCGGTCTTGGCATGTGTGTTTTGTAATCGCTGAGCGTTTTGGCGATTGCTTGGTTAACGCAGGATAAATGTGATGACTTATTATAACGATACCGATCACATCGAAACCCAAGAGTGGTTAGATGCTTTTGAATCGGTTATTAAAAATGCCGACAAAGATCGTGCACAATTTCTACTAAAAGCACTATACAACATGGCAGTTCAAGAAGGCTTGCCATTCAACCGACTAGATACCGCTTATATCAACACCATTCCTGCTGAAGATGAGCCAAATTATCCTGGTGATCTACACATGGAGCGCAAATTGCGTGCCTTGATTCGCTACAATGCGTTAGCGATGGTTATGCGTGCCAACCAAAATGATGACGAGCTGGGTGGTCACTTGGCGACTTTTGCGTCATCAGCGACTTTGTACGAAACAGGCTTTAACCATTTTTGGCGTGCACCAAGCGAAGCGCACGGCGGTGACATGATTTATTATCAAGGTCATGGTGCGCCGGGTATGTACGCTCGTTCGTTCCTAGAAGGTCGCCTAAGCGAAGAGCAGCTTGAGAATTTCCGCCGTGAAGTCGATGGTAAAGGTCTATCAAGCTATCCGCACCCATATTTGATGCCGGACTATTGGCAGTTCCCAACCGTATCGATGGGTCTAGGTCCGTTGATGTCGATTTATCAAGCTCGCAACCAAAAATACCTAACCAACCGTGGTCTGATCAAAGACGAAGACCGTAAAGTATGGGCATTCTTGGGCGACGGTGAGACGGACGAACCAGAAAGCTTGGGTGCGATCTCAATGGCGGGCCGTGAAAAGCTTGACAACCTAATTTGGGTTATCAACTGTAACCTACAGCGTCTAGACGGCCCTGTGCGTGGTAACGGCAAAATCATCCAAGAGCTTGAGTCGGTATTCCGTGGTGCAGGCTGGAAAGTGATTAAAGTCATTTGGGGCGATCATTGGGATCCGCTACTTGCCAAAGACAAATCAGGTGCGCTAAGACAGCGTATGGATGAAGTGGTTGATGGTGAATATCAGCTATATGCAGCCCGTGATGGTGCTTTTGTCCGCAAAGAGTTCTTTGGTAAATATCCAGAGCTTGCAGAGATGGTTAAAGACTGGACGGATGAAGAGCTGATGCACCTAAACCGTGGTGGCCACGATCCGAAGAAAGTTTATGCAGCGTATGCTGAAGCAATGAAAGCCAAAGGTCAGCCGACAGTTATTTTGGTCAAAACCGTCAAAGGCTATGGTCTATCAAGCCAAATCCAAGCGGTGAACAAAGCACACCAATTGAAGAAATTGGATGAAAGTGGTCTGAAATATTTCCGTGACCGTTTTGACTTGCCATTTACCGATGAGCAGCTTAAAGAATTACCATTCTACCGCCCAAGCCCTGATAGTGCTGAATACAAATATTTGATGGGTCGCCGCGAATCATTGGGCGGTCATTTGCCTGCGCGTCGTAGTGGTCATATTCCGCTACAGATTCCTGAGCTGTCAATCTTTGACCAAGTGCTACAAGGCTCAAAAGGCAAAGAACAATCTACGACGATGGTCTATGTGCGCTTGCTATCAGCACTACTAAAAGACAAAGGCCTAAACAAACACGTCGTGCCAATCGTACCGGATGAAGCGCGTACCTTTGGTCTAGAAGGCATGTTCCGTCAGTTGGGTATTTATTCATCAGTCGGTCAAAACTATGTTGCCGAAGATGCCGAAGCCTTGATGGGCTATCGTGAAGCCAAAGACGGCCATATGCTTGAAGAAGGCATCAACGAAGCAGGTGCGATGAGTGCGTGGATTGCTTTGGCGACCAGCTACTCGGTGAACGCATTGCCGATGATTCCGATGTACATCTACTACTCAATGTTTGGTTTCCAGCGTATCGGTGACTTGGCATGGGCGGCAGGTGACTGCCAAGCGCAAGGTTTCCTATTTGGTGCAACCGCAGGTCGTACCACGCTAAACGGTGAAGGTCTGCAACACCAAGACGGTCATAGCCACATCCTATTTGGTACAATTCCAAACTGTGTGACTTATGACCCATGCTATGGCTATGAGCTAGCTGTTGTGATGCATGACGGTCTGCGCCGTATGTATGGCGAAGGTGAGCGTGTGTACTACTACATCACCTTGATGAACGAAAACTACGAACAACCTGCAATGCCTGCAGGTGTCGAAGAAGGCATCAAGCGTGGTATGTATCTGCTTGAAGACAATGGCTCAACACAAGTTCAGCTACTTGGTTCAGGTGTGATTCTGCGTGAAGTCCAAAAAGCCGCTCGCATCCTAAAAGATGAATTTGGCATCACAGCAAACGTGTGGAGCGTGACCAGCTTCAATGAGCTGACCCGCGATGGTATGGCGTGCGATGACTACAACCGCCTACACCCAACTGCTGAACAAAAAACTCCTTGGGTGACTCAGCAAATGGCGCCACACAAAGGTATCGTGGTTGCAGCGACTGACTATATGCGCAACTACTCAGAGCAAATCCGTGGCTGGCTACCTGACAGCCGTCCATATGTGACGCTAGGTACTGATGGCTTTGGTCGTTCGGACAGCCGTGCCAAACTGCGTAGCTTCTTTAATGTCAATGCTGAACACATCGTTGTTGCGACTTTGAAGAAATTGGCAGACGAAGGCGAAATCGATGTACGCCTAGTACAAGATGCTATCAATAGCTTTGAGATTGATGCTGACCAAGCACCTGCATGGCAGCCACAACCACAGTACGATTTCTTCCCTGATGCGCCAGCACCGAAGACAACTCGTGAGCCAAACCCAGTGCCAGAACTGGTTGACGACAATCACTAATCACCCGAACTATAGGAGAATATGATGGAAATCAAAGCCCCCGATTTGGGTGTAGAAAGTGCCGAAGTTGCCGAAGTGATGGTAAAAGTCGGTGATGTTATTAGCGAAAATGACAACCTAGTCTTGGTTGAGTCGGACAAAGCATCTGTTGAAGTACCTGCACCTGTTGCAGGTACCATCACCGCCGTTCATGTCAATGTCGGCGATAGTATCAGCGAAGGCTCGGTACTATTCGCTGTTGAAACTGGTGCAGCTGTACCAGCACAAGAAGAAAAGCCTGCCGAATCAGCACCAGCACCAACTGAACAGCCTGCACAAGCAGTTGCACCAGTTGCATCAGCACCAGCATCAAGCCAAACGCACAACCTGCCTGATCTAGGTGTGGACAGTGCCGAAGTTGCCGATGTAATGGTGAAAGTAGGTGATACTGTGACCAAAGATCAGCCGTTGATTTTGGTTGAGTCAGATAAAGCATCTGTGGAAGTACCTGCGCCGGTTGATGGTGTTGTAGAAGCTATCCTTGTCAAACAAGGCGATGCCGTATCAAATGGTCAAGCATTCATCACCATCAAAGGTGGCGCATCTGCTGACACTGCACCACAAACTGCCCCTGTACAAGCAGAACAAGCACCAGTAACCGCACAAGCACCTGCACCAGCTGCCGCAGCATCAAGCCAAACGCACAACCTACCTGATCTAGGCGTGGACAGTGCTGAAGTCGCTGATGTGATGGTCAAGGTTGGCGATACCGTCACCAAAGATCAGCCGTTGATTTTGGTGGAATCAGACAAAGCATCTGTGGAAGTGCCTGCACCGGTTGATGGTGTGATTGAAGCCATCCTTGTCAAACAAGGCGATGCCGTATCAAACGGTCAAGCATTCATCACCATCAAAGGTGGTGCACAGGCTTCTGCGCCTGTGGCGACTGCTACACCTGCCGCACCTGCACAAGCACCACAAGCCAGTGCGCCAAAAGCAGCTGCACCACAAGCAAGCACAGCACCAAGCCAAAAACTGCCTGAAGCTGTCGTGAACGAAAAAGCGCGCAATGCTCATGCAGGTCCTGCGGTGCGTAAGTTGGCTCGTGAGATGGGTGTGGATATTAGCCTTGTGACAGGTACAGCGGCACATGGTCGTATCCTAAAAGAAGACCTATTCGGCTATGTCAAGAGCGTGATGAGCGGTGCTACTAAGCCTGCAGCTGCAGCAAGTGCACAAGCTGTTGCGGCACGAGTTGGCTTGCCACCACTACCAGATATGTCAAACAAAGAAATCTGGGGTGAGATTGAGACTGTTGAGCTATCTCGACTACAAAAAGTCTCTATCCCGCAGCTGAATCTGAACACGCTGATTCCACAAGTCACCCAGTTTGACCTAGCGGACATCACCGACACCGAGAACTTGCGTAATGAGCTTAAGGGCGAATTTAAAGCGCAGGGCGTCAGCCTAACTATCTTGGCATTCATCGTCAAGGCAGTGGCATACGCACTGACTCAGCATCCAAAATTCAACAGCCATGTCTCTGATGACAACACCCAAATGATTATCCGCAAGTCGGTCAATATGGGTATCGCTGTCGCAACGGATGATGGTCTGATTGTCCCTGTCATCAAAGATGCGCAAGCTAAGGGCATCCGTCAGCTGGCTGTGGAAATTGGCGAACTTGCCAAGAAAGCTCGTGATAAGAAGCTGTCTGCCAAAGAGCTACAAGGCGCAAGCTTTACCATCTCAAGTCAAGGCAATATGGGCGGTACTTACTTCACGCCACTGGTCAATTTCCCACAAGTGGCAATTTTGGGTATCTCAGAATCAACCTTCCAACCACGCTGGAATGGCAAAGAGTTTGAGCCACGCCTAATGCTACCACTGTCATTGTCTTATGACCATCGCACCATCAATGGCGCTGATGCGGCAGTGTTTACACGCTATATCGCCAAGCTATTGGCAGATCCACGCCGTATCTTGATGTAAGATATATCGTGTCAAGACGACAAAAAGGTGGCTTCGGCCGCCTTTTTTGTTATACTACATGAGTATGAAGGTTGGAGTTTATTATGCAAAAATTGCCATTATTCTCATTGCTGCTTGGCTTGGCTGTGACAACAGGGACATCAGCAAATACCACAGAGCAGCAGTTGATTGGAAAGTGGAGTTGCTCATACATTGCCAAGACCGAACTGACTTATGGAACAGGCTCTGATACCTTGACCTTTTCACCTGATGGGACGGGCTACGGCATTTCTAATTATTTTGAATGGTTCAATGGTGTTGCGTTAGAATGGTTTGAGTTTAAATATCATTTTAAATGGATGGTTGCAGGCGATAAATTGCACTATACGCAAGTTATCAGTGATGGACTTGAAGAATCCAAAGCAGAAATGATTGGTGAGACCGTGCCAAATGATGAGCTTGCCAATGATATCATGCAAAGTATGATGGCTGAGCCAACTACGATCAAATTTCACAATGCTGATGTATTTGAAACTATTGTGGAAGATCCAGAGTTAATTTTTAAAGATTTATGCGTCAGATACTATGAACCAGCAGAAGGGGAAACGCCATGAGCTACACACCACCAGCCGTTTGGGATTATGAAAGCGTCAAAGCCAAAGCGGGCGGTAAATTTGGCGGGACGAACCGTCCAACCGCAGGGGCAACGCACGAGCAGCGTCTGCCAATCGGCGATGCGCCATATCAGCTGTATTCACTTAACACGCCAAATGGCATTAAGGTGAATATCTTGTTAGAAGAATTAAAATCTCTTGGCAAAATCACAGGCTATGATGGGTACAAAATCAACATCATGAACGGTGATCAATTTGGCTCAGATTTTGTCAAAATCAACCCAAATTCCAAGATTCCTGCCTTGCTTGACTGTACGAATACGCCGCCTGTACCTGTATTTGAAAGTGGGGCGATTTTGCTGTATTTGGCAGAAAAGTATCAAGCCTTTATGCCAAATGATTTAACCAAAAAGGCCGAGATGTACTCATGGCTGATGTGGCAGATGGGTTCTGCACCATTTGTTGGCGGTGGCTTTGGGCATTTTTATGCGTATGCGCCATACCCGATGGAATATCCGATTGATCGCTATGCGATGGAAACCAAGCGTCAGTTAGATTTGCTAAATAAACACCTAGAAAATCGCAATTACATTTTGGGCGATGAGTATAGTATTGCTGACATGGCGATTTATCCATGGTATGGCAGACTGTGCTTGGGTGAGCTGTATGTGAGTGAGCAGTATGATGCTTCCAAATTCCTTGCAGTGCATGAATATAGACACATTATCCGCTGGGCAAAGATGATGGCTGACAAGCTGACGGTACAAACTGCACAAACGCTTGAGCTGTTGCCGATTGATTAGTAAATTTAATCCGATATAGCCAAATCATCCAAGCCAAGCCATAAAACAGCAGGGCGATAATAGGGTGAGTTGGCTTATTCTGGGCAAAATAAAAGGGCGTTTACATACAAACACCCTTTTGTTTTTTTAGCCAATTTAATCAATCAAAATTTGTAATTGATACCAATTCTGGTTTTGGTATCAAGTGCATCATCGGTCAATGGACTGTTCTTTTGAGCAGATGATAGCCATTCCACACGCTGATTGCCAAAGACGCTGATGTCATTGGTTAATTGATAGCTTGCTGTCACGGTAGCAAATGGCATAAAGCCTGAGTCGGCATTATATTGAGCAACGCCTGTGCGGGTGCTTTCGTCAGCTGATACGCCGTAGTAGTACTGGTTGTAGTCTTTACTTTGCCATACAGCGCCAAACTCTGGATAAACGGTTAATTTATCTTTATTGAATTTAGATAGGTGTGATAAGCTGATGGTTTGACCGTCATGACGGCTAAGTGCATCGGTAGTGGCTTTGATTTTAAAACCGCCATACGGTGTGATGTGCATATAGCTTGCGTGTGCAAGCACCGACCAATCGCGCTTGTCTAGATTTTTGTGCGTATCCGCCAAAGCATCACTTGGGTCAAAATCACGTCCGTCGTAGCTGACGCCGACACGCACGTGATTTTTGCTGTCTTTATAAGGATAAAAACCAGCTTCAGCACCTTCGATATATAGGCGGTTGTTGTCATAGAACGCCTGTGGCATCACGCTGATACCATTATCAATGGCGTAGGCGCTTGAGTTGTAGGTGGCGTTTATGCCAACGCTGAGCTTGGCATCTTTGTCAACGGGTAGCTGTCCTGATGGGCTGACGCTTGCCAAAGGTAGCAATGCCAATGCCATGACGGATTTGAATGGTGCTGATTGTGGGCGCATAAAAACTCCGCTGAATTTGAGTGTCTGTTGGTTATTATAAAACAAATTTGCCATCAGCGTGCGAGAATTTCATCACAAGCGGATAAATTTCACGATAATTGTACAAAGTGCACAAATTCAATGAGAGCTTGGGACAAGTTGGGCTGTATGGCAATCAACAGTGATTGGATTTAGTCGTGCTCATGGTGATAAGTTGCCAAATAACTGACAAATTTATGCCAAATTTGCTTGGAGCTTTTTCCCAAGCTCGATTGCTTATACTTCGCATAATGTATATTATGTTAAATAATTATGAGTTGAATTGCTAGCTATCAATTAGATTCTTAAAATGCCTTCAAAGCCAAACAAGAAAAGCATCTTATTGGATACGCAATAAGATGCTTTTGGTTAATTTACAAACTTATACTCGCTCAATCGCTATTGCAAGTCCCATACCGCCACCGACGCACAAGGTAGCAACGCCTTTGGATTTACCACTACGGATCAGCTCATGCACGAGCGTCACTAGGATGCGACAGCCAGATGCGCCGATTGGATGACCGATGGCGATCGCACCGCCATTGATATTCACTCGCTCAGCTGGCAGATTCAGCTCTTTGGCGACGCCCAGTGCTTGAGCAGCAAAGGCTTCATTGGCCTCAAACAGATCAACGTCATCGACCTGCCAGCCTGCCTTGTCCAGTACTGATTTGACTGCTGATACAGGACCTAAGCCCATCACTTCAGGCTCGATACCTGTGGCTGAATATGAGACGATTTTTGCCAATATTGGCAGTCCAAGCGCTTCGGCTCGGCTTTGCGTCATCAGCATCACTGCTGCTGCACCATCATTGATGCCTGATGCGTTGCCTGCGGTGACGGTGCCGTCTTTTTTGAAAGCGGCACGAAGTTTGCCAAGACCATCTAGGCTTGTGTTAGGCTTGATGTACTCATCACGATCGACGATGATGGCATCGCCCTTTTTCTGTGGCACCGATACAGCACTGATTTCATGGATAAATTTACCATCGGCGGCAGCCTTGGCGGCTTTTTGTTGGGATGAGAGTGCAAATTCATCTTGGGTGCTGCGATCAATGCCATATCTCTCAGCGATGTTTTCGGCGGTGATGCCCATGTGATAGCCATGATACACATCGGTCAAGCCATCTGCGACCATGCTGTCGGTCAGACTGCCGTTGCCCATCTTGATGCCGTCACGCAGATGGATGAAATGCGGACTTTGGCTCATCGATTCTTGACCACCTGCGATGACGATGTCGCTATCACCGCATAGGATGGCTTGCACGCCCATTTGTACGGCTTTTAGGCCGGAGCCACAGACGACATTGACGGTGGTGGCAGGCGTTTGGACTGGTAGTCCTGCAAAGATGGCAGCTTGGCGAGCGGGATTCTGCCCCACGCCAGTGGTCAAGACATTGCCCATAATCACTTCGCTTACCGCATCAGGGTTAATGCCTGTGTCAGCCAGTAAGTCGCTAATCACAGCCGAGCCAAGCTTGGGTGCAGGCACGCTGGATAATGACCCTAAAAATGAACCCACTGCCGTTCGTTTGGCAGCAACGATGACGACTGCATCAGCCATGATATCTCCTTATGATTAATTTTCCTAAATTTATTGTGATACTTTTACGCCAGTTTTGCTTTGTAATTCATCAAAACTTACGCCATCGGCAAGCTCAACTAGCTTTAGACCATCAGCAGTCACATCCAGCACAGCAAGATCGGTGATGATGCGGTGAACGACCTTTTGACCGGTCAATGGCAAATCGCAGTTTGGCTTGATCTTAAACGAGCCATCTTTGGCGGTATGCTCCATCAGCACAATGACTCGTTGAACGCCTGCGACCAAGTCCATCGCCCCACCCATGCCTTTGACCATCTTGCCAGGGATCATCCAGTTCGCCAAATCGCCCTGCTCACTGACTTCCATCGCACCCAGGATTGCCAAATTCACCTTGCCGCCACGAATCATGCCAAAGGACTGGCTGCTGCTAAAGAAACTGGCGCCGGTCTGTGCGGTGACAGTCTGCTTACCAGCGTTAATCAAATCAGCATCCAGCTCATCTTCGGTAGGAAATGCACCGATGCCAAGCAGACCATTTTCGGACTGCAGCATGACATTGACGCCATCGGGGATGTAGTTTGCGACCAATGTCGGCAATCCAATGCCAAGATTGACATAAAAACCGTCTTGTAATTCTGCGGCGGCACGCTGTGCCATCTGTTCACGAGTCCAAGCCATGAGTTACTCCTTATTTTTTAATATTATTTATGATATCAATTATGATTTTGAAATAGTGCGTTGTTCGATGCGTTTTTCGGGGTTGTTATTGACCACGATACGATGCACATAGATACCAGGCAGATGGACGCTGTCAGGGTCAATCTCACCCGTCTCAACGAGTTCTTCGACTTCAACGACGGTAATTTTGCCTGCGGTGGCAACATCGGGGTTGAAGTTGCGTGCGGTCTTGCGAAACACCAGATTTCCTGCCTTATCCGCCTTGTACGCCTTGACGAGCGCCACATCGGCGGTGAGTGAGCGTTCCATCACATATGCTTCACCGTCAAATTCACGCACTTCTTTGTCTTCAGCGACTTGGGTGCCGACCCCTGTTTTGGTAAAAAAGGCTGGAATCCCTGCACCACCTGCGCGCAGTTTTTCTGCCAAAGTACCTTGTGGTGTGAGTTCAACTTCCAATTCCCCTGATAAAAACTGGCGTTCAAATTCTTTGTTTTCGCCAACATACGAGGCGATCATTTTTTTGATTTGACGAGTTTGTAATAGTAGCCCCAAGCCAAAATCATCCACGCCAGCGTTGTTGCTAATGCAAGTCAAACCAGTCACGCCACTATCACGCAAGGCAGCGATTAAGCTTTCTGGGATGCCGCACAGTCCAAAGCCGCCGACAGCGATGGTTTGGTGATCTGCGACGATATCGGCAAGTGCTGCTTGTGCTGATGGATAAACTTTACTCATAATCATTCCTTAGGTTGAGTTGATATTAAAGTTAGATAAAAAATAAAAATGCTGTGCAGATGAGCAGACCTGAGTACACCAGAGCAATCAGGCAATACCCCATGATCGAGCGTGCATCCAGCCCAACGATACCAAGCAAAGGTAATGCCCAAAACGGCTGAATCATATTCGTCCACGCATCGCCCCAAGCAATAGCCATCGCTGATACAACGGGATCAACGCCTAGCTGAACACCTGCTGGAAGCATGATGGGTCCTTGAACCGCCCATTGACCACCACCTGATGGTACAAAGACATTGACAAGGCCTGCGCTTAAAAAGGTGAGCACTGGAAAGGTTTGCTGATTTGAAATCGCCACAAAGCCATTGCTAATCATACCTGCCAAAGACTGCCCGCCTTCAGCCGAACCCATCATCAGACCCATGATGCCACCATAGAAGGGAAATAACAACACAATCCCAGCGATTCCCTTGGCGCTGTCTTCGATGGCACGACTGTATCGCTCAGGTGTCTTATGTGCTAATATCCCTGCAAATAAAAACAGAGCAATGACAATATTTAATCCCAGATTAAAACCGCTGCCACTAAAATGTACATATAAATAAATCGCTCCCAAGCCAACGATTAACAGTGCCATCAAGCGATTGTCATCAATTTTTTGGGCAGGTGTAGTGACACTAGGTAGCTCTGGCGTAGGTTCGATGAGCTTGGCAGGATCGGCAATGATTGGTGTTTTTGGCAGCATCAGCATATTGATAAAAGGCAATCCAATCAACAAGCCTGCAATAATAAAAAGATTCAGTGTTGAAAAAATGGTCTGACTTACAGGAACTGCAGTTGTGATGGTCTCTCCTGAAATTCGCAGCAAATCCGCCCCTTCGGTCGCGAGTGCTAAAGGGATGGAGCCAGATAAACCGCCATGCCAAATTAAAAAGCCAGAATATGCAGATGCCACCAACAACGGATAATCCACACCCTTAACTTGACGGGCTAGTGACTTGGCAAATACCGCTCCAACAATCAACCCAAAGCCCCAGTTTAACCAGCAGCCAATCAGTGCCACCAAAGTAACAGCGATAATGGCTTGCTTTGGGCTCTTGACTTTGGCGGCAATACTATCTAAAAAGCGGCTGATCACAGGTGCTTTGGCCAATACATGACCTGTTACCAAGATCAATGCCATTTGCATCGAAAAACCGAGCAATGACCACATGCCATCGCCCCAAAATTTCGCGGTTTCAAACAACGTTTGATTGGTGAGTGTAATGGCAGCTGCAAAAACCGCCACAGTTAATAGAATGCAAAACACAAAAGGTGATGGTAAATAGTTTTTAACCATCTTGACCGACATATTTGTAATCGTACCAAACATATGATATCTCCATCCTTGTTGTTAAGTACCTTAAATCCTTTAGGTGTGATTTATGCAATAGTATTGCATAAATCATGATGGTTTTGAAGCTAATTTTATTCATCATAGACTCAAAACCATCGCCCTACTCATCACCCATTCAGGACATGGACCAGCCACAGTGCCATCGATGGCATAAATACCAGTGCCACGATGCGGATGAGATCCGAACATAAAAATGGCAGCACACCTTTATAAGTTTCTTTCATCGAGACATTTTTTGCCATGCTGTTGATGATAAAGATATTCATACCTACAGGCGGTGTGATCAGGCCGATCTCGACGACCATCAAAGCAAGTACACCAAACCAAATCGCCTTATCTGTCGGATCCAGTCCCCAGAAATCCATACCCATGATGATAGGGAAAAACACAGGAATCGTCAAGAGAATCATTGATAAGCTATCCATCACACAGCCCAGCACGATATAGATGATGATCATCGCAAAGAGTACAGTCAATGGCGACAGACCGCTATTAATCACCCATTCAGCCAAACTAATCGGCATCTGTGATAGTGCAAAAAATGCGTTCAATACATCAGCGCCAAGTAAGATTAGAAAAATCATCGCCGTCGATGCAGCAGTGTCATACAGCGCATTCATCAGACCCGACCAAGTCATTTCTTTGGTCACAAAGGCTAGGATACCGACAGCAACCGTACCGATGGCAGCAGCTTCTGTTGGGGTGAATAGACCGCCATAGATACCGCCGATGACCAATACAAATACCGCAATCACAGGCCATACGCCTTTTAATAGCGTGATGCGATCGCTCCAGCTCATGCGTGGCATCGCAGGACCGCTATTCGGCACGATGCGTACATAGATGGCGATGGCAAGCATGTAGCCCAGCATGGCGATGATGCCAGGGATCAGTGATGCCATAAACATTGCTGAGACATTTTGTTCGGTCAAGACGGCATAGATCACCAGCACCACCGATGGCGGAATCAAGATCCCTAGCGTGCCGCCTGCTGCCAGAGCGCCCGTTGCCAGTGCATCTGAATAATTGGCTCGCTTAAGTTCAGGCAATGCCACTTGTCCCATCGTCGCTGCGGTAGCCAATGATGATCCACAAATCGCACCAAAGCCAGCACAAGCACCGACAGCACTGATGGCAGCACCGCCACGATAATGCCCCAAAAACGCATTGGCAGATTGGAATAGTCGCTTGGATAAGCCACCACGAGAAGCGATGTTACCCATCAATAAAAACAGCGGCACGACGGATAAATCATAGACCGAAAAGCGAGCAAATGGCATACCTTTTAGGTAGCTCAATAGCGGATACCAGCCTGCGATCATCACATAGCCTGTGACACCAGCCATCAGCATGGCAATACCAATATGAATACGAAAAACCAATAACAAGATGGTAAATGCACCCATCCCAAGTCCGATAATCATTGGATCCATAATTTTCCATCCTTAGTTATTATTTGGCATAGCCATCATAGTTTTTGATAAATTGCCAAGCGGTGTACAAAGCCGTCAAAGCCAATAAGAAAAATCCTGGTGCGATGGTGATGTGAGCAATCCACTCTGGCATTCCCAAAATCATCGTTGTCGTGCCATGCTTGATGGCATCAACAGCACCAAAATAACTGCGCCACATCAATAGCAGTGCAAATAATGCTAATAATACTGCCGCAAAAATATCAAACACGCAACGCAGACTTTTTGGTGCCTTTAGGGTAAAAAAGTCCACGATGACATGTGCTTTTTTCATCTGACCATATGGCAAAAATGCCGCAATCGCCCAAGAGCAGCCAAGCTGTACCAGCTCCACATCACCTTTGATGGGCGTGGCAAATAACGCACGGCCGATGACGCTTGCAGTGGCAATTAAACAAATCAAGACCAACACCACCACACCACCAAAGGCTGACAGCTTTGACCACGCCATCAAAAATCTGCCGATGGCGTCCTGTGGTGTGTCATCTTGTACTTGTGTTTCAAAAAATTCGGCCATAGTCACCTCTCATCCTGATTTTGTCTTTTTTTTTGACAAATTCCATCATTATTTAATTTAGTTGGTTGTCGCTGCTGCATCTTTAGCTTGTTTGGCTTCAGCGATCAACTCTTTTGCTCGATTGACGATGGCTTGACCATCATAGCCCTTGGCGTTCATTTCAGCAATCCAGTCAGCTTCAACTTGCTTGGCAGCTTCTTGGATGCGTGCCACTTCATCAGATGCGATCTGATTGATCGGATTGCCGTTATCCTCGATTTTTTGGCGTGCGGTGGTGATTTGTTCATCCCAAGTGCGACCAAGCTGTTGTGAGAAATTGGCGCCCGTGTTGTCATCGATGATTTTTTTGAGCTTAGGCGGTAGTGCTTCGTATTTATATTTATTCATGGAAATCGTGAATAGCGCACTGTACAGCACAGGATCTGGAGCGTTGATTTCGCTGGCATAGCGAGCGACCTCTTGTAATTTTAAAGTTGGAATCACCTCCCAGGGTAGCACCACGCCATCGACGACACCCTTAGATGTCGCATCGGTCAAAGCCGGCATTGGGATGCTGACAGGAGTTGCACCCAGTGCCTCGACCATCTTGTTGGTCAAGCGAGTCGGAGCACGCAGTTTGAGCCCTTTAAAATCTTCAATCTTGGTGATCGGGCGGCGGTTATTTAAAATTTGTCCACGATCATGCACATTGAATGCCAATGGCTTGACCATTGCAAATTCTTCTTGGGCAAATTCTTGATAAATCTGCCATGCCACACGGCTGCTGTATTCACCGTCGATGGTCATAAATGGTAGCTCCATCACTTCCATGATCGGGAAGCGACCTGGTGTATAGCCTGGCAGTGTAAAGACGATGTCAGCGATGCCATCTTGAGCCAGATCCATTAGTTGTGCAGGCGTGCCACCCAGCTGCATCGCAGGATAGAACTGACAGGTCATCTGTCCGCCAGACTGCTCGGTGATGGTGGCACACCATGGCTCAAGTACTTTCTTTTGGCTCATGGCTGTCGCTGGCCAAAAATGTGCCACACGCAATACCACTCGTTCGTTTTCGCCGATCGGTGATGGTTTTGGCAGTCTGTCTTCGGTGCAGGCTGCCAAGATCATGACACCCATAATCATTGATAGTGTTTTTAGCTTCATGCTACTCTCCCAATCCCATGCCTTGCTTGGCACCCATATAATTTGAATCGATGTGCTTATTAAACCTGTTTTGACAAAAAAATAACAGTGGTATTTTCTGATTTATTTATACAAATTCATGATAAATTCATCGGATGATTGACTGTACGATGATGGCGTGTTGTGATTTATTTAAGTTATTGATTATAAAAATAAAAATTGACCATCAAAGCTATGATGGTCAATGTTATGTTTAATGGATACTATGGATAATCAAATCGCTTTGACAGTATTCTCAATCGTGCCAAAGATGTTATTACCTGCTTTGTCAAACATCTCCACGCGCACCACATCACCATCAGTCATAAATGGGGTTTGTGGTTTGCCCTCGATGGCTTCGTACATACGAAGTTCGGCTAGGCAGCAATAGCCAACCCCACCATGCTCAACGCTTGAACCCCATAGGCTATCCTGCTTATTTGACACTGTGCCTGAGCCGATGATGGTGCCAGCGGCTAGGTTGCGAGTTTTGGCGGCGTGAGCGACGAGCTGACCAAAGCTAAAAGTCATATCCGTGCCAGCGTTTGGGCGACCAAATAGGTTGTTATTTAGATGTACGACCAATGGTAGGTGCAATTTGGCGTCATCTGACCAATCTTCTAGCTCATCTGGGGTGACTGCCACAGGGCTAAATGCTGATGCAGGCTTACTTTGGAAAAAGCCAAAGCCTTTGGCAAGCTCTGCTGGAATTAGGTTTCGTAGCGAGACATCATTGACCAGCATCACTAGGCGAATCTGCTTAGCCGCTTCTTCAGGCGTGCTACCTAGAGCGACTTTACCAGTCACGACGGTGACTTCTGCTTCCATGTCGATACCCCATGCTTCTTTGGCGACGATCTCATCTCGTGGACCGATGAAGCTGTCTGAGCCGCCTTGATACATGAGTGGATCTTCATAAAAAGACGCAGGCACTTCTGAATTACGAGCCTTACGTACCAGCTCCACATGGTTTAGGTAAGCTGAGCCATCCGCCCATTGATAGGCGCGTGGTAGAGGTGAATGACAAGCGGTTTGGTCGAATGCCACGCCATCTTTGCCATCATTAAGCTCTTGATAGACGGCTTGTAGTTTTGGGGCGACTTCATCCCAGTTATCTAGGGCGTTCTGCAGTGTCGGTGCGATGTCAGCGACTTCACGGCAGATGCTCAAATCACGGCTAACGACGACCAAAGTACCATCCAAACCGCCTTTTTTTAGAGTTGCTAATTTCATTTGATATTTCCTTATTGTTAATTAAATTAAATGATGATTGAGACAAATCACACTTCTGGTGGCTCAGTGCCATCATGCACCCAGCGTGCGTGCTGTGGGGCTTTTTTGGTGACTGCCCATTCGTTGAGCATATCCCATTTGACTTTATCGAGTGCCTTTGCCATCTTGTCAGTAGTGACATCACAAGCAAGCTCGATGCGGTGGCCATTTGGATCAAAGCAATAAATCGACTGAAACAGCGTATGATTCACTGGACCTAGCACATCGACACCGCCTGCGATTAGGCGTTCTTTGGTGGCAAGTAACGTATCCATGTCCTTGACTTTGAGTGCCAAGTGCTGCGTCCATAGCGGTGTGTTCTCATCACGCCCCATTTCAGGCTTGGTCGGCAGCTCAAAAAACGCCAAAATATTACCACCGCCCACATCCAAAAATATGTGCATATACGGGTCAGGCTCACCTGTGGATGGTACTTTGTCTTCGGCGATGGCGAGTACAAAGCCCAAATCCAGATGTTTTTGATACCATTCGACGGTTTCTTTGGCATCTTTACAGCGATAAGCCACATGATGCACGCCTTGGGTGATTGTCATATCTTTACTCCTTGATATTAAGTTGTGCCATCTTGGTGAATGAAAAATGCACCTGCATTGATCTTGGTGTCATTTCACCAAAAAACCCACCGAAGGTAAAGCGGGATTTTCTTGATTATTTATCGATATTTATGATAAGTTATGCATAATTCAATAGTAGGCAGGTATTATGAACCTAAATAACATCACCTTACGCCAGCTCCGTGCCTTTAAGGCAGTGGCGGAGACGGGCAGTTTTACAAAGGCGGCAGAGAGCCTGCATCTGACACAATCGGCATTGAGCGGCTTGATTAAGGATTTTGAGGGCACGCTATCACTGCGTCTATTTGATCGGACGACGCGTAAGCTGACCTTATCGGTGGCGGGTCAGCACATCTACCCAATGGCGACCAAGATTTTGTATGATGTTGAAAATATGACCACCGAAGTGAGCAGACTAAAGGCGCTCGAAAGCGGTGTGGTGAATGTCGCTGTCAGTCAGCAGCTGGCGGCGTCGATTCTGCCCAAGGTGATCGCAGAGTTTGTCGCCTCCTATCCCAATATCAAAGTATCAATGAAAGATTGCTCAGTCGATGCGGTCATCGATGCAGTGGCGTCAAGCGAGGTGGATTTTGGGATAGCGCCTGCTCGCAATATCGCCGATAGCTTGTCATCGGAGCTGTTGTTTGATTTGCCATTTTATGTGGTGATGCCACCGACGCATCCTTTATGTCAGCGTGAAAGTGTCGAATGGAAGGATCTTAAGCATGAGCCGCTAATCACGATGGCTGGGATGTTTTCTGAAGTGCTAAGTGCTGATTTGCCAAGCGATGAAGCAGCGATGGTCAAAAATGCCGCTTATCAGGTGAATTTTTTGACGACGGCATTTAGTATGGTCAGCCAAGGGTTGGGACTGACAATATGCCTGCCCTATTCTCGCACCCGAGTCGCCCAAAATGGTCTTGAAATGCGAGCACTGGCGTCACCACGCATCACCCGAGCATCCTATCTGTATCGTTTGCGTGGTCGCACGCTGTCGGATGCAGCACATAAGTTTTATGTGGTACTTTGTCAGCATCTTCAAAGCCACGATTATACTTAACATACAAATAAAGACTGTTGCCTTGTCATTGTAATAAAAAAATATCCAAGCATTCAAATGCTTGGATATTTTGTTGGCGTGGTTTAAACTTAAAACCGTACCTTAAAGCCAATATTGGCAGAGTGGCTGTCATAGCCTGATTGCCATTGACCTTGGTAGCCTGCGTTGATTTGCGCCATCGGGCTAAGCTGATATGTTGCGCCAATGCCAACGATACCAATAGCACGCCCCACTTCATGACCATGTGTGGTGAACTGCCCTACTGTATCCACGAAGCCTGCTCGAATATCAGTACGGCGATCGCCATTTTCACCTGCAACAGCCAATGTGCCTGTCAGTCCAAGTTTTGAGCCAAATGTTTGTTTAAACTTAGCACCGACAGTTGCCTGCAAGCTTTGGTAATCTTGGGCATTAACGGATAAATTATACACGCCCGCGCCTGTTTCTTGGTAGGCATCAGCCTGTACAAGTGCATAATTTAGGCGCATAAATGGCGTGATATTGGCTGATGGTGTGCCAATGCGATATTCAACGCCAAATCCTGCATTCATGGTATCGGCTTGATAATCCGACTCTGCGACAGCAGATGTTAATGCATTTATGTAGCGTTTGCCTTGGATTTGGCTTTGTCCAATGGCGGCTTGTCCATACAGGCGTACGCTGTCTGTCGGATAGTGATCTGCATAAGCAATCACTTGAGCAGTATCGGCAGTCACGGTGTGCACTGTGCTTGCGCCATTGGTGTCGGCGTCGCTTTGGACGTATGAGAGCGCAAGACCTGCTTTGGTATTGCCATACCAATGATCAATACCTGTCACCACGCCCAATTCATCATTGGCATAGCCAAATAAGCCGTCATCTGTCGCATCAAGTGTGCTATTTTTGCCAATGACTTTTGCCCATAGTGTGCGATCACGGATGGTGTCTTGCTCAAATACCGCATCAATAGCCCCTGCATTAGCCTGATGGATCAGGCGATTGGTTGAGCCAACCAGTAGTGGCTGTAGTTCGCTGGCGGCTTGGCTGAATTTTGCACCATCTGCCACAAAGCCATTGGTGGTCGTTGCATTGGCAATGATAGCGGTTGCAAGCGCACTTGCACTTCCTGCCAAAGCGGTATCCACCTGCTGATCTAGGTAGGCGGCAATGCCTAGCGAAGCTAGATTGCTATTGTCTGTGACAGATTTGACAAATCTAGTTGTTGCTGATGGCGTTAGGGTGCTTGGGTCAATGCTCGGCAGTGCATCCGCTGTAGCTGCTGCGCCAGTATCGATATCGCCTTTGTGCGTCACCAGAGGTGTCTCGACCGGCTGAGTTGGCACTAGAGTGCTTGGGTCAATACTTGGCAAAGGCTCTGCTGTGGCCGCTGCACCCGTATCAATGTCGCCTTTATGGGTAACAAGCTCGGGCTCTGTCGGCGTGGTTGGTGTAGTTGGCGTGGTTGGAGTAGTTGGAGCAGTTGCACTGCCTTCTTTAACCATACGCAGATGCACTTTGTTGGCATCTGAATAATCCGCAGAAAAGTCAACCAATAGGCTGTTATCAGTCACTTGCTTAAATTGACCTGTAAGTGTGCCTGCGGTGACGACATCTTTGACGACGGTGTCAGCGGTTATGCCATTTTTGATTAATTCATCCACATAAACAGCCAAATTACCGTTACTTACATCGGCTTTGCCTGTCACGATTAATTTGCCGTATTCGTCTTTATTATCAAAGGTATCGTCACTATTCCAGTCAATCAGACCAATGATGAGATTTTCGCCGTTCATGGTGTAATTACCATCAATTTTTAGCGTGCCACGAGAGATAGCGATATCACCAGCGAACTGTTTGGTATTTTCAGAAATCGTTAATGTACCAACCCCGCTTTTGAAAAACCCGCCCGGGATATCAGGATTGTTGATATCAAAGCTACCTGCATTGCCTGTGATGACTGCATTGGGGTTGATGGTGACATTTGTCCCCTGGTTGTTAAGATACCCTTCGGTCTCAAAATACACGCCTTTGCTACCAATTTCAATTTTGTTATCTTTGGTAAAATTGGCAAATAGATTGGCTTGGTCTTGCTGGATACCAATTTCCGCTCCGTTGATATAAATTTCAGACAGTTTGGAATTGATATCGCGACTGATTTGGTTTGCATATAACCCTGTTAGATAATTATCAGCATCGAGCGAATCTAGTCGAAGTGTACCACTGCCTGTATGACCTACCACAATCTCATTGGTGCGTAGTGTACTATCATTTAGGATGAGTGTACCTGTACCGCCCTGGGTGCCAACAGTGCCACCGACACCACTGCCACCGATATAAGTGTTGCCACTTACATAAGTATGTCCGACATGATAATTAGAATTTTGATTTAAAGTAAGTGTGCCTGTACCGCCCGAACCAATGTGTAGTTCATTTTCAATCTGTAAACGTGCTTCTGCACCATTAATGACAACTTCACCACTCGAACCTTCAAGTACGGCAATATTCAAATCATTTGCTGATATAATGCTGTTTGCAAAGTTTACCACTCCTTTAGAGTTGGCTTCTTGACCAACAGTTAGATTTTTCTGGATTTTATAGACATCCTTGGTGCTATTTAATATTGCTTCTCCGCTGACTCCAATGGCTGTCAGACCATTTACATTAATGATATTATTTTGGCTATCAACTTTGGCTGTAGAACCCTGTCCATCCGCTAGGGAATAAATATTGGCAAGATTTAAAACGCTATTTGTTAGATTGGCGACACCGTTACCTTCATAGCCCACGGTTAACGAATGGGTGCTAAGAGAGGCATTGTTGCTATTAAGTGTGCCTGTTGAGCTAGAGGTGCGCCCAACTATTATCTGATCAGCACTCGCAGTTGATTTATCGCTTAGACTTAGCGTACCTTTGGAGTTTGCTTGTTCACCCAAATTAATGACCGTTCCTTGCAAGGTGGTGTTTACGCCTGTTAGCTCAATGCTTGCTATGCTGTCATTACTGTTGGCAATACTAACAATGCTATCAGATGTAATTTTTGCACCATTTTTGCCAATGAGTTTGGCAACACCGTTTGGCGATAGTCCCAATGCCAAGACCCCACTTTGATTCTCTAAGCTTGCATTATCAACGGTGACGGTAGCATTTTGCCCAACAGAAATGGCAATGTCGTTACTACTCTGAACCACTGCTTGATTGGAGATATTGGTATTTGTCTCTTGGCTAATACCAAACACAAGCTGACCTTTAACGGTCAATTTGGTATTTGGATTGGATATAGATACATTGCCATCATAGCCTCTATTACCTTCTACAACATATGATTGCCCGTCGGTTAGCTCAATATCTGCCAACGCCTCACCGCTCATTGTCAAGGCTGTTGCAACAGCCAACGCCTTAAACGACTTGCTTTTGCCTTTACTGCGTGCCAATTCACTCACGCACTGCCATACGCCTGTGGCATGGTTAAAAATCACTCGATAAGCTCGGTTCATACAACACTCCTATTGTTTGGATTTGCTTTATTGCGCTTATAATGCGAAAACATTGCTCGATAGTAACAGCATTTCCACACTATGACAAGTGATTTATCCAAATAAAAACAGCCATCACAAAAAATTTTGCAATGACTGCCTAATAATTATACAAAACTCACAATATAACCGAACGAATCAACCTGCAAACCAATTAAAAAATACTCAAAAATTTATCCACCGCCCGATACTGCTCGGCGGTCGTCTCGCAGGCATACATCGCCTCACGAAAGGCATTGGAATTAGGCAGACCACCTGTGTACCATGCGATGTGCTTGCGAGCGATGCGACAGCCTGAGTATTCACCATAAAAGCGGTATAACTCTTCTAAATGCGTCAGGACAATTTGGCGCAGCTCTGCTACACTTGGTGGCGACAACTCTTCGCCCGTCTCGGCAAAATGTGCAATATCACGAAACAGCCAAGGTCGCCCCTGCGCCGCTCGCCCTATCATCACCGCATCAGCACCAGTTTGTTGCCAGACATCCAGTGCCTTTTGTGGGCTATCAATATCGCCATTGACAATGACGGGAATTGTTAAGCTATCTTTCACTTTTTTGATTAACTCATAGCGCGCCTGCCCTGTATAAAAATCTTCACGAGTGCGCCCATGAATGGCGATGGCGGCGATGCCTGCATCTTCAGCGATTTTGGCGACTTCTAGGATATTTTCTTGACCATTGGCAAAGCCGAGCCGAGTTTTGAGCGTGACAGGCACATCCACCGATTGTACAGCAGTATTTAGTAGTCTTTTGACTAAATCCACATCTTGTAGCAATGCCGAGCCTGCCAATTTTTTGCATACTTTTTTGGCAGGACAGCCCATATTGATATCGACGATTTGCGCGCCATTGGCAACTTGAAAGCGTGCTGCTTCGGCAAGTTTGTCAGGTTCAGCCCCTGCGATTTGGGCAGAAATCGGCGCAATTTCACCATCAAAATTCGCCCGATATAGCGATTTTTTGCGAGCGTATAAGGCGGTATCAGCAATAATCATCTCGCTGACGGCGTGCCCAGCGCCAAAGGACTTGCATAGCCTTCTGAAAGGATTGTCAGTAACTCCCGCCATTGGTGCCACGAACAAACGGTTCTTGATTTCCAAACCCCCGATATATAAGGGCTGTAGCAAAGGATGTTGATTTTCAAGGGGTTTTTGGGGGTTTTGCATTGTGTGTTTTTCTATTGTTGTCTATTTTGCGCCATGATAAGCGTAGCAAGCGCTAAGATTTGCCCGATTTTACACGCTAAAAGGCGTTTAGTAAAGAATCATTGGTGAAAGAGTTAATTTGAGATTTGCTTATTTTATGCCATCTGCATGAATAAAACTGTGTGATATCATTGGCAAAGCTTGCAATTCTTGTGGGGTTTGTTGTGTCTGCTCAACCCCATTTTCATACATCTATCCGATATGCCTGCTACTTTTAACATTACCTGACGGGTATATTTGCTATTTTCTGTGGCATGGGTTGATTTTTGGATGAATATTGGTTATAAAATAATCAAATCATAACCAAAGGATAATTATGCTAAAGCGTGCATTTATAGGCGTTGTTGGACTTTTGCTGTCAGCACCATCATGGGCTAATGACAAGATTAATTGCGATACACTCACTTTGCATCTGTCGTCTAAGCGCTATAATGATGCTGATATTGTTGGCACAAGTGTACAGGTAAGCTATGAGACACCAGCACAATTTCCCATTCTGCCAGAGAAAGTTACATTTCATGCCACCGCCGAAAAACCAATAGATATCGATTGTAAAGGCGTCTTGGTGAAGTCAATTGGGCATTTTCATCACCTGCAAGCGACAAAATATGAGCGAATTTTTGACCTTGTTCAACCTACACAGGGGAGCTCTGTCGTTGTGGCTTTTCGTAGGGATTATGGGCAATTTGGTTTCGATGTCGAGAATTTTCGCCTTGTTGGACGCCCAAAACCAACAGATGTACTCGCCTATCGCATTGATGATGGTGAACCAAAACCCTTATATTATCAAGGACTTAAACCATATAAGCAAGATATGGATAAAGCCAAGATAATCGATATTTATTTTAACTATGACCAGCTTGGCATAGGTCCGCATATTCGAATTGACAAATCCGGTAGCATCACTATTAACAATATTGCCGATTTCCCCAAGCAGTAGGAGAATTGGGGGTATTAGCATAGTATTATTGCCAGTCTAGCAAAGCTTCAAAATTTTTAGCAATCTAACTTTTTTCGACATCATTTGTAAAACAAACAACAAGTTAATCACACTGATTTGCATACATCTGCAAGGCTTCGGTGACGATTTGCGCTTGAGATTTGCCCGTTTGTTCGGATAATGTTTTGACTAGTGCCACTGTATCTTCGTGCAGTTTGAATGCTTTATTGACAATGCCACGGCGTGCCATAGATGCTTCATTGATTTCACGGCCTGTTTTGGGAGTGGATGTGATTTTTGGCATAACAACCCTTGATTTATAAAATAAACATTATAAAATAAACATTATAAAAAAACTACACAACTTATCACCCTAACCTGCAAAGTCCACAACCGCAAGCCCTGTCTGTCTGACGGTCGGTGTGGTTATCGCAAGCATGATGGTAGGCTTGGTGCTGTATATCACCACTTGGGATTTGGCTCGGGTGATGGCGGTATAAATCAGCTCTTTTGACAGCAGGCGTGCATTGGCTTCATCAAAGACGATGGCGATTTTTTCCCATTCAGAGCCTTGCGATTTGTGCACTGTGATGGCATAGGCAGTGGTGATGGTATGCTCATCGAGCACTTCGGCGGACAGCTTACGCACGCTATCACCTTCAAAATACACCGTCAAGCCATCAGCGCCCCACAAGCACACGCCAATATCCCCATTAAACAGACCTAAGTCATAGCGGTTTTGGGTTACCATCACCACACGCCCATGATACCACGGTGAATTGGATGGCGGTGTGTGCAGATGCTTGCGGTGCATCTTGGATAAGTGCGCATTGATGGCATCATCGCCACACGCCCCCATGTGCGATGCACACAGGATACGGTAGTTGTTTAAGGTTTTAAAAATGTCACTCACCGCCTGCGCCTGAGCATCCGTATCCATCGTGGCAAAGCGATATTGATACTGCTTGGTCAGCTCAAAATACGGCATAAAATCCGCTACCAAGCCATCATAACACGCCGTGATTTGCTGTGCTTGCAAAGGATAAAAATGCAACTGATTAAATCGCTGAACCAGTGTATCAAACTCTGTAAAATCAGTATCATCATCTGCGAGCTGCACAAACTTTGCCAGCTGCCCCACCGCAGATTTGTCATCAAATCGCTTGGATTCTACAAGATTGACCCGATATGGCGACAAGCTAGGCATACGGCACAAATCCGCCAGTACCGCACCGGCATCGACAGCGGCCAGCTGATTGGCATCCCCAAGCAGTATCACTCGTGTTCCTGTGGCGATTGCTGCTAGTAATTGGCACGCAAGCTCCGTGCCGAGCATGGATGCTTCATCGATGATAATCATCTGATATGGCAGTGGATTGTTGGCATCGTAGCGTGGCTTGCCCCGATTACCCATACCGAGCAGGCGGTGAATGGTCTTGGGTTCGGGTAGGCTAAGATTGTGCTTATCAGGCAGTGATTTGTGCAATGAGTTTTGTAGCGATTCGCTCATACGCTGTGCCGCCTTGCCTGTCGGTGCAGCCAGTGCCAAAGACGGCATTTCACCTTGCAAATCACGCATTAGCGCAAGTACGATTTGCGCTACAGTGTAGGTCTTGCCCGTTCCCGGCCCGCCGGTAATTAGCCCAAAGGCATGAGTTGCCACCAGTTTTACCGCCGCCGCCTGCTCGGCATTTAGCTCGGATGATATGCCAGCCGTGCCAAACGGCTGCACCACCGCACGACTAAGTCGATGGATATGCGCCATCAGCTGTGATTCTGCTCGGTAGGCACGCTGAGTCCACAGATACACCGCATCAGCGCTCATGCTATAGCGAATGGGTGCGATGTGCTCACCGTCATAACGCTCACCATCTATACTGCTCGGCGTAAAAAACGCCTTCGGCAGACACTGTGCCCATGTCATCAGATTGCCACCTGCGATTTTTTGCATCACATAGTATGCACGCAGCACCCACAAAAATCGCTCACGCACTTGGGCGATTTGTCCATCGCTGATGACCTTAGGCTGTGCCTTTAGCTGTGCAATCAGCGTATTGGTTTGCTGAATTGTCCATGATAGCAACGCCTGTGCATCATCAAGCAGTGCATTCATTTGGTCAAATACCGTATCAAACCCAAACGGCGTATCCAAATACTGATTGATCTGCACCAATATCGGCTCAAGACACAACGACTGCCAAGACTGTAATGATGTGATGCCAAGCGTGTCGGTAGATTGATTATCAAGTTTTAATACAGTATGACCTGATGAGATGAGCTGTAATAATGCTTCATGAATGACATAAAAAGTCGCTTCATCTGATGCTTTTAGCTCAAACGGAGTCGCAAGCAATGACTTGTGCTGATACCAATTGGCATGGTCATGAATGCGTCTGGTGACATAGCGACTGATGCTATCTTCTAAAATGGTGCTCGTCATGATTATTTATTATCCTTTATCAATATCTATCAACTTTATCACAATATCAGCCAAATAAGGCATCAACCGCCATAATCAGCTCAAACGGCGGCTGCCACACCATCTTGCCCATATCTGCATCATCATTATAAATCCCTCTTAAGAAAAAGTACTCAACCGCACCAAGATAACGCTGTTCATTGCCGGTATAATCAGCCAATTTAATCTTTAATAAACGATGTAGTGCCACTTGATAAATCACGGCTTGTAGCCAGTACCCCGCCTCGCTCATCGCCTCATTCATCTTGTCAAGGTGATAATCATCACGGCTATCACCCAGATAATTGGATTTGTAATCTACAATAAAAAATCTGCCTGCGTGCTCATACACCAAGTCAATCTCACCACGCATAAAGCGATACCACACCGCTTGATGCTCTTGGGTGGATAATGACAGTGGTTTATCACTATATTGTTTAAATACTTCGTTAAGCTTATCAATATCAAATGACGGCTTAAGCCCCAAGGTAAAGCCAAGCTCTCGCACCTGCACACCACTTGCAAGTGATGCCAAGCTGACACCAGATGCGGCAAATGGCGCATGAATGACATCATTTAGCCACATCACCAGCTGGTCATGCTCGCCTTTGTCATTTATCCCATCTTTTAATTGGCTTTGGCTATTGTACTTACTTGGTAAAGACAATCGACGGACAAAGTCATCAACCACACCACTGATACGATTGGGTTCAATGTGTTGTAATACTTTGTGCAAAAAATCGCCCGCCCTGCTACCTTTAATAAAGCTATTGCGAATATTTATCTCATGACCATCTACCGCCTGCACATCAGCCTGTAGTTCGGTCAATACCGCCATCTCATCATGGTCGGCAAGCTCGGTCAATAAATCTTTGGTCGGCTTATCCAGTCGGCTCACCAAGGCGGTAAAGCTGGTTTTATACGCACCAACAAAGCGTTTGATAGGCAATAGCGTATCCCAATCTTGATAAGTCAGCGGTATGAGCTCATGCGTTTGTGATTGCTTATAGATGGCGTCATTCAGTATCACTTCATCTAGATTAATCTCATCCATCAGTGATGTCATACGCTCGGGCAATTGTGGGGTTTTTGGTGAGCATTCTAGCCATTGAAATAGTGGTCTAGAATCAATGCTAGAATTTCTGCCAGCAACCTTTGCCACAATAAAAATTTGCTCACTGGCACGGGTCAGTGCCACATAGCCTAGTCGTCGCATCTCAGCGATACCTTCTTGATTATCAAGATTTTTGAAATAATCATCATCGTTATCTTTGTACATCACTGTTGAGATACAGCGCTCAAACCGCTCATTACTATACGGATAAATCTTCTCGCCATGCACTGTGGCGACAGCGGATGCATCAAGCCCAAGTGCATAAACGATGGGAAATTCCAAACCTTTGGATTTGTGCATAGTCATCAGATTGACACCAGTTTCACTGGGCAAGATACGACGTCCGACACTCTCATCTTCGCTGTGCCTTTGCGATTGATACCAAGTTAATAGCTGTTTTTCGTGCAAGTCACTTTGGGCGCTCAAAAGTTCAATCAACTGCCACAAGTCCGCCAAATAACGCTCACCAAGCGATGCAGCGACCAGCCATAGATTGCCACCATCGGTAAATGGCGCTTTGCCAAGTGCATAGTTCAGTGCTGATGATAAGCTGTGATTTTGCCATTTGTCATGAATTTTATGTAGATATGATAAAATGTCGGATTTATTAAACGATGCGTCACTGGATGTCATTTCACTGTCAGCATCCCCGTCGAGCAATCGAACGGCATCATCAAGCGACATACCGACTAAGCGGCCGACCAAAAGCCTGCCAAGATTGGCTGTGGAGCGACTATCTATCACTGCCAATAGTAAGGTGTGCAAATCATCACCGGCAGGCGTGGCAAAGACACTGATGGTCTTGGTATTTAGCGCAGGAATTTTTAGTTCATCTAAACACTTTTTGACTTCGGCAAGCTGTTTATGTCCGCGTGCCAACACTGCGATATCTGATGGCTGCACCAATCGCCCATCGATGTGATAGCCTTGCTGTAATAAGCTGTTGATATGCAGTGCGGTTTTTTCGGCAATATCCGATGCGGTGTGGAGTAGCGACATTGGCATCCGACCGATAAACTCCGCTTGTGGCGATCCCTGCTGCCATGACAATCGCTGGGTTTCATTCACCGCTTCGATGGTCTCGTAGCTGATGCTTTGCCCTAGATTGGCATGATTTGACCAATCGTCTGTGTTGCCTTTGACAAACCATTCATTCAACGCACCAATCAGCGCTTGGTTGGAACGGCGGTTTTGGGTCAGTGATAGCGACTGATTGAGTACAGGGTGACCGAGCTTATCTTCGCCATAAAATTTTAGCCAGTTGTAGTTGGCGACATCACCACCACGAAAGCGATAAATCGCCTGCTTGGGGTCGCCCACAAGTAACAAAAATCCTTTGACAGGCTTAGGCTTATCGCCACCATATTTGTGATATGTGTTTAGCTTGTCTTCATAATTGAACAAGCGTGAGAGATAGATTTTTTCAATCATCTGCGCTTGCAAGCCATTGATATCCTGTGACTCATCAATCAGCGCTACAGGATAGTGATGGCGTATGTGCTCCGCCAAGCCTTCATCAGCATCTAGTGCTTGATTTAGACGCACCATTTGCAGTTCAAAGGTGGTTTGCCCTTGTGATTCTAGCACACTCATGAGCTGTTCACGCACAGAGTTGATGATGTCATATTTTAGCAAATCATAATGATACTTTGCTTGAGTGTTGAGTGTGTTGTATATTGTTTTGACCAGTGTCACCCTATCCCACGGCAGTCCGATAAAGGTCGCTTTGGCTGTCGTATCGCAAGTTTTATTAAAAAAATCCACCTGTGAAAATTTTTCTATTTCATCGATAAAAGCAATCTCTTGCTTGGTCAGATGGTGAACAAAATCCAAACGATGTGCGGATAACTTATCATATAGCTCTGCAAGCAATGGCAGCTGTTTTGGCAAGGATTTTGTGCCACCGATGCCCACTTGACGGCGATATTCTGCATCAAAAAACGGTGCAAATTGCGACAAATCCACTGCCAAAAACTCATCAAGCCAGCACTCAATGACTGCCGTATCCACGATGTTAATGGGCTTGATTTTGTCAAGTGGCGCAGAATAAAAATTGATGGCTGTATTGACAAACTGTGCAAACTGTTCAACATTACTAAAAAATGATGGTGAAACACTCAGTATTTGCTGATAAATATCAGGCTGATGTTTACTTAGGCGAGACTGATGCGCACGCAATTGGTCATGCACCAGTGCATGAATGACGGCACTTTTGTCCATCAAAATCTCACTGTCTGAGCGATGACCGATTTGAGATGAAAATTCCCGTAGCCATTTTTGGGCAAGACTGTCTAGCGTCCCAACAAATAGCTTATCCAAAGTTGTCAAAACCAGTGCTGTACGCCGTAGAGATTCATCAATGGCGTGCCCACCTGCTAGCAGTAGATTTGTTAATAAATACTGATTAATAGGGTCATCACCTGCGACTTGTGCATCACTTGCATATTCATTGATTTCTTGAATAATAGTATCAATATTTTCTTCATCTGCAACGAACCAATGCGGATGCTGTGTTTGCACACTTTTTAGCCAACGCATCAGCCCATAGAATGATTGCAAGCGCTCATAGATGCGCTCTTGCATCTCTGCGGCGGCAGCTTTGGTAAATGTCGTGGCGATGATACGCTCGGGGGCATATTTATGCTCAATCAGTAGTCGCAAGATAATACCCGTCAGCGTCCAAGTCTTGCCCGTGCCTGCCGATGCTTCAATCAGATAGCCACCTGTTAGCGTACAGTCAATGGCAGGAATGCCTGTTGTTTTGTTGCTCATGATTTATCCCCTTTTGCGACTGCAAGCGTATCGATGGTGCATAGCATGGATGGCAGAATTTGGTAGAGAATTTGTCCCAAATCATATGCACGCTGCATCTCAGATTCTATGTCTGTATTTGTTAGCAATACTTGCCATGCTTGTTCCATCTCTTGTTGATAGCTGTTGATATATTGATAAAATATTTTTTCGTTTAAGTTTAATTTATCTGTACCATGATGAAAAGCAATCTTGATAGCTGCATCGATGGTCATAGGTAGCACCAGATGATAGCTCAGCTGTGCAATCAGCACAAAGCACTCAAGCAAATGCTTGGCAGTTGTGGCTCCGATAGGCTTAAAGCATAGCATATCCACATCATCACCGAGTCCGATATCTTTGGTCAATCCTGAAGATTTACTAAATTGCCAAATGCTATGATAACGCCCTGCCGTGATGTCATCTTGTGTGGTTTGGCACACAATTTGCCATGCTAGGTGCGATAGCCACGCCTGCAGTAGATGCTTGGCACGGACGGATTTTGGCAAAATAGATAGCCAACAGTTTGGTGTATCTTTGGGTAGGTGTGCCATTAGACTAAGCTTGTGCTCGCCAAACTGTAGCGTCACACCGACTTCATGCACAGGATGAATCAGCTTGGAATAATTCATGTCATCAGCACTAGCTATCGCTTGGCAGTCATCTGTGCTTAGGATGTGGTGCTTGGATAGATGTTCAAATAGCGTATCGGCAATGTCAGCAATCGCCACCAATCGCTCGTGCAGACTGTCAAATCGACTGACACCTGCAGGCAATAAGTCATCATAAAAAATCGCACGAAACTGTCTTTGTGCATTTGCCTGTGTACTTACTTGTGTATTATGCCCAGCTGTCTGACTTGCCACTTGATTGGGTTGATTGGATGATATTGATAAGTTTTTATTCAAAATCTGTGCCATCCAGTCACGCATACTCATACCATCAAACGCCCCATTCGCCATCGCTTGGATGATCCGATCGTGAGTCTGATAGCGTGTCAGCGCATCTAGGCTAAGCGGCTCATCTTGTGTATCTTCATCGTTTTCATCATCTAGGCTAATTTTATTTTGTAAAAAATTAAGCGCAAAACGACTGTGCCGTGACGCAAGTTCGCTGACCGTCATGATACTTGGTAATATCAGCTGATACTGTGCTATTAGCTTTGTGATTTTGGCTTGACCATCTGATTGATATGATAAATGGCCAATGAGTGCATCAAAGATTGCTTGATATTCATCATCACTTGGGAATGTGGCAAGTGCTTGCTGTGCCATCTGTTCGCTTTGCTGATCGAGCATGGTGCGAATCGATTGCCAAAGTGGCGCTGGGACGAGACGTGCTCGCTCAGCGTCTTTGAGGGTGTGTATTTTTGCCATGAGCAAGTCATGTACATAACTCTCAAGCTGTTCGGCGTGTTCTATCACCTCTTTGGCATCTGATTGATAAAATAACGACTCATCAAAGCTTGTGGCGGCGTGATGTGTAACCAAATACTGCTCAACCACGCTTGGCATGGCTTTGGCAATAGCAGAACCAATCTCATCGGATGTGACATCCATCCAAGTGATGCCCTTGGCAAGACTGGTTTGCCAATCAACGCCATTTTTCAAAAATTCTAATAACTCACTGACGGGCGATGCCGGCAATAATTCAGTAATGCCATCAGATGCAATGCTGTCATAAAAAATCATACACGCATCACGGCTACACAATATCGCATCCAAAAACGCCCCATTGTCATCATCTTCGTTCATGCGGTCACCACGACGGCGTAGCCCTGCACGCATCAGATCAAGCCGTTGTACGGTATCTTGGCGTGGGAATGCGGATAAATTCATGCCCAGCATCACAGTCAGCCCAAACGGAATACTACGCAGTGCACCAAACCGTGCAAAGGTAATCACGCCTGCAGGCTCGGCACTGATGGCTTGATTTGCTACCATTGCACTGATACTCTCTAGGACAAATTGTAAGCTTAGCTTAATTTCATCATTGCTTTGTAAGATATGTTCGTGATGGTTTTTTAGGTGCTTATGGTAGTTTTTATTGGCTCGTAGGCTCGCTGCGATGCTGTTTTTGGCTTCAAAGATGGCTCGCATCTGTGGCGTGTCTTTGAGATGGGCAAAATAGCGGTCAATGACATCGGTTTCGATTTTATCCAGCCAAGTCTGCACCAAGTCCACCTGCTGATACTGCCCATAGACAGCGGATAGCCCGTCATGGATGGCGCACAGGGCGCTGATGATTTTTTGGTCGGATAGGCTGACACCCGATAGCGGTGTCGTCGCTTCGCCAAATGCCCCTGCTTGCCAGTCAAATGGATACAATAGGCTATTTGGCTTGGTATCATCATCGGGATTGAGTAGCCCAAGTACCAAGCGGTCTAAAGCATAGCTAAAGCTATAACGATAATCGACATCATCGCCATCGAGCGTCTGTGCCAAATGCCGTGCATCAAATCCCCGTCGAAAACCTGCTTGGGCAAGTAGCTCGCAAGCTCGGCTCATCTCATCAAAGCTTAGGTGAAAGCTTTGGTACATCGCAGGGAGCATCAGCCAGTCATAGACATCTTGGCAATAAAATCTGCCATGACCGCCAAGCAAAGTATAAAACCCGGCAATTGCCTGCATCAGCTCATCAATCGTCTTATTGGTCGTGCCGGTGATTTTGGCGGGCAATGACAAGCCATCGACACCCACCCCGTCATCGAACACCAGTCGTATCAGCGATTCGGCTTCGGCGACATCAGGCAGATACACCACGACATCGGATAGATGGCGTGCACTGCCGTCGGCATTGGGCTCATTGAGATAGCGAGCAATCATGATACGTGCGATTTCAAGCTGTCTTTTTAGGCTATGACAAGCATGGATGGATAAGCTTGGCAAGCGTGCTGTGTCGTCAAGCGTCATGATGCCTTTGGCTCGCTGTTTGTCTTGAAGTATATCCAGTACATCGCCAAGCCATTCATCGCTGACGCCTGATTCATCAAGCATCAAAATGTCTTTTTTGAGCTGATTGAGCAGTCCTTGACTGCTGTCAAATTGACGAAATTCATCCGACCACACCACCTGCCAATCATGCGGGCGGATGGTATCATCAGTCGTTGAGCTTGCTTGCAATGGTTTTTCATAATAAAACTCACCGCCTGACATATCAGCAAGCATGGCAAAAGTTTCTCTTGATTCTTTACCTAATCTTGATAATAAGCTGTGCCCGTGATCTTTGAGATAAACGGTATTGGGTCTGATGATGCGCTGTGTGGCAAGCCAGTTTTTATCGACGATATCCGCCCAAAACATCTTGGATGGATTAAAGTGGAATAAATGCACATCAATGAATGTCGATAAACGCTTTAAAAATTGTAACTCAACCAGCGGAATCTGCTGAACAGTAAATAAGTACAACGCCTGTGGCAATACGCCTGTGGCAAGATGATACACCGCATCGCCCCGCTCGCCTGTCAGCACCTGCCAAAATCGGTGTTCTAAGGCTTCACGATAGTCATACACCTGTGCAAATAACGAACGCCACAGATAGCGTAGCAGCGCTTCGAGTTTGTGATAATGCAGGCTTAGCCATTCGGGTGTCTCGGCATCATCGCCAAAGACAGTGGCAAATTGCTGTTTTTGCGCTATCATTGCATCGACGCTCATCGGCAGTGGCTCATCATGTGTCCAAGCGTGTAACCACTCGGGGCGATGGGTCAGATAGCGCACATAGACCGCAGACAGCTCTTCACAGACTTGCCAAATGCGGTGCTCGGGCAAAGTGTCTGCCTTTTTATCATGTAGTGTTGCTAACAAAAACTCAAGCGGATGATTGTGATTATCTAAAATCTCATGTAGCTGATTATTATCAATCGCACTCAAAAATCCAAACAATCGCCAACGCATCACTGATGCGGATAGTACCGCCACTTCGGGGACTTCTAAGCTGTCATTGCGACCGATTTGGGCGTTGTGCTCGGCGTCGATTTTGAGCACTTTTTGAATCATCTGCCACTGATATTGACCCCAAAACTGTGCAGTAAACAGCGTGCTGATACCGATTTGGCTCGCCACCGCCTTAGTGAGCCAATCGCCAAGCACCATCGATGGCACAATCACCGTAAACGGCGCAAACACTTGTGCACCCAGTGATGTGTGTCGTCCATCAGCGGTTTGGCTTTGATAAATTTGGATTAAACGGTCTAATAAAATCTGCGTATCATTGGATTGGGTGATATAAAACATGGCAGTCGCACAATAAAAGGATGAATTTATTGTACCGATATTTTTATCAATTTTCCATATCGGTTACATGTTAAAAAGACAGGCTTATTCAGTCTGTCTTTTTAACATGGCGCATATCAACGTTTAATTTGCATAAATATCTGACTTGGTGATTGCTTTTAGTGTGATGCCACCACCTTCAAAGTGCTCACTTTGTATTTTTTGTAGATATGACGGCACACTAAAAGCTAACTCTTTGGGAATGCAAATTGCATTCGTATCATATCCAAATTCAAAAAATTGTCCTTTTGGCAAGTCTTCTACTTTTATCTGGCGATAGTTATCGGACTGGTAACGACACGATGCAAACCAATAGCACTCGTAATCCATTTGAGTCATTTTGTGCCAAATATCCACGCCCGCTTTAAGTTGCATTTCGGTAAAAATCAATGGGCGAAAGCGATTAATAAGCGATTTTGCACCGTCCAACACACGAGTTTCATAGCCTTCAGCATCCATTTTTAGCAACTTGAGATGTTGCAACTTAGCAACTTGCGGATGCGTATCCAGTGTAACAATTTGCACCTTTTGCGTTTGGGTGGATGCTGGAAATTGATGTTCGGTTGAAAATCCTTTATCCAAAGAAAAACTGCCATAATTCCATTGAGTCTGATAATTTGACGTCTCAATTTCAAGCCACGCATTCTTATCCCCTACGCCCTGACAAAAACACAGCGCATGATCCAGCTGATTCAAACGAAGATTGGTGGACAGATGCTCAAAAATCACTTGTTGCGGCTCAAAACCAATAAACACACCTTGTGGTATGGCTTTTGCCAAAGGTACGGCGTGCAATCCAAGATTAGAGCCAACTTCAATAATATTATCTGTCGGCTCAAGTAGTGTGTGCAAAAATGCAATCTCAACATCCGACCATTCGCCAAACAGTCTGGCAGTACCACTTACAAGGTCGCAATCCATTAAAGCAAATCTTCCCCAACGAAGATCATCAATACGATTGGTCAACTTTTGACACTCCTTAGCTAAATCAAACCAATTAGCAAACTCAAGATACAATTGGAGCGTCGGGAGCGTTCAATTATATGTATCGTTGTGTTGCATTACAGAAAGAATAAAAATAGCATTATAACACAAAGCAACAAATTAGCATAGTAAAATTTACATAAGACTAATTAGTTTTGTTAAATTTCTATGCTAATTTTATGAACATTTTATACATAAAATCAATAGTTTAAGTTATATATAGTAATTTTATAACAAAAATACTATTTATAGCGCAAATACAATGAGCTGCCATATATTTTGCCGATTGACCGGTGGGCGAACAAAAGCATTTGTTGCAATTTGGGCGCATTACCACAATAAGCCACCCAAAGCCACGCAATCATGCTATAATCATCAATTTGTCTAACAAAGGAAGCGGTATGTCTAAATCACAGATGAGCACGGCACGCATTTTTCGCTTGGCGGTGTTAATCATTGGCTTTGCCATCATTGCCTTTGTGCTGCTTAATCAAATTTTGCCAAGCTAAATTGGTATGCTATCAGACTTATACCGATTGATAAGCTTGAAAAAAGTTAGCTATTCACTTTTGCAATTTATATTAATTTATCTATTTAAATAAACTATGTCATTTGTACACTTGGGCGTTCGTAGCGAATTTGCCATTGTCGATTCTATCATCCGTATCAAAGAGCTGGTCAAAGCGGCGGCAGCTGATGGTCAGACATCGCTTGCGCTTGCCGACTGGAACAATATGTTTGCGGTGGTGAAGTTCTATAAAGCGTGTATCGGCGCAGGCATCAAGCCAATCATCGGCACTGAATTTGTCATCGGCAACGCCATCAGCCGTGAAGATGAAGAGAACCGCTTTAGCGTGATTTTGTACGCCATGAATAATGATGGCTACAAAAACTTATTACGCCTAGTATCAGATGCCTATACCATGCGTCCGATGAATGACAATGGCTCGGTGAGTGTTGTCACGCCGATTATCACCAAGCAAGCACTGTTTGAGCGACATGATGGCATCATTGCGGTGCTGACTTCTCGCTCCGAGATGGCGACGACACTGATGGGCAATCACCCTGAGAACGCCCAAGCGACGCTCAAAGCATGGCAAGCGGTGTTTGGCGATAGACTATACCTGGGTATCAAACGCACGCACAACCAAGACAACCGCTTTAATGAACAGGCCATCATCCAAGCATCAGCGCTTGGCATCCCTATCATTGCCCATAATGATGTACGCTTTATGAAAGCTACGCCCAAGCCAAGCGATGGCGCAAAAGAAGTCGATACCAGTAGCGACTTTGATGCTCACGAAGCCCGTGTGTGTATTGCTAGTGGCTATACGCTTGGCAACTCCCACCGTCCACGCATCTATAGCGAAGAGCAGTATTTTAAGACCCAAGCTGAGATGACGGCGCTGTTTGCTGATTTGCCACAAGTCATCGAAAATACCAATCGCTTGGCATCTCGTTGTAATGTTACGCTCACGCTTGGCATTAATGTCTTGCCTGATTTTCCTATTCCCGAAGGCGATACGATTGAGACATTTTTTCGTAAGACATCCGCCGATGGTCTCAATAAACGCCTTGATAAACTCTATCCGCCTGCTGAGCGTGGCGATGACTGGGCAGATATCCGCAAACCTTATGATGAACGGCTTGAATATGAGCTTGGCATTATCCTAAAAATGGGTTTTCCAGGATATTTTCTTATCGTTATGGACTTTATCCGCTGGGCAAAAGCCAATGGCGTACCCGTCGGGCCTGGGCGTGGCTCGGGCGCAGGTTCGCTTGTGGCATATGCGCTGAACATCACTGACCTTGACCCTTTGCGTTATGATTTGCTGTTTGAGCGGTTCTTGAACCCTGAGCGTGTGTCGATGCCTGACTTTGATATCGACTTTTGTATCGAAGGGCGTGACCGTGTCATCGACTATGTGGCACGCACTTATGGCCGCCAAGCGGTCAGCCAAATCATCACCTTTGGTACGATGGCGGCTCGTGCGGTGGTGCGAGATGTTACTCGTGTCCAAGACAAGCCCTTTGGTATGGGCGATCGCATCTCAAAGCTGATTCCAAAAACCCCTGGCATCAGCCTAGATGATGCGCTAGAGCAAGAGCCACAGCTCAAAGATTTGGTCACCAACGAAGACAACCCTGACCACGAAGCCATCACCGAGATTTGGGAGATGGCAAAAAAACTCGAAGGCTTGACACGCAATGTCGGCAAGCACGCAGGTGGCGTACTGATTGCCCCCAATCGCATCAGTGATTTTAGTGCGGTGTATTGTGATGATGAAGGTCATCCTGTCAGTCAGTTTGATAAGGATGATGTCGAAGCGGTCGGTTTGGTGAAGTTTGACTTCTTGGGACTGCGAAACTTAACGGTCATTCAAGCAGCAATTGACAACATCAACGCCACTCGCAAGGCGCAAAACCTTGACCCGATTGACCTTGACACACTTCCCTTGGATGACATGAATGTCTATGAATCGGTGCTACAAGAAGCCAAGACTTCGGCGGTATTCCAGCTAGAAAGCTCGGGGATGAAAAAATACCTAGCACAGCTTAAGCCATCAAACATCGAAGACATCATTGCGATGTGTGCCCTATATCGCCCGGGCCCGCTCGAGTCTGGCATGGTGATGGACTTTATTGACCGCAAGCATGGCATCCAAGAAGTCGCCTACCCTGACCCAAATTTTCAGCATGAATGGCTACAGCCTGCGCTTGAGCCGACTTATGGCGTCATCGTCTATCAAGAGCAGGTGATGCAGATTGCGCAGGTGCTGGCAGGCTATACGCTCGGCGGCGCTGATATGCTACGCCGTGCGATGGGTAAGAAAAAACCCGAAGAGATGGCAAAACAGCGTTCGACCTTTGTAGATGGTGCGATTGAGCAAGGGGTGGATGGTGCGCTTGCGGCATCGATTTTTGATTTAGTCGAAAAATTTGCAGGCTACGGCTTTAACAAATCGCACTCGGCAGCCTATGGCGTGCTTGCCTACCAGACGGCGTATCTAAAGCACTACTACCCTGCCGAATTTATGGCGGCGGTATTGACATCGGAGATGGATGATACCGACCAAGTCGTTTTCTTAAGAAGTGATTGTACGGATAACTTTGGGCTGGATGTCATTCCGCCAAGCGTCAATCACAGCCAATGGAAATTCGTCGTACGAGACAGCAAAACCATCGTCTATGGACTCGGTGCAGTCAAGGGCGTGGGCGAAGAAGCAGTGAATAGCATCGTCGCCGCTCGCCGTGATGGGCCGTTCAAAGACCTTTATGATTTTTGTAATCGTGTGGACATTAAAAAAGTCGGCAAACGCTCGCTTGAAGCACTGATTAAGGCAGGCTGTTTTGATATTTTAGCAGAAACGCTCAAGCCGCAGTATCTTGCCAATGGTATCAATCTGAGCCATCAAATCCGCCGTGGGCTATGGCGACAGCTACCCGAAGCGATGGCAGCCGCCACCCAAAATCGCCAAAACCAGCTATCAGGCACTTTTGATTTATTCCAAGAAGTTGATGACAGCCTAGCGGTTGCGCCTGATCTTGAAGATGTCTATTGGAATGCCCAAGACCGCCTACGCTATGAGATGCAGACGCTTGGCTTGTATCTGACTGGTCATCCGCTCGATGAATATCGTGGCGAGACGGGGCTTTATACTTCGGTGTCAAGCGTGCTCAATCTATCGGATACCGGCTTTAAGGGCGGTAGTAAGATTGCCGGCGTGATTTTTGATGTGGCGCACTTTGGTGATCGTACGGTGGTCAAGCTCGATGACGGCAAAGGCCGTGTTGAGTTAAGCTGTTATAATGATACTTTTTCACGATTTAGCCATATTCTCACCGCAGGCAAAAAAGTGAGCGCCTATGATGAAGAATATCAGCCTGTATATGACAAAAAAGGCAATCTTGAAACCATGCAGATCGCCAATGTCGTCATCGCCAAAGTGGGCGTGCGTGAGAGCGATGATGGGCGATTGTTCCTACGCTTACAAGCTGCCGAGCCGATTGAGCAAGCACGCCTACGCCGTCTCAAAGAAATCCATGTCAAAGTGCCATCCCAAGACATCCAAGCAATCGATACGCTGATTAGTATTCTTAAAGAAAATAGCCCACCGCCACGGGCATTGGCTTATCAATTTGATCAAGAAGATGAGAATACACCAAGCACCGCTCATGCAGATTATTGTGTGTCAATCAGCCTATATCTGTATGATGAGTGCAGTATCAGCCGTATCAATGTCAATGAGCGATTTAGACTTTTCCCAAGCGAAGAAAATATCGCCAAGCTCAAATCGGTGCTTGGCGTGGATAATGTGATTTTTAGATAAATTAATCAATAAAGCCATCAATCACCAAAAAATAACAAAAGAGCATCCTATGAGCCAAACGCACGACTACCTTGATTATCTGCCTAGCATTCGCATTGTGATGGTTGAGACCACCTTGCCCGCCAATATCGGCTCGGCAGCTCGTGCGCTACATACGATGGGCTTGGCGGATTTGGTGGTGGTCAATCCACGCCTACCGATTGATGAGACCAGCACTGCCAATGCCGCAGGGGCGCAAGAGATTTTGACCAATACTCGCATCACGGAGACGCTTGATGAAGCGCTTGCTGATTGTACGCTGATTTTTGCTGCCAGTGCTCGCAGTCGTCAGATGCCACGCCCTGTGGTGACGCCTGCCTTTGCTGCATCAATGATGGCGCAGCACCTATCGGCGCAGGTATCAGCAGAAGATAAATCTGCCGATAAGCCTATTGATACCGCCATCACGCCACGCATTGCTATTTTATTTGGTCGTGAAAATCATGGGCTGAACAACGACGAGCTTGCCAAAGCAGATTATCATATCCAAATCCCTGCCAACCCTACTTATCCGGTACTCAATGTCGCCAGTGCCATTCAGGTGATTGCAGCCAATATCTATGCATACTTTTCACATCCTTGTGATGGTAATGCACAGACAAATAGCGTACAGGGTATTTACTCCAACAAGCAAACTCAAGGCGCACCACAAATCACCCATCCGCTTGACATCACCATCCGTGGGCAATGGGATGAACCTGCCATCAATCAGGCGCAGGCGACGAGCCTTAATACCGCAGTAATTGACTTATTAAAAAAACTCAACCTTGCCCACGATGACGACCTAAAACACCTACCGCATCGCCTATCACGGCTGTCATCACGGCTACAGCTTGACCAAAAAGAATATGCGCTGATTCGTGCGCTGATTGCCAAGATGGATAAGATGATTGGCTAGTTGTCTTGTTGATGGATTGCTGACGGATTATCGTGATTTGCTTAGTAATTTTTTGCACATTGATATCCCGATTGCGACTTGATAATTCCCTTTGCCGTCGCTAATATGTTCACATCTTGCAGATGAGTTAGGAAAACCACCATGTCGATTTTTGCCAAATTAAGCGAACTAAAAAACGCCATCAATGATGATGTACAAGCCGTCCTAGAGCGAGACCCTGCTGCCCGTACCAAAGCCGAAGTGCTCTTGACCTATCCCGGCATCCATGCGCGCATCATGCACCGCGGCGCACACGCCCTGTGGCAGTGCGACCAAAAATTCTTGGCACGCGCCTTATCGCATTTTAGCCGCTGCACCACAGGCATTGAGATTCACCCTGCCGCCAAGATTGGCAAGCGATTTTTTATTGACCATGGCATGGGTGTGGTGATTGGCGAGACTGCTGAGATTGGCGATGATGTCACGCTTTATCATGGCGTGACGCTGGGCGGCGTGTCGTGGGAAAAAGGCGCAAAACGCCATCCAACACTGGGTAATAATGTCGTCGTCGGTGCAGGGGCGAAGATTCTGGGTGGCTTTAGTGTCGGTGATGGCGCCAAAGTCGGCTCAAATGCCGTCGTCGTCAAGCCTGTACCAGCAGGCGCAACGATGGTCGGTAGTGCTGCTCGTATGATTGTCAAAGAAGAGCCAGCAAGCCCTACCGAGCATCAAGCGCAGTCCGAGCATTTGTTTAACGCCTATGGACTCAAGCCTAATGCCAAAGACCCTGTGGCATCAAGCATCGCTGCCTTACTTGCGCATATCCAAGACCAGGATAAGCAAATCTGCGAGCTGATGACGGCGGTGAAGCGCCTTGACCCAAATTTTGAGCCAAAATCCATCAAATCCATCTGCAAAGATGATTTATCTGTGCTAGACGACCAGCAAGATGGCAACGGCACAACTGACAATTATCAAATTTAATTAAATGGTTTAATAATATTATGAATAACGACTATACCCCACCACCATTGTATGACGATTACCCTTTTTATCATTATAAAGGGCGTATCGGGCGTATTCGCTATCTTGCGTATTCGATGATTCTTAACATCTTGCTAAGCTTGCTGTTTGCAGTCCCGATGGGCGTGCTATTTGCGATGATTGATGCGGTCAATCCTGATGCGATGTTTGGCATTTTGCTGATGTTTTGGCTGCCGATGATGCTGATTGGTCTATATACCACCTTTGCGCCGACCATTCGCAGATTGCATGATTTGGGTAAAACAGGCTGGATGTCGCTACTGCTACTTGTGCCACTTGCCAATCTGATTTTGCTTTTGTATCTGCTATTTGCCAAAGGTGAGCCACTGCCAAATCAATATGGCAACCCTGCCAAGCCTGCAGGTATGGTGCTTAAGGTCTTTGTGGTGGTGATGCTTGTACTACAGCTGATTTGGGCGATTGTGTTCTTTGTGTTTTTTGATGCCTTGACGCAGTCGGCTCAGATGGGGCAATTTGTATGACACATCGCTGTACTTGGTGCTTATCCGACCCGATGTATATCGCTTATCATGATAACGAATGGGGCAGGCCTGTCTATGATGACGATACCTTATTTGCCATGCTGTGCCTAGAGTCAATGCAGGCAGGGCTTAGCTGGATTACGATTTTGAAGCGCCGTGATGGCTATTATCGGGCGTTTGATGGCTTTGATGCGGTCAAGATTGTTGCCTATGATGATGCCAAAGTCGATGAACTCATGCTAGATGCTGGTATTATCCGCCATCGTGCCAAGATTTTGGCGATTATCAATAATGCTAAAGCATATTTAAAAATTAAACAATATCAAAGCTTTAGCGACTATCTATGGGGCATCACCACAGCGGATGGCAAGCCAATTGACAACCGCCCTGCCGATTTATCCGATATTCCTGCACAGACGGATGTGTCGGTACGCCTAGCCAAACAGCTCAAAAAAGACGGATTTAAATTCGTCGGTGCAACCACTTGCTATGCCTTTATGCAGGCGGTGGGTATGGTCAATGACCATGTGGCAGACTGTGCATTTCGCTGATGGGTTTTATTAATCAAAACAAAAAAGCTCTTAATATAACATTAAGAGCTTTTTTGTTGCATAATCCGATGTCAATACAGATTACATGGTTTTTTGGCAGACGGTTTGGATTGGTGTGCCGTGGATATTTTTGGCTGCCAAGATGCCCATATTGCCTTTTTGGTGCCATTCACCGCCATAGCCAAATAGACCGGTATTGCTTACATAACGGCTGCCTGATGCGCTTTGGGCGATGGCAAGTTCACCAGTGTAGCCTTGCATACTAACCTGAACCTTGTCTGTGCCTAGATAGCGGACATTGAGCGCCAAGCCGTTATCGCAGTCGTATGTGTGGGTGGTGACGGTTTGGGCAGCTGGTGCAGGTGCTTTGCTGGTTGTGGTGCTACCTGTGGCGGTGCTGTTGCTTGCACAAGCGCTCAAAGCCAATGCTGATACCATCGCGGTGAATAAAGCCAATTTTTTCATTGTACACTCCTAAAAAACTGCCAATTGGCAACAATCAAATCATTAGTTTGCGACACCCCTGCTATCAAGGCTTGTATAAGACTTGTATGATATCCGCGGTATCGCTTTGATAATTATCATAGCCATTTTTACATTTGGTTACAACTGTTATATTGTATAACTTTGATTGCATTATCTGTATGTAATCTGTATGTAGCTTGCGCAATTCTTGCCAAAATATTCATCGCTAATTCAAAAAGACCCATCACAACCATTGAAAATAGCCGACCATGCCCTTATTAATAGCCAAGCGTCCGTTGTATATTTGCCACACAACACGCAAAGCGTGGCAAACCCAACAGCGCAACCATTTATCCGACCTTGAAGACCTTGAATGTATTTTTGCTGATTGATTCAGCAAATTAAGCGAATACAGATTGGGTAATTTTGCACCATTCAACACCACCGCCCAGATGCGCTTAGGCATGGGATTTAGTCTATTATTAAGTTGAAACACTGCCCAAACACAGGTATAATTCAAGGTTTACCATTTTGCTACATCAATAAGAGCGCATTTATGAGCAATGATAACATCACAGGCAACGAAGGCTACCAAGAAGAGTCATCATCTCAATTAGCAGAGCTAATTCGCCTTGGCAAGGAACAAGGGTATCTGACCTATGCCGAAGTGAATGACCAACTGCCCGATTCGGTCACCGAAAGCGATCAAATCGAAGACATCATTCAGATGCTGACCGATGTCGGTATTCAGGTCTTTGAAGTCGCCCCTGATGATGACGATATGCTACTGGCTGATACAGGTAGCGATGATGATATGGCAGCCGATGAAGCCGCTGCTGTCTTGGCATCGGTAGAAACCGAGCCGGGTCGTACCACCGACCCTGTGCGTATGTATATGCGTGAAATGGGTACGGTCGATCTATTGACCCGCGAAGGTGAGATTGGCATCGCCAAACGCATCGAAGAAGGCACACGTGAAGTGCAGTACATCATGGCGTATTGGCCGGGCACGGTCAAGCTTGTGCTGGACGAATACCAACAAGTCCTAGATGGCGAAAAGAAAATTTCTGATGTGGTGTCAGGCTTTTTGAGCCTTGAAGACACCGATTTTGAGCTGAGCGAAGAAGATGCTGAGCTAAACTTGGACGAGCCAAAAGCTGACACGCCTGACATTGATGATCTCGATGACGAAGATGAAGATGGCGACGGCGGTAGTATGGATGCCGATGCCGATGACTCAAATCTTGATCCCGAAGAAGTGCGTGTCCGCTTTGAAGAGCTACAAGCCCTATATGACAAGACGCAACAAGTCCTAGACAAGCACGGTCGTGGTAGTGATGAAGCCAAAGCCGCCGAAGATGAGCTTGCCAATCGCTTTATGCTCATCAAGCTAAACAATCGCTTGTCTGATCAAGTGATGGAGCTGATGCGTGAAGTCTATGAAGATGTGCGTGCCAACGAACGCCGTATCATGAAGCTGGTGATTCGTCGTGGTAAAATGCCACTAGAAGAGTTCAAAAAGACTTTCCCAAGTAACGAAACCAATATCGAGTGGCTGGCACATCGTATCGAAGGCAAGCCTGCTTTTGCAGAGACTTTGGCAAAAATCGAAAAAGATGTCGTCGCCCTACAAGAAAAAATCCTAGCGCACGAAGTCGCCCTAAAAATGGACATTCGTGATATGAAGGCGGTCGCTCGACAAATGGCCATCGGTGAAGCCAAAGCACGCCGAGCCAAAAAAGATATGGTCGAAGCCAACTTGCGTCTGGTCATCAGTATCGCCAAGAAATATACCAACCGTGGCTTGCAGTTCTTGGATTTGATCCAAGAAGGTAACATCGGTCTGATGAAAGCGGTGGATAAGTTTGAATATCGTCGTGGCTATAAGTTCTCTACCTATGCAACATGGTGGATTCGTCAAGCCATCACCCGCTCGATTGCCGACCAAGCACGCACGATTCGTATCCCTGTGCATATGATTGAGACGATTAATAAAATCAACCGTGTCAGCCGTCAGCTACTCCAAGAGATGGGTCGTGAGCCAACGCCCGAAGAGCTGGGCGAACGCCTAGATATGGACGAAGCCAAAGTCCGCAAAGTGCTAAAAATCGCCAAAGAGCCAATCTCTATGGAGACACCAATCGGTGATGATGAAGATAGCCACTTGGGTGATTTTATCGAAGACAACACCATCTCAAGCCCGATTGAGAATGCCACCGCCGAAGGCTTGCGTGAAGCGACTCGTGAAGTCTTGGATAATCTGACCGAAAGAGAAGCCAAAGTCTTGAAGATGCGTTTTGGTATCGATATGCCAAGCGACCACACGCTTGAAGAAGTGGGCAAGCAGTTTGATGTGACTCGTGAGCGTATCCGCCAAATCGAAGCCAAAGCACTGCGTAAACTACGCCATCCTTCTCGCTCAGAGCATCTGCGTTCATTCTTAGAAAACGATTGATAGCCACTTTATCAATCTTTCAAGGTCTGCTAAAGTCTGCTAATGATGATTGGCAGACTTATTTTATCCCTATCAATTTTAAAAACTTATTTATGATGAAAATTATCGGTTCAAAATACTATCATCCCCGCCGTATCGTGGATGAACACTATGTCAATGGCGTGCATCAGCTACAAGTGCAGGCACTCGATGAGCGTGTCAGCTCAGACAGTCACCCTTTTGCTGGCTTGATTAGTCGTATGATGGCGACGGTCAATTTTCGTGGTGATGATATCGTCATCAAAAAAGAATCGCTCAAGGACTTTGTGCAATGCACCGATTACAGTACGGCGCATTATAATGGTCAGACAGGCGTGTTCTATGCAGGTGAATTGTGCTATTTTCATCCAGACTATGAGTTTTTCTTAGTTTTGAATGAAGATTTGAGCAATGATTATGACAAGACCATCATTGAATCAGGGTTTTATGGCGTGTCACTGCTTGGTTATAATAGCCAACAAGCGGACAATTTGACAAAAATCCGTCAATTTTTTGATAAATATCTGAGCAAATATGTCTCAACAGATGCCAAAATCAGCCTATTGCTCAAAGAAGGTCAAGATTTGGTGTTCAAAACCCATGTCATCAAGCCGCTTAGCCTAGATATTGACACCATGTACAATGATGACTTTGTGCCTGTGCATCAAAAAATCAAGCAGGATTTGACGCAAGGCAATAAAGGCGTGATGCTATTGCATGGCGTGGCAGGCTCAGGCAAGACCAACTACATCAAGTGGCTCACCGCCCAAATCCCCGATAAGAACTTTATCTTTGTGCCAAACAATCTCATCGGCGCATTGGCTGATCCGCAGTTTATGGGTATGCTGATTGATAACAAAAATTCAGTGCTGGTGCTCGAAGACTGCGAAAACTATATCGCCGAGCGTGTCGGTGGTGGCAATACATCGGATGTCGTTTCGAGCATCTTAAATATCGCTGATGGTATCTTGTCAGATGTACTTGAATGTCAATTTATCTGTACTTTTAATGCTGATTTGATGGATATCGACCACGCCCTACTGCGACATGGTCGTCTGATTGCCGAATATCAATTTGGCGCACTCAGCGTCGATAAGGCAAATGCGTATTTGGCAAGTATTGGTAAACAAATGACAGTCGATACACCAAAGACACTTGCACAAATCACTAATATGGATGATGCGCATTTAGTCGCCAAGCAAAACAAAGGCGGATTTGGCTTTATTAACTAAAAACCGACCAGATGGTTTGGTGTTAACATCCTACGATGGCGACTTGAAAAAACTAACAGTCATCCCCATTGATACGACATCAAACCAATTAGGAAAAATGAATCATGACTAATAATACCACTCCAAGCCGTACCGAAATCCAAAACCCAGAGCTTTGGACTTTTCCGATGGATTATCCGATGAGCATCATTGGCAACGAAGGCTATCGTGAAGAATTACTAAACGAAGTGAAGCTAATTTTGGCGGAGATTTTCCCTGAATTTGACCATGCAAGCATCCAAATGCGTGCATCAAAAACAGGTCGCTATCATGCACTGCGCCTAAGCCTATACTTAACCCATGCCGACGAAGTCAATCGACTCTACACCGCACTGGATAAGGCAAAAACTGTACGCACTGTCGTATAACCGACAATCCCAAAAAGATCGCCTGATGGCGGTCTTTTTTTGTGATGTGATTTGATAAACCAGTTTATCACACCCTACAAAAAATCGCACACCCCGCCAAAAAAGTGCTATAGTATCCATAAGATTTCAATACTTGATAGACTATGAATAGCATCAAAACACATCTGTGCACCGATACGCCCAAAGATACCGCCGTCCCTGCCAAGCCTGCCCATGCACTGCGAATTTTACACACATCAGATTGGCATTTAGGTAAGCTATTATACAATCAATCTCGCTATGATGAGTTTGAGTGCTTTTTAAAATGGCTACAAGAAAGCTTGCTTAGTCATCAAGCGGATGTGCTGATTGTCGCTGGTGATATTTTTGATACGATGACGCCAAGCAATAAGGCGGAGCACCTGTATCATCATTTTTTGGCGCAAGCGTTCAAAAATCATATCAAGCACATCATCATCGTCGCAGGCAATCACGACTCACCGACCAGCCTACAAAAGACCAAAGAAGTGCTTGGCGTGCTCAACACTCATGTCATCGGTAGCGCCACTGACAATCTTGAAGATGAGCTCATCACCTTGTATGACGGCGAGACACCGAGTGCGATTATCATCGCAACGCCCTATTTGCGTGACCGTGATGTGCGTACCAGTGGCGATGCCCAAAGTATCGAACAAAAAAACAGCGACCTACTTCAAGGTGTTGCTGACCATTATCACCTATTAGCCAATCTTGCTAAACAAAAACAGCAATATATTAAAGATACTTATCAAATAACCATTCCAATCATCGCCACAGGACATCTGTTCGTCGCAGGCTCAAGCGTCTCATCGGCGGATGATGGTATGCGAGATTTGCAAGTGGGTACACTTGGACAAATCAGCGCAAGTATCTTTGATGATGATATCGACTATGTGGCGCTCGGTCATATTCATGCAAGCCAAATCGTCGCTAAGCAAAGTCGTATCCGCTACTGTGGTTCGCCGATTGCGATGGGTTTTGGTGAGATTGGACGGCATAAACAGGTGCTGATTGTGGATATCGCCGATGGCCAGCCGATTCAGGTGAACGCCCTATCCGTGCCAATTTTTCAAAGCTTAGCCAAGATTAGTGGCGAACTTGATTTTATTTATGATAATTTAGCAAAACTATCAGAATACGACCAAGATATTTGGCTTGAGATTGAATACACGGGGTCAAAAGTATTGCCAGATTTACGGCAATTAATTACTGATGCTATTAGTGAGACACGACTGACGGCGCTGAGTATCAAAAATCGCAGTACCTATAAAGGCAGTCTGTCACAGGGTGTTACATCAGCTGTACCAAAGCTTGAGATGTTGAGCGCGACCGATGTGTTTGATAAGCGACTTGAAAAAGAAGCACTCAATGATGACGAAAAAACCGCACTCAAGCACGCATATCAAACCCTACTCAAAGAATTACAAGAAACCGATACCAAAGCCCAATAATCGATACACATACATGGACAAACAATGAAAATTATTAAGCTAAGCTTTGAAAATATCAACTCACTCAAAGGCAAATGGCAGGTTAATTTTGAAGACCCTGCCTTTGATGCCAATGCGTTATTTGCCATCACGGGTGCGACGGGCGCAGGCAAGACAACAGTGCTTGATGCGATTTGTTTGGCGCTGTATGGTGAGACACCCCGAGTTACGGTCTCAGCAGCACATAACGAGCTGATGAGTATCGGCACGGCTTTTGCATCGAGTGAAGTGATTTTTCAAGTCAATAAAACGGTGTACCGTGCGTATTGGTCACAGCGCCGAGCCAATAAAAACCCTAATGGCAAGCTACAGCCCATTGTCCGTGAATTATCATTATTAAGTAGTACTCAAGATGATACCGGCAAGATTATTGAAGAAAAAGCGAGTAATGTTGAAAAAAAAATTATCGAAATCTTGGGTATGAATAAAGAGCAGTTCACGCGTTCGGTGATGCTTGTTCAGGGGGATTTTTCGGCATTTTTGCAAGCTGAAGCTGGCAAGCGTGGCGCAATTTTGGAGCAGATTACCGGCACGCAGATTTATGCTGAGATTGGTAAGCTTGCCTTTGAAAAGAATAAAGAGCAAGCACTTGCGCTCAAACAGCTAACGACACGACTTGGTGAAGTTAATTGTATGGACCAAGCGACTTTTGATGCGCTGATTGGCGAGCTCAATCAAGCTCAAGCACACAGCGATACACTAGCCAAACAGCTAAATAATTATGAAAATGAGCTAAATGCTGCCAATCACTATCAAAAGCTACATGATGAGATACATCTTTGGCAAGCTAAATTGGATGACAGCCAAGATAAGCTTAATGACTTTGCTGATGATAAGGCTAGGCTTGATAAAGCAAAGCGTGCTTTTGAGATTTTGCCCTTTTATCAGCAGTATCATGAGCTGAAAAATGATCATGATACCGCCAATCAATCTTTAACTCATCTCAATAATCAGCTGCCACAACTCACCGCACAACTGGATATGCATAGCAATCAGCTAGCACAGTATAAGCAGGATTATGAGCAGGCGGTGCAAGCACTCAATGACAAAAAACCTGCCATCACGGATGCGCGCAAGCTAGACCAACAGATTGCACTGACACAGCAAAGTCTAAATCTGTGCGATGCGCAGTATAAGGATAGACAGCAATCTTATGCAGAAAATAGCAAGCATATCACAGAGACACGCTCAAAAGTCGCAAGCATCAGTGATGCACTAGTCCAACTTCAGCAGCAACTAATGGCTGATGAACAAGATGAACATTTATTAGACAAGATTAACCATCTTAAGCATAGTGCCAACAAAATCAGCGATGCAAAAGCCTATATCGGTAAGCAATATCAGCATCTAAAAAAAGCGCATCAGGATCTACATCAAGCCAATACCAATCGCTTAGCCAAGCGTGAAGCGTACAAATCGGTAAAAGACAAAATTGCAGATGCTCATAATACACTGGCATCACAACAAAGCGAACTTGCAACTATCTTGGGCGTAAGTGCGATTGATTCTACGGATAATTATCAAGACTATCTAACTAGGCTTGATAATCAGCTAAAGCATCTGCAACAACAAGCACATCACTACGAACAGCTCATTGCTCATACACACAATCATCAAGCGCTGATGACTGAAATAGCCAAGCTTGATGAATCTATCCATAATGAGCAAAATCAGCTAAACAATGCCAAGCATAATATCGCAAACAAACAGCAAGCACTGACCGATGCGATGGCACTACAAAATGCACTTAGTGAGACATACGAAACCAAAAAACAGCTGATACACATGAAGTCGCAGTTTGATAAGCTGAGCGACGGTCATCCTTGTCCATTGTGCGGTTCGACAATACATCCGTATAAGCATAACGGCACGCAGCCAAGCGATGATGATGCACAAATCGCCAAAGATAAGCTAGATGCACAACTTGTCATCACGACCAATCTACAAGATGAAATCAATCAATATTTACTTAATATTCATACGCTAGAAACCAAAATCAGCACACTGTCAGCGACAAGCGGGCAGACCAAAGATCAGTGCCAACAGCTATCTGAGCAGATGATGGGGATTTGGGCGCAGTATCATTCAAATAAGCCATTGCCAAGTTACTTACAACTTGAAGAAGATTATCAAGCATTACTACAGGATTTGGCTCATAAAGATGGGCTAAAACAACAAGCGCATGAGCTGATTTATCAGATCAAAGATAGCCAATCCAATCTTGCGACCTTGACTGTGCAGCATGAGCATATCATCGCCGACGGTACATCGCTCAAATCCCAAATCGCAGGATATCTAGCGCAGATTGTCAGCATCCAAAATGAACTGACTGCACAATTTGACACCGTGAATACGCTGACAGATGGGCTTGGTGCATTTGGCATTGATTGTCAATCTTATCATCAGTGGCAAGAAAAGATTTGCAGTCAATGCACTATCCCAGAGCAGATATCGGTGGATGATTGGATTGCATCGCCTAGTCAGATGATTATGAATGTCAGTGCTGATGGCATTGATGATTTGTTATCTTTGATTAATAATTATCAACATAATCTTACTAAGCAATACGAGACTTATGAGCAGTTATCAGCCCAAAAAATCGCACTGACTCATGAGCAGATTGAACATCAAACCCGATTAAATGCACTGATGGCTGAACAACAAACGCTTGAATCAGCTTGTCATAGCTTAGATACTCAGCGACATGAGTATCAAAAAATTCTACAATCTCAAAGTGAGCAACGGTACGCCCTACTTGGCGATGCAAGTGTCGATGATGTAGAAAATGCACTGCAATCTGCCATCAGTCATCATCAAGCACAGCTTAGCCAAAGTGAACAAGCCTATCAGACAGCCAAACTCACACTTGAGCAAGCGACACTCAGCATCAAGCATCAAGGCGAACAAGTCGCTCAGCTACACAAAAAACTACAACAAGCAGGGAAGCTTTGGCAAGATAAGCTATCAGATTCTTTGTTTGATGATGAAGCAGACTTTGTGGCAGTACAGCTTGATAAAGATGCGATGCAAGCACTCGATGAGACCTTGCAAGCACTTGAGCAGGCGCATCAACTTGCCAAAATCACTTATCAAGATCGTGTCAATAGTTTAGATGAATTACAAAAAAATCATCCAACTATCCATGAGATTAATCTGCCACAGCTACAAGAGACCGTCAGTCAGCTTAAAGACGAACAAGCCTTACTGCACCAAAAAATCGGTGAGCTTAGCACCAAAAAAGATACTGAAGAACAAAACCGCCATTATCAACTAGAGCTAATTGAACAAATCGATCAGCAAAAGGCACAAAATGAAATTTGGGCGAAGTTAGATGTGCTCATTGGCTCGGCAGATGGTCGCAAGTATCGCAACTTTGTGCAGGGCTTGACACTGGATTTGGTGCTATATCATGCCAATCATATTTTACAAAAAATGAATGATCGCTATCTATTAACCCAAAATGCAGATAGCGGCAAGGCGCTTGAGATTTTGGTCACGGATTTGCATCAAGGCGATGTGGTACGCAGTAGCAAAAATCTGTCAGGTGGCGAGACATTTATGGTAAGTCTAGCGCTTGCGCTTGGTTTATCACAGATTAATAGTCGGCAGATGCAGATTGAGTCGCTGTTTTTGGATGAAGGCTTTGGCACGCTTGATGAAACTGCACTTGATATGGCGCTCAGCACCCTATTTGAGCTACAACAAAGTGGTAAAAGTATCGGCATCATCAGCCATGTCGCAAGCCTAAAAGAGCGTATCGATACCCAAATCATCATCGAAAAGCGTGCCGGCGGTACAAGCGTGATGAGCGGTGCTGGTGTCAGTCGGTTGGCGTGATTCGGCATTTATTGGGCGTTGTCTAGGCGTTATTTGGGTATTGTAGCCTGTTGTGATGGCTTTGTTGGTTTGTCATTGATTGAGCCAACCACCAAGTTTGCCCAGTTTGCTAAGTTTGCCAAGCTTTGTTACAATGCCGTTTGTTAAATGCCATTTATTATTAATCAACTGATATCCATCCATGCCAAAATCCATTGTCGAACAAGCACTGCGCCTAGGGGCAAGCCTACCAAGTAGTGATGACATCACAGCCAAGCACCGCCAAATCGCTGCCGAGTTTGAAGCGGATATGGCAACTGATGCGCCAAAAGCCTTGCTTAGCGATACGCATTTGTCATTATCGGATTATCTGACGGCGGTCAAGCTAGTCATCGATGACAGTTTTGACCATGAAGTGTGGGTGCGCGCCGAGATTCGCTTGATGAATACTAAGGGCGGGCATTATTATTTTGAGCTTGCCGAAAAAGACGATGCAGGCGACATCACCGCCAGTTGCCGTGCGACGCTGTGGCGGTTTCGTGCAAGCACTGTACTTGCCAAATTCAAGGCCGCCACAGGGCAAACGCTAAGCGCTGGCAGTAGCGTGCTGATTAAATGCTCGGCGACATTTCATGCGCAGTACGGCTTTAGCCTAAATATCAGCGATATTGACCCAAGTTATACGCTTGGTGAGATTGCGATGGCGTATCAAGCGATGAAAAAACGCCTAAGCGATGAAGGCTTATTGATGCTCAATCGCAAATTGCCGACGCCTTTTGATATTCGTCAAGTGGTGGTGATTGCACCCGAGCAGGCAGCGGGCTTAGGGGATTTTCGTGCAGAAGCTGACCGCTTAGCGTCGGCAAATGCCTGCCAATTTCATTATCATTATGCGACTTTTCAGGGCAATCATGCACCGAGCGAGATTCGTGCTGCCATCATGACGGGGATGAGTCATTTTATCGAATCATTTGATGACTTGCCTGATTTATTGGTCATCATTCGTGGTGGTGGTGCGGTGGGTGATTTGGCATATCTGAATGACTATGAACTCGCCGCACTCGTGGCGGAATGTCCTGTGCCTGTGTGGGTGGGCGTGGGGCATGAGCGAGATACGGTGATTTTGGATGAAGTGGCGCATACCAGCTTTGATACACCATCCAAAGTCATTCTTGGCATCGAATCACATCTGGTGGCAATGGTCAAAAAAGCCCAAGAGCAGATGACAAAAATCAATCGCTACAGCCAAACTAGCATTGCTCATGCCAAGCAAAACAGTGAACGCAGTCTTGAGCGTATTCGCCTAAATAGCTCACGCACGCTGATGCTCGCCAAAAAAGACAGCCATCATGAACTCAGACAGCTCCAATCAGCCATCAAGCATCAAGCACAGCGACAAAAACAGCACAATGATGCACTTATCAGTAGCATCAAATCCAGTGCAACCAAAAAGCTCGCCACTGCCAAAGCACTTAGCCAAACTGCATTTGAGCGACATCAATCGCTTGGCACACGCCTACATCAGCTCAAAGAAAATTGCCGACATCTGCAAAGTCTGATTCTGATTCAGCATCCCAAACGCACACTACAAAAAGGCTATGCCATCATCAGTGATGAGACGCACACACCGATTGGCAGTATCACCAAACTTCATCCCAATCAGACGGTGCATATCAGCTTTGCTGATGGTAAAGCATCGGCAAAGATTGAGCATATTGATCCATCAGACTTAAAATAAGGAAAATTATGACCACAACCATCTTGGCACAAACAGCGCTCGAGCTTGCTCAAACTCGCTATACTTGCAAGGCATACGATGCCACCAAAAAAATCGATGATACCACACTGCATACCTTGCTTGAGATGCTGCGACTTGCGCCATCGTCGATTAACATTCAGCCATGGTAGTTTTTGGTCGCAGGCAGTGATAATGCTAAAGCAACCATCACCACCGCCATGACTGGTGGCGATGCACACAATGTGCCAAAGGTACAAAACGCATCGCATACTCTGATTATGTGCACTCGCACGACGATTGATGATACACATCTAACTGCCGTGCTACACGCCGAAAAGGATGCGGGTCGATTCGCCAGCGATGAGATTATGCAATCTCGCCAAGCGCTGTGCAGTCACTATATCAGCCAATACGCTACGCAGCCCGAGCTATTATTACAATGGGCGGAGAATCAGACCTTTATTGCACTTGGGCATCTACTGCTATCTGCCAAGCTACTTGGCATTGATGCCACACCAATCGGTGGCTATGATGCTGCAGCACTTGATCAAGCCCTAGACCTGCCTGCCAAAGGGCTAAAAAGCTCGGTACTAGTCGCACTTGGTTATGCCAGCGATGCCGATGGCAATCGTACATTGCCAAAAGCTCGCTTGGCGATGGATCAGCTGGTAACTTGGCTGTAGTATCAGGTAAAACTTTGCTAAATGCCAAGCTTGTCATGCTTTGGCATTGCTGACCGCTCTTAATGCATAAATATAAAGAATCAATAAAAACAGCTATTGTTAATCTCTAACAATAGCTGTTTTGCTTAACCATGCTTGCTTATGAGCGATAATCCGCATTAATCTTCACATAATCATAAGATAAATCACAGGTATAAACCGTATCGGTCGCATCGCCCCGTCCAAGCTCGATATGCACGGTAATCTCAGGACGCTTCATGACTTCACTGCCACGCGCTTCGGTGTAGCCTGTCGCCAATCCACCACGCTCACAGATGGATACTTCATCGAGTGCGACATTGACACGGCTTTGGTCAAGCTCGACGCCTGCATAGCCGACCGCCGCTAGGATACGACCCCAGTTCGGATCGGAGGCAAAAAACGCTGTCTTGACCAGTGGTGAATGTGCCACCGCATAGGCGACATCGGCACACTCATTGGTATCTTTACCGCCAGTGACTTTGACGGTGATGAACTTGGTCGCCCCTTCGCCATCACGCACGATGAGCGTCGCCAAGCGGACAAATACACGCTCAAGCGCCGCATAAAACTCATCAAACTTAGGATGACTCTCACTTATCTCACCTGCCGTGCCTGTGGCAATCAGCGTACAGCAGTCATTGGTCGATGTATCACCATCGATGGTGATGCGGTTGAATGAGGCATTGGTCAGCTTGATGAGCATCGATTGGAGCAAATCTTGGTCAATCTTGGCATCAGTCGCCACAAAGCCAAGCATCGTCGCCATATTTGGGCGAATCATCCCTGCACCCTTTGAGATGCCTGTGATGTGATAGTCCACGCCATCAATGCTGACCTTTTCGCTAGCAAGCTTAGGGATGGTATCAGTCGTGCAGATACCGTGTGCAGCATCTAGCCAGTTATCTTCGGACAAATCCGCCAAAGCACTGTCCAGTCCTGCAATGATTTTATTACTTGGCAAGGCTTCACCGATGACGCCTGTTGAGTATGGCAAGATATTTTGGATACTGACCCCTGCTTTATTTGCCAAAGCATCACAAGTCGCCAGTGCACGCTCAACGCCATCTGCACCCGTTGCAGCGTTGGCATTACCGGTATTAATCAAAAGATGTGTAGGCACTGTATTTGCAATGTGCTTACGAAGTACCTGCACAGGCGCAGCACAAAACTGATTTTGGGTGGTGACAGCCGCCACCGTCGCCCCTTTAGCAATCTCAAACACCACCAAATCACGGCGGTCAGCGTATCGCACGTACGCTTTGGTCGTGCCGATTTTTACCCCAGAAATCGGATAAATCGTCTGTGGAATGCTAATATCACCAACTGCCATGAGCGTGCTCCTTGTCGTTTTATTAAAAAATGGTTTCGTTAAAAAAATCAGTTTAATTGCTTACCATCAAAGACATCTGATAAGGCGTTTGATAAGCTATGTGAAGTTTTTGGCTATCACAACTATGCACAGCCATGCCATCATCCCTGTTGAATTTACCCAAAAATCCAACAAAAGTCAAACGCCCAAATTCTTCGTAAATCAAATTTGTGCAAATCACCTTACAAATCAAACTTCGCCCAAATCGGCGCATGGTCAGATGGCTTATCCATACCACGAATATCATAGCTGATACCAGCATCGACACAGCGATTTTTTAGCCCATCTGTACATAAAATGTGGTCAATGCGTAGTCCACGCTTCGGCGTATCTTCAAAGCCACGAGAGCGATAATCAAACCAACTAAACTCATCGGCGGCATCGGGTCGGAACAATCGATAAGTATCGCTTAAACCTGTTTCCATCAAAGCTTGGTACCAGTCACGCTCTTCAGGCAAAAATGAACACGTACCTTTGGCAAGCCAGCGTTTGGCATTGACTTCACCGATACCGACATCGATATCCAGTGGCGAGATATTCATATCACCCATGATGATAAGCTCATTGCCATCGCTTTTTAGCTCGGTGATATAGCGGTTCAAATCGGCATAAAACGCACGCTTCATGGGGAATTTGGTCTCATGACTGCGATTTTCGCCCTGCGGAAAATAGCCGTTTAGCACATCAACCACCTGACCGCCAAAGTCATAGCGTGCATGAATCAGTCGGCGCTGGGCATCGGCATCGCCAAACGGAAAGCCCTTTTGCACAAAAATCGGCGCTTGCTTGGAGATGAGCGCCACGCCATAATGCGACTTTTGCCCAAAAAATTCCACATGATAGCCAAGCTCGCTTGCCATCTCAAGCGGAAATGCTTCATCATGCACTTTGGTTTCTTGAAGTCCGATGACATCTGCATTCAAGCTTTCTTTGACGGCTTGTAGCTGATGCGGACGAGCTCGCAGCCCATTGATATTAAAACTGACAAAAGTAGTCATCATTATGCGCCTAATGTATTTATTTTCAAAAAAATTAGGCTATTGTAACAATTTTTGGGGCAAATGGCGAAATTTTTTGTACAAAGTTTTGTTGCATCAACATTCATCAGACACTCTTGTAAAATACTAACACCCAAGCGGATAAAAGGTGTACAATAGTAAGCCAATTTCATTGATTATCTTTGGGCAATTATAGGGAAATCGTGATGTCAATTTATCAAAAAAATTACAAAGTCTATATCAATCACACCGATGCAGGTGGGATTGTTTATCATGCCAATCATTTAACTTTTTTTGAAAACTGTCGCCGTGATTGGTTGGCATCATTGGGTTATGATGGCTACTTTTTTGACTTATCCGATGATGGCGAAGGCACGGCAAATACACATGGTCAAGGCGGTGCGGTGCATTTTGTGGTAAGTCAAGCCGAGCTCAAATACATCGCCCCGCTGCTCGTTGATGATGAGCTAAGCGTTACTGTAGATAGCCTGACCATTAAGCCTGCAAGCCTAATCCTATCCCAAAGTATCTATAGACCCGATAGTGATAAGCCTGCGACCACAGGCAGTATCACCCTTGCTTGTGTGCGTAATGATGGCAAGGCCATTCGTCCGCACCGTCTGCCGACATCCTTTGTTCAGACGCTCAAAGCTTTGTCGTCGCTTAGCCATCATAATTAAGCTGTGCTGATATGTCAAATCATCCTTTAATAATCTTTAATCATATATCCATCACAGATAATGACGCACAGGGTACTCATGTGCTACTCGATGATGTCTCAGGCGTGCTCTATGGCGGTGATAAAGTGGTGTTGACGGGCGCATCAGGTGCGGGCAAATCCGTACTACTGTCTGCTTTGGCAGGACAAATACCACTGACACAAGGTCAAATTCTGCTAGATACGCCAACAGCGCAGAACCTAGCCGCCACACCACCGCAAGTTTGGCGTCATCAAGTCGCTCTACTGACTCAGACGCCTGTGATGATGGATGGCACGGTATTGGATAATTTGAAGTTACCTTACCGCTTTAGCCATCATAAAAATCAGCACTTTGATGAACATCAACATCTAGCATGGCTATCACGATTTGGCAAATCGGCAGATTTTATTCATCAAGACATCACCAAGCTGTCTGGCGGTGAACGCCAAATCGTGCATTTTTTGCGTATGCTACAGCTTGAGCCGACGGTGCTACTGCTCGATGAGCCGACCGCAGCGCTCGATACGGTGAGTGCAGGCGTGCTGATGACGCTCGTGCATGAATGGCTTGATACGCATCGTGCTTATATTTGGATTAGTCATCGCACGGATGAAGTGGATATGCTGGGTGCGATATCGTGGCAGATGACGGCAGGACGGCTTGAGTGTGCACAGCCTGATGGCTTGGAGCGTGTATGATTTTAGATATCATTGATGTGCTGATGGCATCGCTGCTTGTGCTGATAGCGATTGGGATATCTGTTTATCTTAAGCTTGGACTTGCCAAGACCTTGCTCATCGCTAGTATCCGCACGATAGCACAGCTTAGCCTAATCGGGCTGATACTGGCATGGGTCTTTGCCCGCGAAGCATGGTACGAAGTGCTGACGATATTATCCATCATGACGCTCATCGCCGCTATCTCTGCCAAAAACCGCATCAAACGCCCCTATCGTGGGCTACTGACCGATACCCTGCTCTCACTGGGTGTGGCAACAGGTGTGGTGACGCTCGTGGCGATGATGCTGATTTTGCAGGTTTCGCCGTGGTATGCGCCGCAGTACATCATTCCGATTTTGGGCTTGATTTTGGGTAATTCGCTGACTGCCATTTCGCTAACCACAGGACGGCTGATTGACCATCTGCACAGTGAGCAGGCCGAGATTCGTACGATGTTATCGCTGTCTGCAACCCCTTATGAAGCATGCCACAGTGCCATCGCCACAGCCATTAGTAGCGGGATGATGCCGACGATCAACTCAATGATGGTGGTGGGCGTGGTGAGCCTACCAGGAATGATGACAGGTCAAATCCTAGCCGGTGCTGATCCGACGCAGGCGGTGCGTTATCAGATTATTACCATGTTTTTTATTTGTGCAGGCAGTGCGCTGTCGTGTACGCTATCGGCATTGTTTGTGGTGAGACGGTTTTTTAATCGCAGAATGCAGCTTGTGATACCAAAATAGGATTGTGAATTGACCAAACAAAAAAACCGAACCATCACAGTTCGGTTTTTTTGACTTAAGTTATCACTGATTTTGTAGCTTTTTGAGCTCATTGAATAAGTGATTGAGCTGAGCTTCATAGCTGCCGTCATGTGGTGCACTATTTGGTGCATTTTGCGCAGGTGCATCTTGTGGCGTTGATGGCGTGGTTTGTTGGTTCTGCGCTTGGCTTGGTGCTTGAGTTGGCACTTGGGCAGATGGATTTGGACGCTCGGCAAGTGTGATTGGTAGATTGAGCGTTTCACTGCCACGACGAACGACCGCAGTCATCTGCGTGCCCGGTGCTTTTTTGGCAACCAAATTCACCAAAGCATTGCCATTGGTCAGCTGCATATCATCCAAAGCAAGCAACACATCGCCCGATTTGATGCCTGCTTTATCAGCTGGACCATCTGCGAGCACTCGGGCAATCAATAGCCCTTCTTGGGTGTCGATGGCGGTTGGGTTGTCAGCGGTGCGAGCGATTTCCACGCCAATCCAGCCACGGCTGACATAGCCTTTATTAATCAAATCATTCATCACTTGGCTGACGATGGTTGTCGGGATGGCAAAGCCGATACCCATTGAGCCACCTGAGCGAGAATAGATGGCGGTATTGATACCGATTAACGCACCATTGGCATCGACCAATGCACCGCCTGAGTTGCCCGGGTTGATGGCAGCATCCGTTTGAATAAAATCTTCAAAATTACTAACGCCAATCCCAGCACGCCCTGTCGCTGAGATGATGCCTTGAGTGACAGTTTGTCCCACGCCAAATGGATTGCCGATTGCCAGTGCGACATCACCCACTTGGATGGCAGTATCACGAAACGCCATCGGCACAAGGTCGCTACGCTCAACACGAATGACCGCCAAATCGCTCTCAACATCGCGCCCGATGACTTTGGCATGAGCCTTTGAGCCATCATGAAACACCACAGTAATCTCGGTGGCATCTTCGATTACATGGGCATTGGTGATGATATAGCCATCTTTTGAGACGACCACACCTGAGCCGAGACTATTTTCTTCTCGTTCAATCTTGCCATAATGCTGTTCAAATAACTGCTGAAGTACAGGGTCATTGGCATAAGGGCTACGGCTGATACGCTGTGTGGTGTAGATATTGACGACTGACTGCGCCGCTAGGCTGACCGCATTATGATAAGAGCTGACAGGGCTTGGCGTATCGGGATTGACCCCTGTATTATCGGCGACTTTGGGCTGCCAGACGGTTTGGGCGGGCTGTTGGCTGAGTGTATCCACTTGCGTGCGTGTATTTTGCAGTTGCTCATAGACGAGCCATAGCACGGCTGCCAAAGCGATGGCAAGTAGCCAAGGCAAAATCGCCCAAGCGCTAAAGCCTTGTTGTTTTTGGTGAATTGGCTTTTGGTTCATAGTTTATCCTTTTAATGGCAAGATGGTGTCATTTGCAGTTGATGTGCAGTTGATGGCGAAGTATATCATGGGCGTATCAAGCAAGTTTTTCAAGGTGGATACATTTGGTAATTATTAGTCTAATGAATTTTTCTAAATTTTATCATCACATCAGCACTGCACTCATTGGCGATGGCTAAGTGATAAAAAGCAATCAAGCAAATCCAAACACCCTTGCCAAGCTTGCCAATCACTCATGAAGTCATTACAATAGCCTAAATTGATAAATTTTTGGAAAATTGCCATGACAACCACCATCAGCGCCCAAGAATTGACCCGTTTTTGTGATGAATATTTGCAGGCGAGTAATTTTAGCGATTATTGCCCAAATGGACTGCAGGTCGATGCAGGCGTGCCAATCAGCAACATCATCACAGGCGTGACTGCAAGCCAAGCTTTGATTGATACCGCCATCGCCCAAAACGCCCAAGCGATTTTGGTGCATCATGGCTATTTTTGGAAAGGTGAACCTGCCCCGCTCGTCGGTATGAAAGGCGCACGCATTCGCAGTTTGATGCAAAACGGTATTTCGCTCATTGCCTATCATCTGCCATTAGACGCCCACCCTATCATCGGTAATAATGCCGTCCTTGCTGATGAGCTGGATTTGCAAATTGTCGGTGCATTGTATCCACATGAGAAGTACCCTGTAGGTAATATCGCCACCACAGCACCGATTCGCGCATCAGATTTTGCCCAAAAAATCAGCGATGCACTATGCATTGCACCCCTACACATCAATGCAGGCGAAAAAGACCGTATCCTAACCAAAATCGGCATCTGCACAGGTGGTGCACAAGATATGATTGAGCAGGCGTATGCGATGGGCTGTGATGCCTTTGTGTCTGGGGAAATCAGCGAACGTACCACGCATTTTGCCCGTGAAATGGGCATTGATTATTTTGCCGCAGGTCATCATGCCACCGAGCGCGGCGGTATCCGTGAGCTTGGGCGGGTGGTGCAAGCATCATTGGGTATCCCGACCAAGTTTGTTGATATTTTTAATCCTGCGTGATGCACAAAAAAACTAGCTTACAATTAACGAAAAAATTGCCAATGATATCGATTGGCAATTTTTTATACCCTATAATGACTATGCAGTCATAAATTAAATTTGACAGCGTGTTTAAAATAATAGCAATAATTTATTTATAACTAATATTTAATTGATAGCTTATAATAAATTTTTAATATGAAATAAATTCAGCGTTTTTGGTAACAATTCTACACATTATTGTAAAGTTGTGTTTTTTTGAATTGAACTTGACCGAATTTTTTTGCATAGTGTACAAATACCAATCGAACTTTGGTGTGATTTTAACCAAATTTGATGGTTCTTGCTCGGTGATTGCCTAGCAAGTTGGGAGAATGAATGCAAAATCAGTCAGACAAAAGACACAATAACAACCAATCAACTCACAAATCGCCCTATCGTGCCAAGCCGGTACGAGCGGTGTTTTTGCACGACCTTGAAAAAGGCAAATGGGCTTTTGTCAAAAATAAGATTTTTCGCCCGATAACAGAGCGTTTGGATACGGCTTATCGCACGATTAAGCAGTATCGCACGACCCATCCCCACTACTTCACCCGACTATGGCAAGCTTTGGCAGTGACTGTGCTTGTCATCATCCCTATCACAGGCGTCCTAAATCGCACCGCACCACTACAGACTGTGGACGGTGTCGAAAAAATCACCACCAATCAGGTGCTAACCGTCGCAACCGTGCCTAATCATAGCATTGCTTATACTACCGACGGGCTGATGCATGGCTTTGGCTATGATGTCGCTAGACAATACGCCAGCCATCTTGGTGTGCCGTTGGCATTGGTTCATTATAGTAATGACAGCCAAGCGCTACAGGCGGTTGCATCTGGTACGGCTGATATGGCACTATTGAGCAATGGTGAAAATCAGCTGAATAATCAAGACGAGATGGTGATTAGTCCAGTTGCTTGTAGTGATGAAGAGATGGCGATTTTTGCTAAAGCAGGTATTGATAATACCTTAAGCTTTGTAACGACATCTGCGGTGGATACCAATGAGCATTTGACCAAATTTTTGTGCAATGGCGAATTTCAAGAAGATTTGACCTATTTAGCACAATTTCATAATGATACTTTACTTGAAAATGCTTATAACGCCAAGCATTTTCAAGCAGCTATCAAAAAACTGCCATTGTTTGAGTATGGCTTTAAGGTCAGCGCCAAAGAGTTCAATCATGATTGGCAATTACTTGCGATGATTGGCTATCAAGAATCGCATCTCAATGCCGATGCAACATCACCAACAGGCGTGCAAGGCATCATGATGCTTACCCAAGACACCGCAAAAATGATGGGTGTCAAAGACCGCAACAATGTCACCCAAAGCATTCATGGCGGTGCTAAATATTTAAATAAACTACAAGGTCAATTTGCTGATATTCCTGAAGTTGACCGTTTATGGTTTGTGCTTGCGGCATATAACATGGGCCCAAACGCCGTCAGAAATATTCAAGATAAGCTAAAAGAACAAGGCAAAGACCCTAATCTGTGGCTCAATGTCTATGCCTATCTAAATAAGCACGCCGATACCAACAGTCGATATGGTCAGTGCGTCACCTATGTTACCAATATCCGCACATATCTAGAAGCGATTAAACGCCACAATCAAAACGCTCAAAGCGAACAAACACAAATCACCGCCAAAAGCGACAGCAAATAAAGTAAATAAAAGCTCAATAACAAAGCCCACCTGATATTTTTTGGTGGGCTTGTCGTTTGGTTTGGCTATGAGTTATTTGTTAGGCACGGTCAGCACTTGTCCAATTCTAAGACTGGTATTTGGCTCAAGATTATTCATCTTGGCAAGCTCAGCAGCGCTGATACCATAGCGTCTGGCCAATGAAATCAAGCCATCACCTGCCTTGACGGTATAAGTTGTCGTGGTTTTTGGGATTTTGATACGCTGACCGATGAGCAAATTAGCAGTTGGTGATAGACCATTGAGCGATGCTAATTCTTGTACGCTGACCCCAGAGCGATTGGCGATGGCGGTTAGGCTTTCACCTGCTTTGACGGTGTAGCTATCGGTTGCACGATTGTTGGCTGTGGCTGTAGCGACAGCTTTTGGTGTAGTTGCCTGCTTAGCCGTATTACTTGCCTGCGCTTGAGATTGTGCTGTACTCACGTTTGCACCATTTGGCAGTTTTAATACTTGTCCAATCAGTACATTGTCAGTCACTGATAAGCCGTTTTCGGCTGCTAAGGCTTGTAGCGAGACATTGTATTTACGAGCGATGGCAGTTAAGCTTTCGCCTGCGACAACTTTATGCGTTGCACCACTGCTTGTTGTGCTTGAATTATTAGCAGGTGCTGACTGTGTGCGTGTTGGTGCAGGTGTCTGTTGTGGTTTGACTTTACCTGAGACTAGCCATAGCTTTTGGCCAACAAAAATATGTGAATCAACAGGCAGATTATTATAACTTGCCAATTGCCCCACTGTTAAACCATTGGCAGCAGCCACAGAAGTCAAGCTATCGCCTGTGCGTACTGTGTAGCTTTCGGGTTTGGTGGCGGGTTTTGGTGTAGGTTTTGGCGTGGCGACAGGTTTTGGCTGTGCCTGTGGTTTTGGCGCGGTCGGTGTCTGTGCTGACACTTGGGTTTGTGACTGAGTTTGGTTTTGAGTCTGTACTGACGCTTGGAATGCTGTATTGGATAAATTATCGGTTGAGCCATCATTGAATGATGTAGGCGTAGTATTAGGTGTAGTTTGTACCTGCGGCTGATTGATTTGAGTTTCTGCAATGATGGCAGGCTGGGTGTGGTTCTGAGCAGGTGGTAGTTGTGGCGTTACCACTGGTTGCGACTTTGGCGTACTACCTGCAAAGCTGATGGTTTTGGTTTCGCCACGTGCATCAAGTACAGACTGCCCTGTTTGTACTGCGTTGAGCTCAATATTGCCATCGGTTGGGTTGATGGCTTGAACTTGATTTTTGGTATCTGCTTGAATTTGGGCGGCGATAAAATCACGCTCCGCTTGGCTCAAGGCAGGCTCTTGGATGATGGTGTTGTTTTCGGTGACTTGTGCAATCGTGGTTGGCAAGGTATTTGCCAAAATGAGCTCTTGCTGAGACTGGTTGTTTGCTGCTGCGCCTGATTTTGGCACAACATAGTCGATACTTTGAGCGGGTGCGGTTGCCACATAATCACCCCCAAAACCAAAACCGCGTAATGCCGAAAGCTTGGCATCGATTGAGCTTGGTAGGCTGTCTGGGATGACAATACGATTTGGGCCGATTTCATCCACGCTTTGACTCAGTAGCGCAGGATTGAGTAGCTTAAGCTCATCAATGCTCACGCCTGTTAGTGATGAGACTTCAGATAGGCTGACGCCATAATTGACCGGTACAGTACGAAAATGGCTGTGGTTGGCGATGGCGGGCAAATCAATGCCATAGCTATTTGGCGATTTGACAATTTGTGACACAGCAATAAAGCGTGGCACGTAGTTCATGGTTTCGGTGGGTAGCTTTAGCGACCAATAATCAGTTGGCAAGCCCTGCTCTTGGTTGGCTCTGATGGCTTTTGAGATACGTCCTGGCCCTGCGTTATACGCCGCCAAAGCAAGTTCCCATGAGCCAAATTGATTATATAGACTGGTCAAAAAATCATACGCCGCACGGGTTGACTCAATGACATCACGGCGACCATCATAGCTTGAGCTTTGGTTAAGACCATAGATACGCCCAGTGCTTGGGATAAATTGCCACAAACCAGCGGCGGCGGCATTACTCGTTGCCGTTGGGTCGTATGAGCTTTCAATAATAGGGAGTAGTGCCAATTCGGTTGGGATACCACGACGCTCTGCTTCGGCGACTGTATGATGTAGATAGCGTGATGCACGTGCAGTTAGACGGTTTAGGTAACTTTGACGTGAGTAGAACCAAGATTTTTGGGCTTCGATACGGGCATTATTTACTTCGCTCATGCGATAGCCACGGCGGACACGGTCCCATAGGTTGCCATAGCGTTGCACCGCAAGCTCATCACCTTCTACCATGCTCATATCGGTTGCTTGGAGCAAATCTTCCATGGCATCAAGCAGTTCAGCATCAAGCACGCCTGTATAAGTACCCGAGCTGGTTTGTGGTTGCTGGCGAGTGGTCTGGGGCTTGGTGGTGACGACAGCGGTGGGTTTGGAGCTGCTGACTGTACCTGTGCTGCTACACGCTACCAAAATACAAGAAGAAATTGCAATGCTCAGCGGTTTTAACAATCTGGGTGCTTTGAGTGATTGTGTGGAATAGAACATAAGCAATTTCCTTAATTTGGTATAAAATCAAGCGGTGACAAAGATAATAAAACAATCAAAATAACAAATCAAAATCCAGTCAAGTCATATATGTCTGCGATAATCAAAAGTAGATAATTACATCATAAATAAAATCTGATAAATGCGCTTAATACAATGGATTGATGCTGGATAAACTCGAGCAAATGCTCAAAAGAGTTAATAATGCCTGATTTTTCTAATTTTATCAACCATTTCAATGCAAAAAGCCATAGGTTTTATCTTGGCTTACAAAATAAAACCTATGGCAAAAAAATGCGTAAGAACAATCAGTGGTTAGTCAACAGTCACTTGGGCAACTGAGCGTAGCAGTACGGCGTTTGCACCCGATTGTGAGAGTGTGGCTCGAGATGATGTAGTAATTTTGACAGGTTTACCGTCTTGCGTCCAAGTTTCGGTTGTCGTGACTTGCGCTCTGGCTTGATTGCCAGTAACGACAACATCGCTGATGTTGATGTGATAGCGATAATTGGATGCTTTTGCCCAGCTTTTTTGGAGTAATTGCAGATAACCTTCTTTGTCCAGACTTGTGGTCTTGTTGTTGCGTGATAGCGAGATAATCGCATCATCAGCAATCAGCTTTGAGATTTGGGCGATGTTTTGGTTGTTCGCAGCAGCAGTCATTGCGCTGGCGTAGCCGCCAATGTCTTTTTCGCTGATGGCATAAGCAGGCGTTGTGATTAGGCTTTGCACGCCTAAAGCACCAATAAATAGCCCTAGGCTCAAGCCTTTGCCAAGATTTTTGCCAGAAAGTTTACCCAGTGTGCCAATCGCTGCAGTCAATAGGCTGGCGTTCACGGTTTTTTTGAGAAAATGTCGGGTGTTGTTTTTCATAGGACAACCCTTTGTTGGTCATGCTTGTTATCAAGCCAAAATCATCTGCGATATCCCAAAATAGCTCAGTTAGGCAACACAGATGGTGTCAAATTTATCTACATACTACAATAGCAGGCAAAGCTTAAGCCATCATGGCAAATTGTAACATTTTGTTGCAATTATGGGAAGTCTATGTGCAAAAATAATTGTCTTTTTACACGAAGTGATAATAGCAATCTTTGAGTGGATATATGCCAACCAATACCAAAATCAAAAAAAGGAGCTTGGCGCCCCTTTTTTGTTATGTTTAATTTGATGATTTGTCAGCATCATCCGATGCGTCATCTTGTTCAAGCTTTGCACCTAGGCGCGCCATACGACGATCCATGAGCTGACGAGCCAGCGCCTGCATATCATCGACACGGTCAAATTCATCGACAATCTCAAGACCTAACAAGGTCTCAAGTATATCTTCAAGGCTAACCAAGCCCTTGACTTCGCCAAATTCACCAACGGCAAGCGCGATATGCACGCGTTCTTTGAGCATCAAATCGAGCAAATCAAACAGTTTCATTTTGGCAAATACAAAGCTGATATCACGCTTGAACTGCTTGATTGGCGTATGAATTTCTTGGTTCGCTTTGGCAATGAGCAAATCTGATTTGAGCACAAAGCCTGTGGCATTGTCCAAATCTTCATCAAAAATCGGAAAGCGTGAAAAAGGCAGTTTTGGATGCAGGGCAAAAATATCACCCACAGTCATATGCTGATCAAAAGCAGTCACCACCGAACGAGGTGTAACGATATCTTCGACATTGATCATGCCAAGAGCCAAAGAGTTTTTGATAATGCGAGTCTCAAGCTCACTCATTTGCCCTGAGCTTTCTCCTTGATTGGCAAGCGCCAAAAATTCATGACGATTAAAGCTACTTTCTTGATGACCGCGGGTCAATAGGCGAGAGATTTTTTCGGTAATCCAAATAATCGGCATCAATAACCAGTTAATCGCACGCACATAGTACGCCACAGGTACGGCAAATCGACGCCAATAGGTCGTGCCAAGCGTCTTTGGGATAATCTCTGTACCAATAAGAATGATTAATGTCAGCACACCGCTAAACACCCCAAACCATACATCACCAAAGACAATCACCGCCTGAGCGCCAGCACCAAGTGATCCCAGCGTATGCGCAACGGTATTTAGGGTCAAGATTGCCGAGATGGATTTTTCAATATTGTCAATTTTCACATCTTTTAGTAGTGCGGCTAATTTTGGCTGATCTTCTTGTAGTGTATCAATATATGAAGGTGTCATCGTGAGCAGCACGGCTTCTGACACTGAGCAAATAAACGATACAATCAGCGATAAAGAGATAAAAAAGATCAGTAAAATCAGATTGATACTTGTGCCGCCAAGCTCAAAGCCTGCATGGGCAAGTGTCGGCAAAAATACAGATGCGATGATGGCAAAGGGAATGAATTGATTAAAAAATCGGGTTCGGTGTCGGGACATAAAGGGATAAGATAACAAAAATTAGTGCTCATATTAAGTGAAATTTAGCATAACTGCAAGTATTGATTTGATAAAATCGCCAAAAGCCACGAAAATCCATGCCAGCACCCCAAAAATATGTTATGATATCTGTTATTTTTGTCTTTCGCTTGAGTGTTTGTCGCCAATGATTGGCAGACTTTGGCATTTTTGCGAGCCATTGAATTTGATTGAAAATTGTAAATTTAGGAGTTTTTTATGTTAGATCTATTTATCACTGCTGCTCATGCAACTGCTGGCGCACCAGCTGGACAACAGCCATTTTATATGCAACTTTTGTTGCCACTGGCGTTTGTTGCGATTTTTTATTTTCTAATCATCCGCCCACAATCAAAGCGCAATAAGCAACACAAAGCGATGGTTGATGGCTTGGCAGCAGGCAACGAAGTTGTATTCGCTGGTGGCTTGGTTGGTAAAATCAAAAAAGTTGAAGGTGACTATGCGGTCATCAGCCTAGGTGCAACCGAAGTAAAAATCCAAAAAGCAAGCGTATTGATGGTATTGCCTGCTGGTACTGTTGATAATATCTAATCACTTCTATTGCCAATGCCTGTAATTTTTTTTCGCAGGCATTGTTTGTTTTTCGTTTCGTAAGCCAAAAGCTTACATTGTCTATAAGATTACCCTATGCACTACCCTGCTTGGAAATATATACTCATTGCTGTGGTGCTGATTATTTCTAGCATCTATGCACTACCCAATCTCTATCCTGACGAGCCTGCTGTACAGATTACAGGGGCGACTGCCGGTACAGAACTGACCCAAGAAGTGCTGACTCAAGCCGAAAGCGTGCTGACCAATGCTGGTCTATCACACCATGATGGCAGTTTTGAGAATAACAGTGCTTTGGTTCGCCTAAATACCCCAGAAGATCAGCTAAAAGCGCAAGCAGTGCTACGCCGTGAACTGGGCGATAATTATGTCGTGGCGCTGAACCTTGCCCAAACCACCCCTGAATGGCTCAAGAACTTTGGTGCAAAGCCAATGAAACTTGGTCTTGACTTGCGTGGCGGTGTTCGTTTTGTACTTGAAGTGGATATGGAAAAGGCGCTTGAACAGCGTCTGACAACCACTTCTCAAGAAGTGCGCCGTGCCCTACGTGCCAAACAAATTCCTGTCGCCAGTCTAAAAGCCACCAATAACGGTCTGATGCTCACCTTTGCATCTGCTGATGACCGTAATGCAGCACAAACTACCTTACAAGGCAGTATGGGTGCTGATTTTGCCTTGCGTCCATTGATGGATACCCAAGGCCCAGCACTTGAGATGATTTATACCGACCAAAAATTGCAAGAAATCAGCGAATATGCGGTCAGCCAAAACTTAACCACACTGCGTAACCGTATCAATGAGCTTGGCGTTGCCGAAGCGTTGGTGCAGACTCAAGGCTCAAACCGTATTGTCGTTGAGCTACCGGGCGTCCAAGATACCGCTGAAGCCAAGCGTGTACTTGGCCGTACAGCGAACCTAGAGTTTCGCATGGTGAGCGATTTGGAATCGTCTTATACAGGTGGCGTACCACCTGCTGGCACTGAAGTTTTCCCATTTGGCAGTATTGACGGTCCTCCGGTACTACTGGAACGACAAGCCATTATCACTGGTGAAAAAGTCCAAGGTGCACAGCCGGGTCTGGACGAAAACGGTCAGCCACAAGTCGCTATCACGCTAGATACCGCTGGTGGTAAGCTGATGCAAAATGCTACCAAGACTGCCGTTGGCAAACAGATGGCAGTGCTATTTATCGAGCATAAGCAAAAAATCAGCTACGAAACCGACCCAACCACAGGTGAACAAAAAGAAATTCGCACCCCATATACCGAATCTCGTGTGATTAACCGTGCGACGATTCAGGCGGTGCTTGGTTCATCATTCGTGATTAATGGTCTAGACAGCGATGCAGAAGCTGGCGAACTTGCCCTGCTACTGCGTTCAGGTGCGTTGGCTGCGCCGATGTACTTTGTCGAAGAGCGTACCATCGGTCCTTCACTGGGTCAGGATAATATTGACAAAGGTCTGTTATCTACGCAGATTGGTTATCTGTTGGTATTCTTGTGGATGATTGTATTCTATCGTGGCTTTGGTATGGTGGCAAATATCGCCCTAGCGTTCAACGTCATTATGATGGTTGCTATCATGTCGGTGATTGGTTCGTCATTGACGCTACCGGGTATCGCAGGTATTGTATTGACCATCGGTATGGCGGTCGATGCTAACGTACTGATTTTTGAGCGTATTCGTGAAGAACTTGCCAATGGCGTACGACCAAAAGCTGCTATCGTGGCTGGTTTTGACCGTGCCTTTAGCTCGATTGTCGATGGTAACATCACCACGCTATTGATTGCTGTGATTTTGTTCTCAATTGGTACAGGCCCTATCAAAGGCTTTGCGGTAACGCTTGCTATTGGTAACATCACCTCACTATTTACCGCGATTGTGGTTACTCGTGCTATCATTCATTTGTTGTACGGCTATCGCAAAAATGTCGCTAAACTAAGTATTGGTTAGGAGTCTAAAATGAGTAATGAAAATAACCCAATTGACCCAACCACTCAAGCGTCAGGCGATGCCGTGCGTCGCCGTCGCACAGGCCCACGCCGTGATGGTAAAGGCTCAAACGCCATCGCCAACCAAAATGCTTTGGCAGACCAAGCAATCATTGCTGAAGTGGATGACGTTGCCGAAAAAGCAGGTGGCGTCAAGCTGATTGCCAATCAACGCATCATTCCATTTCTAAAAATCGCAAAGCCAATGATGGCGCTGTCAATCATTGCGACTGTCGCAAGTATTGTGGCATTTTTTGTCAAAGGGCTCAATCTTGGTTTGGACTTCACCGGCGGTGTGTCTGCTGATGTCAAATATGAGCAGTCGGTCGAACAAGTACAAGTGGTTGATGCACTTGCCAAAAATGGCTTTAATGATGCGGTGGTGCAATATCTTGGCACGAACCAAGAGCTGTTGGTACGCCTACCACCGCAAGAGAGCAACGCCGAAGGTCTTAGCCAAGCATTGGCACAAGCGTTAAACCTGCCAAATAATACGGCGATTGTCGATAATATCAACATCATCGGTAGTCAGGTTGGTGGTGAAATCTATACCACATCACTACTGGCTTTGGCAGTATCGCTTGCGATGATGCTGATTTATATCTCAATTCGCTTCCAGTTTAAGCTTGCGATGGGTGCGATGCTATCACTGTTTCATGATGCCATCGTGGTCGTCGGTGTGTTTGCGATTTTTGGCTTTCCATTTGACTTGACGGTATTGGCGGCGGTGCTTGCGCTGATTGGTTATTCGGTGAACGATACCATCGTCGTCTATGACCGTATCCGTGAGAATTTCCGCCGTGTACGTGGCTTGACGCCAAAACAAGTGGTGGATTTGTCATTGACCGAGACACTTCGCCGTACCATCATGACCAGTGGTACAGTACTGATTGTTGTCATTGCCATGCTGTTCTTGGGCGGTGATGGTCTGTACTGGTTCTCATTGGCGCTACTGATTGGTCTGATTGCGGGTACGTATTCATCCATCTATATCGCTAGTGTGATTCCACTGTGGATGGGTCTGTCTCGTGATGACTTTGTCGTCAAGGTCAAGCCAGAGTTTGAAGAAGAAGTGGTGGTATTTGCCGACCCTGACCTTCAAAATAGCAAAGACTGATTGGCTAATCTTTATAAATGCGCTCAAAAGTTGGGCGCATTTTTTTGTTGTGCTGATATCCAAAATCCGCTATCATCAAGACTATCGTTTTTAAGTTTCTATTATCAAGATTTACATGGAGATAAGATGAATCCGATGAATAAAGTAGTCGTGTATTGTGGCTCAAATTTTGGCGATGTACCCGATTATTATCACGCTGCCAAGTTGCTTGGGCAGACACTTGCCAAACAAGGCTCAAGCTTGGTCTATGGCGGTGGCAAGGTGGGCTTGATGGGGGCGATTGCCGATAGTATCTTGGCATCAGGCGGTCAAGCAATTGGCGTGATTCCAAGCTTTTTAAAAGATAAAGAAGTGGCACATCTGGGGCTAAATGAGCTGATTGTTACGCCTGACATGGCAAGTCGTAAGAATAAGATGATTGAGCTGGGTGATGCGTTCATTGCATTGGCAGGTGGAATTGGCACTTATGAAGAGCTGTTTGAAGTGGTGTCGCTTGCTCAGCTTAGACAGCACGCCAAGCCAATTGGTGTGCTTAATACCAACGGCTTTTTTGACCCGCTCATCACGATGCTCAAGCATACCGCCCAAGCAGGCTTTATGCCCCCTGCCAATGTCGATTTGCTATGCGTGAGTGATGATGTTGATGAGCTTTTGCACCTGATGGCGAATTATCAATTTGTCGAAACTCAAAAATGGGTCAAGCCTGACTGGATGGATGAGCATCCCGAGATTCCAAAATTTTAGCCAAAGCTTGAATAAGCGGCTTGCCATCATTGCTATCATGACAATGATGGCAATTTTTTGTGCCCAAATCACAGATTGGCAAGAAATATCAGCGATTTGTACCAAAATATTACAAAAAACACTTGCAATAAAATAAAACGAATGTACACTATATATAATTAAATTTGGCAGTTCAACATACGCTAATTTGGCAAGCGATTGCCCAATTTCAAGTATTTTTTGAACAACTTTAACTGATTTGTCTTGCTGATGCGTGTTGCTCGGCAGTTTTGATTTATGGAAGGTGATGCGATGGACATCAAAAAAATTCGTGAACTTGTTGACCTGATGGAAGAAAAAGACCTATTGAACCTAGAATATGGTCATGATGATAAATACATCAGCCTAACACGAAATACCGCTGTACAGACAGTTGCCGTACCACAAGTTGCGGCCGCACCAGCTACTGCCCCGACTGCCCCTGCTGCCAAGACACCAAGTGGCAAAGTTGAAACATCACCGATGGTTGGTGTGTTCTATTCAGCACCAAGCCCAAATGACCCACCGTTTGTCAAAGTTGGTCAAAAAGTGGAAGCAGGCGATACGCTTGGCATCATCGAAGCGATGAAAATCATGAACCCTTTAGAGGCAACCCAAAGCGGTATCATCGAAGAGATTTTGGTCAGCAATGCTGAAGTGGTCGAATTTGGTCAACCTGTCATCCGCTACAAAGCCTAACAGGAAGTTGCCATGATTAAAAAACTTCTCATTGCAAACCGTGGCGAAATCGCCCTGCGTATCGTGCGAGCGTGCAAACAGCTTGGCATTGCGACGGTGGGTGTCTATTCGACCGCGGACAAGGATTTGATGCATCTGCGTTTTGTTGATGAAGCGGTCTGTATTGGTAATGCCCCATCATCCCAAAGCTATTTGGACATCAATGCCCTACTAGCAGCCGCTGAAGTCACTGGCGCTGACGCCATCCATCCGGGCTATGGCTTTTTGTCCGAGAATGCTGAATTTGCCGAAAAGGTCGAAGAAGCAGGTCTGACTTTTGTTGGCCCACATCCTGAACATATCCGCTTGATGGGTAACAAAGTCTCTGCCATCAATGCAATGAAAGAAGCGGGCGTACCGACCGTACCCGGCTCAGTGGGTGCAATCACCCTAAGCAACGCCGAAGAGCAAGCCCGCAATATTGGCTTTCCATTGATTGTCAAGGCAGCAGCAGGCGGTGGCGGTCGTGGTATGCGTGTGGTTGAACGCTTTGAAGAGCTATTAAACCAAGTCCAAGCAGCCAAAACCGAAGCCCAAAGTGCCTTTGGCGATGATACTGTGTATATGGAGCGTTTCCTAAAAAATCCACGCCACGTCGAAGTGCAAGTGCTTGGCGATGGCAATGGCAATGCTCTACACCTATTTGACCGTGACTGCTCACTACAGCGTCGCCACCAAAAAGTACTCGAAGAAGCACCAGCACCGGGCATCCCTGACGATGTTCGTCAGCCTATCCTAGAAGCGTGCGTGCGTGCGTGTGAGCAGATTGGCTATCGTGGCGCAGGTACATTTGAGTTCTTGTACGAAGACGGTCAATTCTTCTTTATTGAGATGAATACCCGTGTGCAGGTTGAGCACCCTGTGACCGAGATGATTACTGGGATTGATATCGTCGTTGAACAGCTCAAAATCGCTGCAGGCTACGGACTGTCTTATCACCAAGACGAAATCACCATCCGTGGCCATGCCATTGAGTGCCGTATTAATGCCGAAGACCCGAAGACCTTTATGCCAAGCCCGGGTAAGATTCAACAGCTATTTACCCCAAGCGGTTCGGGTGTTCGTTTTGATTCGCACCTGTATCAAGGCTATACCATCCCGACTTATTATGATTCGCTCATTGGTAAGCTGATTTGTCATGCGCAGACACGCCGTCAAGCCATCGGCAAGACCTTGCACGCACTTGATGAACTGGTGGTTGAAGGTATCAAAACCAATATTCCGCTACATCGTGATGTGATTTTGCAAGATGAAGCATTCTGCGAAGAAGCACAGAATATCCACTATCTTGAAGGTCATATGCTACAAGGCAACAAAGAAGAAAAAGCCAAAGCTTAAGTGTAGTACTCTCAAGCCCCAGTACTCTCAAGCCCCAGTACTCTCAAGGCTTAGTTAAGCGGTCGATATTTCTGATATCGACCGTTTTTATATATTTCATCAAGTTGTACACACTTATCCACCCTGCCATCTCCGTTGTCCTATCATTTTTTTGATTTGTGAAAAAAATCAAGCCTATTGCTAGGCTTGATTGATAGATGAGATTGAGCGTAATGATATGCTTATTGATTATCAGGCATATCGACAGGCTCAACCGGTGCATCTGCAGGTGCATCGCTTGGTTCAAGCAGTTCGGTTTCATCATAGATAGGCGCTTCAGATTCACCTGTGATGAGTGCGAGCATGGCTTTTAGGTATTTATCATCACCTGTTTTGAGTCGTTCAATCAGCTCATTGCTATAGTCAAACAAGTTGATACTATTGGCATCGGTTGGGGTCACGGCATGGGTAGGTAAGCGTGCAAAGACAGGCTTGGCTGATGGTGTGATGGTGGTGAACAAATCCATCAATACAGGTTGCTGGCTTGAGATAGTATCTTGCGATAGCTGGCCGCCTTTTAGCTTGGTATTTGTCAGGTATTGACGCTGATGAATCCAATTCACACGATTGGCTTGAATACCATAATGCGACAACGGTGCATAAGGGGTTGGCGTGCTGACAGCATTTGGCGAGCTGATATAGTTATCCGATACACCTGCCAAATAAGCCAGTAAAATATTGAGCATCAGCTGGCTATTGAGTTTGGTTGTAGGCTGTGTATCAATGCTTGGTTTGTCAGTTGCTACTTCGCTGACGACAATCAGACTCTCACCATCAGCAATCACCCGATCGTCCATGGTCATTTGTGGGATAAGCGATGGATAAGCTTGCAAAATGCCATTGTACAAGGTATCTGCAAAGACATAATCGGCAAATCGCTTGGCGTCTTCGCTTGGATTGCTTTGGACGATGGTTGGGCTTTTTTGGATGATTGAGAGTACATCGGTTGGCAGATTTTGGCTAAGATACGGTGTTTGTAGCATGGTATCAGCATCGACATAACGAAACGATGTCGCATCCAAGCTCAAAAAACTCTCTTTTTTGGCTTGAATCAATAGCTTCATAAAGGTCTTGGCAAAATCATCAGGCAAGCTACCATCATTGAGCGGTAGTTTTAGCCATTTATTTTGCCATTGATTGCCAAGTTTTTTGTCCAATAATTCACTATTAATCATCGCAAAATTATCTGCCCACAGATAAATATCGCCATTTTTTAGGTCAACATGGATTGGCTGATTCAGATGCGTGCTGATATTTTTGGCTTGATAATCAAAGCTTGGTAAAGCGGTGAACACCCCTGCCAATGGCTGATATTGCCCCTTGACTTGGATGTGTGTCGGCTCAAATAAGTACGCCTTGGCAAGCTCGGCTTTTTTGGCGTCTAGTGCTGTGTGGTCGCTGTCATAGTCGGGCAAGTAGTCGCTATTAGGCTGGGTGCTTTGGGTATCTTGGTCGAATGCTTGCATTTCTTGATACAATAAATCAAACTGTGATTCGGTATCCATATCGGCAGTTTTGTCAAAAAATGCATCAAAATCAAATTCCTTAAGCCCAGTCAAATCACCCCGTGCATCTAAGCAGTCTTTATAGGCTTGCTTAATGGCTTCATGCTCATCACCTGCTGTGATATCTTCGGCTTTTTTGCCTTGTTCTGCCATCAGTTTTTTGGTCAGGGCGATATAGGCTTGGTCGTGTTCATCTTCGCAGACGACTGATTTATCTTCACTGGCTTGTTTTTGTTCGTCGCTGGCATTGGCGAGCGCATCTTCACGGATGGCATTGGAAACATAGACATCGGTTTGATAGCCAAATGAGCTACGCAATTGCCCTGTCATCGCATCACCAAGCGCACTTTGGGCATCGGCAGAGTTGCTTGCAACAGGCTGTGTCGTCGCACAGCCTGTTGCAAGCACGGCAATGACACCGAGCGTAATGGGCTTAAGCGACAGAGATTTGTTTGTTGATTTTAATAACTTCATACACTATCCTTAATATTTTAATGACAAATCACTTGTCCATCATCATCAAAGCTGCACTGTGTCTCGCCAGATGCAGGCTCACCCATAGCGGCAGCGGCATCTGTTGCGGCTCGTGCAGCAATAGTTGGGCTAAACTCATACTGCTCACGAGTATCTATGGCAAGTGATTTGAGCGTATTTTCTTCACGAATCTTGGCAAGCCATGCATTACCATCTACGGCATCGCCTGCTTGGGCGAAGCTTTGGGTGAACTGCTTGGCATAAGCATGGTCAATCATCTTGGTGCTGTAGCGAGTTTGCCCTACCGTCTGCAGGCGCAGATTTTGCATTTGATCATCCATCGTCTGTAGTGATTGCAGACCAATCAGTTTGCCACGCCCATCAAGATAGTAGTAAAGACTGCTATCCATGCCAATTGGCAAAATCGATTCAAATAGCGCAAACAGACTGCCAACATCGCTTGTGTGATAGCCTTGATTGATCAGCACCCAGTTATCGACGACTTGTTTGAGCTTGGCGGCATCTAGCTTATCATTTTGGTCATCGGATGGCTGATCAGATTCGGTAACGCTTGGCAATGCATCAGCTGTATCGCCTACATCTGCACTATCTATATCTGCACTATCGGCATCTGCTTTGGCTTGATACAATTCAGGGTGTGCGTCGATATAGGCTTTTAAATCATTTGCCAATTGCTTACTGACAATGCCAAACATCTTACCCATATCTTTTGAGCTTAGGTTGAGTTTAATCACTTGGCTTGCGCCGATTTGTTTGGCATAAGCATCATGCGTCATCGCCATCGGGGTGAATCGCTCGCCATCAAGCTCACTAACGCTGAGCAAAAATGCACGATTGAGCGCATCATAAATCACAGGCAGTGGCAATACGCCTTGTAGCTCACTTGGTAGGCTGAATTTCACCAAGCCATTTGGCATATCAGCAGGCAGTGGTGCGTGTTTTGGGCTGACCAGTGCAATCAATGGCAAAGCAGCTGAAACATCAGCAGTCAGTTGCTGCTGATTAAAATCCATCGCCACAGGCAGTTGTATCGACTGATCTGCGGTCGCTGAATGATAATCAAATGCCAATAGCGTGTTAAGCTTTTTTTGGCTTGGCTGATGATGACTGATGACGGTCATCACGGTGTTGTTGTATTGATAAGCGTTCTTGGCATCGAGCTGTTCGGGTGATTTTTTCATATAATCCAGCATCGATGACATCATATTGGTGTACAGTCCGCCCATGCCATTGGTAGGAATTGGTAAATCTGGCAAAGCTGTGGTGCTATCTGCTGATGCATCCGATTTGCCTGCTGTTTTCATCTGCTTATAGGCATCAAACCAAGTGCCAAAACGGCTCTTTGGCTCGTATTCACTGTCATAATCACCATAAAACGCTGCGGTATATTGTGAATACAGCGAGCTGACTTCATCAGGGGTAGTTGGTTTGGTAATCGGTGTATCAGGCGTTTGCCCTAGCCCATCATACACGCCTGTCGCCAAGCAATAACTAGTGTCATATACTGCTTGTGCATAAGACTCGGCATCATTGCGGTAGGTTTTGTTTTGGGCTTTTAGGGTGTCAATCACGGTGTGATGCTTGGTTGAGCATTGGCGCAGATTGGCATAGGCGTTGAGTGCAGGTTTGGACATCCCATTGCCAATATAGGTATATGGCTCGACATCGGCGCTGTAATAATAAGCTTGGCTACACGCCCAATAATTGAGCCAAACGGTATCATACAGCTGATAGTGCTTATCAGTTAGGGATTTGTGCTGACGATTGGGTGATAAGATATGCCCGATATCGGTTGTAAAATTCAGCGCGCATTGGCGAATTTGCCCGATGTCTTGTTTTTGATAACCTTGAGCGTGCATTTGAATCTCATCAATGCTTTGATTGTGCTCAGTGATACAGTCATTCATCTGATTGATGATGGTTTTCACCGCTTTATCATTGCTTGTGGCGGTCGGCTTGGCTTTGATGACATCATCAAGCTCACTGGATAAGTCGCCCAAGCACAGTCTTAGATCGGCATAATTATCTCTGATTTTCTCATTAACTTCTTGATACTCAGCGCCCATCCCCACTTCACGACTGATGACATTCTCAGGTATGATGCCTGCTTTTTCGTCGTCGTATCTCAGATAAGGCAAATCGCCACTTTCGTCAGCATAAGTTTCGTTCGTGCGATAGGCATCGCTTTTATAATTGGCATTATCCTGTGTGCTTTTGTACTCATAAGTTTTTAGCGCAGTCATCCACAGCGGATCTGACCCTGCATCAATACTGCCTGCATGATTGATCGGCATGGCTTTGTAGTGATAAGTGGATAGCACATAGCGTTCACTGTTTAGATAGTCGCTGATGGCACTGACTAGGCTTGACTTGGCTTGATTGGACGCTGTGTCTGCATTGTCGCTAAATAGCAGACGGGCTGAAGTCGCCTGCGGTGCTTGTACAGCCCCGCTATTGGCGCAAGCACTCAGCAAAGCAGTCGTAATCAATAGACAGCTTGTCTTGAGCACAAATCCTTTGGTGGGTTTATTTATCATAGACATAGGACTTCCTGTAAGATAATGCAAATTGTTGTTATTGTATCATCATTTATCCTGCTCTGCTACCGAGTAGCCTGTATAAAGCACAAAAAAGACCTTGTATATTCACAAGGTCTTTTTGATACAAAGATTAGATAAATTTGGTAATTACCTTGAGTGGTAAATATTTCATCCCAAGTCCAATCGGTAGCCACGGCCAAGCAGGGACATAGGCTTCATCGACTTTGGCTTCGATGGCTTTGATGATGACTTCTGCCCCTTCTTCTTCTTCGATTTCAAAAGGCAAATATTTAGCACCGATGTTCAAATCAGTACGCACATAGCCGGGGTAGATGGTCGATACCGTGATGGGTAGTTTTTCTTTAATCATATCGGCTCGGATACCTTCGGCAAGGCGAGCTAAGCCTGCTTTGGCAGCAGCATAAGTGGTCAAATGACGTGGCAAGCCACGCACGGCTGACATACTTGAGATGACGACCAGCTGACCGCTGTTTTGGGCACGAAAAATCTGCATGGCAGCTTCGCACTGTGCGATGGCAGCGATAAAATTAGTCTCAGCGGTCGCACGGTTGATGTTAAATCTGCCATGACCGATGACACGGCTATCACCTACGCCAGCATTAACGATGATTTTATCCAAGACGCCCGCATCACTGGCGAATGCGTCAAAGACCTCAAAAATCTGATCATAATCCGTCACATCCAATCGCTTGGTATGAACCTTGATGCCATACTCGGCTTCTAGTTCAGCTTTTAGGGCATCTAGTCGCTCAAGTCGTCTAGCACAGATTGCCAAATCATAACCCAAAAAGGCAAACTTACGCGCCATCATCGCACCAAGACCACTACTTGCACCTGTGATGAGTACAGTTTTGCCTGCACCGATACCACGGATATCGTTTAAGTCCTTGATTTTACCGAATTGATTGGCGATTGTACGACCAAATTTATCGGCACGGGCAAATAATTCTTCTAATTTTTTCATCTAAGCATCCAATGATACAAAACGGCTATTGTAGCATATTTTGTGTGGCGTGTGTTGAGCGTGACCTAGCAGTCAAAGTTGCTTGGCCATAGCTTATGGACGGTTCAAGCTGTTGATGGCTTGATTGGTTAGCTGAACTGTCTTGTCAATAGCATTGGCGATGCTACTACTGACTTGATCTGCCAAACCTAATTTCTCCGCCAACGTTGGCTTGGTACGGGTATGTAATGCATAGACATTGTGCTTATCAAGTAATGACAAAATATAGGCATCAGATGTGGCGATTTCATCAATCAAACCCAAATCCAGTGCATATTGACCAAACCAAATCTCCCCTGTGGCAATCTTCTCAACTGCCAAGCTTGGGCGATGCTTGGCAACAAATGCCTTAAATAGCTCATGAATACGCTCAAGATCTTCTTGGTATTTAGCTCGATCTTCATCGGTATTTTCGCCAAACATCGTCACTGTACGCTTGTATTCACCTGCGGTAAATTGCTCAAAGTTCACATCATGCTTTTTCAAAAACTCATGGAAATTTGGTAATTGGCTCACCACGCCCACCGAGCCAAGCACGCCAAAGTCGCTTGCGATAATCTTATTGGCGGTACACGCCATCATATAGCCACCGCTAGCAGCGATTTTATCCACGCAGACAGTCAGCGTCAGCCCTGCTTCTTTGATGCGTACAAGCTGTGCTGCTGCCAAGCCATAGCTTGAGACTTGACCGCCGCCACTTTCTAGGCGTAGCACGACTTCATCGCCTGCTTTGGCGATACTGATGATATTGCTAATCTCTTCACGCAGATGTGCCACTGCACTTGCTTTGATATCGCCATCAAAATCAAGCACATAGATGGTTTTATCATCTTTGGCGCTTGGGGTGTCATCGGCTGGCTTAGCTTTATTTTTAAGCAATTTTTTCAGCTTGGCAAAGCCACAAGCCTTGCCATCTGTTTGTTTGATGATGTCTTCAAAGTGCTTTTGCGACTGTTCTTGAGCTTTGTTCAGATGGATGATTTGTAATTCGACAGGTTTTTTGGATTGAAATAGCATAATTGTCTCAAATTCTACATAATAAATACATGATTTATCAGATGGTGGCGCTGTGGCACAATTTAAAGGTGCTTTACAAAAAAACACATAAGACACAAATCAGCCTTTGTGTCTTATGTGTCAAAATTGGGCTATTTATCCCGATTAAGATTTTTTAGACCGATGCCACGGATACGCCCCTTGCTATCAACATCACGGACGATGAGCGACCATGAGTCATTTAGGCGAATTTCATCGCCTTTGACAGGTTCAGTGTTAAACTGGCTAAGCATATACTCTTCGACGGTCAGATTTTGTGCTTCGGTCAAGCGATTAATCAGCTCATCATCAATGCCTGATAAGCCTGTGACCGTCGGCGCAACGGTGAATACATCAAGCGCACTGGCTACAGGTGGCAGACGACCTAGACGGCTATTATTGAGCGTGCGTGTCGCCACATTATAAAACGGCAAATCAGCAATCAGTGCGTGTGGCGATAGTAGCCAATCGCCATAAAATTCGCTATTTTTTTGGTATTGGGTAGCGGTGTTATTAAAAATCTTGGCGATATTGGCAGCATGGTCGCCGCGGATAGCGTACCAAACGACATCGCCCATTTTTAGGATGGTTTCGTCATTGACGGTCAGCAGTCGCTCATTACGCACGACAGCAAACACCGAAATCTCATTGGAATTAACCTTGCTTGAGATACTTTGTGGATGGCGACCGATGGCAAATGCCCCTGCTTTTACTTCAAATTCATATAAGGTGATATTGGCTTGGTCACCCACCCAAATCTCATGCTCGGCTTTTGGCTCGTGGTCGGTCGGTACCCAAACACGGAACAGTCGAGACATCATCGGAATGGTCGTCCCTTGTGCAAGTAATGATAAAATCACCACGCCAAAGGTAATATTAAACGCCAAATCTGCGCCCGGTACTTGCATCGTCACAGGAATGATGGCAAGCGTAATCGGTACTGCCCCGCGCAGACCAACCCACGAAATAAAACCAGTCTCACGCCAACCAAAGCGAAACGGCAACAAGGATGACGCCACCGCAAACGGACGAGCAACAAATAGCAAGAATAAGAAAATCAGCAGGGAATAATGCCACACTTCCAAGATGCTAGATGGCTTGACAAGCAATCCCAAGACCACGAACAGCCCCGCTTGAGATAGCCAAGCAAAACTGTCCATCACGCGCAAGACGTGCTCTGTTGCCCGCACTTTGGTATTGCCAATCACCACACCGGCAAGATACACCGCCAAAAAGCCCGAGCCGCCCAGCATATTGGTCGCACCAAATACCGCAAGCCCTGCCGATAGGATTAAGATGGCATACATCCCTTCTGCCAAATAGACCTTTGGCAGTAGTCGAGACAAGCCCCAGCCAGCAATCAATCCTGAAATCAAGCCGATACCGATTTGACTAATCAGCATCAACGCAATATCGCCAATGCCTTGACTTGCAGGGTCAAGATTGAGCGCAATCATCGCTGTGACAAGCAAAATCGCCAACGGGTCGTTAGCACCTGACTCAATCTCAAGCGTTGCTTGCACACGGTCATTGAGCTTGACACCGCCATTACGCAGTAGCGAAAAGACAGCCGCCGCATCGGTTGAACCGACGATTGCCGCCATCAACACGCCCAAACGCCAATCCACATCCAATAGCCAAGTGGCAAACACGCCAAGCACCATCACTGTCGCCAGTACGCCCCAGCTTGCCAACGTCACCGCAGGCTTTAGACCCACACGAAACGACTGCAACGATGTACGCAAACCACCGTCAAGCAAAATGCACGCAAGCGCCGCCTGCCCCATAAAGTTGGCAAGGTTATAATCGGCAAATTGAATGCCCATGACCCCTTCTTCACCAGCGAGCATCCCCACTGCCAAGAACAACAGCAATAACGGTACGCCAAGACGTGCCGATAAGGTGCTTGTCATGATACTCACAAAAATGAGTAAGGCTGCAACAACGTAGATAAAGTTCAAGGTGTCCATCGGTGGCAATATTCCTTATGATTTTGTTTATTAAATCAGACTAATCATCGGCTATAGTCAACGATTTGCTTAAAGGCGTATAAGACGCTTTGTCGTTTGGCAAAAATACTGTCATAAATTTGCCTTATAAATATAACAATTACAACAACTTTACCGCAATTTGGCATTCAAGTAATATCAGCAAAATCATCAGCAGTAAAGACTTGTATAATCCTATCACAGCTTGACAAATTAGACCACCGATAAATTAACTTTTTTAAATTGAATTTGCCAAATTTGCCGATTGATTTGAATGATAGCCGATGATTGGTTGGCAAATAGTGATTTTGGGTGCTTATTAAGTGGTTTTGGTTGCCGTCAGTTTTGGCTAGTTGATGATATTGCATCAAGATTGGCGGTGCTGATGATTTGTTATGCAACTTTTTTGTATAAATTCTTGCAAAAATGTCCGCCAATCACTTGCACCAAAATTCATTACAAGGCATAATGTATGGTTTACAAATACTATTAATCGTGATGGACAAATTCCAACGGGCAAATAAGCACCAAGATGGGAAATTGTGCCATTGTTTCATTTTCTTAAGGCAAAAATTCTATGATGCGTAGCACATATTGCGGTCAAGTGACCGAAGAGCTGATTGACCAAACCATTACCATTGCAGGCTGGGTACATCGTCGTCGTGACCACGGTGGCGTGATTTTCCTAGATATGCGTGATCGTGAAGGCTTATTGCAAGTGGTCATCGACCCAGATACCCCAGAAGCATTCGCCACTGCTGATGCTGCTCGTTCAGAATATTTGCTAAAAATCACTGGTCGTGTGCGTCGCCGTTATGCGGGCACCGAGAACCCAAATATGGTGAGCGGTCAGGTTGAGCTATTAGGCAAAGAGATTGAGCTACTTGCCAAAGCAGACACCCCGCCATTCCCGCTAAACGATGACAACATCACCGTCTCAGAAGAGCTACGCCTAAAATATCGCTTCCTAGATATGCGTCGCCCAGAGATGCAAGAGCGTATGAAATTCCGTGCCAAAGCCACTTCGACCATCCGTCGCTATCTAGACGATCATGGCTTTTTGGACGTTGAGACGCCCGTACTGACCCGTGCGACCCCTGAAGGTGCTCGTGACTATCTCGTACCATCTCGCACCCGTCAAGGCAACTTCTTTGCGCTACCACAATCACCACAGCTATTTAAGCAGCTATTGATGGTGGCAGGTTTTGACCGTTATTATCAAATCGCTAAGTGCTTCCGTGACGAAGACTTACGTGCTGACCGTCAGCCTGAATTTACACAGGTGGATATTGAGACATCATTCCTATCAGACGAAGAAATCATGGATATCGCCGAAGGCTTGACCAAAGATTTGTTCAAAACCATGCTGAATGTCGAATTTGACAAATTCCCACGCATGACTTATGCCACAGCGATGCGTGATTATGCATCAGATAAGCCCGATTTGCGTATTCCATTAAAACTCGTTGATGTCGCTGACATCATGCAAGGCGTTGAATTTAAAGTATTCTCAGGCCCAGCTCAAGATCCAAAAGGCCGTGTCGCTGCCCTGCGTGTACCAAATGGCGCAGAGATGAGCCGTAAGCAGATTGATGACTATACCAAGTTTGTCGGCATCTATGGCGCTAAAGGCTTGGCGTATATCAAAGTCAATGACGCCACCAAAATCAACAATGGCGTTGATCAAGAATCAGGCCTACAATCACCAATCATCAAAAACATGACTGATGAAGTATTGGTTGAGCTAATCAAGCGTACCGAAGCACAAACTGGCGATATCATCTTCTTTGGCGCTGACAAAGCCAAAGTCGTCAATGATGCAATGGGTGCGCTACGTGTCAAAATTGGTACTGATTTGAATTTATTCACCTGCGAATGGGCACCGCTATGGGTCGTTGATTTCCCAATGTTCGAAGAAACTGATGATGGCAAATGGACTTCGGTTCACCATCCATTCACCCGTCCAAAAGGTTCAGTCGAAGAGCTAAAAAACAGCCCAGAAACTGCCCTATCGATCGCTTATGATATGGTGCTAAACGGTACCGAAATCGGTGGTGGTTCATTGCGTATCAACACTGTTGAGATGCAAGAAGCGGTCTTTGATGCGCTAGGCATCTCAAAAGAAGAAGCCGAGCTGAAGTTTAAGTTCCTAATGGATGCGCTACGCTTTGGTGCGCCGCCGCACGGTGGTTTGGCATTTGGTCTGGATCGCTTGATTATGCTGATGGTGGGTGCAAGCTCAATCCGTGACGTGATCGCCTTCCCGAAAACCAAAACCGCTGACTGCCCATTGACCGAAGCGCCTGCTGCTGTGGATAATAAGCAGCTGCGTGAGCTTGGCATCCGTGTCCGTGAAAAAGAAAAATCAGAATAATCACTGATGGCTCTTGGTTTTATCAAGTACATTCCGCTGTCAGCCCTACATGGGTTGGCGGCTGTTTGTGCTTATTTTTCACATACTTTTAAGCTGAGTATCTATCGCAGCATCTATGCCAACTTGATTTTGGTTTATCCTGATATGGATGCAGGCGAACGTCATCAGCTTGCCAAGCAGACGCTCAAGCATCAGCTCATCAGCGCTGTTGATAGTGTCAAATGTTGGGCAATGCCCCCTGAATGGTCTGCCAAGCAGATTACAAAGGTGAATAACATTGAGATACTCGAAGCTGGCTTTGCTGATCCCAAAGGGATGCTACTGATCGTGCCACACTTGGGCACATGGGAGATGATGAATGCGTGGATCAATACCTATGGTTCGCCAACCATCATGTACAAACCCATCAAAAATGCACAAGTGGATGCATTTATCCTAGCAGGTCGTGAACGACTCAATGCAACCTTAGTGCCGACTGATGGCACGGGGGTTAAGGCGATTTTTAAGACGCTTAAAGATGGTGGCTTTAGTGTTGTGCTACCTGATCATGTGCCCGATCCATCAGGGGGTGTGATTGCACCATTTTTTGGGATTGAGACCATGACCAGTACGCTTGCGCCCAAGCTTGCCGCCAAAACTGGGTGTGCCCTAGTGGGGCTTAGCTGTATCAAGCGTACCGATGCTGATGGCTTTGAAGTGTTTTGTTATCGATTGGACGACCCACAGCTGTATGACAAAGATGTCAAGGTGGCAACGACTGCGCTCAATCGTGCGATGGAGCAGATGATTGCACCGCATTTTTGTCATTATATGTGGGGATATCGACGGTTCAAATCGACACCTTATGCCGAAAATCCCTATCTACTGCCTTGTGACGAACTACAAGCAGTTGCCAAACGGCTACATCAACGCAACAAGGATACGCCATGACAGACACCAATTACATCATCTGTATGAAATGGGGCACCAAATACGGCGCAGAATACGTCAATCGTCTGTATAATATGGTGGCTCGTAACATCACCCTGCCATTTACGATGGTGTGCCTGACCGATGACACCACAGGCATCCGTGATGAAGTGGTCTGCTATCCGATTCCTGAGCTGAATTTACCCAGCAATATCCCCGAGCGTGGCTGGAAAAAACTCACTACCTTTAAGCCTGATTTATACGGCCTAAAGGGTATGGCACTGTTTTTGGATATTGATATCGTCATCGTTGATAATATTGACTGCTTTTTTACGCACAAGGCCGAGCATGATGACAGCGTGATGATTATCCGTGACTGGAAAAAGCCGTGGCGCATGGTGGGTAATAGCTCTGTGTATCGCTTTAAGCTTGGCTATAATACTTATCCGCATTTGCTTGAGTATTTTGAACAAAACTTTGAAAAAATTCGCAGTGAAGTGCGTCATGAACAGGCTTTTTTGTCCAATTATCTGCGTGAGCACCATCACCTAGAATATTGGGATGCATCATGGTGTGTAAGCTTTAAATACCACTGCCTGCACAAGATTCCTTTGGCGTATTTTTTACCGCCCAAAAAACCTAGCGATGCCAAGATTGTTATTTTTCATGGTGAAATCAATCCACCCGATGCCATCAAAGGCGGTGGTGGTAAATGGTATCGCTATGTATTGCCGAGCGATTGGATTAAAGATGCTTGGCAGTAATGCTAAGCTTTAAAAGCGTTCATCATGAGCGCTTTTTTGTGCTTGAATGTATGGCTAAAATTGGTTTGGACAGCAAAAAAAGGCGTCTCAAACGCCCTTTTTTATGCCATTCAACTAGCTTATTTGAACATATCCGCTTGGCGGTTTTTCTTGACATAATCAATCATGCAATCACGCAGTAGCTGACTTGCGGTGCGGTTATTGGCTTTGGCGGCTTTTTTGAATTGTTCGACCAGATTTTTATCGACTCGCATATTAAATGTGGTCATTTCATCGTGTTTTTCTGACATGAGTACTCCAAAGTGATTTTGCCAAAGATGAATCAGCCAAGCCCAAACAGCTTTGGCGAAAAATTTGCCAATTATACCGACTAAATGCACACCTTGCAAGGACAAAATATATTCAATATTCTAAACAATCGGTTTACGACGATAAAACAAAATCCCCGGAATTGACAAGCCAAGCACCAATGCCGAAATCACAAAAATCGCATCAAAAAAGTAGCTCATCATCAGCACAAACAAATCCATGCTAAAGCCAAAATAACCAATCTGCACCATACTCACCATCGCTTTATAGGCGGTGATGCCCGGCATCATACAGATGAGACTTGGCACAATCAAAGCTTTGGGTGGTAAGCCGTATCGCTGAGCGTAGCGTACACCCAAAAAGCTGCCTATCATCGCCCCAAAAAAAGTGGCAATCGCAAGATGTGTGCCATCATGCACCATCAAAAGCTTGGTTCCAAAACCCAGTGCGGTCACCGTCATACAGTGCGGAATGTACTGCTTAGGCAAAGTGAACATCAAACACCAACCCACAGTGATAATGCATGATAATGCGATTTTTTGGATAATTATCAGCCAATCCATCATAGTCCCCAATGTGGAATTTGTAATAAAATCAACGCAATCACAATACCCACACAGGCTGATAGCGTCAGCATTGTGGCGAACATCCATCGCCCTACGCCCATGTTGATATAGCCTTTTAGGATGTCGGATAAGGCATTGATGATGGGAAAGCCAGGCACAAGTAGTAGCACACTTGCCGCCACAGCAATATCGGCATTATCACCAAGCTTCAAAAAATACGCCACCGCACCCAGCAATGTCGCCACAAATGCTGTGATAATCACCACCACAAACGGGTTGAAATGATGTGCCGACAGATACACACGCATCCGCATCGCCACACAGCCTGCCAAAAAAGTCACCAAAGCAATCGCTAGGCCGCCGCCATTGAGATAAGCAAAGCAGGCGCAAGATAAGCCAACAAATAGCGAAACCAGATAATTGGGATAAGCGGCACGCCCCATCGTATCAAATGCTTGAGTGGTATGCTCAATGAACTTATCCTGCTCATCGGTGCTTAATATCGCAAGCTGGGCAGCCTTGTACTGCTCTGCGTGTAGCACGATTTGCTGAATATGCACCAGAATGCTGACATTAATGCCCTGATGCACGGTGTTACGCACGGTTGTGATGCATCGCCCTTGATATAAGGTGGTCAAAGTCACGGCATTGAATGACAATCCACATTCAACCCCATCCACCCCAAGCGCCACCCCAAGCCGCTTGGTCAAATCGACGACAACAGCCGACTCTGCGCCAAACTGCATGAGTAGCAAGGCGCAGCGGATACATAGCCGAGTGATACGCTGTTGTTGGTGATAGCTGATGCGTGCTGTGGCTTTACCGTCATTGTACAAAATCACAGGCTGAGTTGCATCAGCCGAATTTGCCATATTTGCCGTTTGCGTCGTGGCAGGCTTTGGGCTTGTGAATTGTGCGTTCATGGTGACTTATGCACCAAGCAATGTATCAAGCAGTGCTGATAGCTTATCCACAATCAGCTGGGCATCAGCGTGCGATAGATTGAGCGCAGGCAACAGGCGAATAACATTACCACCGGTAACATTGACAATCAGATGATGTACATCACGAGCCGTATCAACCGCTTGGCTCAAATCCACCCCATCAGGCATCGCAAAGCCAATCATCATGCCACGACCACGAGCGCTGATGCCACGATTGGCAAATTTATCCAAAATCGCTTGGCGGATAAAATCGCCTTCGGTGACGGCATTTGTCATTACTTCGTCTGTTAAATGTTCATACACTGCACAGACAATACGACTGCCAAGCGGTGTACCGCCATAGGTTGAGCCATGACTGCCTGCACCAAACAGCCCTACTGCTTTGCCACTGACCATACACGCACCGATAGGAAAGCCATTGCCAAGCCCTTTGGCGGTTGTCAAGACATCAGGGGTGATATTGCTGTATTGATAGGCGAAATATTTGCCCGTGCGACCGTTGCCGGTTTGCACTTCGTCAAGCATGAGTAGCCAGCCCCTGTCATCACAGATTTTGGCAAGTGCATCCAGATAGTCATCAGGTGGTGTGTGCAGTCCGCCTTCGCCTTGGATAGGCTCAACCAGCAGTGCACAGATATCAGCATCATCAAGGTCGGCAACTGCTTGAATATCGCCAAATGGTACACGGATAAAGTCATCATCCAGCGTAAAAAAGCCTGCACGCGCCTTTGGATTGGCGGTAGCCGATACGGTCAATAGCGTGCGACCGTGAAATGAGTGCTCCATGACCACGACTTTTGGGCGTGCTTTGCCTTGATTGTGTGCATATAGGCGAGCAAGCTTGAGCGCACATTCATTGGCTTCAGCACCCGAATTGGCAAAAAACACCTGCTGCATATTGGCAGCACGGCACAAGACCTCCCCTGCCTTTTCTTGCCAATCCACACCGAATAAATTGCTGGTATGCACAAGCTGACCTGCCTGCTCGTTGATGGCACTCGTGATGGCAGGATGGCAATGACCCAAGCCACAGACAGCAATACCGGTCAACGCATCCAAATACGCCGTACCATCGGCAGTGTATAAATAAGACCCTTCGCCACGCACAAAGCTAATCGGCTGGCGTGCATAAGTTGGCATCAAATAGCTCATAAAACATCCTTTTGGTTATTTTGATAAATTTAAACTTGGCAAAGCATGATTAATAGCGAGATAACTGCTCGGCTTGGCTAAGCTCATCGCTAAACGGTGTATCATCGCTTGGGATTTTGTAATCTTCGGATGCCCATGCGCCAAGGTCAATCAGTTTACAGCGGTCAGAACAAAATGGCTTATAAGGATTGTCCGTCCAAGTGGTGGGCGTCTTGCACTGTGGGCAAGGATAGCTGATGACTTCGCTCAAGGCTTACTCCGATGATGAAACTTTTGGGAATATTTTAGCACAAAAAATCAAGCTTAGCTGATTGATACTGCATAATTTACATGAGTTGATTGACGATTAATTATGCAAAAACCAACTAAACAACTCGAATTTATGCACATATTTGCTAATTGATATGCGATTTTATCATACTCATCAGATTTTCTGATTTAATTATAAATTTTATAAAATAATACATGACAGACATAGTCAAGCAAGCTATAATCAGTGACCGATATTATGTAATAATTTCTCAATGGCATTTCTCAAGGAAATAAGGAGTCTGATGTGAGTGATGCACCCTTAGTCAATGATGACAAAGCGAATCAAAGCTATCAACAACTGCACAAGCCAAGCAGTAGTTTCGACTCTCGTGAAGCGTATCTGAATCATGAACTACAAATCATGCAACCCAAGCGGTGGCGTGCCAATCTGCCGTTTCGTGATTATCGTTTTGAGTTCGAAGATGCGATTCCTGCGATGGCGGGCACGATTGGTAAGATTGTGATGGTCGGTGCGATGGCCGCTGCCTTTGCGGCACCTTTGGGGCTTGGTGAAGCATTCGTACTTGAAAATGTGCGTTATGAGATGCTGATCGCATCTGTATTTGTGCTGTTATTATCAGGATTTTTGTTGCCGACGGCGAACTTGGCAGGGACACACGGTCCACTAATTCCGCTGATTCCATTAGTCGTAGCTGCAGGCGGTCATCCGTTGGCATTTGGGCTATTGATTGGGATTTTTGGTATTCTGCTCGGTGTGTTTAAGGGCGGTTCGCTCTTGGCAAGGCTTACCAGTAATGGCGTGGCAGGTGGTTTACTACTGTATCTTGGCTTTGTAGGCTTAATTGCGCAGGTCAAAAACATGATGACTTGGGCGGAATCCATCGGCTTGCCGCATTTGGCGTTCGTAATTATCCTTGCTACCATTGTGATGTACGCCCTACTTGAGCATTGGCAAAAACGCTGGCTTGCTGTGCCGATTGGCTGCGCACTCGCTGGTGTGATTGCTTTTGCGATGGGCGCTCCGTTTGAATTTAAGACCGAACCAGGCTTACCACCGCTCAATCCTGCCTACTGGTGGGGCGAAGATACGGGCTGGACTTTGGGTTTGCCTGATGCCAAAAGCTTTGTGGTGGTATTTCCATTTGCGGTGCTTGCCGTGGCGATGTGGTCGCCTGATTTTCTAGGGCATCAAGTTTTCCAAAAAATCAGCTATCCACCCAATTCTGAGCGGACGCACATGAATATCGATGATACTATGATTGGCTGTGCGGCAAGACAAGCAACAGGCTCGCTGCTTGGCGGTGCGAACTTTGCATCATCATGGGGTACTTATATCGTGCCTGCGGCGATTGCCAAGCGCCCTATCCCTGCCGGTGCAGTATTGACGGCGCTGTTTTGTATCATTGCTAGCATTTGGGGCTATCCGATGGATTTGGCAATTTGGCAGCCTGTGCTGTCTGTGGCTTTGATTGTTGCAGTGTTTGTACCGCTACTTGAAGCAGGCATGGAGATGACTCGTAAAGGCAAAACCACGCAGTCGGCGGCGATCGTCGTCTTTGCATCAGCACTTGTCAATCCTGTGTTTGGCTGGTCATTGACAATGATGCTAGACAATCTAGGCTTAATCGGCGATAAGCAGCGCAGTGTGGAGCTTGGACTTAGTGGTCGTGTGATTATTCCATTGGCGGGCTTTGTGATTTTGTGCGCTGTAATGGCGGCGGTTGGGATGTTCCCTGGTGTGCCTGCACTATTGCCACAGTTTAGAATTTAATAGTTTGATAAGACATATAAAATCACCGCCATCATGGCGGTGATTTTTTTGGGCACAAAAAAAGACCTTGTAGTTGACTCAATGTCTTTACAAGGTCTTTTTAGCAAGTTATGCGATGGCTTATTTTTTGAAATAAGCTTCTAGCACTTCTAGGCATTTTTGAGCTTTCACAGGGGTTTGCTCTTTTGAAGCAGTAACCGCTGAGATGGTCAATGCAGGTAGATCGTATTCAGGTAGTACAACAACCAATTCACCAGAAGCGATGAGATCTTTTGCCATCACTTCGTTGGTCTTAAGGATGCCATAGCCTTCACGAGCAAGGTTCAATGCGATGTTGGCATTGTTGCTGTATAGGCGTGAGCTGATACGCACATTGGTTTTTTCGCCGTTTTTGCGGAATTCTAGGTTCTCAGTTGATTTTTCGCTGCAAAGTACGACATCATGCTGAGTTAGGCCTTTTGGCGTTTCGATGGCATCACGGCCTGCTAGGTAGCTCGGTGCAGCAACCAATACTTGCTTAACTGATGCTAGTGCCAAGCCTTGATTGCCTTCTGATAGTACCAAAGCCAAATCAATGCGGTCTTCGATCATATCAGCATGATCACCACGAGAGATTAGGTTTAGCGTTAAGTTGTCATGCTCAGCAAGCCATGAAGACAGTGCAGGCAATAGGTAGTTTTTGGCAAGTTCAGGTGTAGTTGCGATACGCAGGCTACCTGAGATTTCGTCTTTTAGTTGGATAACGCTATCACGGCCTTGTTCAGCGGCTTTGACCATCTGAACAGCAGCATTGTACAGGCTCTCACCTGCTTCTGATAGGCTAAGTTTACGAGTAGAACGATGTAGTAGAGACACGCCCAAATCGGTCTCTAGTGAGCGGATTTGTTGGCTGACTGCACTCGTGGTAATGCCAAGCTCTTTGGCAGCACCGCTGAATGAACCATGACGAACAACACTGGCAAATACCGCCATACTACGAAGATTGTCTAACATAATTGATCACCCTTGAGTTTGTTGTTTACAGCATTGAAAAGTATAAACTTTTACTCTTTAATTGTAAAGTTAATGTTATATGAATGTGTTAATATATAGCACAGTCTGAAAAAGCAGGTTATTATATCTAACATTTACACTTTTTACAAACTGAATAATGACTATGCAGTCATATTTTTAACTTTTCAATTAAATAAAAATCGTGTAAGTCTAGGTCTAAATAACCTTTTTAGAAATACTTTTTATCATTTAATTGGTGATTTGTCAATAAAAAAATTGCACAAAATACTAAATAATCAATTTGGTTAGATTTAAGCATGAATTGAGATGCAATACAGCAAGTATGATTTACATTTTGGTAAGAAATAACAAAATCCACCATCAACAGTATCTGCTAGTACTTGCACTGATTGCACCGCTTTATTCAAGGCTGAGTTTAGAATTTAGCAAAACCGAATTGCCATCATTTACAATAAATCCTGATTGCCATAACCGCTGTAGCACAGGGCTATTAATCAGCTGTGTCTGTGCATCGAGCTGGATTTGCTGCTGACGCTGGCTGAGCAGATTGCTGGGTGATGCTTGGCATAGGCTGTCGTCAGTTTTTATCTGCTGATTTAGGCGGATATTTGGATAATGTATGGCAAATTTTTGATAAGCGTGCTCAAAGCTGATATTGACTTGAGCGGTCTCGCTACTGACGATTAGCTGGCTGTCGCCATCAATATCGCCCGTCATTATACTTTGGCTAAGTAGTGCCAACTCATCGGCATCGAACGCTTGTTCAAGGCGTGCTTGCGATAGCCAATAGTCCCACTTTTGCGGTGTCCACTCACCGCTCAATGTCACCGCTTGGGGCAATAGCCGTGCTTGCATTGCTTGCTTGGTCATGTAGGTAGCCACTTCGGTGCTTGGTGCGTCGCTGGTCTGCTGAGTATCCGCGAGTACATCAGGCGTGTCATGGGTAGATGGCGGATTGATAGGTTCATTGGGTGCGCTTGTTGCATTTGGCTCATGCTGAGCGGTCGAGACATCCAAGTCGGCATTGGTTGTGTCGGCAGTCTCTTGTGTTTGCTCAATTGGTTCAGGCTCATGGGCTGACTTATCATCAGGTGCAATCACGGTATCAGTTTGAGCTTGAGCTTGAGCCAAAATATCATCAGTGATTTCAGGCGTATCTTGTGGCTCATCCTGCACTGTATCAGATTGTGGTATATCCTGCATATCAAGCACGGACACATCAGGTACAGCACTGTCACTAGGCTCATCCACGACTGGCATATCAGCCATATCGATATCGGATGCGGATGGCTCGATATCCGATGTATCCGCCATATCTGCTTGGGTATGTTGGTCAATCGCATCAGGTGTGTCGGTATGGATGGCGACGGTATCCTGCTCGCTATGATCAACAGTATCATCCACTGATGAATGCTGAATGTCAGCACCTTGTTCATCTACCTGTGATGGCTTGGCTTGGGATGTGCTTGGCATCGGCTCAGACACCACCACTTCCCCCACCGCCAAAGGGCGAAACGCAAGCAGGCGCAAAATCCCCATCTCCAGTGCCTGCATCGGCGTGCTCGCTAGGCGGATACCGTCACGGCTTTTGATGAGAATTTCATAATACAGCTGCAGCACATCGGCACTGATTTGCTGTGAAAGCGTCGTCAAGAGTGCCTGCTCTTCTTCGCTCATATCCAGTGGCGACTGCGGTAGCACCTGCAGCAGCGCCATCTGATGAATACGATCAATCAGCTCATCAAACACAGATGCGGCATCCACCATCTTTTCACGCATCAGTGCAATCTGCGTACTGACCGCAGATTTATCATCTTGATAAATCGCTGCTATCAATGCCAACACATCGGTGCTATTGACTAGCCCAAGCATTTCATTAACCGTGTCGGCTTGGATTGCACCGCCACCAAAGGCAATCGCCTGATCGGTCAGTGACAGTGCATCACGCACCGAACCTTTGGCAGCGCTGGCAAGTTGCCACAGTGCAGATTCACTATATACCACAGACTCTTGCGACAGTACCTTTGCCAGATGCTCAGCAAGCAATGCTTGGGGCATCGGACGCAGCACGAACTGCAGACAGCGTGAGATGATGGTAATCGGCAGTTTCTGCGGATCGGTGGTGGCAAAGATAAATTTGACGTGCTCAGGTGGCTCTTCGAGCGTCTTTAAGAGTGCATTGAACGAGTGTGTCGATAACATATGCACTTCGTCAATCAGATAGACTTTGTAGCGACCTTGTACAGGTGCATAAGGCACGTTTTCGAGCAGATCTCTGGTGTCTTCGACCTTGGTGCGGCTGGCAGCATCAATCTCAATCAAGTCCAAAAATCGCCCTGCATCGATTGATTGGCAAGTATCACAGATACCGCATGGTGTACTTGTGATGCCTGTTTCGCAGTTTAGGCATTTGGCGAGAATACGAGCGATGGTCGTCTTGCCCACACCGCGCGTGCCAGTGAACAAATAGGCGTGATGCAGTCTGCCTGTGTCGATGGCATTGGCAAGTGCTTGAGAGACGTGTGTCTGACCGAGCAATTCGCTGAAGTTTTTTGGGCGATATTTACGCGCCAAGACTTGATATTGTTTATCCATGATAAATCATTAAAATCTGTCAGGTTCGATGTCAGGCTGAGCATCTTTGGCGATAGGATTGTAGATATGTACCGTCTGATTGCCCTGCTCATCCTCTTCTAAGATGTATTTTTGACCACTGCGATTGAGCTTGTGCATTAGGCGTTGATACCATCCCAAAAAGCCTGTGGTTGGCTCATGATCATTATGATAAAACGCATTCAGCACCGCTGGTAAGCCAAGTCCGCAAACTACCCCTGATAATAGCACAACAATGAAAGTATAGCCAATCAAAACATTATTATAAGGATGTAAAGCTGGCACATTCGCCACCGCCAAAATCAACGCAAGCGAAATGCCACCACGTACACCGCCCCATGATAGGATGGGTAAAGTGCCGTTATAGGCATTTTTTCGCACCGATGGAAAAAAGGCAAAAGACAGATAATTGGCAATGAATCGTGCCAAATGTAAAAGCACAAACGCCACCACACCACCGATGATGATGTGTACATTCAAATCCAAAATAAACAGTTCAAGCCCAATCAGGGTAAATAAGAAAGAGTTAATAATCCCTTCGATGGTATGCCAAAAGTGATTAATCTCTTCGATATCATGATGAGCGATAATATCCTGCCATTTATTACCAACAATCAAACCTGCCACCACACAAGCAATCGGCGCTGATGCATGGGCGTATAATGCCACCAAATAAGAACCAACCGCCAACAGTGCTGTGGTCAAAATCAGCGATTCCATCTCATTTTTGCCCTTGAGCAGGTATAGGGCACTACGACCAAATGCCACACCAATCACCACCGCCACAATGACTTCATAGGCTAGGTGTTCGACGACGGTCAATAGATTAAAATCATCACCTTGAATGACCTTTAAGATGGTCATAAAAATCGCAATACACATCGCATCATTAAACAGTGACTCACCTTCTAGCTTGACCATCAGATGTCGTGGTGCTTTGATCGAGCTGAGCACGCCTTTGATGCCAATCGGGTCAGTTGCACCCAGTGCCGAACCCAATAAAAGCAGCACAATCAATGGCACAGCATGACCAGTCAATGCCTGAAAGCCATAGAGCATCACCCCAAAGACGATGGCGCACAGCAATAAGGCCAGACTTGCCAAGATGCCAATGGGTTTCCAGTAGTTTTTTAGATCTGAGATTTGAAACTTGAGTGCCGATGACGTCAAAATAAAACAAATCACGCCATTGATTAGAAAGTCATAAAAATTAATATGGCGAACTGCTTCTTCGATGGCTTCAATATTGATATTGATAAATTGATTGCCATTTAATAAAGTCGCCACCCATTGTAAGATAAATACAAGCAATGCCGATACAATCGGCACGCCAATCGCCTGTGGCAAGCCAAGCACACGCTTATTGAACAATGTCGTTGCAATCGATACCAAACAAACAATCGCAAAAATCTCAAGAAAAATAAAACTGCCCATATCGCCCCATGACGCCAGATCTTTATTAGAAAAATAAAGGCGTTTTGTTTATTCACAAATACGCCTTTATGCACATCTCATCGCTTATTTTTGACGCATATGCGGGAACAAAATCACATCACGGATGCTTGGCGCATCAGCAAATAGCATCACCAAGCGATCGATACCAATGCCTTCACCCGCTGTCGGTGGCAAGCCATATTCTAGCGCTTCGATAAAGTCAGCATCATAGTGCATTGCTTCATCATCGCCTGCGTCTTTTTCGGCGACTTGCGCTTGGAAACGCTCGGCTTGGTCGATTGGGTCATTGAGCTCGCTAAAGCCGTTGGCAAGCTCACGACCACCGATAAAGAACTCAAAGCGATCCGTGATGTGCGGATTGTCATCATTACGGCGTGCTAGTGGCGAAGTTTCCGCAGGATATTCGGTGATAAAGGTCGGCTGACGCAGTTTTGATTCGACGGTTTCTTCAAAGACGATGGTTTGTAATTTGCCCAAACCAAAGCTTGGCTTAACTTCTTCTTTGAGCACTTCTTTGACGAACTTAGCAAGAAACTCACGGTCATTGACATTGTCAGGGGTAAAGCTTGGGTTGTGCTCAAGAATCGCATCAAACATTGAGATTTTCTTAAAAGGCCCTTTGAAGCTGAACACTTCGCCTTGATATGGCACATCGGTTGAGCCTAGAATGTCGATGGCAAGTTTTTCAAGCATATTTTCGGTCAATGCCATCAAATCTTTGTAATCGGCATAAGCTTGATAAAACTCAATCATGGTAAATTCAGGATTGTGGCGAGTTGAGACGCCTTCGTTACGGAAGTTGCGGTTGATTTCAAACACACGCTCAAAACCCCCGACCACCAAGCGTTTTAGGTACAATTCAGGTGCGATACGCAAAAACAGTGGCATATCCAGCGCATTGTGATGCGTCTCAAATGGACGAGCTGATGCACCACCCGGGATGACGTGCATCATCGGCGTTTCGACTTCCATAAAGCGTTCATTGGTCAAATAGTTGCGAATGCCTGCAACGACCTGAGCACGGATTTCAAAGGTGCGTTTGGTCTCTTCATTGACAATCAAATCTAAATAACGCTGACGGTATTTGACTTCGGTATCGGTCAAACCATGAAATTTGTCAGGCAGTGGACGCAGTGACTTGGTCAATAGTTCAAAGTCTTCTAGGTGGATGTACAAATCCCCCTTACCAGAACGACCGATATAGCCTGATGCCGCCACGATATCGCCCAAGTCCAGTGATTTGATGGTCTCAAGTGTCTCGCTTGGCAAGCCTTTGCGATCGACATACAGCTGAATGCGACCGGTCATGTCTTGGATGACGATGAATGAGCCACGGTTTAGCATCACACGGCCGGCAACTTTGGCATAGACCTTGTCGCCTGCTTCGATGGCTGCCTTGTCCACGCCATCAAATTGATTTTGTAGATCTTGGCAATAATCTTCGCGCTTAAAGGTGTTTGGATAAGCGGTTTTGCCTTGCTCGGCAGCTTTTTGTTGTAGCGCTTCTAGTTTGGCATGGCGTTGGGCGATAAGATCGTTTTCGCTGATGTGTTCTGCTTGGGTTTGCTCAGTCATGATAATTCCAATAATTGTCAAAAATCAAAAACAAAAAGATAGACTATTGTATCAGATTATGCGCCATCAATCATTATTAAATTTGGCAAATTTTTATCAAACGAGCAGGATGTAAAAGATTTGGCAAGCATCCAAAAACCTGCTATGATACCAAAAACCCACAACCAAAAAGGAGTTTGTGATGGCGACCAAAACCGTAGGTGTCCCTTATCGAATTTTGCGTGATGATACGCAGGCCATCTTAATCGATGTTCAAGAAAAATTAACCCCGCATATCCACGACCATGAAGCTGTCACGGACAAGATGGCGATTTTAATTCAAGGCTTACAAGCGCTTGGCGTGCCTGTGATGCTGAACGAACAATACAAAAAAGGCTTGGGCGAAACCATCCCAAAGCTATATGATATCCTTGATGATGCCAACAAACAAAGCTTTGAAAAATTAAGCTTTAGCGTCTGCGACAACGCCCCATCATGGGCGCATATCGTTCGACAAAATCGCCGTATTGCGCTACTGTTTGGCATTGAGACCCATGTCTGTGTACTACAGACGGCGCTAGATCTTTTGGATAATGGTATGCAACCTGTCATCGTCGCTGATGCGGTCGGCTCAAGAAATCCCTATGATAAGAAAATCGCCCTACGCCGTATGCGCCGTGCCGGTGCGGTGATTACCACCACCGAAGCGATTTTGTTTGAGCTACTGCGTGGTGCGGATGATCCTGCGTTTAAGACCATTGCCAAATTGGTGAAATAACCTGCGCCAATTACGCAAATTGGTCAATACTGATTGACAAAAAATCGCCGAGAGTTGTGACTGTCGGCGATTTTTTTGATGCAAAAGGATTGATAAAGTTAAAGTTAAAGTTAAAGTTATTGCTTAAGTTTCCAATCCTTGACCTGCCATCCACCTGCTGGATCGTTGATACTTTCAGCGATAATTTCAGGCTTGACTAGGCGTGAATTGACCGTGTTGTACAAAAAAGTACCGGGCGCATCTTTTTGTAAAATCATCTCCGCTTGGGCGTATAGCTTTTGGCGCTCGGTGCTATCTGCGGTATTGATGGCTTGTTCGAGCAAGGCATCATAGGCGGCATTGTGATAGCGACTGCGGTTATTTTCGTTGCCTGTCTTAAAGATATTTAAAAATGTCGTCGGCTCGTTATAATCTGCGCACCATGATGCGAGCACGGCTTGATATTTACCTTGTTTGCGATTGTCTTGTAGTGCTTTCCATTCCATTTTTGACAGATTAATATCAATAAAATCAAGCGATTCTTTGTAGATGGCTTGGGATGCGACGGTGACATTTTTGGCAATCTCATTACTGCTTGAGAGTAGCTCAAACTTTAGCGGATTTTGCGCATTGTATCCTGCTTCATTGAGCAGTGCTTTGGCTTTGGCAATGCGTGTGACTCGGTCATCTTTGACCCAATCAGGCTCAATCACACTCATGCCTGCGATGACACTTGGGGTGAATTGATAAGCAGGTTTTTCGCCACGCTTGAGCACATCTTTGGTGATGATATCACGATCAATAATCAAAGACAGCGCTTGGCGTACTCGCACATCATCAAATGGCGCAACTTGATTATGATATTCAAAATAAGCCGTGCATAAGCGTGGCATGGTCACAAGCTCATTGCCGTGCTTGGCTTTGATTTGTTCAAATTGCTCTGGTGGCACATCCGATGTGATATCCACCTCCCCTGCTTGATAGCGACTAATCTCTCCAACCCCTGCAATCGGCAAGAATGACACCGTATCAAATGTCGTTTTCTCATTATCAAAATAAGCAGAATTTCGCTCAAGCTTGACATGACTACCCACCACTTGCTCAACCGGCTTATACGCACCACTGACCACGATATTGGCAGGATTGACCCATGCATCGCCGTGTTGCTCGATGGCTTTGGCATTCACCGCATAAGTCGCTGGTAATACCAATAAATCCACAAAATACGGTACAGGCTCGGTCAAAGTAATCTGTAAGGTCTTATCATCAATCGCAACCACGCCTAAGCTATCGACACTGGCAGTGCCGGCAATGATTTTATCAGCATTGACCACCTTAGCATCCGCCAAATAAGATGCATAAGGCGCAGCGGTCGCAGGATCGGTCAGACGACGCAAAGAATACACAAAATCCTGTGCAGTAATCGGCGTACCATCAGACCAATTGGCATCACGCAGATAAAATGTCCACTGCTTATTATCCGCACTCTCCCAACGCTCGGCAAGTGATGGAATGGTTTTGCCTGTGGCATCGGTCGCCACAAGCCCCACCAAAAACTGACGGATGATATTAAAAGATGGAATGTCTGATGTCTTGTGCGGATCAAGCGATGTCGGCTCGGCGGTATTACCAATCTCTATGCTATGCGAGGTGGCTGCATCTGTTTTTGGGTCATTGCTTGTGCGATTTGGACTATCATGACAAGCTGATAATGCACAGACGCTACCCATGCCGAGCGCCAATGCCAGTAATTTGAATGAGAATTTCATAAAATATCCTTATTAAAGCGACTAAATCAATGCGACAAATCAAGTAGTCAAGCGGTATGCCAACCCACGATATTTACAAAATGAAATATTATATTAGAATACCTGCTTGTCTCATGCAAGTCAATCGCTATTAAAAACCCGTCGGTCAAGTCAGATTTGGTTGATTTATAAAAATAAGTTCAGGACTAAATTTATAATACCTAATAATAAAGCGACCCAAAAGCCGCTTTATTATCAATCTACCAACCCATCACTCACCACTAACACTTGCCATCAAATCCGCCTGATGCTCACGCAATAGGCTGTCCAATAGCTCGGTCAAATCCCCTTCCATAATCGCATCTAGCTTATAAAGGGTCAAATTGATCCTGTGGATTTACCAAGAAATACAGTGAGTTACTAGTGATTTTAGGGTAATACCATTACACCTGTTAAGTGTTTAGTCAGTATAGGGAATAATTCTTTAGTTGCCTATGCCTCATTATTTATACCAAAAATAAACCCCATGAATACTCACAGGGTCTATTTTCAGATTGAGCTACTATAAGTATAAACTTATAAGAAGATACTCAACCAAGGCAACATTGTAAATCCACTAAACCAACCTGCTGCACTCATACCCACATTTGGTACGATACCCAATGGGTTCAAGATACCTGCAAATGGTAGGAATGACTCTACCAAGAAGTGCTGTGCAATCACATGACCACCGTTGCTGTGTAGATGTCTAGCCAGTACTCGTTGGAAGCGGAACAAGAACTTAGTAAACATAAGAACACCAAGGTCATTGGCTGACTGCATACCACGGGCAGTAGGTGTATCATAGTTAATGAATGCTTCTTGTGCAGCTTGAATACCTAGCTCAAATGCTTCAGCTTTACTCTTACCTGCTTTCTTGGCTTTGGCTTCAGTATGTTTAGCCAGTGCGTATTTAGCAGCAAAGTCAGAGAACTGAGTAGCTTCAGACATCATCTTATGCATAGGTGTATCAGGATGCATCGTCAGATACTTCAGTGCAGTACGAGCAGGTTGCACATTCCACTCCAAATGATCACCCATTCCACTCTTCACGTGACCACTTATTCCACTCTTATTTGACCATCCAATAAAAAACCACCAGTCAAGCCAATTTGCTCAACTGATGGGTTTGATGTCAATTTGCTTTTAAAACCCATCCCAAACTCACACCACTGACCCAATCTTTATTTGAAAAGCCGTTGGGATCACTGATTGCTTTTGAGATGAAAATGACGTAATTAAAACTTAGGTAAGGCACCACGACCACGCTTACCCTTACGGATACCGCCAAAATAACTTTCATCAAGTTCCATCTCACCATCAAAGAGTTCTTTGGCTTCTTGGGCAAGATGATATTCTATCACAAGTCTAATTTTGTGGTAAAACAATATGGCTGTATTGTACTGAACACCAAGCAAATCTGCCGATGTTCTAGCAGTAACTTCTGCAACAAAAAACTCAAGCAGTTTTGAACCGCACCCCAAAAGTTAGACAACCTTTGGGGTGTTTTTATGACCAAATACACAATAGACTTTAAACTTAAAGTCATTGATCATTAT
>NZ_MUYU01000008.1 GCF_002014825.1 Moraxella pluranimalium | reverse complement strand
ATTGTACCGGTACACACCAAATGCAAATAACCCCTACCTAAGTTTTAATTACGACATTTTCACCTCAAAAGCAATCAGTGAGCCCACGGGCTTTTCCAACAAAGATTGGGTCAGTGGTGTGAGTTTGGGGATGAGTTTTTAAATTTCTAAAATCTTTAAATGCGATGAAATGCCAAGATCAGCTCTTGCAGGGTTTTTTTGATGGATGGTTAGATGAGAGGGCCGAATGTGTAAAAATGCTTATTTGTCAATATATTGTCTATTTTTAACAAATATGTCTTGAATTACAGGTTGTGAAATATTACAATAAATACAGGGTTCACTACTTATCAGTTGTGAACTTACCGAGGCTTCAGCCGCTGAGCCAGCGTAGCAAATCAGCGGCTATTTTATTTACTTCTTCTGAAGCTCTCTGATGCAGTCATCTTTATTCCATTTTGGTGATTTTCTAATTTTTTCAATGCTTGCATCTGCAACATAACAGGTAACAAAATTGCCTTTTAATATATTATCCTTTGCCAACCTTATCTCAATAACCACAACAAAGTTTGCATAAACCACACTAACTCTGCGGGTTTTTTCATAGCTTTTGGTGTCTTTATTCCACCCTATAAATTGTTCGGCATTAGGGCTCTCTAAAGTAAGTTTAATCCAGTCCATCCTTTCGGCGCGCGTATATGAAAATTGGTCTTTTGCTCCTTTTGTGTAATTGGAGCTTTCATAGAAAGCATGACCAAACTTTTGGGGCTTGAAATACACTCGAATACCATCAAATGTAAAAATTTCACTACGAAGATAATGTTTTTCAAAATGATTTTTGTACTCAGCAATAGTCTCATACTTTAATAAAGGCGGATGTAACACTACCATCCTCCTCGTAGATTGATTTTAAATACATTAAATTTATTTTCATTTCTATAAGTGGGTGCGATTGTACGGTTTATCTTTTCTTCAAAATATTCAACCAATTTTGATTTCGCACTACCGGCTTTCAACTTGTTATTTAAGCGAGCCGAGGCCATGCCAAGCAGGATATCGGTTAATTGAATTAACACAACCTCTTTTGAAGGCAAGGCCTGAACATCTCGTACACGAGATGTGATATTTGCATTATTTAGACATTGTTTAAGTGTTTTCAATCTTGTTAAATCACGATTTGTTTTGATGTCGCAAAAAATGATATATTCATTAAAATCCAAAATCCAATGATGTAGTACTTGATAATAAAACTTATAAAACCCTAGCTCACTATCTCCTTGATGGTAATCTTTTTGAAAGTGCTCAATATCCACAGCAATACAACGAAATCTCATCTGTTCGCCATAGCTTTGAAAAAGATCGATCAATGATTTGTAAAAATTCAAGCTCGTAGGCGCAACATTATGCCACTTCATCTCTCCCCACAGACTATATTCTTGGCGAAGCTTATGAATCTTTTGTTTAATCTCTTGGCGTAATTCAGAAGGAATCCATAGACTGCCAATCATTAAATATTTGGCAGTTGGTTTACTAGAAGTAAAAAGCTCTGGGTGATTTTCATCACAATAAACCTCAAATTTCATTAAGACCCTCTTTAATTTTTTAAGAATGCAATTCTACCATATATTGTGTGCTGCAACTAGATTATTGCAAAAAATTTGCATATATGCCAATAAAAATCAAGATAAGATTTTATATTAATTTAATAATTAGGCTTATTTATACCGTATTGGTAAAAATACATATACATAAAATAAGAAATCCACCTGTCTACTAAAACAGAAGTTGTTCAGTACACCTGTCACAAAAACAAGAATGGGTAAATCATTGACTCATTGGTTAAGCTATGCAATATCAAAAAATTTGCTAGTTGCAAGTTTTGAACCCGTATATTAAGCTATTCAATCCCCAATCTGTTAATAAACACCCACCCTTATCCAAGGGAAAAGTGTCTTAGAAGATATCTATTTGTTGTCATAAATAAAGCTTAACATCGTGCTGTATTGGGGTATTGCTTCTTGCAGGCTAGACATGGGACAGGTATGGATGAACTCTAAATCCATCCTTTAAGGTCGGGTACTTTTGTAGTCAGGTAGAGAAAATGTGATTATTTAGTATGGGTGAGTATTAAAACTTTAGAGGTAAATCATGTCTGTAGAACTTCACAACAGTACTACGAAAGTGGATTGATACTTAAGTTAACTGCGGGTGAGATGGTAACTGCATTTGGACAATGTATAAAGCAACCGAAATTCAACCAATTGGATTAAATGCAAAATTTGGAAACTTCAAATAATCAACCATATATCAGATATGGTAAGATTGAAATTATTTATGCTTGGTCGATTTTCAACCTAGTTTTGAAAATAGCCTCTTTTTATTGTCATATTTTTCTGCCATAATGACCACCGAACAATTACCGCCAAGCCAATCCTCATGCACAATATCAGCCCAAGCTTGGCAAATTGTGCATATAAACCGTGGATACGCATGACCTTGGCGATGGTTTGTGCTAAACTATGGGGCAGTTTTTAGCTGTGATTCTCAGTTGAATCTGAAATACACCAAAAAACACCGATGATACTGATGATATCGCTACCCAACCCATCAACCCCAAGGATTTTGCCATGACCACACCCAACACGCTTTGGCTTGACCAGATTAAATTTAATGCCGATGGATTGGTGCCAACCATTGCCCAAGACCACGCCACAGGTCAGGTGCTGATGATGGCTTGGCAAAATCGTGAGTCGCTTAAGCTGACCCAAGAAACGGGCACGGCGGTGTATTTTTCACGCTCACGGGGCAAGCTGTGGCACAAGGGTGAAACTTCAGGTCATACACAGATTGTTCATGATATCTACACAGATTGTGATGGTGATACGGTGATTTTGTCCGTTACACAGCTTGGCGGGATTGCTTGTCATACGGGGCGTGCGTCCTGTTTTTATCAAAAACTCGACCAAGATGGCAACTGGCAAATCGTCAGTGACGTGCTCAAAGACCCAAACGACATCTATGGCTCAAGCATCGAGCACGCCACAACTGATACTGTCAAACAAGCAACCAAAGCGTGTGCAACGCAGGTGCTTGGCACGCTTGATAACATCCTAAACGAACGCAAAACCGCTGACAAAGACAGCTCGTATGTGGCAAGTCTATACCACAAAGGACTCAACAAAATCCTAGAAAAAGTCGGCGAAGAAGCAGTTGAGAGTATCCTAGCCGCCAAAGAACTGCAAGCCGCCCTTGCCACAGGTCAACAAGTGGATGAGATGGCAAATGATTTGGTCTATGAAGTGGCAGACACGTGGTTTCATCAGATGGTCGCCCTGTCTGCTTTGGGGCTTGATTCTCAAGCAGTGATTGATGAGCTGGCTCGTCGATTTGGCGTATCAGGCATTGATGAGAAAAACAGCAGAACAACTCAGTAAACAACTAAGTATTTGATTTATCAATAATTATCTGGCAATCTGCAATCTTAGTGATTTCAAAAATTTGGTAAAATATGCTATGATTGCTAGTTAAACTCACTTACAAAACTTACAAAAGGAAGAAACTATGGGTGCTTTATCCATTTGGCATTGGCTGATTTTGTTGGTTGTCGTGGTTGTGGTATTTGGCACAAGCAAGCTAAAAAATGCAGGCAAAGATTTGGGCACTGCTGTCAAAGGCTTCAAAGATGCTGTCAAAGAAGATGACAACAAAGCCATCAGCCAAAGCGACAAAACCATCGTCGCCGAAGAAGTCAAAGTCGAAAAAACCAACGACAAAGCCTAAGTGCATTGGGATAGACTGTGCTAAATCTTGGGTTTTTTGAGCTGACGTTGTTTGGCATCATTGCACTAATCGTACTTGGCCCTGACAAATTGCCCGTCGCTGCTCGCACGCTTGGGCGTTGGTATGGCATGATTCGCCGTGCCAGCACTCGCTTGCAATCTGAAATCAGTAATGAATTGCAACTGCTTGAGGCCCAAGAACAGCTCAAACAAGAGCTTGCCAAAATCCGTGAATCCGAAGCACAAATGCAAGCGCAGATGACCAAGCTACAGCAGTCGCTTGAGCGTACCCAACAACAAACACAAATCGCCAAACGGCATACCCTAGATGCATGGCAGACGATGCCACAGACCGACACCGACACACAAGCCATCAATGATGGTGATGATGAGATTGTCGCTCATGCCAAAGCGCTACAAGCAATGGACGATACATCCGATGACGCACCGCCATCAGGTATCCTACCAAGCAAGCAGTTTGACACCATGCCTTTGGTGAATCGTTGGTTCTTGTTGGGTGACTATGATCGTCGTCGTAGACTACCGCCACCGCCTTGGCTGCCCAATTACATTGCCGACCCACTTTTGTATCAAGTGAATACGCCATGACCACACAGACACCTGATGATATGCCATTGATGTCGCATTTTATAGAATTGCGTACACGCTTTATCCGTATTTTTTTGGCGGTGTTGGTGGTGTTTTTGGCTTTGGTTGGCTTTAGTCGTGAGTTGTACGATTTTATTTCCAATCCTTTGGTAGCATTATTGCCAAAAGAAGCCAGCTTGATTGCTACCGACGTCGCATCTGGATTTTTGGCACCGATTCGCCTAAGCTTTTTTGTGGCGCTCTTTATTACCGTGCCGTTCATTTTGGCGCAGATTTGGGGCTTTATCGCCCCCGGTCTTTATAAGCATGAAAAAAAAGCCGCTCTGCCACTGCTATTATCCGCCATTGTGCTGTTTTATCTTGGTGTGGCTTTTGCTTACTTTGTTGTGCTTGTGCCTGCGCTCAAATTTTTTGTCATGTTCGCCCCTGACAACGTCCTGCCGATGACCGATATTGACAGCTACTTAAGCTTTGTCCTAAAGCTGTTTGCAGTCTTTGGGGTGATGTTCGAAATCCCTGTGGTGACACTGATTTTGGTGCTGATGCGACTGGTCAGCGTCCAAAGCCTAGCAGATAAACGCCGTTATATCATCGTGGGCTGTTTTGCCATTGCCGCTGTCGTCACGCCACCTGATGGCGCAAGTATGATTATGCTGGCTGTGCCAATGTGCTTATTATTCGAGCTTGGACTGCTTATGGCACGGGCTTTGGTCAAGAATGACACCACATCAACGGAAACCATCACATGAAACCAAGCACCCAACAAGCACGCCTTGATGCACTCCAAGAGACCTATCGCCAATGGCTTGCCCTAAAGCCTGCACTCTACCAAGCCAAAGATACTCTGTCGCACGCCATGCAACTCATGCAGCAGCTAGAGCGCAGCTATTCTAGTGCTGAATTTGCTGAACTGATGAATGCTGATAGCCAAGGCACTTTGGATACGCGCACCCCAGGCGAGTATAGCGTACTTGGCGAAGATACGATTTGGAATGAATTGGCCGAAAAAGATGAACTGCTTTGGTCGATACTTAAGCTATGCATCGCACATCTGGATAAAAGCTCGGCACACGAACCATCCGCCTAAGCCATCAGCCACCACAGTACAGTTGGCAAAGTTACCATCGCAAGCACTGTCTGTAGGCTGATGATTTGCGCCATCAATGCATGATTACCGCCCAGCACCTTAGTCAGCACATACGCCGTCGGCGCTGTCGGTAGCGCAAAGAATAGCACCACCACTTGCCGTCCAATCCCCGTAATCCCCATCATGCCACACACCAAGAATGCCAACGCAGGCATCAATAGCAGGCGTATCAAAGTATGCGCCATCACAAGCGGTAAACCCCGACCCAACAGCCCCGCAAACTGTAGCCCTGCACCAATACATATCAGCCCCAAAGGTAGGCTTGCCGTGCCTAGCAGTCGCATCAGCTCATTGATGGCTGTCGGCATGGATAAGGGCGACAGATTAACCATGATTGCCAAGATACAAGCGACAATCAGCGGATTGGTCATCAGATTATGAATCAGTCGCTTTGGCGATAGCTCCTGATGTGCGGTCAATGACAGCACCGAGATGACATTAATCACTGGAATAAACAGCGCAATAATCAGCGAATACAGCGTCAAGCCATCATTGCCAAATAGCGACGCCACCAGTGCAAGCCCGATATAGGTATTAAAACGGATGGCACTTTGGGTATAGACACCGATATTCTCATACAACACACCCAAGCGATTTGCCACAGTCATCGCAATCGTCGCAAGCATCAGCACAATGGCGACTGCTGTCATCACCGAGCCAAATTCGGACAGCACCACCTGCGCCTGCGAAATAGATAAAAAGAGCAATGACGGAAACAGCACATAATAATTGAGCTTATCAATACCCTGCCACACCGTATCAGGCACAAAGCGATACCAATGCAAGATAGCGCCAAGTGCGATACACAGTACCAGCGGTATTAGGCTATTAATAATCAGTGTCATCATCCGTGTTTATCCATGTTATGCCAAACTTGCTCAAGCTTTTTTGGCATTAGACTTGTGTCGCCATCAGCCTGTGCATTAGCCGAGTTTTATGCATTAGCCATTCGGTGTTTAGCATACTATACATGACCGTATCTCGCACCGTGCCATCTCGCCTTAACGCCTGGTGACGGATGACGCCATCTTTTTGGGCGCCGAGCCGTTCGATGGCTCGTTGTGAGTTGGTGTTCAAAATATCTGTCCGCCATCCCACTACCGCACAGTCAAGCACTTCAAACGCATGAGTCATTAGCGCAAGCTTACAGGCGGTATTGACATGCGTGCGTTGGGCAGATTTAGCATACCAAGTATAACCAATCTCAACGCGGCCAATATGATCGATGATATCATGATAACTGGTCGTGCCAAGCACTCGTTCATCACGCTCATCGATCACCGCAAAGGCAAGGCGAGTCAGATTATCTAGCGCCGCTTGAATATAGGCATCCACAGTCTCTGGTGTCGGTGCACTGGTCACGGTCAGACGCCACAGCTCACCATCTTGTACTGCCATCGTTAGTCCATCGGCGTGCGCATGACTAAGTGGCTCAAGGCGCACACCGCATAGGCTTAGCACAACAGGCTTTACCAACTGCTGCATGATTTTTTTCCTTATAAAGACAACAAAACCACACCAAAGATGATGTGGTTTTGGGCAATTTGCCAATCATTAGCCTGCTTGGTCTAGCAGCATGCTACGGATATGACCGATTGCTTTGGTTGGGTTTAGACCTTTTGGACACACTGACACGCAGTTCATGATGCCACGGCAACGGAATAGGCTAAATGGGTCATCTAGGCGTGCTAGGCGAGCTTGGGTGTCGCTGTCACGGCTGTCGATGATGAAACGATAGCCATTCAATAGCGCAGATGGACCTAAGAACTTATCAGGGTTCCACCAGAATGATGGGCATGAAGTTGAACAGCACGCACATAGGATACATTCGTACAGACCGTTTAGTTTCTCACGATCTTCTGGTGATTGTAGGCGCTCTTTTGGTGGCGCAGGCTGATTGTTGATCAAGTATGGATGAACTTTTTCGTATTGCTCATAGAATTGGTTCATATCCACAACCAAATCTTTGATCACAGGCAGGCCTGGTAGCGGACGGATAACGATCTTTTCTGGCAAGGTGTTCATGTTGATTAGACACGCCAAACCATTTTTGCCATTGATGTTCATACCGTCAGAACCACAGATACCTTCACGGCATGAGCGACGGAAAGTTAGGGTTTCATCTTGTTTTTTTAGACGCAGTAGCACATCTAGTAGCATACGATCAGATTCTAGTAGCTCAATCTGATAAGCCTGCATATATGGAGCTTTGTCCTTATCAGGATCATAGCGATAAATTTCAACGGTGCGAGTTCCACGACTCATAGTCTTTCTCCGCAAAATGCTTGGGCGTAGGCTGATGCAATACGCCCAAAATTCAAATTAGATAAATGTCAATTAGAATGTACGAACGCGTGGCTCACAGTAATCCACAGTCAATGGCTTCTTGCGCACTGGCTTATAGATTACCTTGTTACCTTCTGAATACCATAGCGTGTGCTTCATCCAGTTCTTGTCATCACGACCTAGTGGCGCTTCGGCATCATCTGCAGGACGCTCATAGTCTAGGACGCTGTGCGCACCACGGCACTCATGACGAAGTGATGCTGATAGCATGGTTGCTTTGGCGACTTCGTAAAGGTTTGCCACTTCTAGCGCTTCGATACGCGCTGTGTTGAACACCGCCGATTTGTCTTTTAGATGGATTTGCTCAACTTTTGGTGCAAGCGCCATAATCTTCTCAACACCCTCATCCATCAACGCTTGGGTACGGAATACGCCAGCGTGTGACTGCATGATTGAGCGGATTTCGTCAGCGACTTCTTGAGCGTTGTAGCCTTCAGTTGAGTTTTGTAGCTTATCAAGGCGTGCTTGAGTGAAGTCTAGGACGCGTGGGTTCAATGGCTTGTAGCCACGATCTGACTTAGCAAACTCATCTAGGATATGCTGACCTGCCGCACGACCAAATACCACAAGGTCAAGCAGTGAGTTCGTGCCTAGACGGTTCGCACCGTGTACAGAGACGCACGCACATTCGCCGATGGCATATAGACCTTTGATGACACGACCTTCGGTGTATAGACCTTGCTCATCACGCTCGCCATCTAGCACAGGTACAGTCACCTGACCGTGGATGTTCGTTGGGATACCGCCCATCATGTAGTGGATGGTTGGGACAACTGGTACTGGCTCTTTGGTGATGTCCACGTTGGCGAAGTTGTGGCTGATTTCAAATACCGATGGCAGACGCTTCATGATTTCGGCATGACCTAGATGGGTCATATCCATAACGATGTAGTCGCCATTTGGACCACAGCCACGACCTTCTTTAATCTCTTGGTCCATAGAACGAGAGACGAAGTCACGTGGTGCTAAGTCTTTTAGGGTTGGGGCATAACGCTCCATAAACGGCTCGCCGTGCTTGTTACGAAGGATAGCACCTTCGCCACGACAGCCTTCGGTCAATAGAACGCCTGCGCCGGCTACACCCGTTGGGTGGAATTGCCAGAACTCCATATCTTGTAGCGGGATACCTGCACGCACTGCCATGCCCAGACCGTCACCGGTGTTGATGTAGGCGTTGGTTGATGCACGGAAGATACGACCTGCACCACCTGTCGCTAGTACGGTAGTTTGGGCTTGGAATACAGAGATATTACCTGTTTCTTGGTCAAGCGCTACCACGCCGTTGATGTTGCCTTCGTCGTCTTTGATTAGGTCAAGCGCAATCCACTCAACGAAGAATTGAGTGCCTTTTTCTAGGTTCTTTTGGTATAGCGTGTGTAGTAGCGCATGGCCAGTACGGTCAGCAGCTGCACACGCACGGGGAACTGCTTTTTCGCCGTAGTTGGCACTGTGACCACCGAATGGACGCTGATAAATCGTACCATCGGCGTTACGGTCAAATGGCATACCCATGTGCTCAAGCTCATAGACGACCTTTGGCGCTTCACGGCACATATATTCGATGGCGTCTTGGTCGCCTAGCCAGTCAGAACCCTTGACGGTGTCATAAAAATGGAAATGCCAGTTATCGTTGCTCATATTACCCAATGACGCACCGATACCACCTTGGGCAGCAACCGTGTGCGAACGGGTTGGGAAAACTTTGGTGATGACTGCGACTTTCATACCGCCATTAACCAGCTGTAGAGAAGCACGCATACCAGAACCACCACCGCCAACGATGACTGCGTCAAAGTTTAGCGTTGGGATGTTGTTGATTACAGTATCTTGTGTTGCCATGTTTATTCCTAATTATGTTTTTATTGGTGTTGATGGGGCAAATTTACCAATGGCTAAGCCAATCGGTCAATTACCAAAAAATCATCACGCCCCAGAATAGATACACCAAAACAGCGATAATGACCAATGACTGAATCACCAAACGCAATCCTGATGATTTGACATAGTCAGTCAAAACTGTCCACATACCCACCCATGCGTGGAATACCAAAGACAAAATCGCAACCAAGCTAAATAGCTTCATTGGCAGGCTTAGCATGAAGCCTTTCCAAGCGTCAAAATTCACATCGCAAAATAGGAAAAATCCTACAATCACAACGCTATATACCGCCAAAACGACAGCACTGATACGCTGTAAAATCCAATCACGCGAGCCTGAGCCTGTTAGACCAGTCGCACTTTTAATACCAGAATTATTTCTCATTAGAACATCACCCATACAAACGATGCGACAATCAGTACAGCAGCGATCACAAAGCTGATCACAGCCGCCGTACGGCCAGAATTGAACTCTTCGTTCATGCCTAGGTCAGCCAGCAAGTGCTTGATACCCATGACAAAATGGTACGCAGTCGCCGCAACAAAAATCCAAGCAACGAAGCGTAGTGCAACATTTTCAAAAACGGCATCAAAGCCTTCTTGTGAAGTCAAAGAAGTCTGAAGAATACATAGCATCACAGGGACAAGCAAAAACAAAACAATCCCAGAAACACGATGCAAAATCGAAGCCATAGCAATCGGTGATTTTGAGTTCACAGCGATAACTTGGCTCAAAGGTAGGTTAATCGGTCGGTTGCTTTTCACAGCGGGCATCCTTATCTAATTTACGCCGAACAATGGCAAGGAGTAGCTAGCCGGCTATCGGTAAATATCGCTAACGATAGTCACCAGTCATCACATGATGTACAGCGAGCACCACAAAAAATTGCAAAAAATCCCACAACGACATCAATTGCGGCATGATAGCCAATCAATCAAGACAATGCCTTGTACCAAAAGCCTATAATGCGATTGATTATCGTTTATGGAAATGCAGTCATAAATAATTTAAATTATAAATCGCTTGAACAATAATTACAAACAAATTCCTATATTTTGTGCAAAATTCCCGTGATTTTTTAAAAAAATAACCAAAAAGCTGTCAAATTAATTGTTACAAACAATGTCAGAGCCACAAAAACACTTGTCAATTTGCCACATTGTCCCTAAAATCACGAATGAAGCAATGAATAGGTGTTTACTAAAATTTCGTTAAAATGCGAAAAAAGCTTGTAAGTTTGACAAAGTTTTTGTATTATCCAAGATACTCACTGCTGAGTGCATCTGTTCACAGATGCGTAATTTAATAACAACACAAGGAAGCCGCACTTAAGTTGGCTGATGGCTTAGCCTAATAAGTGTGAATTTATTCGTCTGATTGTATGGTGCTAATTAAGCACCAACATGGATGTTCGGTGATTTTTATGCACAGTACAAGGTTTTCAGACGCAACCAACCCCAAAGAGGTCAATTATGTCAAAGAAAGTTACCCTTACCGTTGATGGTGTCGAATATGATATGCCAGTGCTGGAGAGCACGCTAGGACGCCCTGTATTGGATGTAAGCGCTGTTGCCAAGGCTGGTCTATGGACTTATGATCCAGGCTTTATGGCGACTGCACCCGTTGAATCAAAAATCACTTATATCGATGGCGAAAAAGGCGAGCTACTACATCGTGGCTATGCGATTGATGATTTGGCATCAAACGCTGACTACCTAGAAGTCTGCTATGCGCTACTATACGGTGATCTACCAAACGCTGAAGAAAAAGAGAAGTTCTACGCACGTGTTTCTAACCACATGGCAGTGCATGACCAACTGCGTAAGTTCTTTGAAGGTTTCCGCCGTGACGCTCACCCAATGGCAATCATGGTCGGCGTGGTCGGTGCGCTATCAGCATTCTATCACAACCACCTAGATATCTCTGATCCTGCACACCGTGATGAGACTTGTGTTGACTTGATCGCAAAAGTACCAACCCTAGCTGCGATGAGCTACAAATACTCAATCGGCGAACCGTTCATGTATCCACGCAAAGACTTCAGCTATGCTGAAAACTTCCTATACATGATGTTCGCTACCCCAGGTGAGCCTGACTACAAGGTGAATCCAGTACTGGTCAAAGCAATGGACAAAATCTTCACCCTACACGCAGACCATGAGCAAAACGCATCAACTTCTACCGTGCGTCTAGCAGGCTCAACAGGTGCCAACCCATATGCGTGTATCGCAGCAGGTATCGTCGCACTATGGGGCCCATCACACGGCGGTGCGAACGAAGCAGTTCTACAGATGCTTGATGAAATCGGTTCTGTCGAGCACGTCGAAGAATTCATGGAAAAAGTTAAGCGTAAAGAAGTCAAACTCATGGGCTTTGGTCACCGTGTCTATCGCAACTTTGACCCACGCGCCAAAGTGATGAAAGAGACTTGTGATGAAGTCCTTGGCGCACTAGGCATCAACGATCCTAAGCTTGAGCTTGCGATGAAACTTGAGCAAATCGCTTTGAACGACCCATACTTTGTAGAGCGTAAACTATATCCAAACGTTGACTTCTACTCAGGTATCATCCTAAAAGCAATCGGTATCCCAACCTCAATGTTTACCGTAATCTTCGCTCTAGCGCGTACTGTGGGCTGGATCAGCCACTGGACTGAGATGCACTCAGAGCCGTTCAAAATCGGTCGTCCACGCCAACGCTACACTGGCGAGACACACCGTGAGTTCGTCCCTGTGGACAAGCGTAAATAATCCGATTCATAACGGATTTACTATAAAAATTTCCCCAAGTGATCGCTTGGGGAAATTTTTTGTGATGCAAAAAAAACACCGCTTCAGCTCATGGCAAAAACGGTGTCAAGCTTGTCGTTTGGCAGTGATGACGCTATGGCAATAATCCCATCTCGGTCAGCACATCGACGGCAGCACGGTAGGCTTCTTGGGTTGCAGGTGCGCCGCAGTAGGGTAAGCTGTGTAGCAGTACTTCTTGGATTTCTGCAACCGTTGCACCATTATTGATTGCCCCACGAATATGCCCTTTGAGTTCGGCTGGACTTTTTTGAGCGATCAAGAACGCCATGGTAATTAATGAGCGTGTTTTACGATCGATGCCATCGCGTTGCCAAGTCGAACCCCAAGCGTGTTCATTAATCCAGTCTTGTAATGGTGCGGTAAATGGCGTTACCTGCCCCATTGAACGCTCCACATGCGCATCCCCCATCACTTGCTTGCGTACGGTGATGCCGTTTTGGTAGGTTTGATTGGTCATTTGATAGCTCCTTATGAAATAATAATCCAAATTAAGATGCTATCACAGACCGCTCAGATTTTAAAGCACATCATCTCGTCTAATGCGTGTATTAAACAATCCGATATACTCATCTTTTTTATCAATCCCTACATACTCAAGGCTCGCATCTTCATACCGTTTAAACTTATAAACGGCATCATTCATCACACTTTCATCAAAGACATTTAATGACACCAAAAGGGCAAAATCCGCCTGCGACAATCCTGTTACTTTGGTAAATAATTCAGGTTCAAGCTCTTGTATCACATCTTTTAGGCTATGCTCTCGATAGTCAGACAAATACATAAAAATCGGAATGCGAGTGGCAAATTTAATCAGATTTTCCTTGATTTTTTGGCGTTGGGATTTTTTATCCTTTTCTTCATCAGTTAATTTTTTAAGCTCTTTCTTTTCATCATCAGACAAATCATTATCTTTGGCTTTTTGCTTAATGGCTTTAATGCGTTCGGAGCGATTGATGACAATTTCAATGTCATCATTTAGACTTCTAAAACCTTCAATTTTCATCAAAGCATCCATTGCCTCTTGATTTGCCATCAGATTTTTTAAAGTAACATCATCAACATTAACCAGCAATGCCGATTGCCAACGGCGTGCCAATAGCGTTGCCGTTGTGCCACTCATCGCCATATCCAGCAAAAGTTTAGCGTCCACTTGTTGCATCGCACTGCCATCATAGGCAAGTACAGGCAAAAAGGCAATAAATTCAGCGACTTTACTCTCTGGATTGCCTTCTTTTGGGTTTAATTTATGGGCATAATCAGCGATTTGGCGTAAGGCACGATTGGGGGCAAAATCAAAAATATAGCATTGATTTTTGATGATATTTAGCTCATCATCACCCCGCACTGCCCAAGGGGTTTGCACCCGAAATCCTGCCTGAAAATAAGTCTCAGGGCTGGCACAATTTCTTAGCATAAAAATCCCCGTCCACGCAGGCACAGACACGCCTGTCATCAGCTTGCCACACGACAGCGTAATGGATTTTGTTGAAAGCGGATTATTACCGATTGCTTTTTTGACAGGCTCTAGGGCTTTATCGCCCATTCCTGCATGATTGCCTGCCGATACGATGATGTCATAATCATGATAAAATTTATTATTGGGCGCTTTTAATAAATTCGCCATCGCATAGCAACTTGCCACACTAGGCAAAAACCAAAGTGTATGTAATAAACTGTTTAATAAATTCGTATCACTAAATGGCATTGGCGGTTTGGCATTACCTTGTTTGAGATTGGTAATTATCATCTCATCAAGATTATCACGAATTAAATCCAGCCATTTTTGTACATGAGTTTGATGTTTAAATTTAGCCGTTTCACCATTGCCGTCCGCTTTAAAAAACTCACCCAAATCAAACTCATTAAACTCGCCTTGTGTGGCAATCGTACGGATATTTTCTGGTAATTGATAGGTTAAGAGCATCATTTGCGGTAATGACAAATAAGGGTTATCCCCTTTTGCATTATCCCATTCTAATTTGGCTTTTTGTTCATCGCCATAAGTCCAATTAAAAATTTGCTCTTCAATAAATTCTCCAGACGCAATCGCCCGAAATGGCGTACCTGATAAATACAAATAATGCTCTGTGGTAATTGGCAAGTCCTTTTCATCAAAACTTTCTACGCTGATTTCCATGTCTTGATATTCGTTTTGCATTTGTGTCAATTCATCATCTTTGGCAAAAAGCGATTTGGCACTATCACGCCATGCCCCAAAATGATATTCATCAAATACCACACAATCCCAATTCATTGCGTGCAGTTCTTGGTTTTTGGCTTTGATATTGCCAAACTTATCTCTACCCAAAATATCTTGAAAAGACGCAAAATACACCATTGGCTTATTTTTATCATAATCCGCTAATTTTAAATCACTATCACGGCTAATAAATTGCCAACCATTAAAATCACTGTGCGTGGTCAAATCTTCCTGCCACGCATTTTTTACCGCAGGTTTAAAGGTCAAAATCAGCACTCGTTGCCAATTCATGCGTTTGGCAAGCTGATAAGTGGCAAAGGTTTTACCAAATCGCATTTTGGCATTCCACAAAAAATGCGGTGTGCGATGATTGTTCCTATCCTGCTTGATAGAATTAAAATAATGAGCGGTTTTATTCACAGCGTCCAATTGCTCGGGACGCATTTTAAAATCTTGCGTTCTTTGTCTCTCAAAAGTTTTGGCTTGTTTGATATTTAAAATGGCATTTTTAATGGTATCCAAATGACATTCAAACCATTCGCCTGCAATGCGGTTAATGCCCATTGTTTCTAGCATTTTATGCACGGCAAAATCTTTAAAAGAACTGCCATCATCTTTAATCGCCAAAGTTTCATATTCCACTTGCCAGCTTTGGCTTGGTGTCACGGTTGGATAATGCTGTTTCATTCGCTGACTTACCGTTTCTTGGGCAGTGTAGCCCACTTTGAGACAATTTGGATAACGGCTATCAGAATAAACATAAATCTTTGGCGTGTGAATTTGGGTAAAAGTTGGGTTGGTCATTTTAAATCTCTACATAACGGCTAATAATATGCTTGGCTTGATTGTCAATTTCGGGAAATAGTATTTGATGACTAATACCAAAAGATTTTAAGTCATCGCAAATTGTGCTTTTTGCGTGCTTATTAATAATCAGCCTTTCACCATTATAAAATCTTTGCCAATCTTGCATAAAATTTGCTGGTGTTAATTTATTATTTTCTATACCAAAAATTAAAAAAGCTCCTTGTTGACTTTTAATTCTTTCATTATTTAAAGTTGGTTTAACACACAAAACCCTATTAAAATCACGAATATCTATATTTGGCAAAAAATAAGGCTTATCTTTACGAATATCATTCAATAATTGGATAATCTCTGGATATTCATTAAATATTTTATTGATAGCCTTGAAATAACCATCATTTAAATCTTTGGTTTGATAACTTAAAATATCATCATCTATTTGTGTATTGATATTAATCAAATTATCTTGTAAATTTAAAGGATTTTTTCTTAATTGATTAAGCAAGATATTGGTATCCGTCAAAAAATCTTGATGAGCCATTTTTCTATAAAATTCTACATCAAATTTTTCATCTCTTAAACTTAATGCAGATAAAATTGCCACCGTATCGCTATCGTGATGCTTTATTTCATCATTCGGAATATCAAAAACCAAAACTTCGCCATTTTGTTCATCATCATCATTATTATTAACTGCAAAATATAGAGCTACCAAAACATTAGTTGTAATATCTAAAATTCTGGTTTTATAGCCATAATGTTGCATTCTAACCAATTTTTCAAATAAATTTTCGTGTGGATAAAAATATTCAGCACATTCTGTTAATGTGTCCTTTATCATTTTATGTTCATATTTTATAAATTCATCGCTGCGATAAATGCTTGGCTCTAATTCAAACTTAAAATTCGGGTGTCCACGAAAAAATCGTGTAAATCCTTGCTTTGGTTTGCCTAATTGCGTTAATTTATTTGCCAACTCTGCAATACTGTTAATTTCACTCATCACCATCTCCCAAATCCAACTGTGATTGTGCGGTCTTTTTACTGCGAGATTTCTTAGGTTTATCAGTTGTATCATTGTCCATTGGGCGTATCATTTCTTGTATATATCTAATATCGTCATTATTAAACCCATACTTTGCAAACAACTCTTCATCAGTCCAAGGTTTTGAGAAATCCTGCATTGGCACAAGCTGATAAACTCTTTTTGGTGCATCTTGCGTATTTTTTATAAGTGTAATTAGAAAATGGAAAAATTGTGTATTGATATAACTCATTACATTTTTACAAGTTTGCTCACTATCAAAACAACCAATTACCAAATAAGTCTCTGTGCAAGCAGTATTTATGCCTGCGTAAATTGGTTTTAATAAATCACTTTTACTATCACCACTACCAAATGCCTTTGGTACAATAATCTTATGTTTTAAAATCCAGTCTTTATTTCTTAAAATATCAGATAGTTTTATATATCCTACGCCACCATTTTGATACAAAATTATATTCTCATTACAATTGACATAAGGTTTAGGGTTTCCTTTAACATTAGTTGCCAATCCAAAAGGTTTTCTTGAACTTACTAAATCAGAAAAACTTTTTTCATTTAATTTTTTGACCTTACTAAGAATTGATACGGCTTGATTATAGCGGATAAAAACATCAATTCCTTTTTCTTTTAAAGGTCGTTTTACTTGGGAAATACAATGATCGTTATCATAGGTAGATACCATGCAATCATCATTATGGCTTTTATCCCACAAAAAATAATTAACGCCACCTTTGATTTCTACATTATCAAAACAATCTTTTGAATTAGGAAAATCGTGGATTTCTTTAATGTGTTTATCATTCAACATATTGTCCCGAAATTCATCAAGCCCTTTACCACCTGCAAACCAACGGCTAGGCGTAATCATAATGAGATAATTGGGATTAAGTTTTTTGGCTTGTTCAATAAATTTATGATAAATCGGGGCGGCACTTGCTCCTGCACCACCATCGCTAAGCTGATAAGGTGGATTACCAACAATCACATCAAATTTCATTTTTTCTAACTCTTTATATTGGTTTGATTTATTGGTATGGATAAACGCATAGGCATGGTTTTCTAGCCCTTTACGCTCACCGAATACCGCTTCACTTGCACCGCATTGTGTGCATTTACCATCTTGAAAAATATGCTCTACCTGCCCAAAAATGATATTCCCCATATCATCATCAAAGCCTGTACAGATAGATAGCCGTGAATTGGCTTCTTTGGCACAATAGACACTACGGCGAGACAGCAATGCCGTCAGATGTGTGATGGCGATACCAAAGACTTGCTTGGTCAGAATATGGTTAATGCGAATTTGCCTGTCAGGGATTTGCTTAGCAAGTCCTTTATCCAATCGCTTGACAATCTCACGCAAAAATACGCCTGACTTACACACAGGGTCTAAGAATGTCGCTTGGGGATTTTGCCAAATATCAGCTGGCAACAAATCAAGCATTTGATTGGCAAGTTTCGGTGATGTAAAAACTTCATCATTAGAAAGACTGGATAAACAATCAAGCACATCAGGGTTGTACGCCAATTCAAATAAATTTAATTGACCCTTGCCAATATTATCCAAATCAGGAACGATGTTGCTATCCACTTGAATATTTTCTACCTGCATATGCTTATCCTTGTTCAAATAAATTTAAAAAATGAATTGGGGGATATTCTTCAATTGGCTTTGCGATAAAGCCTTTGTCAATCGGTGAAGCGTTATCTACTTTTTCTACCAAATTTTCATAAACAAAATCACGGCGATTTATCTTGATGTCGCCAACAAAAGTCCATTCGCTAAACATAATGGCATGACCATCATTATCCTTGAGCGTCAAAGCATCACCATGGACGATATTTTTTGATAATAAAAAGTGAGCAACATCCATTACGGCTGGATTGATATGCTTAAAATGCGTCTGATAATGCGTCTCAAATAACCCCAACAATCGGCTACGACACTCACTGACATTATCAGCAAGCAGTTCAATGCCATAAATACTTGAAATCGCCCAAATAGCATCTCGCTCATAGTGGCTTTGGGAATATTTGGGGGATTTTTGGCTTTTGTTGATTTGTGATTTTGCCAATACTGTCGCAAGTTTGCGTGTTAAGATTTCTGCCAAAAAATTGCCTGTACCGCACGCAGGCTCAAGAAAACGACTGCCTATTTGCTGACTTTGGATTTTGACCAAATCAAGCATGGCACGAACCTCACGCTCATGAGTAAAGACCTCGCCATGGTCAGCGACACGCTTTTTGGATTTGGTTTGGGATTGAGTTTTGGCGGTATCTGTCATTTTGCACCGCCTTTTTGGAGTTGATATAAATTTTGGACAACAAAAAGTCCGCCCATAATATTAGGCAGACTTAAGATGAATGGAGCTTGATTAGAAAATTGAGACGAAATCAGCCAACGCTGAACAACGCTGAACAACGCTGAACAACGCTGAACAACGCTGAACAACGCTGAACAACGCTGAACAACGCTGAACAACGCTGAACAACGCTGAACAACGCTGAACAACGCTGAACAACGCTGAACAACGCTGAACGCTAGCAGAAAGTATTTAGACATTGCAAGTATTTTTTGGTAAATAATTATTTGCATTATAAACAAAGACGGTATGAAATTAAACTATCTTTTTCACGCTATCGCACTTCCCCATGCCCAAAGACCACCCATTTTTCAGAAGTCAGTCCATGCAGACCCACAGGGCCACGAGCGTGAATCTTATCCGTTGAGATGCCAATCTCAGCACCCAAGCCATATTCAAAGCCATCGGCAAATCGGCTGGATGCATTGACCATCACACTTGATGAATCGACACGACGCACGAATGCATTGGCGGTGGTGTAGTTCTCAGTGATGATGACATCGGTATGATGGCTGCCATAGTGATTGATGTGGCTGATGGCATCATCTAGGTTGCCCACCACTTTGACTGCCAAAATCGGCGCGAGATACTCAGCGTACCAATCGTCCTCACTCGCCATTTGATAGGCATCACCTTGTCCTAGAATCTCATGGCTCATCGGACACAGTCGAAACTGCATGGCACTATCCGCATCCATCATCGCCTGTGTGATGGCAGGCAGTAATTCTTTCGCCACCGTTTCATGCACGAGCAGCGTCTCCATAGTATTACACGTGCCATAGCGTGATGTTTTGGCATTGGTAGCGACCTTGATTGCCATATCGTGATTGGCATCTTTATCGATATAGGTGTGACAATTACCATCCAGATGCTTAATCACCGGCACGCTTGCCCCACGACTGATACGCTCAATCAGCCCCTTGCCACCACGGGGAATCACCACATCGACCGACTCTTTCATCGTGATCAAATGATCCACCGCCGAGCGGTCTGTCGTTGCGAGCACCTGCACCACATCCTGTGGCACGCCTGCCATCTTAAGCCCTGCATGGATACAGGTAGCAATGGCTTGGTTGGAGTGATACGCCTCAGAACCACCCCGCAAGATGATGGCATTGCCCGATTTGATGGCAAGGCTTGCTGCCTCAATGGTGACATTTGGGCGAGACTCATAAATCATCCCGACGACGCCGAGTGGCACTCGCATCTTACCCAGCTGGATGCCCGATGGACGATAGGTCATTTGGCTGATTTCACCCACAGGGTCAGGCAGGGCAATCACATCATCCAGCGATGCAATCATACCATCAAAACGTGCGTCATTAAGCACCAAACGGTCAAGCAGTGACGCCTCAAGCCCATTATCCTGCCCTGCCTTGACATCAATGGCATTAGCATCAAGTACGGCTTGTTTTTGCTCAATCAACACCTGCTTGATACAGCTTAGGGCGTGATTTTTGGTTTGGGTGTCGGCGGCGGCAAGCACAGCGGCAGCGGCTTTGGCTTGGCTACCGACCAACTTCATATAGCTTGGAACATCGGTGATGGTGGTCATGTCGGCATTTCCTTTGGGATTTTGGTCGTCATTGATAGAAATTATCAGATGCTATGATAGGCATTGTAAGCACTCTTGGGCAAAAATACCACCATTTTTGCGTGATTTGTCGGGTGCAACGGGTGAATTTGCTTGGCTTTTGGCACATTGTGGCAATTTTTTAGAAGTTTTTGTGAAAAATCGTGCAAAAAACGTGAAAAATGTTTGCCTTTATCTTGGTTTTGGGTAAAAATATGCTAGTACAAATTTATACTTTTGTCATGCCAGGGTTTGGCGAGTTTTTTGTATATGTGATTTTAAGAATATTCATCAATAGGAATTTTCATGACCGATTTACGCCCGATTGCCCTTGACTTACAAGACATTCATAAAAGCTACGGCTCACTTGAAGTACTAAAAGGCGTTTCTTTGACCGCTCATGATGGCGACGTGATTAGCATTTTGGGTTCATCAGGTTCAGGCAAATCAACCTTGCTACGCTGTGTTAACCTGCTTGAGAACCCAACTTCAGGCAAAATCATCGTCGGTCAAGAAGAGCTCAAACTCAAAACCAAAAACGGCGAGCTTGTGGCGGCGGATAACCGTCAGCTAGAAAAATTCCGCTCAAAGATTGGCTTTGTGTTCCAAAGCTTTAACCTATGGCCACACAAAACCATTTTACAAAACATCATCGAAGGCCCAACCCAAGTACTGGGCATCAGTAAGGATGAAGCCATCAAAGATGCTGAGCGTCTATTGACCAAGGTCGGTCTATTGGACAAAAAAGATGCCTATCCTGACAATCTGTCAGGTGGTCAACGCCAACGTGTCGCCATCGCTCGTGCTTTGGCAATGAAGCCACAAGTGCTATTATTCGACGAGCCGACATCAGCACTCGACCCTGAGCTGGTCAATGAAGTGCTGGCTGTCATGCGTGAGCTGGCCGCCGAAGGTCGCACCATGCTGATTGTCACCCATGAGATGCGCTTTGCTCGTGAAGTCTCAAGCAAAGTGGTGTTCTTGCATCAAGGTCGCATCGAAGAGATTGGCACGCCCGAAGAAGTCTTTGACAACCCAAAATCAGCGCGCGTGCGTGAGTTTATGGCGTCACACCGCTAAATTTTTGTTTCTCTCAACACGAAGGATTTTACCATGCTAAATCGTCTCGCTACTTTCGGTATCATCAGCGCCATCGCACTGGCTGGCTGCAACCAAGACAAAGCCCCAGCAGCTGACGCACCAAAAGCTGACGCTACCAAAACCGAACAACGCCACCTAAAAATCGCCACCGAAGCGGCATACCCTCCGTTCAACGACACCGATGCCGATGGCAAAATCATCGGCTTTGATATTGATGTCATCAATGCGGTCTGTGCTGAGATGAATGCACACTGTGAAGTCGTCGCCCAAGATTGGGACGGTCTAATCCCGGGTCTAATGGCGAATAAATACGATGCCATCATCGCAGGTATGTCTATCACCCCTGAACGTCAAGCACAGGTTGACTTTAGTGAGCCGTATTTTGCTAACACCATGATGTGGCTTGCCAAAAAAGACGGTAGCTTTGACCCAAATAACATCAAAGGTCTTGTGCTAGGTAGCCAACGCTCAACCACAGGCGCTGACTACATCAGCAAAAACTATGATGGCAAAGACGGCAACACCGTTCAGCTATATGACACCTACACCAATGCTTATCTGGACATGAAAGCAGGTCGTAACGCCGCTGTCATGGCAGAAAAAGTATCAGCCTCTGATTGGCTAAAACAACCAGGCAACGAAGCCTTTGGTCTGGTTGGCGAAGAAATTGACAACAATGACAATCTAGGTATCGCCGTACGTAAAGGCGACGCCCTAAAAGCTGACATCGATGCAGCACTTGCCAAAGTCAAAGAAAGTGGCAAATTGGACGAAATCAAAGCAGTATATTTTGCTAAATAATCCAACGCTCATTTGACCACAACTTGGGCGTGATTGCCACGCCCTTTTTATCTTTTTTTTGGAGTTTGTCATGAAACATACCGTTAAGTTTGCCACCGCCCTACTCACCGCTGCTGTACTGTCTGCTTGTGGTAATGACAAGCCTGACACCGCAGCTGCTGCCCCTGCAGCAGACACCGCTGCCGAAAAGCAAATTCGCATTGCCACCGAATCTAACTTTAAGCCATTTAGCTACCTTGACACCCAAGGCAACCTAGCAGGCTTTGAGATTGACCTTGCCAATGCACTGTGCGAAGAGATGAAAGCCAAGTGCGAAATCATCTCACAAGACTGGGACAGCCTAATCCCAAGCCTACAAGCCAACAAAGCGGATGCCATCATGGCAGGGATGTCAATCACCGAAGAGCGTCTAAAAGTGGTTGATTTTAGCGAGCCATATTTTGATAATACTTTGGTATTGATTGGCAAAAAAGGTGATGCCATCACCATCAATGACATCGCAGGCAAAACTGTCGCCACACAGCAAGCCACCGTATCAGCCGATTATCTTGCCAAAAATTACCCACAAGCCACTGTCAAAACCTATGACAAGCAAGACAATGCTTATCTGGATTTGACCGCAGGTCGTGCTGAACTCATGCTATCTGACATCATGCCAGTGACCGATTGGCTGACCACTGAACAGGGTCAAGGCTTTGAAATCAAAGGCGAACCTATCGATATCGGCGATAAAGTTGGTATCGCAGTCCGCAAAGATGATGCCGAGCTAAAAGCTTCATTTAACGCCGCCTTGGCAAGCCTAAAAGCCAATGGCAAATATGCCGAAATCGCCGCTAAGCATCTTGGCGATACCGTTAAGGCTCAGTAATACTCAGTAATACAAAGGAATTGCTATGAAAAAATTTCATCTACTTGGTTCGGGTCTATTGGCACTTGCTATCAGTGCTTGTAGCCAACCTGCCGAAAAAACCGCCGAAGCCGCCCCTGCTGATGCACCGGCTGCGAGCGCCAAAGCGGATTTGAATGATTTACGTATCGCCACCGAATCAAACTACAAGCCATTTAGCTATCTAGATGCCGAAGGTAAGCATCAAGGCTTTGAGATTGACTTGATTCATGCACTATGCGAAGAGATGAAAGCCAAATGCACCATCGCATCGCATGACTGGGACAGCCTAATCCCTGGCTTGACCGCCAACAAATACGATGCCATCTTTGCTAGTATGTCAGCGACTGATGAGCGTCGCAAGACAGTGAATTTTAGCGACCCATACTTCAATAACAAGCTGGTCTTGGTTGGCAAAAAAGGCGACACCGCCACCATCAAAGATATCGATGGTAAAGCCGTTGCCGCACAGCAAGCCACCGTCGCATCAGGCTATATCGAAACCAATCATCCAAAAGCCGAGCTAAAAATCTACGACAAGCAAGTCAACGCCTATCTAGATTTGTCATCTGGTCGCGTGCAATATCTATTGTCTGATATCGCCCCTGCATCAGATTGGTTAAAAACCGAGCAAGGTCAAGACTTTGAAGTCAAAGGCGAGCCTATCGACATCAATGACAATGTCGCCATCGCTCTACGTAAGGAAGATACTGAGCTTGCCAATCATTTCAACACCGCTTTGGCAAGCCTAAAAGCCAATGGCAAATACAAAGAAATCGCCAGCAAATACTTTGACCCAGCTGTCTTGGGCGAATAATCTGGACGATTGATACACGTTTCACATGGAACAGGTTGTCATCATAAAAACGGGCAACCTGTTCGCTATCACATCAAGGAGAAGAGTGATGAAATTGACAAAATTTGGTCTAGCAGCAGCCGTGATTGGTGCGCTGACATTGACTGCGTGCGGTGGCGAAGATAAAGCCGCCAAAACCGAAGGTGAAGTACTGCGTATCGCTACAGAGGGTGCTTATGCGCCATTTAACTTCACCAATCCAGATGGCACTTTGGGCGGTTTTGATGTGGATATCGCCAATGCACTGTGTGACAAAATGCAAGTCAAATGCGAAATCGGCGCACAAGCTTGGGATGGCATTATCCCTGCGCTAAAAGCTGACAAATTTGACGCCATCGTCTCAGCGATGTCAGTCACGCCAGAGCGTAGCGAGCAAGTGGATTTTACTCAGCCGTACTACATCAACAGCCTAGTATTTGTTGCCAAAAAAGATTCAAGCTTTGACCCGACATCAGCGACCGATATCGAATCAGCCAAAATCGCCGCTCAAGGCTCAACCTTTTCAAGCACTTGGCTGACCCAAACTTATCCAAACAGCAAGCCACAGCTGTATGATACTTTGGACAATGCCTTTATCGATTTGGGCAATGGCCGTGCTGATGCGATGATTTCGGATAAGCTACCTGCATTGACTTGGCTAAAAACCGACCTTGGCAAGGATTTCGCCATCAAAGGGGATGACATCCAAAGCGATGACAAGCTAGCGGTTGCAGTCAATAAAGGCAATGCCGAGCTACTCAAGAAGTTTGACGATGCCATCGCCGCCATCAAAGCAGACGGCACTTATAAACAAATCGTCGTCAAGCATTTTGGTGAAGAAGGTATGCCAAAAGGCATGGAATAATCGCCAAAACCTGTGCCAAGATTTTGTTTCATGATGCAGGCAAATTTGCTAAAATACGCCCGATGACTGTTTTTGCGGTCATCGGGTGATTGAAAATTCATAAAGGTTTTCTCGTGTTTGAATTACAAGGCTACGGCCCGCTTTTAATCAAAGGCACCATACTTACCGTAAAGCTTGGACTTGCCAGTCTGATTTTTGGACTGATTTTCGGGCTATTGGGTGCGCTTGCCAAACTGTCAGGCATTTGGATTTTGGAAAAAATCGCCAATGCCTATACTACGATTGTGCGTGGTATTCCTGAGCTGTTGGTCGTATTCTTTATTTTCTTTGGCGGTAGCGTGATTTTGGCTGCCTTGCTCAAGCAATTTGGCTACACGGGTCGTATCGACATCAGCCAATTTTGGGCAGGTGTAGCGGCATTGTCCATCATGTTTGGGGCGTATGCTACCGAAGTCTTTCGCATGGCAATCCAAGACATCCCAAAAGGTCAATGGGAATCCGCCCAAAGTATCGGCATGAGCTCATTGCAGACCTTTCGCCGTATCATCTTGCCACAGATGTGGATGGTGGCACTACCGGGTCTTGGCAATCTAACCTTAGTGCTACTCAAAGATACCGCTTTGGTGTCATTGATCGGCTTACAAGACTTGATGTATTTTTCACAGCGTGCTGCCCAGTCCACTCAGCAGCCGTTTACTTTCTTTTTGGCAGCCGCCTTTATTTATTTGGCATTGACATCCATCATCACTGTCTTGATGATGTGGTTCGAAGATCGTGCCAATCCTGCGGCACGCTACGCCAAAAAACTTCGTAAGCTTGGGGGCAAATCATGAGTTGGAACTGGCAAGCGATTTTTGAGCATTTTCCCGAACTGCTCAAAGCCTCCATCACCACCATTGAGCTTGTGGTATTGAGCTGTGCACTGGGCTTAGTGTTTGGCGTGGCGTTGGGTCTATGGCGACTGTCGCCGATTGCGTGGTTACGAGCCATCCCTGCGGCGTATATTTTCTTTTTTCGTGGTACACCGCTACTGGTGCAGATTTTCTTGATTTATTATGGCTTGGGTCAATTTGACGCTGTCAAAAACTCATTTTTGTGGGAACCCGTCTTTAGCAAAAACTACTGGTGCGCCATCATCGCCTTGACGCTCAACACCTCAGCCTATATCGCCGAAATCGTGCGTGGCGCTGTACAAGCCGTACCAAAAGGCGAGCTTGAAGCGGCTGATGCCATCGGCATGTCAAAATCCCAAAAATTAAAACGCATCACCCTGCCTCGTGCCTTTGGTATCATGATTCCTGCTTATAGCAACGAAGTGATTTTTATGCTCAAAGGCAGTGCTTTGGCAGCCTCAATCACTGTGGTTGAGCTGACGCACAAGGCGCGTGATATTATCGCCAAGACCTATCTGAACCTTGAGATGTTCTTTGCTGCTGGTGTGATTTATTTGGTGATTAGCTGGATTTTCTTATTTGGTTTTCGCCAATTTGAACGCCATATCAATCGCCACAAACGCTATGTGCCACCGAGCACCAAATCATAAGCATGGCTTAAATGGCTTAACAAAAAAAATACCGCTCATCATCACGATTGAGCGGTATTTTGTTGGTGAACTTAAGCTTGACCTGTCTGCACATCTACGCCAAACAGCGCATCCACCGCTTGATCGTCAAAGTGATATTCTTTGCCACAAAATCCACAGTCCATCACCAAAGCGCCCCCATGCGCCGCAACCAGTTGCTTAGCATCTTCTAGCCCAAGCTGCATGATTGCGCCTTGTGATTTTTCTGCCGAACAAGTACAAGCAAAATGCAGCGGCACACTCTCAGGCAACACCACTTCTTCTTCGTGATATAAGCGGTACAAAATCTCATCAGCAGGCAAATCGGTGATTTCATCCGCTTTTAGCGTATTAGTCAAAACCGTCAAGCGATCCCACAAATCAGGGTCGTTTTCTTTATCAGCATCGCTCTGTGGGAGTAGCTGTACAAGCACGCCGCCTGCGGTTTCATCATTGGTGGCAAGCTTGATGATGGTTGGGATTTGCGCTGATTGTTTTTGATAATGTGCCAAGCACTCGCCCAGATTGTCGCTCACTCGCTCAACAATCCCTTGATACGCTTCGCCCTTATCAGGATGAATGCTGATAAACAGCACGCCTGCACCAAGCTCGGCAAAGGCTTGATTACTCGTGCTCAATGATGCCCACAGTGCTTGATTATCATCACCATCAGCATTAAAACCTGCCAAAGCGCGCACCGCACCTGTATGGTCGCACTCTGCCATCGCCCAATTAAGCTTGGCAGTATCATCCGAGCTTTGTAGCTGAATGGAGAGTTTGCCATCGATTTTGAGCGTGCCAATCAATAGGCTTGCTGACACCAGCATCTCGCCAAGCAATGCTTTGATGGCGGCCGGATAGGCTTTTTGGGCGATGACCGTTTGGTAAGCGTCCGTTAGGCGTACCACATCCCCACGCACGACAGAGCCGTCAATAAAAAAGCGTTGGCGGTAATTTTCGGTATAAGTTGTCATAGTTTCATCCCAGTCAATAAGATGCCCCTAATATGGGGATGATGGGCGATTTTGCAAATGTTTTGTCTCAAGGCGGTGCAATTTGGCTAAATTTTGCACAAAATTTGCAAATATTTGCAATTTGTCATAAGTATAGTCAAAATAAGCCGTGTGATTGGCGTGATTTTTCCTTATAATACATCAACTTTTATTTGGTTGTCTAATCAACCGGCTTATTTATCATTGGAGTTATTATGCGTATTTTTCGTTCATTGATGCCTGTGGTGTTTGGCACTGCCCTGCTATCAGCCTGTGGCGGTGATAAGCCAGCAGAACAACCTGCACCAACCAAAACCGAAACCAGCGAAGCGCCAAAAACCACCGCAAGCGACCTACTTGAGCGTCTAAACAGCGGCGGCACGATTATCGTCGGCACCGAAGGCACTTATGCGCCATTTAGCTATCATGACGAAACTGGCAAGCTAACTGGCTATGATGTTGAAGTGACCCGTGCCATCGCTGATAAGCTTGGCGTAAAAGTTGAGTTCAAAGAAACTCAATGGGATGCGATGCTAGCAGGTCTGGATGCGGGTCGTTTTGACATGGTGGCAAACCAAGTCAACCTACAATCAGAAGAACGCAAAGCCAAATACGACGGCACAACCAACTACACCTACTCAACCGCTGTCGTACTTGCCAAGCCAGAAACGCAAGTGGCAAGCTGGGAAGATCTAAAAGGCAAAAAATCAGCACAATCATTGACGGTGAATTTTGGTAAAATCGCCGAAAAATACGGGGCGACACTTGAGCCAATCGAAGGTCTATCACAAGCCATCACATTGGTTCAACAAGGCCGTGCTGATGTTACCATCAATGACAAGCTGGCTGTGCTTGAATACTTCAAAGCCAAGCCTGACCACGGTCTAGTCATCAAGCTAGAAGGTGGCAAAGAGTATGAGCAAAGCTCAGGTATCGCCTTGCGTAAAGGCGAGGAAGCAGCCGTTGCCAAGCTCAATGACGCCATCAAACAGCTACAAGATGACGGCACTTTGGCACGCCTAGGCGAGCAGTTCTTCGGTCAAGATGTCAGCAAGCCACAACAATAATCGCTGATCATCTCTTAGCATGGCTTAGCTTAGCTTAGCTTAGCTTAGCTTAGCTTAGCTGTGCCACGATACTGTTTTTATTCGACAAACCCAAGGCTAGTTGCAGTCTTGGGTGGAGTTTTTCTATGCTCACCACTTTACTGTCTTCGTTGCCGTTCATGACACCCGATCGAGCTCAGATTGTCATCAGCTCATTTTTGCCGATGGTAAAGGGTGCGATTTATTATTCAATCCCTTTGGCGATTGTGTCGTTTTTTCTGGGGCTTGTGATTGCTTTGGTTGTGGCGCTCATTCGCATTGTGCCACGCACCACACCTGTGCATCAGCTACTGTACGGCATGGCTGGCGTCTATATTTCTGCCATTCGTGGCACGCCCTTATTGGTACAGTTGTTCATCATTTTTTATGGACTGCCAAGTCTTGGGCTCAAGCTTGACCCTGTACCATCTGCCATCATTGCATTTTCGCTCAATGTCGGTGCCTATGCCGCCGAAACCGTACGAGCGGCGATTTTGTCCATTCCAAAAGGTCAATGGGAAGCGGGTACAAGCGTCGGTCTTGGCTATATGCAGACCTTTCGCCATGTCATCTTGCCACAGGCGTTTCGTGTCTCCATTCCGCCTTTATCCAACACCTTTATTAGCCTTGTCAAGGACACATCGCTGGCATCATTGGTGCTCGTGACCGAGCTATTTAAACAAGCGCAAATCATCACCGCACGCAATTATGAATTTATGCTCGTGTATATCGAAGCTGCGCTCATTTATTGGGTGATTTGTCTTGTGCTCAGCTTTGTGCAGACACGCCTTGAGCATCGCTTTGACCGCCATATTGCCAAATAGCTACGGGATTTAGGATTGATATGATACAAGTAACCAATATTCATAAGACATTTGGCGACAATGCCGTCCTAAAAGGGATTGATTTGACCATCAAAAAAGGTCAAGTGGTGGTTATTCTTGGACCATCAGGCTCAGGCAAGACGACTTTTTTGCGCTGTCTGAATGGGCTAGAGCTGCCTGATGCAGGGCAAATCCGCTTTGATGATGGCTCATTGACCGTCGATTTTGGCAAAAAACTACCCAAAGCCGACCTGCAAGCCTTGCACAAAAAATCCGGCATGGTGTTTCAGTCTTATAATCTATTCCCCCACAAAACTGCCCTACAAAATCTGATGCTTGGGCCTATCGTCGCCCAAAACCGCCCAAAAAGCGAAGTTGAACAAGAAGCCTTGGCGCTACTTGCCAAAGTGGGACTGGCGGATAAAGCTAATCTATACCCTTATCAACTCTCAGGCGGTCAGCAGCAGCGTGTCGGCATCGCAAGGGCGCTCGCCATCAAGCCTGAACTGCTATTGTTCGATGAGCCGACATCAGCGCTCGACCCTGAACTGGTGCAAGATGTGCTTGCCACGATGAAACAGCTTGCCCATGATGGCTGGACGATGGTTGTGGTAACGCATGAGATTAATTTTGCCCGTGAAGTGGCGGATGTCGTGGTACTGATGGAAGGCGGACACATCATCGAAGCAGGTAGCCCCAAGCAATTATTCGAAGATTCAACCCATCCCCGTACCCAAAGCTTTTTGCAACAAATTCGGCGTTAAACCAAAAAAACCAAGCCATAACAATGACTTGGTTTTTTGGCATTTGTCTGCTTATAGTGCTTTGCACTGGTCTTCTTTATTGCCATTGACACGGTTGGCTTGACCGACGACTTTTTTGGTATTGCCTTTGCATTGCAAATTACCATTGACATGGTTGCGTTCAGCACGCACACTGCCACGGTTGTCAAACAGCTGAATGTCGCCATCAACACGCACACCACTGACACGCACGGTTGTTGATTGCTTGACTTGGATATTGCCATTGACCGCACCGCCCGTGATGCTCACCGAATTTGCCTTGTCAGCTTGGACATCGCCATCGACCGTAGTGCCGTTTAGCGTACAAGTGCCACGCACCACGACATCACCATCAATACGCTTTTTGCCAAGTGTCGATGAACAGCTCACATCACCTGCGTGTGCTGTACCTACCAAAGCCATCGCCATTGGCAAACCCAATGCCAAAGTTTTTAATAACGCTTTCATCATATTCTCCTTAAAATCCATGATAAATTCATGTTAATTGAATGAGTGAACAATTGTTCTATTTTTATTAGATGTAACAAAATATGTATTACAAGCGTTTTTACATACATTCACAATTTATTCAAGCTAAATTACAATCAGCGAGAAACAAGACATTCTGCGTCAAACTTAGCAATACATCTGTTATCTCATCACCCATTTGTAGTTATAAAAATTTACAATATCGTCCAAATATGGCGTGATATAATAGTACGATTAATGCGCAAAATACTTGCCTAACGATTTGGGGCGAAGTGCTTGCGGTTGATGATTTTTATTTTTGACATTTTTTTGATACTAAGGAACAGCTTATGTGCGGTATCGTTGGTGCTATTCGCACCCATCATAATGTGGTTGATTTTTTGACAGACGGGCTAAAACGCCTAGAATATCGTGGCTATGACTCATCAGGCATCGCCGTGCAAACCGAGACAGGGATTCGCCGTGTGCGTCGTGTTGGTCGTGTGGCTTTGATGGAAGAAGCCGCCAAAAACAAAGAAATCTATGGTCATACCGGCATCGGTCATACGCGCTGGGCGACGCATGGTGGCGTCACCGAACCAAATGCACACCCACACATTTCAGCAGGACTTATCTCGGTGGTGCACAATGGCATCATTGAGAATTTTGAAGCCGAACGCAGCCGCTTAGAAGCACTGGGCTATGTGTTTGAATCACAAACTGACACCGAAGTCATCGCCCATAGCGTACACCACGAATACATCAATAATGGCCATGACCTATACCAAGCGGTACAGTCAGCCACTGCTCGCTTTCATGGTGCTTATGCCATCGCCGTCATCGCCAATGATCAGCCAAATCAAATGGTTGTTGCTCGTATGGGCTGTCCGCTGCTGGTGGCGTTCGGTGATGATGAAATCTTTATCGCTTCTGATGTGTCGGCGGTGATTGCCTTTACTCGCCGAGTGACTTATCTAGAAGATGGCGACATCGCCCTATTGCACGCTGATGGTATCACCAAACTACTCGATAAAGACGGCAACGAAGCTGAACGCATCATCAAAACTTCTGAGCTGTCTTTGGCATCGCTTGAGCTTGGCCCATACAGCCACTTTATGCAAAAAGAGATTTATGAGCAGCCTCGTGCGGTGTCAGATACGGCTGAGATTTTCTTGGAAGGTGGCTTTATCGCTGAGAACTTTGGCGAAGATGCACCAGAAATCTTTGGCAAAATCAACAGCATCAAAATCCTTGCCTGCGGTACTTCGTATTATGCCGCTTTGACAGGCAAATACTGGCTTGAGAGCATCGCCAAAATCCGCTGTGATGTTGAGATTGCCAGCGAATACCGCTATCGTGATGTCATCGGTGATGAAAATGAACTCATCGTCACCATCAGCCAATCAGGCGAGACGCTTGACACGATGGAAGCGCTCAAATATGCCATGACCCAAGGGCACAAATACAGCCTATCGATTTGTAATGTCATGGAATCGGCGCTACCACGCAGCTCAACGCTGGCTATCTATACCCGTGCTGGTGCTGAGATTGGCGTGGCAAGCACCAAAGCCTTTACCACACAGCTTGTAGTGCTATTTGGCTTGGCGGTAACTTTGGGCAAGATCCGTGGCCATGTCAGCGATGAGACTGCTGAGCAATATGCCGAAGAGCTACGCCTGCTACCGGGTAGCATTCAGCACGCCTTGAACCTAGAGCCACAGCTTGGCGCATGGGCACAAAAATTCTCCGCCAAGCCATCGGCACTATTCTTAGGTCGTGGTATCCATTATCCAATCGCTCTAGAAGGCGCATTGAAGCTTAAAGAGTTGACCTATATCCATGCTGAAGCCTATCCAGCTGGTGAGCTTAAGCATGGCCCGTTGGCACTCGTGGATGAGAATATGCCTGTCGTCGTCATCTCACCAAATGATGGATTGCTTGATAAAGTCAAAGCCAATATGCAAGAAGTCAGCGCCCGTGGTGGTGAGCTGTTTGTCCTATCTGACCTAGACAGTGATTTCACCGCTGGTGATGGCATCCATGTCATCCGCACCCCACGCCATGTCGGTGTGCTCTCGCCAATCGTTCATACCATCGGCGTACAGCTATTGTCTTATCATGTCGCCCTAGTGCGTGGCACAGATGTGGATAAACCACGTAACCTTGCCAAGTCGGTGACGGTGGAATAATATCGATAAACAAACAAAATGGCTCAACTCTGCGTTGGGCCATTTTGTTTATAATCCTGTCAATAAAAAAAACGACAAGCCATCCGACTTGTCGCCTCTACAATCGATGGCTTAGCCACCAATCTTCTTATATTTCATACGCTTAGGGCCTGCATCCGCACCAAGCATCTTTTTGCGGTAGGCTTCGTACTCGGTGTAGTTGCCGTCATACCACACAGGGCCTTCTTCTTCGAATGCTAGGATATGCGTGGCAATACGGTCAAGGAACCAGCGGTCATGCGAGACCACCATCACTGTACCCGGGAATACTTGCACCGCATCTTCTAGTGCACGCAAAGTTTCCACGTCCAAATCGTTCGATGGTTCGTCAAGCAGGATAACATTCGCCCCTTGCTTGAGCGTCTTGGCAAGTTGTAAGCGGTTACGCTCACCGCCTGATAGCTGACCGACGCGTTTTTGTTGGTCTTGACCTTTGAAATTAAAGCGGCCGATATAAGCACGGCTTGGCGTGGTGTATTCACCAACCGTAATCATATCAAGCCCGTCAGACACTTCTTCCCACACAGTCTTATTGTCATCAAGCTCATCACGCACCTGACCGACATAGGCGACTTTGACACTCTCGCCGACTTCGACCGTGCCGGTATCTGGCTTGTCTTTACCGCAAATCATGTTAAACAGTGTGGTTTTACCCGCACCATTTGGGCCGATGATGCCGACAATTGCCATCGGTGGCACGGTGAATGATAGGTTTTCGTACAACAGGCGGTCGCCAAATGATTTTGAAATGTTATTCACTTCAATGACTTTGTTGCCTAGGCGTGGTCCTGGTGGGATATAGATTTCCGCCGTTTCGTTGCGCTGTTGGAATTCACGAGAGTTCATTTCTTCAAAACGCTCTAGACGAGATTTAGACTTGGCTTGCTGACCTTTTTGGTTCTTACGCACCCATTCCAATTCTTGTTTTAGGGCTTTGGCAAAAGCTTCTTCTTGCTTTTGCTCTTGTTCTAGACGCTTGTTCTTTTGCTCAAGCCACTCGGTGTAGTTGCCTTGATATGGGTAGCCATAGCCACGGTCAAGCTCCAAAATCCATTCAGCGACATTGTCAAGGAAATAGCGGTCGTGGGTAATGGCAACAATCGTACCTGAATAATCTTTTAAGAAACGCTCAAGCCATGCCACTGATTCTGCATCCAAATGGTTGGTCGGTTCGTCAAGTAGTAGCATATCAGGCTTGGACAGTAGCAGACGGCACAGTGCCACACGGCGTTTTTCACCACCTGATAGCTTGGACACATCCGCATCCCATGGGGGTAGGCGTAGTGCGTCGGCAGCTTTTTCAAGCTGGGTGTTTAGGTTATGCGCATCCCATGCTTGGATGATGTCTTCCATCTTGCCCTGCTCGGCGGCAAGCTTATCAAAGTCCGCATCAGGCTCAGCATATTCAGCATAAATTTGGTCAAGGCGAGCTAGTGCATCTAGTGCTTCACGCACGCCATCTTCGACATTACCACGCACATCTTTATTTGGGTCGAGCTGTGGTTCTTGGGGTAGATAGCCAACTTTGATGCCTGCTTGTGGGCGGGCTTCACCGCTAAACTCGGTATCCACGCCTGCCATGATGCGCAGTAGCGTTGATTTACCAGCGCCGTTTAGACCGAGCACGCCGATTTTGGCACCCGGGAAAAATGATAGGCTGATGTCTTTTAGGATTTCACGCTTTGGGGGAACAATTTTTGACACCTTGTTCATGGTGTAGATATATTGAGCCATGAGTTTCCTGTTTTTGGTTTATGACAATAAAGGCTTAACTGCTTATTATCGCATTGATACAGGATTTGGGCAAGGTGATTTTGGGGTTTTGGGTGGTAAAAAACGGCGCATCACGCACCGTTTTTATCATTAAACTGCCCTAGATATTCAAGTAATGCTTGCCCATCACCATACAGGGCTTGATTTGGTACAATAAGCCACCCGCCATCATGCTCAATCACCAATTGTGGCACACCCGACACGCCCAAACGCTGTGCCAACTGCTGCCCAAACCGAATGCATGCTAATAGATGGTCTTCGGTTACAGGGTCGCTTACTGTTGGTACAATATCGCCCAAACCTTGTGTTTGCAAAATATCGGCAATCACGCTCAAATCGGCATTGTCGCGCCCGTCCACATAACGCGCGGTTTGCAAGGCACTCAATACGGCAATTTCTTGTTCAGGTGCCATTTCACGGACGGCAGTCAAAGCCAATAAGCTGTTTTGTGAATCAAATTGCCCACCGCCTTGCAACACATTTTCACGATAAGCGGTTCTGAATGCTTGCCCTGTTAAGCGTTCGATACGCTCATCGTTACCCCATGCGTATTGGGCAAAATCCGCGTCCATCACGCGACCGCTACGGAAAAACAAACCCGTTGGCGTAAGCTCCACAGGATATTGAGACGCAACCGTTTCTAACGCAGGTTTCGCCCCATAGCACCAACCGCACAACGGGTCAAAAAGATAATAAATTTTCATGATTTTTCCAATTTTCAGGCTGCCTGAAATGACTTTTACCACTTCATCTCACCTTTATTCACTTTTGCACCTAATTCCAAATTGAATTTGGCAGGTAAATTAGGATATGCCTTATCCATCGTAGCAATGACGGTGCTACTGTCTTTGCCCTTTAATGCTTGCTCAAAAGTTTGCAAATAAGTTTTTGTAAAATCAATGGCGGTGCTATCCAATGCCGTGCCTTGTGCCATATGACCTGCAATCACTTTTTGCGGATTTAAGGCTTTCATCTCATCTAATTGGGCAATCCACGCCTGACGGTATGATTTGGTTTGCGTATCGGCAGTCCAAACGTGCATATTGCCAAATACGCCAATATTGCCAGTAATCGTTTGAATAGACGGTATCCACACATAAGGGCGATGTGCCAACAGACCTTTTGTCCCACGAATTTCAATGGTTTCGCCTTCCAGCGTCAAAGTTGTACCGTTTAATGCCGTTGGTAAAATCGGCTTACGGGGTGCATTTGCTCCCATTCTTGGCGACCAAGTGGCTAATTTATTGGGTAATTTCGCTTCAATCTTTGCCAATACCGCAGGTGTCGTAACCACTTGAACATTTGGGAAAATTTCTTTAATGGTTTCTACCCCAAAATAATAATCAGGGTCGGCTTGACTGACTAAAATGGTGGTCAGCGTCTTTTTGCTGTCCAAAATATCGGCAGAAATACGCAATGCGTCCGCACGAGTAAACCCCGTATCAATCAAAATGGCTTCTTTTTCTCCTGTTACCAACGTGGAAGTAACATTAAAACTATTGCTATCTGCTTGATACACTTTCACATTTAATTCAGCATGTGCAGCAGCAGAAAGACCTAATGTTAATGTTAAAAAGACTGTTTTCAAGTTCATACTATTCACCTTAAAAGTTAAAAAAATCATTGAATATGTGTATTATAATGAAATAAAATTTGCGAAAAATACCGATTTTTGAATATCATTATTTCTTTATTTGAAATAATTAGGAGCATACATGGACAAATTAACCGCCATCAAAGTGTTTTTATCGGTTGCTGAAACAGGCAGTTTTACCGCCACCGCCGACCGTTTAGATATGTCCAAACCCATGATTACACGGCATATTGCCCTAATGGAAGAATGGCTCAACGCTCGTTTGTTTCAACGCACCACACGGCAAGTGCAATTAACAGACGCTGGCGAACAAGCCGTGATTGTTTGCCAAAAAATGTTGGCGTTAAGCATTGAATTAGAACAAGAATTATCAGCACAACAAGGCGATTTGCGGGGCAATATTCGGTTGAGCAGTAGTGGTTCGTTTGGGGCGGTGCATTTGACGCAAGCGGTTAATGTGTTTTTGCGTGAACACCCCAATTTAAACATTCATTTGGAATTAGGCGATAAATTGCTGGATTTGGTTGCTGAACGCATTGATTTGGCGGTACGCATTACCAATCAGCCCGACCCGAATTTAGTGGCGCGAAAATTGGCGGATTGTCATTCGTTGATTGTTGCCACGCCTGAATATTTGGCAAAATTTGGCACGCCCACGCACCCCGAAGATTTACGCCAACACCGCTATTTAACCCACGCCAATATCAACCGCAAAGAATGGTATTTTTATCAAAATAATCAAGAATATGTATTAGAATTAACCAGCCAATTAACCACCAACGAAACCACCGTTTTGTTGAATAGCGTGTTGTCGCATAGTGGCGTGGCGATGTTGCCGAAATATTTGATTGAACATCATGTGCAAACGGGGCAACTGCAAGCGGTGTTGACCGATTGGCAATTACCCAAATTCACGATTTATTTGCTGTACCCGTCTCGGCATAAATTGCCATTGACGGTGCGGAAGTTGGTGGATTTTTTGGTGGGGTATTTTGCGGATAGGGATTGGTAATAATTTTCAGACTACCTAAAAATAAAAATGGTCAATTCTGCAAATGATAATAGCAAAACTGACCATTTTATTATTGATTTTTCAATTACTTACTTGCCACAGTAAAACGCTTGTGCAAATGTGCTTTATTTTCTACATCGTCGCTAATCGCAATCGCCAAATCCGCAACACTAATGCCTGCAGGTACATCACCATTCATCAACAGATTATCATCGCCTAAACGATATACACCTGTACGCTCTTCGCTATAGCCAGCAGTGACGCCAAGCAGGGCAGGCGGTGAGATAAACGCCCAATTGACATCGCGGCGGTCTTGTAAGTCAGTTAATAAATTGCGTGCAGCGTTAGCCCCATCAAAAATCTCTTTTGGAAATGCAGGAGTATCAATCAGTTGCACATTTGGCGCAACAAACAAACTACCTGCACCACCCACAACCAATAAATACGGCACATTAGCGACTTTGCTTGCTTCTACAATCGCATTTGCCCCACGGGTAAAATCCGCCCCAATATTTGGGTTTGTCCAACCGGGGTTAAATGCACTCACCACCGCATCAAAGCCTTGTAATTGCTCGGCAAAGTTGTCTGAATGTACATCAGCTACGACTGCTGTTACATTATCCGCTTGTGGGGCTTTGGCGATATCACGCACAAATGCGGTAACTTGATGACCACGGCTTGCCAATTCTTTGACAACCGCCCCGCCCACATAACCTGTTGCGCCGATGACTGCAAATTTTTTCATAACATATACTCCAATTGTTTAATCAGTTAAAATCTTGCAAAATTGCTTGATGTGGCGTATTATAAATATATAAATTATTTTTAGTAAGTACTTACAAATTTGTAAGTATGAAAATTTTTAGCGAAACTTTGCTAAGTCACTGATTTTAAAAGGTTTAAAAATGTCAAAAAATTCATTTGATTTTGAAAAAGGGCGAGTTTTATCCGCACAATGCCCTTCTCGCCAAATTCTACAGCATCTCACCAACCGCTGGGGCGTGCTGGTGATGATTGTACTTGCCACAGGCACTAAGCGTTTTAGCGAAATCCGCCGTGAAATTGAAGGCATCAGCGAGCGAATGCTGACGCAAACCCTGCAACAGCTTGAGCAAGATGGCATGGTGCATCGCAAATCGTTTAACACCGTGCCGCCCCATGTGGAATATACGCTCACCGAATATGGGCAAACGGCAAGCATCAAACTGGCTGATTTGGTGGATTGGCTTGAAGAGAATTTGAGTGAGATTTTGGCAAGTCAGCCAAGCAAATAAGCCATGCCATCTAGCTTATCGCCACAAGCCCCATGACAATGAGTGCAGGCACGGTTTGGAAAAAGATGATTTTTCTGCTGGCAGTCATCGCTCCAAACACGCCTGCAACTGCCACACAGCCCAAGAAAAAGTACGCCAATGCCACAAAATTAACCGACAGCAATGACCAAAAAAGCCCTGCGGATAAAAAGCCATTATACAAGCCTTGGTTCATTGCCAGTACTTTGGTAGTTTTGGCAAATTCATCATTATGTCCAAACGTCTTTTTACCTGCAGTTTTGTCCCATAAAAACATCTCTAGTACCAAAATATACAGATGTAATATCGCTATCAAAAATACGCCAATTTTTGCCACAAATAACATTGACATTCTCCAATAAAAAATATGCCATTTGCATAGCACAAATGGCATACGATGATTTTAATGATTATAAATCAAAAGTTTGCACAACATTGACGTGCAGACGCACATCGACATTACCACGAGTCGCATTAGAATAAGGGCAAACTGCATGGGCTTTTTCAATCAATGTTTTGGCATCTTCCACGCTCAAGCCTTCAACGGTGATGGTAATATCCAAATCTAGGGCAAATGCACCGTCCGCTTTTTGACCGATACCCACGCCAACAGTCGTGCTAGATTTGGTCGGTTTAATTCCCAAACTTGGGGCAACATGGTTCATCGCACTGTCAAAGCAAGCGGCGTAACCCATTGCAAATAGCTGTTCTGGGTTAGTGCCAACTTTGCCACTGGTATTTTGAAATGATACCAAATCAAAACCGATTGAACCATCATCAACTTGGGTATGACCATCACGACCGCCAGTTGCTGTTGCTGATGTATGATAGAAAATTTTCATAAATTCACCTTAAATATTAATTACTATAAAATTAGTTCTGCATTAACTGTTGATGGGATTATTATATTGATTTTGGGCGATAAGCGGTATATCATTACTGCAAAATACTTGCCTATTTCTACAAATTTTTATGATATTTAGATAATCGCTCATGCTATCAGATAACCAATTGAACCGCTTATTACAAGTGATTCCGCACAATCAAACTTATCATTCTGCCATTCAAGGCTTAATCATTCATCATGCCGATAAGCCTTTTTCTTATGAAAATATCATCCAAGAGTCGAGCATCTGCATTGTCATTCGTGGCGAGCGAGAAATTCAGCTCGGCGAGCAGGTGTTTGTGTTTGGCGATGAGCAGTTTATGTTCTGCCCTGTGGATGTGCCGATGTGTGGCAATATTCGCCATGCTACCGTCGATGAGCCGTTTGTGATGCTATCGATGAAAATTGATAGGCAAGCAGTGCATCAGATTTTGCTCAATCATACAGTGGACCTTGCGCCATCATCACAGCCAGCAGATAGCTTTGGACAATGGCAACTGGATGATGCACTCAAACACGCTTTTGAGCGGTTATTACTCTTGCACGAAACTCCAGATGATATTGCCTTTCTTGCACCGCTGATTCAGCAAGAAATTTATTATCGGCTACTCATCGGCGAGCACGGCGACAAACTAAAACGCATGGTCAGCATCAACTCCAACACCCAAAAAATCGCTAAGGCCACCAAATATCTACAAAGCCACTATCGTGATGCAGTGTCCGTGGATAGCTTAGCTAAGCTGTGCGGTATGAGCGTGTCGGGCTTTCATCATCATTTTAAACAAATCACGACCTTATCACCGCTACAATACCAAAAATCGCTGCGGCTGATGCAGGCTAAGCAATTGATTATCAAAGAAAATATTCCAATCACACAAGTATGTCATCAGGTCGGCTATGAAAGCCCAAGCCAATTTAGCCGTGAATATAAGCGGTATTTTGGGGTGTGTCCAAAAAGTGATGCCAATTAGTGCCTATTCCCCCAAAAACTGCCGTCTATAGGCTTGTGGCGATACTTGATAAATCTTTTTAAATTGTTCACGAAAAGCCGTCGCCGTGCCAAATCCGACATGTTCAGCGATTTGCTCAACAGATAGCGTATGACTTTCTAACAAATCTCGCCCTTGTTGCACCCGTGCATGAATCAGCCAATCATGAAACGACTGTCCCGTCGCACGGCGAAAATGCCGAGTAAAGGAACTACGGCTCATATTTAGGCGTTTTGCCAACTCATCAATCGGGTAGGAATGCATGAGATTTTGGCGGATATGTGTCAATAATTCACCCATTGCTTGATGATGCTCGTAAACAGGCTCTTCAATATATTGAGCCTGTCCGCCCAATCGGTGTGGTGATACGACCAAAAGCCTAGCCACATGATTGGCAACTTTACGCCCAAACAATGACCGCACAATCGCAAGCGAACAATCCAGCCCAGCAACTGTACCTGCCGATGTTGTGATTTGCCCATCTTCAACATATAAGGCATTTTCATCTAAATGTACGTTGGGAAATAAGGTTTTAAATACATCATTTTGATACCAATGCGTTGTTGCTTTTTTACCATCTAGCAATCCTGCATAAGCGAGCACATAAGTACCATAACACAGCCCAACAATTTTCTTGCCTTTGGCATAAAACCGCTGTAAGGCTTGTACCAAGTCATCATCAGGCGGTGTGTGAATATCATGCCAACCGCACATAATTGCCATATCACAATCATCAAGCAATGCCAAATCACCATCGGCTTGTATCAAAAATTTATTTTGATTCGCTAAACTACTGGGCGTGGCAATGATATGAATTTGACACAAAGCTTGATTATTTTCTTGACAATGGCTAAACACCATAAATGGTGCTGAAAAATGAAAAGGGCTAATCTCTGGATACAGAATCAAACCAATACGATAAGGTTTTTGCATAATTGACCCAAAACTTTCGTTATTTGATAAATAGGTCAATGGTAGCACAAATTTTAGGCTGATAAAATAGACATCATCAACACCATTGAATAATTTTGGAGAAAGCTATGTTTATCAAAAATGTTAAGTTTGAAAAATTCACTTTAGGTCTTATGTTAGCAAGCCTTGTTGGCTTAACTGCTTGTCAAGCGACATCACATCAGGTTGTGACCAAAACAGCAATCTCTCAAACCAGTAGTGAATATCAACATATTCGTAATGCAACCGCTAAAATTGAATATGCAGGCAAAACCTTTTTGATTGACCCATATTTGGCAGAAAAAGGGCGTTATGCAGGATTTGAAGGCACGGTCAATAGCGAAAAACGCAATCCTTTGATTGATATGAAACAAAGCATTGATGAAGTGATTAAAGGTGTCGATGCAATTATTGTTACCCATACTCACGCTGACCATTGGGACGAAGTCGCCCAAACCCGCTTACCAAAAGATTTGCCGATTTTTGTACAAAATGCAGGTGATGCACGCATTATTCGTGAACAAGGGTTTAAAGATGTCAGAGTTTTAGGCAAAAATACACAATTTGGCGATGTCTTATTATCCAAAACTGGCGGACAGCATGGCACAGATGCCATGTATGCCATTCCACAAGTTGCAGAAATTGCAGGTGATGCGATGGGTGTTGTTTTTCAAGCTCGTGGTGAAAAAACGCTGTATGTCGTGGGCGATACCATTTGGAATGATGACGTTAATAGTGCCTTAAAACACTATCGTCCTGATGTGCTAGTGTTAAATACAGGCTATGCCCAATTAAAAGGTTTTGATGGTAGTTTGATTATGGGAACGGACGATGTGGCTCATGCTTATAAAGCCGTCCCCCATGCCCAAATCATCACGGTGCATATGGACGCTGTGAACCATGCAACGGTCAGTCGTGAGCAAATGCGTGAGTTTATCAAAACACATAAATTTAGCGATAGAGTATTTGTACCTGCAGAAAATGATGTGATTAAGTTTTAAAACCATGGCTTAACCACATCACACACTGTCGCCACAATCGGCGGCATTGTTATTGGCGAGCATCGCTCATCTACCACTGTGCTGATTTTGGCGGTGGTATAGCACGGTGAAATTTACCAAAAATCACTTATTTTCCACAACAAAACCTTGTATAATTGACAATCGGTCTTATTTAAGTCAAGAATTAATTTTTGGACACTATTTGGACAAAGTCGCTATGAATACTGGGAATACTGGTCTGACCCTAACTGACAATGCCGCTGCCAAGCTTGCCAAGCTCAAAGCCACCGAAGGCAATGACGCCTTGATGCTTCGTGTCTATGTGACAGGTGGTGGCTGTTCTGGCTTTAGCTATGGCTTTGATTTTGCTGAAGAATTGGGCGATGATGATGCCACCTTTGATAATGGTACTGAAGTTTTGGTGGTGGATTCATTGAGCTATCAATACTTGGCAGGCTCGACCATCGACTACACCGAAGGGCTCGAAGGCTCTCGCTTTATTGTCAATAATCCAAATGCCACCACCACCTGCGGCTGTGGCTCATCGTTCTCTATCTAAGGGCTTGTGTGCCGTTTTTGCCTATCGATATGCAAAAGCAGCACACCGCCGCGCCCCAAATTATTTTGCCAAGCGGTTTGCTTCTCTTTATAATAACAAGACAATCCAACAAGCAAACACCATAACATAAGAATTGCACCATGACTCAATCAACCTTTACTCTACCGACTTGGTTTGCACCGCATTTGGTTGCAGGGATGCAGCGTGGTATCGAAAAAGAAGGTTTGCGGATGCAGCCTGATGGCTATTCTGCCAAGACTTTTCACCCAGCCAAGCTCGGCTCAAAGCTGACCCACCCTTATATCACCACCGATTATTCTGAAAATCTACTTGAGCTCATCACCGACCCCAAGCCATCCATCAAACAAGCTTTGGATATGCTCAGAGATTTGCATGTACTCGTGCATCGCTCGCTTGAGAATGATGAGCTGATGTGGCCGATGTCGATGCCGTGTATGTCATCAGATACCGACAGCGACATTCCACTGGCGGACTATGGCACATCCAATATTGGTAAGCTTAAGACCCTATACCGCTCGGGACTTGGCGTGCGTTATGGTCGCAAGATGCAGACGATTGCAGGACTGCATTATAATCTGTCTGTGGGCGATGATTTGTTTAGCGCATGGCACGCTGCCGATGACGATGGCAAGGATTTGGCAAGCTTTAAAAATGCCAAATATCTGGCACTGATTCGCAATTTTAAACGCCTAACGCCACTGGTGCTGTATCTACTTGGTGCTAGCCCTGCGGTGTGTGGGACATTTTTGAGTGGGCGTAAGCATAGCCTTGTCAGACTTGGCGAGACTTGTAGCTATTATCAGCCCGACGGCACGAGCCTACGCATGGGCAAGCTTGGCTACACCAACAGCGTCCAAGAAGATTTGGATATTCGCTATAATGACCTAGATGAATATATTCAAGGTCTGCGAAAAGCCATCGGCACGCCGTATGCCGACTTTGAAGCCATCGGCGTCGATGATGCGCAGGGCAATCCGATTCAGATTAATAGCCATATTCTACAAATCGAAAACGAATATTACAGCCCGATTCGCCCAAAACAAGCCACCAAATCTGGCGAGACGCCAACGGCGGCACTGGCGGCACGGGGCATTGCTTATGTGGAATTTCGAGCCATTGACCTAGACCCCTATGTCGATATCGGCATCAGCGTGCCGACGGCGTGTTTCTTGGAAGTCTTGGCACTGTACTGCCTGCTCAATGAATCGCCTGCGCTACTGCCTGATGAAGAAAAACGCCTGAACAAAAACATCGAAACCGTCGTCAATCACGGTCGCCAAAGCGGTATCACCATCAGCACCGAGACTGGCGAGGTTTGCCTGCATGATTGGATTGTCCATCATCTATCGCAGATGCAGCGTATCGCTGACGCCTTTGATGCGCATCATGGGGGCAATGACTACCGCAGTGCGCTGGCGATGATGCAAGGCAAAGCCACCAATCCTGATTTTACGCTCTCCGCACAAATCGAAGCCGACTCACGCCGAGCCGGTGGCACATGGGCGCTGGGTAAACTGCTCGCCCAAAAACATCAAGGCGAATTACTGCGTCATGCACTAAGTTGCGCCGACGAAGCCAAATTTGATGCCATCGCCGCCGAATCCATCGCCGAGCAAGCACGCCTAGAAGCGTCGGATACCGTTGATTTTTATGACTATGTGCAAGCCTACCGCTAACTGGAGCGCCCAATGAACCTAAGTTATCGCACCCTAAATGCCCTACTTGTCGTCATGGCGGTCGTGGTCAGCGTCTTTGTCATCGCTTATCTACAAAATTATTTATTCCTTGACCCGTGCCCGCTGTGCATCTTTCAGCGGATTGGTCTGTGGATTTTGGGCGTGTTTGCGCTATTGGCAGCCATCTTTAATCCAAAAGGCAAAACCGTCCGCCTGCTATTTTGGTTAGGTGGCATGGCAGGCACGCTGTGGGGGCTTGGCGTCGCTGCTCGTCATACTTGGATTCATTATTTCCCATCAACCGAGATGGTCGAATGTGGCGCAGGGCTCAACTATATGATTGACACCATGCCGATGGGTGATGTCTTTTCAAAAGTTCTATTTGCCAAAGGCGACTGCACCATCATCGACTGGACGGTGCTTGGGCTATCCATCCCTGCACAGGCGCTGATTATGTTTATCTTTGCCTTGGTTGTACAAGGTGTGATTTTGAAAAAAATCTTAAAAAACCAACCTTAATTTTATCCATTTATTATTTTCAAGTTTTACAGTTTTAAAGGTCAATTATGCACATTCATATCCTTGGTATCTGTGGCACATTTATGGGGTCGCTTGCACTACTGGCTCGTGATCTAGGTCATACTGTCACAGGCTCAGATACCAACATCTACCCACCGATGAGCACACAGCTACAAGACGCTGGCGTGGAGATTTGGGAAGGATACAAAGCCGAACATCTAGACCCTGCACCGGATTTGGTGGTGGTGGGCAACGCCTGTAAGCGCGGCATGGAAGCGGTGGAGTATATGCTCGATCAGCACCTGCCTTATACATCGGGCCCGCAGTTTCTTTATGAACAAGTGCTAAAAAATCGCCATGTGCTTGCTGTCGCAGGTACGCATGGCAAGACTACGACCACGACCATGCTGTCATGGATTTTGCAGTATGCAGGGATTGATACGGGCTTTTTGATTGGTGGTGTGCCACTCGTTGCCACCGAAGATGAACGCTTGCAGCGTGCTTTTGCTCATTCTAGTCACCTAGGTGAGCAGTATTTTGTCATCGAAGCGGACGAGTATGATTCGGCGTTTTTTGATAAGCGTTCTAAGTTCGTGCATTATCGCCCGACGACTGCGATTTTGAACAACTTAGAATATGATCACGCGGATATTTTTGCCAATCTGGACGCCATTCAGACGCAGTTTCATCATATGATTCGCATGATTCCAAGCTCAGGGCAAATCATCATGCCATCAAACACTGACAGCCTAGAAGAAACCCTAGCCAAAGGCGTATGGACACCAGTGCTACGCACCGCCATCGACGGTGATGGTGATTGGCAGGCGACACTACAGTCAGCTGACGGCTCAGCATTTGGCGTTCGTTTTGGCGATGAGATGGGCGAAGTGCATTGGGGCATGAGCGGTCTGCACAATGTCAATAATGGCCTGGTCGCCATCGCCGCTGCGCACCATATCGGTGTCAGCGTCGAGACAGCTTGTGCTGCACTATCAAGCTTCGGTGGCATCAAGCGCCGTATGGAGCTGATCGGTGATGTGAATGACATCTTGGTCTTTGATGACTTTGCTCACCACCCGACCGCCATCACCACGACACTTGATGGCGCTAAAAAACGCCTAGCTGACCGCCGTATTTGGGCGATTATCGAACCACGCTCAAACACCATGAAGCTTGGCAGTCATCGTGATAGCCTAGCGCCATCGGCATCGCTCGCTGATCAGGTGATTTGGTATGAACCAAAGGGCTTGACTTGGGGGCTTGTCGATGCCATCGGTGATGCGCCAAATCAGCTAGTGCTAGATAGCGTCGATGCCATCATCGACCACATCAAGGCGAATGCCACCGCAGGTGATGCCATCATCATCATGTCAAATGGGGGCTTTGAAGGCATTCATGGTAAGATTGTGGCGGCACTCGCTTAATTCTATCCGTCTTATTCAGGCGCATCGACAAACAAACCCTGCCAACTTTCATCGGCAGGGTTTGTTTTTTTGCAATGATTTGGTTTGGCAAATCAAAAAATTAGGTCAGAACCAATCAAGACTTGCTTAGTCAGGCTTTTTCAAACTTGCGACCTTCAAAAGCCTCAATCAATGCTCGCTCAGCATCCGTCCACGGCGTCTTTGACATAGTACTGTCAGTGCGAACAATCACCGCCTCGCCCATCGCCACAACCGCCTGCTGGTCATGACTGAACACCGTGTATTCTTGCACAAGGCTCGTATTGCCAAGATGCTTGATACGCACGCCAATCAGCAAGGTATCTGGATAATTGACCGGACGGCGATACTGCATACTTGAACCTGCCAAAATCGTCAGCAAATCCTCACGCTCATGCATGAGTCCAAGCGCACGCATATAGCTGATACGCGCCGACTCTGCATAACGATAATAGGCGACATTGTTTAGATGTTTAAAACTATCCATATCGCCCCATTGGACAGGCTGGACATGGACAACGGGAAATTCTACCAAGCTGCTTGGGCGAGCATCACCCACCAAAATCGGCTCAATAATATTCTCAATCTTAAGCATAGCATATCCTTACCATCAATTCATGCAATTTGATTATGCCTTTGGCGGTGTGTAGCCTTGCGGCTTTTGATAATCGGCATTATCAAGAAATTTTTCACGCTGTTCGTTGATAAATGCTTTGGCATTTGGGTCAATCATACTAAGATGATTTTCGTTAATCAGCATGGTTTGTAGTTCAATCCACTCATTCCATGCCTTGGCAGACACGGTGTTTTGGATTTCTTGACCTTTGGCATTGGGAAATGGCGGATTTGGCAGTTTTGGCAAATTTTCTTTGTATTTACGACAAAACACCATGTGCTCAGCTGGGTTAAAGGTTTGCATAGGTAGTCCTTGGTGGTATTTAACAACCCATTATAACAAACCTTCTCTTAAAATTCAGCTCTTTGTATTCAAGCTTGTCGGTCATCTAATTTCTTCTACATAAAGCTTGACACGGTGCGTAAGGGAGAAGTAGAATACAAATAAGCTTTAGCAAACATTAAGGATGAACCTAATGGCTCAATATACAGCAAAAACTGTTCGATTTGAGTATACCAGCTCAAGTGGGAAAAAACAAAATGAATTGCAGTTATTTCAGAGCAGACGGCAAGAGCGAATCTGCTGTGATTGTAGCTTTTAAAAAGCGTTTCCCAAATACAAAAGATATAATCATTCTGTCAATCGAATGGTAGTAACTTATCAGATTATGAATGAATCCTGATGGCTTAGCACCGAATCCACAGATGAAGCGCTTAAGCTTGTCGGAATCAATGCTAGTTACATTATTCTCTATCTCGCAACGAGAAATGCAATCAGAAATTATAGGAGTTTTTATGAGTGATAATTATGCCGAATATCTTGGCAGTAACGGCAAGCACCAACACACCATTCAGCGCTTAGAAGACAATTCTATCAAAGTTATTCCCGTTAGCACAAAAGCACAACTTCGTCTAATCGCCAAACATTGTGGTTTTGACTATGAGACAAGTTGGACGACTCAGCAGTTTGGTGCAAAGCTTATCGACTTTTTGCATGCACAAGATGCTAGCAACGTAGTATCTTCCGATGCCAAAAAAGCAGCCATCTTTAATGGTGTGGATGGGCTATACAAACACACCATTGAACAGTCTGCAAACAATATTATCACCATTACTCCTGACAGCACCAAAGCCATTTTGCGCTTGATTTTTGCTGACATGAATGAAGATTATGATAAGAACTGGAATACTCAGACCATGGGGGCGAAACTCATTGACTTATTAAATGGCGAGTTACACCAAGATGATGCCGATGACATCGATGAAAGCATTGATGAAGATGAAAAGGCAAATGAAAACTGGGAGTGGTGGCTAAACGCAGGTAGCAATATGCGCTTTTTGCTACTTTATGAGCTTGAAAGACAATTGGGTATATTAAGTGATAATAATTGTGAAACAGATGAAGATGGTGCGTTCTATATTTACCACAGATCTATCGAGCAATTAAATCAGGAAGCAAATGACGCCTTAATGCCCTATCTTGTCAATGACTATATTGTGGAACTTGAGCATCTGTCTGTCACTGAAGCCTCTCAGTCTGAAGTTGGCAGCTGGCTTGTAGGCTTTTGCTTTGAACATTTCGATAGATTGGCATATCTGTCGGAATTAAAATCATTAAGCTTCAAACATGATAATACCCTAAGTTTTATCCCACATTCTTTAGCGGGAATCAAAAATCTTACTCATCTTGATTTGAGCGACACTAGTATTGGCGCCGATGATCCAGAAGAAGATATTGAAAATTTATTTAATATTGCCAAATCTCTGCAAAAATTACTCATTCTTGATTTGAGAAATACGGAAATTACCGATCATTTGACAGATGAGCAAAAAGATGAATTGCAAGAACTATTACCTAAGTGTGACATCATGTTTGACTAGCAATTAGCTAGTTCTTGCACTATACATAATTACATCTTCGCAATAATTATTTCTTAATTCTTTGCAAGGCTGTCAAAGCATTCGCATGACATCATGTTCAGCGAATGCTTTTTTGTTTTACCAATATCCAAAGCCGAAAATCGGCCTCAACTCACAATTTACACACATTTGAGACTTGTGCTATGATGGCAAGATAGCTAATAAAAGAGAGACATCATGGGCAACCGATTATCCAAAATCACCACACGCACAGGCGATGATGGCACAACAGGACTTGGCGATGGCAGCCGTCTATCCAAGGCGGATTTGCGTTTTGATGCGATGGGCATCATAGATGGGCTAAATGCTCAAATGGGGCTACTACAGGCGTATTTGGCGGACAAACTGCCCGCCGTCTGCGATGAAATCAGCGCCATTCAGCATAAATTATTCAATATCGGCGGCGAAATCGCCCTACCAAACCACCAAGACATCGGCTATATCGCCATCACAGCAAGCGATGTGACACAGCTTGAAAACTGGGCATCGACGCACAATAATGATTTGCCCTATCTCAAGGAATTTATCTTGCCGGCAGGCTCGGTGGCAACCGCCCAAACACACATCGCACGCAGTATCTGCCGTGATGCCGAACGGCTTGTCATCCGCTTGCACGAGCGTGATGGCAATATCAGTACGACGACTTTACAGTATCTAAACCGCCTATCGGATTATCTGTTTATCCTAGCGCGTGTGGTGGCACGGCTAGATGGCGGAGCAGAAGTGTTGTGGCACAAATGATTGGCAAGAATCTCCGCCAAAACATCGTCCATCACCCAAACTCTGGCACGCCTGCACTGCGACTAAGTCCATAAGCACCAAATTTGCCATCGCCCAGACCATCGGCAGACTGCTTGCCGATGTGTAAAGCAAAATTGTGCCCTGTACTTTGGCTCTTGAGCTGAATATATGGCTCAATGGTCGCTTGGGTCTGATAGCCCTTTAAATGCTCTCGTGCAGCATCTACTGATACATCATGGCGAGCCGCTTGATGTACAATACGCTCATCTAAAGACATTTTTGGAATGACGCGGTAATAGTGTGAGAAACCCGTCACTTTATCCACAGGTACAGGGCGAATACTGGTGATATGCACATAATCAGTCAGTCGCTCTAGCCATTTTGCTAGGTTTAATGCCTGCAACTCCGCTTCAGTTTGGGCAAACACACGCACTTTAAACCCTAAAAAACCAATTTGTTTTTCTGGTTTTAATCGGTACTGCGGAAATGCAACACCGTAGGCGATTTTGCCATCATCATCTTGCTGTTCAACAAAGGCAAGATGGAGTTGGGTGTAAACCTTAGTCCATAAAAAATATGGACTAAGGTTTACATCAGGCAATAATGTGATTTCTTGATAAAATTGCATTATTCTTTCCCGCTTGCCCCAAACACACCGCCACGAATCAACACCGCAATCACATAATGTTGATTTTCTACGCTCGGTTTTTCATCTTTCAACACCCAGTTGTCAAATAAAGTGTAGAAATCTTGTTTTTGTTTCGGTTGGCGGAATGCTGTACCCATAGTCGTTACTGCACCATAGGGTTCAATCGCAATCGGAAATTGGGCATCTGGATACCATGTATCAATGGTACGAATGGCATTACCAATTTTTTGTGAATGTATACCCGCTTTATCATTGATTTTATACAATTCTTTGCTTTTGGTTTTACCTGTATCCAAAATCAACTCTTGTGATGGATACACTTCTTGACCGTAACCAACAATCGCTTCGGCTTTAATATTCAAAATCACAAAAGCTTGATTGGTTAAACCTTGTTCAATCCAATTTGCCAAAGTTGCTAATTCAGCATTATTCGTTGCAAAATCGTGTACCGAAATGTTTTTCGCATCAAAGGTTAAAGTATGCTCTTTATCTGCGATTTTACACGTTACAGATACAGTAATTTTCTCTGCACCCACACGGTTACGCCATAACCAACGAGCATTAGCGATATTGGTCGCATAACGATGTGCTAATTCTTTCACGCCGTGTTCTTGTAAATAACCTTGTACCGTTGCCAATAATTTGCTTTGATAGGCTTGGTCATTACATACATTTGGTTTACCGTCAAAAGACAATACTTTGCACGTCCACGATACAATCAACGTGTCATTTTCTTCCAACAAAGACGCTGAATCCACTTTTTGTAAATTAGCTTTTTCAATTTCCGCATCTAATTTGGCAGGGTCAGCCGTAATGCTATTTTTCAAACGGTTGCTGATTGTGCCACGAATAGATTTTTCTTGAATACGCACAGGAGTCGCCACGCTTTTTTCATCTTGGCTATTTTTTTGTGCCATAAAACCATCAGAAATGTCCAAATTGCGTTCAAATGCCAATACGCTTGCAGTCGTTAATTTGCTCATAAAATAAACTCCTTAAATTTCATTAAAAATATTTACCATGATGTTGCTTGTGTTAGTAAATACAGTCCAGTTTCATCATACTGTTGTCGCCAAAAAGCCGTTTCAATATTGTCTTTTAAATGGTGTGGATACACCCATTTGCCCAAACCATAAACGGCTTCTACATATTGACTTGGATATTCGGGATTACGCACATTTGCCAATTTGCCAGCGTCAAACGGCTCACTAATCGCTTGATACCCCATCGGCATGGGAACAAGCCAGCCATATCCTGTTTTAATGGACTGGGTATGCCATTTGGTATTGCCATCAATATCTAATTCAGGAATATGATGTAATGTGCAAACATCTAACAGCACATCAAGCGGTGTTGTGCTTTGGTTTTGGCTTTGGCTTTGGGCTTTGGTAATTAATTCACTAAATTCTGAACTTGCGTCCATCAATACAAATGCAGGCATTAACAATGGCACAAGTTCTTGTACTTTATAAAGATTAAAATATCGTACAGGGTCGGTTTTTGCCATTCCCATTACACTACCGCCTGCAATTCGCTGTCTGAAAATTGCTTGCGATAAAAATTGGGTTAATTCCTGACTTAGTTGCTCAGAAATCAGGTCATTTGCCAACACTTCTACCGCAAAACTCATCACCAAATTGCATTTGCCTTCTTCCACAATAGACGCTGTACTGCCATCTTTTTTAAGCGGATTTCTAGTTTGATTAAACGTATAATCACGGTATTTACTGGTGCGATAAGTTTTGGGCGTACAGTCATAACACGCCAACAACACACCACCCAATGCCAAATCAGCAAATCGTGCATCTGCCATCATGGTGCGAGATAAAGCGTGAAATGCACCTGTAAACCCTGTTACCGCAGGAAAGCCAAACGTTAAAGGGCTAGAAATGGCATTGGCATCACAAATCACCACTTTGTGAAAATAGATGTAACCAACTGGAATTTTTTCACTCATAAAAATACCCCTTTGCCCATACGTTGATAGAACCCTTGCATCTCTTCAATTACTCGTTTCCACTGGGTAAATTCTGCATCGGCAATATCATATTTTAAGTTTTTAAATTGCTCTCTCAATTCATTATTAAACCATGACGCAAAGTCGTCCAAAATGTCTTTTTGCCATTCATTTTGGGATTTGTATTGGGCAAATTCTTCTTCGCCGTCCAAATCTGCACGGTAAGGGTCTAACCATACTTTTTGCGAGAGTGATAAAGCATAATCTTTTGACCAACCTGCTGGTTTGTCTTGCAATGTGTGTGCAATGGCAAAAATGGTATGCAACATACGGTCTATCGCATCTTTGCGTTTATCACGCACATCTACATTGTTTCTGGCATCTTTCACGACTTGAATGACATATTCAAAATCATCACGAATATGGTATTTTAAAGTTTTGCTATGAAAGAAATTTTCTGCAAATTTAGATAACGCAAATTCACGACTTTGTGCAATTTTAGGCGGTAATGATGGCAATAAATAATTGCGACCGCCTTGTCGGCTCATCAACTGGCTAATATTTTGTGGTTTTGAACCGCCTAATTGTACAGTTGCCAAATCTTTCATGCTGACATATGGCGTATGTTTGGCATTGGGTTTAAAACGATTTTCTAATGCTTTTTTATTTTCATCAGAATATCTTAATTGGTTAATTTTTAAATAAACTTCATAAGATAAAGCAGATGGATATAACGGAATAATGTTGATGTATTGTAGTTCATCTAAATGATTAGCCGTATCATCATTGGTTACCCAAAGCATTTGTTTATTGCGTTCATGGGTCGTTGGATTTTCCATCGTGCTTTGTAAAACTTGTTTAAAGCGTGCGTGATAATCGCTTGCCGTCTCTTTATCATCAGACAAAGACGCAATAAATTGCTCATTATCAGCTAAAATCAAATCACGAACTTTTACACCTTCAGCTACATCAAAATCAAAAAATGACGCTAAAGGTAGAGCTGCCGCATTGCCATTGGCATCTAATGCAGGATTAGCAAGGCTATGTGTGCCAACCAAGGTATTAGGTCGTTGTTGTTTAGGGATAAAATTGACATTATCGCCTTTGGCATCAGGGTGAATGCCTTTGGAAATGTGCGTGCCAAATTTAAGCTGTTTTGCCATGCTATTCACAGCCAAATCTAGCCAATGTGTACGTTCAAATTTTTGTTTGATTTCGTCAATTTCAGCCTGACATTCTGTTATCAAAGCATGATTGCCATCTTCTTGAGCTTTCAGCAGTTGTTTTTGCAATTTTTCTGACTTAACGTCAATCTGTTGCTCTAAAAATCTACTGACTGCCGTTTGAGCAAGGTCGTTTGTTATCATCTTAAAAACTTCCTTAATTTCTATTATTTCGTATTAAATCATATTTTATAAAGCAATAGCTAGGAGCTTAACCGCTCCGCCACAATCCCCAAAAATGAACAAAAATACCATTTATCATGCCGCCCACCGCTTGGTAACATCACTCGGCTAAATTGGATTGCCAAATACGATAAACTTTGTTCAGGCAAATGCGTTTGCAAATGCAATAATTCATCATACACATCGCCTACAAGCCAAGTGCTAATTTGCGAATGCTCGTAATCAAACGCTATGGTTTGGATATAGGCATTGTGTGTATTGGCATTTCTTAACCCATTTTTTTGAATATCTTCTACGGCATACACACAAAAGCCATCGTCATGTTCTTCCATGATTTGTTTGGGAATAAGTACCCATTCTTGTTGTTGTTCATCGCTATGGCGAAATGGCGAAACTTGTTGCAAGTGCGTATGTATCCGATTAGATGAGCCAACTTCTCGCCAATAGGCATTAACATAATTGGTTTTACTTTGATGAAATAAATGGTTCATCAAACCATGTTCTAACTCTGCCAATGTTTCAGGCTGTCCTTTGATTTCCTTCGTCCAAATGCGTGGGCGTGCGTCAATTTGAGTTAAGGTATCATCACTAATCAGCGTGGTCATATCATGTTTTGTAAGCTTATAATGCTCGGTTTCAAACCCCGGTCTTGTAAAAACTAACTGCTGACCATGATGCTGTAAATAACGAATATTATGATTGAATATCAAAATATTGCGATTCGTTGCCTGTTTTTTGGGACGATGTCGCCACACTCGCCCTGCAAGCTGAATCATTGACCGCATGGAACTTGGCTCAACAATCGCCCAATCATAATCATGGTCTCGTCCCACTTCTGCCACAGGTGTTGCCAGCACCATAAAAATATGATGTTTTGTAGGGCTTTTAGCCATCGTCTGATAGATTTCTTTATGCTCAAAAATCGCCTGTTCATCATATTCATTGCGTTTTAAGACTTTATCCAATGCGTATTCCAACTGATTTCGCAAAACCAATAACTGCCGAGCGTGATAACACGCCACATGAATATGTGTATTTTCATCCACTTGAGCATCTTTTAGATAAAACGCAAGCCGTACCAACTGTTTGATATTGGCAATCCGAACCAAACCAATGCTCATGGATTGCCCTGTTTTTTCATTCACCGTATGATAGGATTGATGTAGTTCCATTGCTCCATCAATAATTTTTTGCCCCAATTCTGTATAAAATTGAGCCTTTTTGTCTTGATGATACGCAATCTCAACAGGCAAAATGCTTGCTTTACGGCGAATAGGTTGTTCGTGCAAAAATTTCACACGTTTTTGTACAAAGGCTTGATGACATTCATTAAATTTTTGTGTGTCGCTACAACACTCAATCTTCGTCCCATTTTTTTGTTCGTCAAACCATGCACACACCACTTGTGGCGTGGGTTTGTTTTGGCTTTGATTAAATAACTTTCGCCCTGCCAAATAGCTTTCAAATAATCCTGTTATCAAATCAGGCGGTAGCGTTGCCGATGACAGCAACACTTTTGAGCCAAACATTCCTGCCAAATGCACCAAACGTGCCAATGCAGGTAAATCCTGATGGTCAAAATCATCAGGTTCATCCAAAATCAAATCGCTACTTAACAAACGAAGTATCGGAGCAATATATCCACCACCCCGTTTGCATTCGCTCGCCCCGATTAAATGGTCAATGGTACACGTTACCACAGGCGAAAATAACAAATCTCGTGCCTTACGTTCAGCTAGCAAGGTATCAATATTAAGCTCATCTAACGCATGGAAATTTGGCGTAAAATCTACAATCCCATCGACCAATTCATCTGCCGATTCACTGCCCCATGTGGTGCTTGATTGGTCGTCCGTGTTCTGCTCCAATGCCTGTTCTTGTTGATTGATAGCAAATAATTGACGCACTTGACTACCGCCTACCAAAATTGCCAGTTGTTCGTCATTTAAATGTAAATCTTTGCGTAAACTTAAGCCAGTTTGCAAAGTCAAAACTCTAAGTCCCAACGCAATGGTAAATCTCGCCCCTTTTTTCTCATCGGATAAAGCATACATAATACGGGCATTAGAAATCGTTTTGCCACAACCTGTAGATGCCATATTGACCCCAAAAAAGCCGTGTGTATCACTATCGGCTTGTACACTTTTAGCCATTTTAAAAGCATGATTTTGCCAAGTAAATCGGTCAATATCGGTATTTTTACTTAATGGACGATGTTTAATGAGCGTGGGTAATTGCTCGCTAATAATCGGCAAATGGCGTGCAAAATGTGCGGTAAATGACGCTACACCCAACAAATGTTCATCTAAATATTGCTTGGGTTTGCGTGTGTTGCGGTCGGTATTGGCTAATAGAGTAAGTGCAGATTGCGTTGCTATACGGCGAGCATCATTATCTTTTAATGATGAATAATTGTGGTCTCCAACCATCAAACACAGTCTTGATAAATAGAGCAAAATAGCATTATCAACAGGCTGATTTTTTGCTGATAATGCTTGTAGTGTCGGGTCTTGTAAGGCTTTTCTTGCCCAGCGTTTGACACTGCCTTGCCAAGATTTACTGTCAATCACGCACTCTTCAAATTGCCAAAAATCTTTGAGCTTTTTACCACCTGTATCCAATGTTTTAGGATTTCTGACCCAATAATTATGGGCTTTTAGCTCAGCATAAACTTTGCTTAAAGACCGCTCAAAATACAATCGTGATGTCGGGTGATATTGAAATTGATGACGCTCTTTATGACCGAAAAACATATCCGTCAAAGGCGGTAAACGATGATGACTGACAATCAACCAAGAAAGCCACCCGCCCAATGGCGGTAATTTGGACAAATCCGCAAAATCCAATTTATCCGTTTGTAAATAACGACTTAATGCCGATGGTTTTTGTTTCGCTAACCAATCATCAATTTGAGCAAAGCGTTCTAACCATGCGGTATCCGTTTGACAATCTTGCGTTAGCCACAACAGTATTTTTAAAGAAATCCATTCATGACGATACGGGTCGCCCTGTGTACTCCCTTGTGTTAATTTATGTTGAAAGCCAAGCGTTGATTTACCCAAATCATGTAATAACGCTGATAAAGTCGCCATAATCTGAATAGCACTAATATATTGCCAATCATTTTGCCATTCACTATGCAAAATATTGCGTTTGGTGCGATTGACAGGCACAAAGCCCCATTCATTAAACTTATGACGATTACCCACAATCCACAAAAGCTCGCTGTGTTTACGAGTATGAAAACGATAGCAACTAATTGCCGTACTTTTGCTGGCGGTACGAGAGAGCAATTTTTTAACCATTGCCAAACCGTCTTCGGTGATGACCGTTTGCCAAGTATTATCACCAATCCGATTGGCAAACGCATCCAGCACAAGACGCGTGCGTGGGAGTGCTCTCTTTTCACATTGAGAAATAAAGGTAACAATCATTTTATTTCCCTTATTTGAAATATTGTGATGCCAATTTCACTTGTTCAAACATAAAATCGAGTGCTTTATGTTGCGTGAATTTTTGCAAGATTTTTTGGCGAAATTCTTGTTCGCTAAAATCGTCTTTGGCACAAACAAATGCCCAAGGGAGCACAATCGCATCTTTGACCAAATCCGCCACATCAAATACGAGTGCCCCACGCCGAGTTTTACCGTGCATGACTGCAAAACCATGTGGAATACCCAGCACCCAAAGCGTTGTCGCCCCTAATCCATACGCCAAATAGTTACCATGATTTAAGAAATTGTTGGCACTGTCGCCTGCTTCAGGATTGCGTTCAAAAGAAAGCTGACAGCGTGTGGCTGCTGCTTTATAGAGTTGTTTGGTCATTTGTGCTTCAGTTAAAAGCAAGTCATTGACACAGTTTATCTCAGGAATTTTATTTTTAAAGAAACTATAAGCCCCAAAAATATCAGAGTCATCAATATGAAAACCTGCTTCTTTTAATTCTTTATCTTTAGACCAAATTTTTTGAATAAATTCTATACGTTTATATTGAAATTCTTTGGCGATGGTCAGTCGTTTTTGTTCATCAAACCAAAAGGACAGCCAACCTTGCACATATTCAGTCGGGCGATATTCACTTTGTGGGCTTAGCCATTCAATTTCAGCACCCGAAAATAGCGGCGTCGCCCCACCCCCACAAAATCCAACCAAAACCCCTGCACTAGCAAGCATTCGCATGGCGGCTTGGGTAATAGATGTGCCTGTGCCGAGTAGAATACAAGTGGTATTGGCAATAGGGATATTGTAATAATGATTTTCGTATTTTGTTTCCGTCAAATACAAAACACGCCCATCTTTTTGCATGACACGGCAATGTTCCAAATAAAAGATATTGGCACGTTTTGAATGTAAAATTGCTTTTAAATCAGTAGGTTTGAGCGTGTCCATGGCGTTAATTTCCTTTATGATAAATTTAATTTAATCATACACATTATAAGCTGTCAAGCGATAAAATGGCTAAATTATAAGCTTATAGTGTTCGCCCGCCGTATGAGTTATGCTATACTGAATTTGCCGTCGGATGATGATGGGTGTAAAAAATACCTTTATTTTTGCAACTATTTAAAAACTTAATAAAATCAATAAGTTATAACTGGTCAATTTTTGATTGGGCAAAAAAGGTCAATCCATCATAAATGACTGTTATTTCTTAATTTTTTCAGTTATAATTACTCTTCACGACCGCATAGGTCGCTTAGAAACGAGAGCTGCGCCGTCTGGAGTTACTTGGTAACTTCACGACCGCATAGGTCGCTTAGAAATAATGCGGCAGCCATTTTTTAGGCTTTTAGTCCTTCACGACCGCATAGGTCGCTTAGAAAAATGATGCGTTTGGTGCTATCATCACAAAAGCCTTCACGACCGCATAGGTCGCTTAGAAATTTTTCCGTTATTTGCTCAAGCTAATGTTGAACTTCACGACCGCATAGGTCGCTTAGAAACCAAGAAATCGCAGCAGGTACAAGTTTAGCCGCTTCACGACCGCATAGGTCGCTTAGAAACCGAGTGTTCCAGCACTATGACGGGGCTTTTTCTTCACGACCGCATAGGTCGCTTAGAAACATTATCGCGGTGATAATCTCAAAGCCTTATTCTTCACGACCGCATAGGTCGCTTAGAAATGATGAATTACTTGATTATTATGTTAATGCAACTTCACGACCGCATAGGTCGCTTAGAAAACTCAATAGAACCTTTAAATTGTCGCCTTTATCTTCACGACCGCATAGGTCGCTTAGAAATATATGTAGCAAGGGTGGAATGAGATTTCGTACTTCACGACCGCATAGGTCGCTTAGAAAACGAGACCAAACCAATTGACGGCGACCCTTAAACTTCACGACCGCATAGGTCGCTTAGAAAAATCAGCTAAATTGTTGCCCCATGAGCGTGTACTTCACGACCGCATAGGTCGCTTAGAAATTGTTCGATATGCATTTGACTCTATCCTTATCCTTCACGACCGCATAGGTCGCTTAGAAACATCCGATAGCGCATTTGGGCACTTGTGAAGTCTTCACGACCGCATAGGTCGCTTAGAAATATTATCTTAGGCCGACATCGATGCTAAGGCTCTTCACGACCGCATAGGTCGCTTAGAAATGGAAAAACTTATCCTTGTGAACTTCACGGGGCTTCACGACCGCATAGGTCGCTTAGAAAAAAACCAGTTTTGTTATCAAGCAAAACAATAACTTCACGACCGCATAGGTCGCTTAGAAAATCAAAGGCGGCATCAATAGCATTGCTTGTATCTTCACGACCGCATAGGTCGCTTAGAAAAGCATCAGCAGGGTTATGAGCCCTGTGGCATACTTCACGACCGCATAGGTCGCTTAGAAAAATGGTGCAGACGGTCAAGCCATGAGTGCAGGCTTCACGACCGCATAGGTCGCTTAGAAAGTTGAGCAGTATGCTAAAGCCGAACCTGATGACTTCACGACCGCATAGGTCGCTTAGAAAATCAAAGGCGGCATCAATAGCATTGCTTGTATCTTCACGACCGCATAGGTCGCTTAGAAAACACGCCAAACGCATCGTCAACGAGCTAATCACTTCACGACCGCATAGGTCGCTTAGAAAAGACTACGGGCACAAAGATTACGCAATGAGCACTTCACGACCGCATAGGTCGCTTAGAAAAGAATAAAAGCCATAACCAGTGATATTTAGGTCTTCACGACCGCATAGGTCGCTTAGAAAAGTGGCAGATCGCATAAGCACAGCTTGATACCCTTCACGACCGCATAGGTCGCTTAGAAAAACAAAGATTAGCGTATATGCTGACGTACCGTCTTCACGACCGCATAGGTCGCTTAGAAAATTGCATCAGTTTTAGGGCGATTGGCAGGCTACTTCACGACCGCATAGGTCGCTTAGAAAAAAAGCTTCTTTGGCTTCTGCTGTTGCTGGTTCTTCACGACCGCATAGGTCGCTTAGAAATAATGTCTTAAATGACATAAGAAAACAATCACCTTCACGACCGCATAGGTCGCTTAGAAAAAAATATCATCTTTGTTAGCGTTGATATACTCCTTCACGACCGCATAGGTCGCTTAGAAAAATTCTTTGACTTGTTGCGTCGTTATGAATGTCTTCACGACCGCATAGGTCGCTTAGAAAATGCCTGTGGCCACCGCTCGAGTCACCGCCATCTTCACGACCGCATAGGTCGCTTAGAAAACGTGCGAGAAATCTTTGGCGAAAACTAGGCAAAACGAGTGGCAATGGTGCTACGGCATCAGTCGATGTTTTGATTCCACGCCTTGACTGCTGCCATGATGATGTCTGAGCGTGATAAGCCTGTTTTGGCAGATAGCTCGGCAAGCTCGTCGATGAACTCAATCGGGAATTTGTAGCTTGCCACTTTGACACCACGCTTGGCATCAGAATCGGCTTGGATTTGTGAGCGGGTTTTTGGGGTTTTAACAAGTTTTGGCATCGTATCATCCTTAAAAGTCATACCACGCTAGTAGCGGACTACCCCGATACCGCTGGGGTAGTCGCTTGTGCTATTTACTTGACTTAACTGCTAGACTTAAGTAGAATACATAGCACAAGGATAATTGCGATTTGGATAATTCGTTTCATCGCAGTTACTCCTCTACTGGGTGGGTTTAAGTAAGGTTGTCAGCCTTACCACCTAAACAAGGCAGGTATTGCGAGTACTTGCCTTGTTGTGTTTATTATAGTAAATACTACAATAAAAGTCAAATGATTTATGCGTTTTTTGCCTAAATTATTTGACTTTTTTGTATGCAAAAAAACAACCGCTTAAATCTAAACCGCACCCCAAAAGTTAGACGGCCTTTGGGGTGTTTTCGTGACCAAATATACAGACGACTTTAAACCATCCGTCATTCTGAGCGACTTGGCTATCGCTTTTGCCGTGTTCAACGGCAAAACGCACACAGGCGACCATGGGCTTGGCTATCACACAGACAGCGATTACATCTATATCGCCCCCGTGTGGCAGATAGTGGCGGTAAGAGGTGCAGCCTGATAGCAACTAGCTTTGGTGCATTTCATGACCGCATAGGTCGCTTAGAAAATGCAGGGTTTGCTTAAGTTGAACAATTGGAGATATTTCAATTAATAAAACTAACCACACCTTGAATTTATTGGTACTCTGCTCTATACTATTCACCAATTGCACTTTTTAAATTCCCTATTCACATAATCTGTTTTTAAAGGAAAACACAACATGAAATCCCAACAAGGATTTACGCTCATTGAGTTACTTATCGTTATTGTCATTATCGGCGTATTGGCAATGTTTGCCATCCCGCAATACCAAAATTACACTGCATCATCCCAAGTCAGCCGTGTGGTGATGGAAACCAGCCAGCTCAGAACCGCTGTTGATATGTGCTTAATGCAAGGCATTACCGATGCTGCCAAATGCGATATCGGTGCCTTTAACAGCGATTTAATGAAGGACAACAAGCCAACCATCACGCTTGGGAACGATGTCAAAATTGAAGCAACTTTTGCCAATAATGCATCAACAAGCATTCAGGGCAAAAAGGTCACCTGGGGCTATACTCAAGCCAATGGCTGGAGCTGTACCAGTGATGTTGGTGAAGATTTTGCAGTGAAGGGCTGCGCAACTTCTACCGCTGTAGCGCCCGCACCAGCCGGTCAATAACAAACACCCCCCAAACCAAAGTGAGCCCCAGCTCACTTTTTTTTATTCCAACTTACTCTACACCCCCTCACCCCCCATCACAAAACA
>NZ_MUYU01000007.1 GCF_002014825.1 Moraxella pluranimalium | reverse complement strand
GAATTGGGGGTCGGTTCATAGCAGGGGCAATTTTTATTTTATGGATTAACTAAAGTACTGTATCAGCTCATCCACTGTAGGATTATAATAAACATTAATTAGTGTTTTAATATCTTTATGTCCTGTAATTTTAGCAAGCTTTTCTACAGGGATATTCAAGTCTCTAACCATACGGGAGATGGCTTCGTGTCTCGTATCATGAAAATGCAAGTCTTTAATCCATAGCTGTTGTTGCATTCTTCTCCATATTAAATTGAAGTTATCCAAACGTATAGGGAACAGTCTATCCTTCAATGGCTTTATATCCTTTAGCATTTCTTTTGCTGCACTGTTTAGCACAACATCCCTACTCAATCCATTCTTACTGTGTGGGATATGTACATGATTAGTATGAATGTGCTCAGCAGTCAGTGCAAGTATCTCACCCCTACGCATTGCTGTCTGCAAGGCAAATAAGAAACACCAACCAACTTGTTTCCTACAGGTGTCAGGTGGTTCACCTACTTTATAACGAGTCCACTGTAGGACTTTAGCCTCTTCTTCTGGTGTAATCCTTCTATCTCTTGGCGGTGGTTTACTAGGTCGCTTAACCCTGCTCATTGGATTAACTTCCAACAAGTAAAGCTCATTAATAGCAAACTCAAACACACACCTTAAAAAAGACATCTCTAGTAACACAGTACCTTCAGATACCTGTAGTAATCTTCTGTCTTTCCATGCAGTAAGATGTTTGGGTGTTATATCTGTAATGGGTGTAGTAACTAAATCAGGGTGCTCTTTCACCAGAAGGCTAATAATACTCGTTGCTCTATCCCCACTTTTTAGTCGTGACAGCACCCTCTTTCTGTACAGCTCAATGACTTCCAGTAGGCAAAGAATAGCTTCTTCCTTTTGGTTTACAGCCAAGTCATTACAAAGTAGGTTAAACCAGTTAATACACTCTTCTTGTGTAGCCCTAGTTGCAGAGTAACGTTTACCATTAATCATGGTCTGAATACGATACTTATTACCTACCTTGTGTATTTTAGGGATATTTTTAAGTGACATTTTAGGGTAGTCCTCGTAAAACTAAAGAATCAAATTACCCTAAAAAACACAGGTTTTACTCACCACTAACACTTGCCATCAAATCCGCCTGATGCTCACGCAATAGGCTGTCCAATAGCTCGGTCAAATCCCCTTCCATAATCGCATCTAGCTTATAAAGGGTCAAATTGATGCGATGATCCGTCATACGACCTTGTGGGAAATTATAAGTACGGATACGCTCGGAGCGATCACCAGAACCAACCAAATTGCGACGCATATCACTGGTGGCATCGATTTGCGCTTGGACTTTGGCTTGTTGGATACGGGCAATCAGCATTTTCATGGCTTTTTCTTTGTTGGCGTGCTGAGAGCGTTCTTGCTGACATTCAGCGACGACCCCTGTCGGGATATGCGTGATACGCACCGCTGAGTCTGTGGTATTAACATGCTGACCACCTGCACCGCTTGAGCGGTAGGTATCGATACGCAAATCCGCAGGGTTGATCTCAACCGTATCATCAATCTCAATCTCTGGCATCACCGCCACCGTACACGCTGATGTGTGCACTCGCCCTTGGCTTTCGGTTGCGGGCACTCGCTGTACACGATGCGCACCACTTTCAAACTTCAAGCGACCATAGACATCCGTGCCTGAGATACGGCTGATGATTTCTTTGTAGCCGCCGTGCTCGCCTTCGTTGGCAGATAGGACTTCGACTTGCCAACCTTGCGATTGAGCGTATTTTTGGTACATACGGAACAAATCACCGCTAAAAATCGCCGCTTCGTCACCGCCTGTACCCGCTCGAATTTCCAAAAAGGCAGGCACTTTATCATTGGGATCTTTGGGTAGCATCAAGACATTGAGCTTATCACCCAAGCTTTCGATGCGTACTTTGGCATCATCGATCTCTTCGGCTGCCATTTCTTTCATATCAGGATCAGACAGCAGTTCTTGGGCGGTCGCCAAATCTTCTTCGGCTTGCAAAAACTTCTGCCAAGTCTCAGTAATCTCGGTCAAATCGCTGTGCTCCATCGACAGCGTACGAAATTGCTTATTATCCACAATCACATCAGGATCGGATAACAAATGCGTCACTTCTTCATAACGATCAACCATCTGATCTAGGCGATGGCGTAGGGATTCTTTAATCATTGAATTTGTGCTTAAAATAACCAAATAATTGCGTATTTTGCCACAAATCAATCTTTTTTGCATGGGTTTTGTGCAATTTGCTACAATACCGCATACGCCACATTGAGAGTAATCATGATCCAAGACAAAACCACAGTCAGCCCATCACCGACAACCCTGCTGATCATCGGCGCAGAATGTACGGGCAAATCCACGCTGATGCAGGCATTTTGTCAGCGGTATCATGCGCTCGGTGTGAGCGAATATATGCGTAGTTTTTTGGATGCCAAGCCATCAGGCTATCTATGCCAATTTGATGATATTATGCCCATTGCCACAGGACAACGACAGCAAGAACAGCTCGCCTATACGCAGGCGAAGGCAGATGAGATTGATTTTGTGATTTGTGATACATCGCCGATATTGGTGGCGGTGTATAGCCAGTGGTATTTTGGGCGTGTACCTGATGAGATTTGGGTGCTCATAAGGCAGTGCCATTATGACCATGTATTTGTCACGGATGCGCATGGGATTGACTGGGTGGCGGATGGTCAAAGAGATTTGCCACATGGCAGGCATTTGATGCGTGATGCGATTATCCAGATGCTGCAAAAGTTGCAAATCGGTTTCACACCCATCACAGGCACAGTTGATAAGCGACTGATGACGATGGCAAAAGTACTTAATCAAGCTTAACTCTAGACAATATTAAGCTTATCTAGCGGTCAAACACATCCGCCAAAAAACAAAAACGCCCACAACCGTGAGCGTCTTTTGATGGTAGGAAACTTGGCAATAAGTCAAAAATTAAACTTTTTTCAAAATCACCGAACCAATCGAATAGCCTGCACCAAATGATGACATCACGCACAAATCACCTGACTGCACACCTTCTTGGCTGTCATGGAATGCGATGATTGGACTGGCTGAGCTTGTGTTGCCATAGTTGGCGATAACCACAGGGGCGATGGCTTTATCTGCATCTTTACCCATCACCGTACGCAAAATCAAATCAATCATATTGATATTGGCTTGGTGTAGCCATAGGCGTTTGATTTGTTGTGGGTCGATGTGATTTTCTGCCAAATGCGTGCTGATAGTCTCGGCAACTTTTGGACAGACTTCACGAAACACCTTACGACCTTCTTGCAAAAATAGGCTTTTGGTCACAGGTTCATCGATATCGCTGTGCATCGGCACGCCTGAAGCCAAAGATTCTGAGCGGTCCATAAAGCCGTATTCGCTCGTGATATTGGTTGAGAATTGGGTAATCAGCTTGGTACTGATGACTTCATAGCCTTTTGGCGTATCTAGCTCTTCAACGATGGTCGCCGCTGCGATATCACCAAAGATAAAGTGGCTATCACGGTTACGCCAGTTGAGATGCCCTGAAGTAATCTCGACATTGACCACCGCCACACGCTTAGCCAGACCCGAGCGGATACTGGCAGCTGCTTGAGCAATACCAAAGGTCGCCGCACTACACGCCACATTCATATCAAAGGCAAAACCATGCGTCATGCCCACTGCATGCTGAATCTCAATGGCAATCGCCGGCATGGCACGCTGAAAGTTCGAACAGGCACAAATCACACCATCTAGGTCATCTGCACTTAGACCTGCGTTCGCCAAAGCTTTGTTCAGTGCGTCAGCACCCATCTCTGCCATGATAGACAGCTCTTCGCCAAGCTTACGAGCAGGGAAAATCGGCGCCATGATGTCAGGATTTAGGATGCCTTCTTTTTCGATGACATAGCGAGATTTGATGCCTGATGCTTTTTCGATAAATTCTGCACTAGAATGTTGCAAAGCCACCTTTTCGCCACTGGCGATGGCATCAGCGTGCTTGGCATTATAATTATCCACATAAGTATTAAAAGTTGCCACCAGCTCTTCGTTGCTGATTTTATGAGCAGGAATGTGTAATCCTGTTGCGGTGATGCAAATGGTCATAATGACTCCTTGATTTGGTATTTTGTTGTTTGCCATTGTAGCACAAATAAATGTAACGAGTTGTAAAAAAATACAGTTGTTTACACAATTTATTTGTAACGCTTAGCCAATCCAGTATCGACGCACCTGTTTGTCGCCCATACTGATGATATTTTCAAGCTGACCGCCGTTTTTCTCTATCACTCGTGCCGAGCCAAGATTCTCATCATCACAAGTGACCAGCACTCGGTTTACGCCAATCTTTGCCAAAAACTGCACGGCAAAGCCAAGCATGATGGTCGCAATGCCACGCCCTTCAAAATCAGGATGCGTGCTGTAGCCAACATGACCGCCGATTTTGTGCAAAAATTCGGTCAATTCATGACGAATACCCACCACGCCAATCACTTGATTGTCATACATTGCCAAAAAATGACTGGCAGGCACTTTGTCATAGCCGAATAAATTCGTCCCTGCAGGTGCATTGATATAATCAAGCCATGCTTGATAATCATCATCAAATCGCTCAAGTCCACCACTGCCATGAATCACACTATCATGGCGTGATAGATACGCATCCTTATAAGCCATCACCGCTTGCTGATGCTCTATCGTCGGTCGGATAAATACAATATCATCTGCAATCATAAATAATTTCCCTTTAACAGCTTATAGTGAATATGACGGATAAATTTTATCTAAAATTAACCAAAAAAATCTTTATAAAACAACACTTATTTGGTATTTAAACTTGCCCATACTTTTTCAAGTCGCTTGGCAGATACAGGCGATAGCGTCTTCATCGGCTGGGCAAATAGATTAATCCGATATTCTTCGACCAGCCAGCGATATTCGGCAAATTTTGGCTGATGTACCACCGTCGCCAATCGCTCCATGTGTATATCGAGTAAATACACTGCATCCAAATCCGCATCAAGATTGTGCGTAATGCGGTCAAGGCGAATGTTTAGCGCTTGTAAATAGCGGGCATACTGTCGCCAGTATTGATAATCGGTGCGATACACAAAATCCGCCAACTGCAAATCATCAAGCTGATCTTCGATATCTTCAATGCTCTCGCCAAAGATTTCTTGGTCAAGCATTAATAATTTGCCACGAGCCACCTGCCATGCGGTATAAATGTCCTTGAGTGTCTTTAGCACCGTTTGCCCAATCAGCAAGAAATTGGCCAATAGCTTGTCTTGGCAAATGGCAAATTCGGCTTGGTCAAGCGGTAGATGGTCAATCAGCCAGCTATTTTTGTCAGTCACAAGTCCTGCAATCAGCGTACGAGCATGCGCCCCGTGTTCGCTTGGCTGTTCGCGACCAAAGTTGGTGGCGTGCTCATATAGACAAGCTTGCAAGGTAGCATCAACGACGATGGTTTTTAGTTTTTCTAAATCACCAAGTGGCGCAAAAGCAAGCTTAAACGCTTTATCAATCTGACTGGTCAGCTGTTTTTGCTTAGCACCAAGTTTGGATTTGATAAGCGTCAGCACGCCTTGTTTGTGAGCGTTCAGCGCCGCACCAATTTCGGTAAATACCGCAATCGACACCGCCGTGCCTGCTTTATCCGCCTTGAGTGCCGAAAATTCTTGCATGACAATGCCAGATGTGTGCGTATTTTTGACAAAATTAAAATACTCAGGAAACTCATGATGTAGCCCTTGTTCGACGGTGACACTTTGGCTGACTGTTTGGCTATGACGAGCTTGCAAGCGGAGCAGATCGCGGCTTTTTTCGATGACACGGTTTTTGTCATCGACCACGCAAATCAATGGGCGTAGGTATTCTTCGACCTTATCAGGGGCAAAATCAGCAGGCGTCGTACGTACACCGAGTGCCATCAAAGCATGGCTTAGCTGATCAAGCAGCCCTGTCTGTGCACGAGCATCTAGCTTATCAAAGATTTTATCACAAGTATCAGGTATCGGCACAATTTGACGGCGAATTTCTTTAGGTAAAGTTTTTAATAACTGCAAGACCAGCTCATATCGCCAGCCTGCAATCCCCCAAAGTAGCGCCACAGGATCAAGCTGTGCCAATGCCTTAACCGGCACACGCACGGTTACGCCATCATCATCACTGCTTGGGTCAAAGACATAGGATAAGGGTAGTTTTACGCCGCCCAGATGCCAACTTTCGGGGAATTGGCGGCTGTCATCAACTGATTCATTGAGCACATCGTCATCGCTAAAATGCAGGAAGTTTGGCGTCTTATTCTCCGCATCATGATAAAATTCTTCAAAGCTTTTGCGACTGGCGATATGGCTTGGGATGCGAGCATCATAAAACTGATACAGGCTTTCTTCATCAACAAGCAAATCACGGCGACGCATCTTATCTTCGATACGCTCGATGTTTTTGATTTTATTGGCATTATCCGTCAAAAACTTCATCTGCATACCGTACTGATTGGCAACGAGTGCATCACGGATAAAAATCTCACGAGCTTGCGCCAAATCAATCTGCTCATAATTCACCAACTCTTTGGCGATGACAATCAGCCCAAATAAGCTGATTTGCGCATACGCACGCACCCGTCCTGATTTTTTTGACCAATGCGGTTCAAAATAATGATATTTCAGCAGTTTTGGCGCCGCAGAGATAATCCACTCAGGTTCAATCTTGGCAAGGCAACGCATATACACCTGCGATGTCTCAACCACTTCAAACGCCATCACCCATTGCACGCCTTTTTTGTGCAAAGTACTGGCGGGGAAAATCCGAGCTTTTTGGCTACGAGCCATCAGATATTCGCCAAGTGTTTCGGTCTTGTGTGCCACAAATGACAGCAAGGCGGTCAATAGTGCACGATGAATATTGGCATATTGGCGTGATTGACCGTCGGGCTTATCCATACCATTTTTTAGCACATATTTAAGATTAACCAGTGCTTGCTTGGGATTTTTATTTGTCTTTTCTGCTTTGGCTTTGTCTGTTTTTAGCGATAAGCGTACGCCTTTTTTGGTATCGACTGTCGTGTCAAGCGTATCAAGAGTTGCTGTAGGCTCATGAATGACAAAGCCCATTTCAGCGACCATCTCGGTCAGCTGACGATGGGTTTTTTGCCATTCACGGATGCGTGGATAGGACAGATAATGCTTTTTGGCAAAATTGCGTCTGCCATTGCTAGATAGCACCTGATGATCATTGGTGGCGTGCTTGTCAAATAACGCTTGGAATAATTCAAGATAAAATAAAAAATCTGAATCATCTCGGCGAAACAAGGCGTGCTTTTGATCGGCTTGCATCTGCTTATTCATTGGGCGTTCACGCACATCTTGCACGGCGAGCGCAGAGACGATGATCAGCATATCATGCAGACAATCAAAGGTATTGCCCGCCACAAGCATACGGGCTAGGCGTGGGTCGATGGGCATTTTTGCCATCTGTTGACCGATTTTGGTCAGACTGCCTGCCTGTGGACGCCCTTTTTTGGCACGGGTTTTGGTATAGCCGTGTTCATCGAGCGCACCTAGCTCAATGAGCAATTTACGACCATCATTGACCAGTCGCAAATCAGGTGGCGTGATAAAATCAAAGGCCTGCACATCCCCCAAATGCAGTCGCTCCATCTGTAGTATCACCGATGCAAGATTGGTACGCAGGATTTCAGGTTCGGTAAATTCAGGACGACTGTTAAAATCTTCTTCAGAATATAGGCGGATACACACACCGGGTGCGATACGACCGCAGCGACCTTTACGCTGATTGGCAGCGGCTTGGCTGATGGCTTCGATGGGCAATCGCTGAATGCGAGAGCGGTAATTGTAGCGAGAAATACGAGCAAAGCCCAAATCAATCACATAGCGGATGTTTGGCACGGTCAGTGCAGTCTCGGCGACATTGGTGGCGATAATGATGCGTCTGCCACGAGCCGATGGTGAGAAAATCCTTTGCTGTTCGGCATAGCTTTGGCGAGCAAATAACGGTAAAATCTCGGTATGAGCAGGCGCATAGCTATTTAGAATATCTTGCAAATCTCGGATTTCTGCTTCGGTCGCCGCAAAAATCAAAATATCCGCTTGGTCAGGATGGCCTTTGGCTTTTGCATCATCAAAACATTCATTGACCGCCGCCGTCAAAGCACGGGGCAAGTTATCTTCAATTTCATCAAAGGCATCATCGTCTTGGCTAGTGACAATCATATCAGTCAAAGGACGATAACGCACTTCGACAGGATAACTACGCCCTTCGACCACAAACACAGGCGCAGGCTTGCCATCTTTGGCAAAATAATTGGCAAATCGCTCGGTATCAAGCGTCGCCGATGTGATGATGACTTTTAAGTCAGGGCGTTTTGGCAATAGCCGTTTTAGATAGCCCATAATGAAGTCAATATTTAAACTGCGTTCATGTGCTTCATCGATGATGATGGTATCATAATTGGTCAAAAACTTATCCGAGCCAAGTTCAGCGAGCAAAATACCATCGGTCATCAGCTTGACGATTGAGTGCTTACCCCCTTCTTCGGTGAAGCGAATCTTAAAACTCACCGTCTTGCCAAGCTCTTCACCAAGCTCTTCGGCGATACGAGTCGCTACCGAACGAGCGGCCAGTCGTCTAGGCTGTGTATGACCGATTTGACCCGTCGTACCACGACCTGCTAACATCGCAAGTTTAGGCAGTTGTGTGGTTTTGCCCGAGCCTGTCTCACCAGCGATAATCACTACTTGATGCGCTTTGATGGCGTTAATGAGCGTGTCAGCTTCGGCGGTGACAGGCAGGTCGTGATTCAGTTTACCCCACAAATCAGCTGGGATGCTTGCACGGCGTTCTTGTACCTTGTCACTTGAGCGCTGATAAAGTTCATCATAGCGTGCTTGTTTTTTGGCGTGTTCGTCACCTTGTGCGGATTTGATTTCTTTGCGTAATTTTTCTAAAAAGAATCTATCTTTTGCCAAGACAGGCAGAGTATCGGCGGATGGCTTGTTTTTTGGGTGATTAATCATTGTCATTGTAGCTGATTGTATGTATCTGTGTTTTAAATTTGCCTATTGTAAAGAAAATTCGGCATCGGTGCAATTTATCCGAGATGATTTGTGTATTTGGCAGGTGCTGACTGATGGCTGATTTGGCGTTTGGTGGGCCCCGGTCACAGTTTTACCCTACAAAAAGTCCACAAACTGTGCTATGATGATGGCAATTTATTTGTGTATTTAGCCAATAATTATGAATAATTCAATCAGTATTTTACAGCTTGTCACCGAAGCAAGCCTTGTTGTTCAGCTTGTGATGGCGTTGTTGCTATTGTTATCACTTATCAGCTGGGTGATTATTTTTCACTTGGGGACAAAGCTTGGCTCGGCATCTCGCTTTGATGCACGCTTTGAAGCGTGGTTTTGGACAGATAGCATTGATAAGCAGTTCGCCACCGTTGCCAAAGAAAATGAGCGTTCGGCACTTGAAGCGGTATTTTTTGATGGCTATAAAAAGCTTGGCACAGTCACGGGTACAGCTCAAGCCGATATCGCCGAACGAGAGCTAAAAATCGCTCTAGGCAAAGAGCAAAGCCGACTTGAACAAGGGCTGTCGGTTCTTGCCAGTATCGGCTCGGTATCGCCTTATATTGGTTTGTTTGGCACAGTTTGGGGGATTATGAATGCCTTTATTGGCTTGGGTCAAGCCGAATCGGTGAGCCTTGCTACCGTTGCGCCAAGCATCGCCGAAGCACTCATCGCCACGGCATTGGGTCTATTTGCCGCCATTCCTGCGACGCTTGCTTTTAACTACTTTACCGCAAAAGCCAACACCATCTATGAGCGTCGTGCGTTATTTTGCGAAGCTGTGGTATCTGCCCTGCTTGCCAATCAAACCAAGCTTGAGCGACCAAACAGCAACCCAACCGAGTAATCATCGATGACCAACCGCCCAAGTGCTTTTGCTCGCACAAAAAAGCCACTCAATGCTGAAATGAATGTCGTACCGTATATCGATGTGATGTTGGTACTGCTTGTGATTTTTATGGTGACAGCGCCGATGCTCGCCACAGGCGTTGATGTATCCTTGCCAAAAGAAGACACCAAGACCGTCAGCCAAAATGAACTGCCCGTCATCGTCAGCCTAAAAGCCGATGGCAGTGTGTTCGTCAGTCACAAAAATGCCATCGATGAGCCGATGGATGATGCACAGCTTGATGCACTTCTGCGTAATCTGTATAGCGAAAATGAAAACTTACAAGTGATGGTCAATGCCGATGCAGACAATCCATATCACCAAATCATGCATATCATGGCACTCATCCAAAATGCTGGCGTCAGCCAAGTCAGCCTACTGAGCGAAGCTGCCAAATAGGTGCGCCATGTCCAATGAATCCACCCAAAAGACCAGCTACACCCTGCCGATATTGGCAAGTGTGCTCATTCATGCCGTGATTGTCATTGCTGTCATGGCGCCGATGATATCGCCACCTGATAAGGATACGGGTATCCAGACCACATTGGTAAGCCAAGAAGCATTTGCTAAGGCACAATCTACACTTAATGCACATCATCAAGCGCAAAATTCTGTACAGACACAGTCATCACAAAGTACTGCCAATGCACAGACAACATTTGGCAGTACTGATAATCCTTATCAATCTAATCGAGTGGTCAATTCGACAACGACCATTGAGCCGACTTTTAGTAATGACACGCAGTCGCTTGGCTTTGACCAGCCATCAAGCACGATTGATAACACATCCAGCAATTTTGCGACAAATACCAATGATAATTCATCAGCCGCTGATACAGGGTCTGCGTTTAACAATCAGCTTGGCAGTCAAGGCGGTGTGAGTGCTGCTGACAAAAAAGCCGCCCAACAAACCGTCTATAACCGTATCAAGTCCATTTGGTTATCACAGCCAAAACAGCCCAATCAGATGATGCAATTTGTCGTGCGTTTTGACGAAATGGGCAATGTAGCAGGGATTGATTTTGGTGCAGGTAATCCTGAGCTCAAAGATTCTATTCGCACAGCGGTGCAATCAGGCGCGCCGTATCCTGAGATTGCAGGCTTGGTCGGTCAGATGACCTTTCAGTTTCAGACTGAGACGCTGATTTATGATGAACCATCTGCTGATGCATCGTCTGACACTGCGACAACTCCTTGAATATATTGAGTATGATTTATGAATAAATTTAGCCAATTAGCCATCGCCACCATCACCGTGATGGCAAGTATCAGCCCTGCCATCGCCAATGATGATACTGATAAAGTATGGGTAGCAACTCAGCAAATCGCCCAAAGTAGCGACCGTATCGCCATCGTGCCTTTTGTGGGCGATACTGTGGTGACAGACGTTGTCACGGCAAATCTAGACGGCACAGAGCTTGGTGCAAGCAGTGGCAATCTGCCACAACGCACAGCCAGCACCAATGACATCTTGGCAAACCTTAGCACTTGGCGCAATCTTGGCTATGATTATGTCGTCATTGGCAAATCGCACTCAATCGTGGGTAACAAAACCGCCATCAGCTATGATGTCATCGACACCAAAGCCGCCAAAGTCATCGGCAGCCAAACCCAAGTCAGCGACACCAATACCGCATCTTTAAAGCTTGCCGGTCATCAAATCAGCGATAAAATCTATCAAGCCATCACAGGCAAATCAGGCGACTTTGGCTCTATTATCGCCTATGTCGAAGAAACAGGCACGCCATCGAACAAGACTTCTCGCCTAAAGCTCATTGATGCCACAGGACAAAATGCCCGTACGCTGTTTACGGTGACAGGGTCAATTTTGACGCCGACTTTCTCGCCAGATGGTAGCCGTATCGCTTATGCTGTCCAAGCTAAAAATGGCTTACCCGTGATTCATGTGCAGTCAATCAATAGCACGCATAGCGAAGTGGTGACGCCATTTTGGGGGCATAATCTAGCGCCCAGCTTTTCGGCTGATGGCACACGCCTATTATTCTCAGGCAGTCATGAGCACAACAACCCAAATATTTATGAACTCAACCTAACCACCAAAACACTCAAAGCCATCACCACCCAAAACGGTGCAGAAAACTCACCTAGCTATCTGCCCGATGGCTCAGGCTTTATTTATACAGCGGATAATGGCACACGCAGCCAAAGCCTGTACCGCTATCAATTCGCCAATCAAAACGCCACCCGCATTGCACTCAATGCCACCAACCCACGCCTAAGCCATGATGGGTCAAAAATCGCCTATGTCGCAGGTCAAGACATCATCATCGCCAATGTCAGCGGTTCGACCTTACAGCGTATCAAGGTCGGCGGCACCGAGATTTCGGCAAGTTTCTCACCATCGGCAAATCGCATCGTCTATGCCCAAAGTCAAGGCGGTCAAAGTAAGCTTGTCATTCACAACTTAGCGAGCAACCAAAGCACCACTTTGCCGACCACAGGTCAAGTGCGTGAACCGGTATGGTCAAAATAAGACCCAAACCCGATAATAAGCCATGATAAATAGCAAAATGACTGTGCCAATAACCACGCTGACACGCCCTGCGATGCCGACTGATATCGCCAAATGCGTTATAGTGATGTTGCTAGCTGTCATCATGACAGGCTGTCAGCATATCCAACTGGTGCGCAGTCCACTGCCGGTAACTTTGGCAGATGTCAGCCATGACGACAAGACAAGCATCGTCTATCAGCAGAGTATGCCAAGCACAATTCCTGTCAAAAACCGACCACCCAAGCTAACGCCTAGACAGCAGGTGCAACAAGTGTATTTGCTAGAAAATTGGTTCTAGCATGGGAAAGTGGTTAATTTTGAAATGGTGTTTGTGATTAAAAAGATAGGCAAGTAATGGCTTATATTGGGTTTAAAATTGAGTTATTCTAAAATATCACGACCATTTTAATCATAACTGTTTCAATACTGTCTTTGCCAAATGCTCACCAAACCAAATCGCCGTGTCAATATCTCCTTGACATGGCGTGACATCAGGTGGCGCATCGATTGACTGCGTCATCAATCCCAAAAAACTGCTCAATCGGTTCAAATCCACATCGCTACTACCTGTCGGTAATAATGGCAAGCCCGCCCAATTCATCCCGTGTTGCATGGCAAATAAGCAAAGCTGTTGTAGTACCGCCAATTTATCACCGCTCAAGCCACCTGAATTGGCAAAGCCTGCGGCAAATTTACCCTGCCAAGTGCGAGACAGCCAACGCTTGGATGTGCTATCCATAAAGGTCTTAAACTCTGCTGTCACACTGCCCATATACACCGCACTACCAAAGACAATCATCGATGCCTCATCAAGATATGCCCAGTCATCATCGCTGATTGCCATGATATCAATGGTACGCATCGTGCAGTGGCGAGCCACCCCTTCGCCGATGGCTTGTGCGACACGGCGTGTGTGTCCATAGTTGGAATGATAGACGATGGCAATGGTTGCTTGCATGGGTTTATCCTTGTTTGTTTTATTTATTCTTGCTCATTGATAGCAAAGTTTGGCTTGGTGCTTAGTGGCGTACAACTACCATCGCCATACGCCCTGTGGCTGATTTGCCTGCGTGGGTCTGCGCACGGTACGAATACAGATTTGGTTCAAGATAGCTACATGGCACAGACTCACTGACTACATCGATACCCAGATGTTCAAGCTCAAGTCGTGCAAGCTTGACGATATCAATATTCACCTTACCATCATCAGCTGATGGGATAATAATGGCGTCATACAGTGCTGATGATGTCATATTCACAAGCGACTGTGCTGTGACTTCATCGCAGATACGCTTGGCAAGCACTTCATCAATCTGATATGAGCCCTGCGAGATACAAGCACCGATGATGGCTTTGGGTGCAGACAGCACACCAAGCTTGGCATAGCTTTTGGCAATGATACCATTAACAAGTCCCTGCCAACCCGCATGAATACAGGCGATACCATCATCTTGACTCTGCCCAAAAATCGCCACAGGCACGCAGTCCGCCGTCATGATGGCAAGGGCACGATTGGATGACTTGGTAATTAGCGCATCAGCAGACACCGCTTGTAATGACGGCGTATCCGTATCAATATCCAGTACGGTATCGCCATGCACTTGGTTTAGCCAATGAATTGCTGTGATGGGTGCATGATGGCTAATGGCATCAAGTAGCTGCGCTCGGCGAGTGAGCACCGCTGTCGGATTGTCCTTGACGTGCAAACCTAAGTTAAAATCCCCATAAATATCTGTATCGCCAAACTTATCAAATGCCCCTGCTTGTGTCTGCACGACCAGCACGGTGTCATCTTGATAGAGTACGCAAACAGGTACGGTGTCAGTTATTTGCATTTTTTTCATCCTTTAATTAATCTGCAAACACATCCATCAAGGCACAAAAATCAGCCGGCAATGGTGCGTGAAACTTCATCGACTCACCGCTTATCGGATGGATAAAGCCAAGCGTATGTGCGTGTAGCGCCTGTCGTGGGAAAGTTGCCACCGCTTGACGCTGTGCATCTGTCAGCCCTGCTCGTGGCGATGTGCCATAGACCTTATCGCCGACCAATGGATGACCGACATGGGATAGATGCACACGGATTTGGTGCGTACGCCCTGTCTCTAGCTGTACATCGCATAGGCTGTAGCGTTCGTGTAGTGCCACTGCTTTTAGGATATGCGTCACCGCAGGTTTGCCTGTATCTTTGACCGCCATCTTGGTGCGCTGTGTGCTGTGCCGTCCAATCGGCGCATCAATGCGAGCATGACGCATGATGTCATGCGGTGCACCCAGTGCGATGCACTGATATAGGCGATACACGCTTTTGTCTTTGAGCTGATCGATAAGATCAAGCTGTGCTGTCTTGGTGCGAGCGATGACGAGCAATCCTGTGGTGTCCTTATCAATACGATGCACCAGTCCCGCTCGTGGCAGATGCGCCACATCAGGATAATGATACAATAGCGCATTGACTAGCGTGCCTGTGCGATTGCCCGCCCCTGGATGCACCACAAGTCCTGCCGGCTTATTAATCACAATCACCGCATCATCTTCATAGACGACATCGATGGCGATATTTTCGGGTAAATCTTCAGAATGGTTCTCAAGTGATGCGGTCAATGTCAGTACATCACCTGATTTGACTGCGTATTTTGGCTTAACAATCATTCCATTGACGAGCAGTTCGCCATTATCGATAAACTTTTGAATATTGGCTCGTGAAAAGCCATCAAACACCGTGCTACCCAGTTTATCTAGGCGCACACCGACATCAGATGCCTGCACGGTATAAGTCTGCTCACCATCGTGGCTGTCAGCATCTTGATCATCCGCCGTATCATCATCCATATCAAAGGCATCACCATCATCAATCATCTCAAATGGCGTGTCGGTCAAAGCATACTTGGTATGGATATTATCGGCTGTCATGATGGCTACTTATAAAAAATGTCGCTAAACACTGCGACTAAAATTAAATGAATAAAAAGGCGATACTTTAGCATATTTTTGTGATTATCGCCACTTTTGAGCGTGACTTATGGCTCATGCTTGGCTAAATTTGGCTGATCACACCATTGATATTAAGCTGTTTAAATGACCCGAATATCCCAAGCCGCTATCCCAAGCCATTCAAGCCATCGGTTTATCTTGCCACCATCACGCTGTGCTTGATGTGCTTTAGATGCGTGACGATGGTAAAAGTCATCATAATCAGTAGCGACCATGAGCTAAATTTGCTGATATGCACCATCGACCATGCCATCACTTGATTGGGATATTGCCAAATGCCAAAAAAGGTGCTGATATTCTCCGCAAGCCAAATAAAAAATCCAATCAGCACAAACGACAACAGCACGGGCATCCGTCGTGGCGTATCATAAGGGGTAAAACGCACATAACTTCTGGCATACAGCCCAAGCACAAACATGGCAATATACCAGCGCAAATCCATGATGGCATGATGCGTAAAAAAGTTCAAATAAATCAATATCGCTGTGATGGTCGTCAGTGCGTACGGTGGCATCTTATACAAACGTAAATCAAATAACCGCCACGCTTGGATAATATAGCTTGCCACCGCCGCATACATAAATCCTGTGAACAAAGGCACGCCAAACACCTTGCTATAAGCAAAATCAGGATACGCCCAAGATGCACCAATGCGAGCGCCATCGGGCAATAAGAGTGCTTGGATGTCAGGTGAAGTTTTGAATAATTCTAAGGCAAAACCGATTAGATGAAATAAAGTGATGGATTTGAGCTCATCCCAAGTTTCTAGTTTGCTCCACACCATCGCAAACTGCGCCACCACCGCAAAAATCAGCAAGGCATCATAGCGGGGAATACCCCAAATGCCTGATTTGGGGATAACAAACATCGCCACAAAAAACAGCCCAGCGAACAGGCATGCTCGAGCCTGCTTGAGTCCAAAAAACCAAAACTCCACCACAAAGCGACGATAGCCGCGCAAAGTGGGATTTTTGGGATGTTGGCATAGCCATTGGTCAAATTGTGCAAGCATTTTTATCAATACTGATTAAATTCATAAATAAGAATATGATAATTTATCATGTTTTGTACTGATTTGCAATTTGGCAGCTGTCATCGCCATTTATTGCCAATCTCATACTGACCCATCGCCGATAGAACACCTTACTCTAGCGTTGCTTATGAGTAGTAATTTTTTGATAACGGCGGTTTTGGCAAGCTTTGTGCGGCGGTTTCGTTGTTTTGGCTGTCAAATCATGCTAAACTAGCGAAAATTTGTCATACGACATCAAAAAATCGAGGATACAATGAAAGCAAAAGCCCTAAAAATTGCTGTTACTGCTGTTGTTGCAGGCAGTCTGATGACTGGTTGCGCCACTGTTGGTGGGTTGTTTGGCAAGAAAAAAGGCGAAGACATCGTCCAAACCGCCGACAAAACCGAACAGCAATATTATGACTATGCCCAAGAAGCCATCGCCAAATCGCATAATAATGAAGCGATGATTGCACTGAATAACATTCGCACTTTTTATCCGACAGGTGCTTTGGCACAGCAGGCTTTGCTTGATTTGATTTATGTGCAATATCAAGCAGGCAACTATGAAGCAGTGACCCAAAGTACGGCTGAATTTATCCGTCTGTACCCAACAAGTCGTCACATTGACTACGCACTGTATGTACAAGGCGTGACCAATATGGGCGGTGCGCCAAAAGCATCTCGCCTATTTAAGTCAAATCAAGCTGAACGCAATACCGCCTATCTGCGTCTAGCATTCCAAGATTTTCAGACGCTGGTTAATAACTTCCCAAATAGTGCCTATGCTGCCGATGCGGCACAGCGTATGGTGGCGATTTATAATGATTTGGCAGAAAATGAGCTAGTCGCCGCTCGTTGGTACATCAAGCGTGATGCGATGGTCGCAGCTGCCAACCGTGCTAAATGGGTATTCCAGTATTTCCCACAATCTACTGCTGTGCCTGAAGCCATTGCCATTTTGGCATATGCCAATGACGAGCTTGGGCTAAAAGACACCGCAAGCGAGTACAAAACACTCCTGCAAATCAACTATCCACAGTATCTAAACAGCAACGGCACAGTGCGTCTGTCAGGTACAGGCACTAAGACTGCGGTGCAAAAAGCACTATCAACCATCAGCTTTGGCAAGCTTGGTCGTGCAACCGATGCCCAAAGCTATGAAGGTGGCTACACGGGCGAGACTCGCACCCAAGTTATCCGCCAAGCGCAAGCAATGCGTCTGCCCGCTGTCAGCACACCTGCCCCAGCGACCAATAACGACGCCGAAACCAAAAAGAGCCATTTGCCACAGTTTGGTTTGGGTCTGCCAAATGATGCGACGGGCAACCCTAGCGAAACACGCTAATCATAAAGCACGCAACATGACGGCATGATTTGTGCCGTTTTGTTGTTTTTGTCCATTGCCAATCGTGATACAATAATGGTTATTTAAAAAAATAGCCATTTCGATTGTCAGCCAAAGTGTCGCCAGTTGGCATTGATGGTTTTCGCTTTTTTGCATCTGAGTAATCCCATGCGCATTCCTGACTCTATCATCGAACAGCTCAACAGCCAAGCGGATTTGGTTGGGATGATTCGTAAGCATACCGTGCTCAAGCCTGCCGGCCGAGAGTTCAAGGGCTGTTGTCCATTTCATGGTGAAAAGACGCCATCATTTTATGTCAATCCTGAGACCAATTTATACTACTGTTTTGGTTGTCACGCCAAAGGCAATCCAATCACCTTTTTAAAGGAATTTGAACGCTTAAGCTTTATCGAAGCGGTAAAAACATTGTCCGAACAAACTGGTATCGAGCTACCAAAAGACGATGAATTTGCCAAAAAAGTCAAATACAATAAAACCAAAAAAACACCCAAAAATCAACAGCAGCCATCAGCCCAACCTGTACCGCCACCGATGCCACAAGCGCCATCTGTGCAGACAGCACCGGTGATGGATGATGCCATATCACCCCAAGACAGCACACCGCAAGTATATCCCACGCCGCCGATGGCACAGCCCAATCCGCAAGGCGACTTGTATCAATTACTTGAAAATATCTGTCATTTTTATCAATTTACACTACAAAATACACCTGTCGCTCGGCAGTATTTTTTGGACCGTGGTGTGAGCGAAAGTAGCATACAGACCTTTCGGCTTGGCTATGCGCCTGATGGTTGGCAGCACCTTGAAGAAGTCTTTGGCGAAGATATTGAAGGCCTAAAAATCTTGGGATTGGTCAGGCAGTCGCAAAATGGTCGGGATTATGACCTATTGCGCAATCGAGTGATTTTCCCCATTCGTGATAAGCAAGGTCGAGTGGTCGGCTTTGCTGGTCGTACCATTGGCGATGATTCACCAAAATACATCAACTCAAGCGAATCACCCGTATTCCAAAAACAGCACATCCTGTACGGTCTGTACGAATCTCGCCAACAAAAAGCCAGTGATTATATGATGGTCGAAGGCTATATGGATGTGATTGCGCTGTATCAAGCAGGGATTTATGGTGCGGTTGCGCCGATGGGTACGGCAGCGAACGAAAATCAAATCGCCACCTTGCTACGCTACAACAACACGCTGACCCTATGCTTTGATGGTGATAATGCCGGTCAAAGAGCTGCTTGGCGGACGATGGAAATCGCTGCGCCTGCGCTCGAAGACGGTAAGACGCTCAAGTTTCTCACCCTGCCCGATCAGCACGACCCCGATACCTTTATCGCCGAACAAGGTGCGGATGCGATGCGTGAGCAAATCTTAAATGCTTGGTCGCTATCGGACTACATTTATCAGATTTTGGCAGCTCGTTTTGATCTTGAAAAATCCGAACAAAAAGCCGCAGCGATGGCAGAGCTACGCAAATTCACCGATTTATTCCCAAAAGGCTCAAGCTATAAATGGCTACTCAATAGCGACATCTATCAGCGGATCAAGTCGATTGGCGATACTCGCTTTGGTCGCCGTGCTCGCATGGACACCATCAATTATCAAGCAGGTAAGACGCTTGATACTGCCACCGAGCTTGCGTTATTTATCATGCAAAGCCCTACCATCTTGGATCAAGATCCCCTTGCTGATATCATCAGCCAATCGCAGATGGCAGATGCGCATCGCCCTTATTCAGAGCATCTAGAGCGTCAGTCGCTCAAAGTGCCTGACCTACCGACTTGGCAAAGTCTTGATAGCACGGTACTGACCGAAGTCATCACCGCCATCAAAGCACTGCCCAACGAGTATCGACAGCCGAATAACGATGTGCCGAATCACAGCATGTACTTTATCTTATCAACACTCAGTGAAGATGCTCGCCAACAAATCAGCGCACATTGGGATGATTTTGTCCAAATCAGACGCACCTATCCGATGGATGACATCACACCGCTTGTCTATGAGCTGATTTGCACCGCACTAAAAAAAGTATTGAGCGAACAACAAAAAAATGCCAAAGTGCTAGCATTATCAATGATTTATAAACAGCGTTTACAGCTACTCACACAGTGGGATAATCAAAACAACAAAGCCAAATTGGCAGATTTATTCAATAAATCTTAATTGACCTTGATAAATCAATCACCATCTGCTGATGGTATCGCTATTTATCCACGCACTCGACCACCGAGCCTTCGATATGCGCCACTTGACCTTTGGCTTCACAGGCATTGATTTGGCGGGATTGGTGCGCATAATAGCCTGCGCCAAAGCTGACAACGCAAAGGATAGCGACCAGTAGTTTATTGGCGATTTGCTTGGTATTGAGATTGGCATTAAGATTGGTGTTGTCAGATGTGTGTTGCATAATAATTTCCAGTGAAACAAATCACCGCCTTGGATATACGGTGATTTGCTTGCTAAAGCGATTATCGTGATTGCTATGATTACAGTTTTATCAATCAGCTTGGCTTGATGGCACTTGGGCTGGCTTGGTAGATAAGCTTTTGGCAATGCCGATCAGCTCAACGAACTCTTGGCGTAAGCCATGCGGATCTGTGCCGATATTTTGCTGTGCCAAAGTCTCAATCTGCGCCCAATCCATCTTGCCAAGATATTTGCCACCACGCAGTGCTTCACCAAAGCCTGTGGCAGAGACGGCAAATTTGGTATCGGTATCCGCCATACCAAACGGCTTGGCATCCGCCAAAATCGGCGCCTGTATCAATAGACTGTCATCATCGGCACTGGCATTTGCTTGTTTATAGCGAAGTTGCAGATAGGCGTATTCGCGCGCTTGCGTATTCACAGCTGATGGCTGTGTTTGATAACGAGTGTCATCGAGCCAGCCTTGCACGCCGACAGGGATAATCTCATAAAACGCCGTCATCTGATGTCCTGCGCCAATATCGCCCGCATCTACCTTATCATTATTAAAATCTGCTTCATTAAGCATACGATTTTCGTAGCCGATTAGGCGATATTCTTTGACTGTATTGGGGTTAAATTCCACTTGGATTTTGACATCTTTGGCAACGGTGGCAAGCGTGGATGACAGCTGACGATCGATGACTTTGGCGGCTTCTTTTTCATTATCGATATAGCTATAATTGCCATCACCTGCATCGGCAAGCTGTTCCATCAGATGCTCATTATAATTACCCGTACCATAGCCGAGCGTGCTCAATGAAATGCCTGATTTACGTTTTTCGCTAACCATACCTTTTAGGGTATCAAAATCAGTCACACCGACATTAAAGTCACCATCGGTCGCAAGCAAGATGCGATTGATACCGTCTTTGACATACGAGCGTTCCGCCGATTGATAAGCCAAACTAATCGCTCGCTCACCTGAAGTCGCCCCTTGTGCCTGTAAGCGGTTGATGACATCTAGGATTTTTTGCTTTTGATCGCCTGCAGTTGGCTCAAGCGCAATCGTCTCACCTGATGCATAGGTGATGATGGTGACGGTATCTTTGGCTCTTAGCTTGTGCACTAGGGTTCGCAAGGTCTTTTTGACCAAGCCAAGCTTATTATCGCTTGCCATACTGCCCGAGACATCCACCAAAAAGACTAAATTGGCAGCAGGTAATTCGCTCATCTGCTGCTCTTTGGCTTGGATGGCGATTTTGATCAGTTTGGCATTGGGATGAAATGGCGAATCATAGCTCTGGGTTGTGACTGCAAAAGGCTGATTGCCACTTGGCTGTGGGTAGCTATAATCAAAATAATTGACAATCTCTTCGGTGCGTACTGCGCCCACAGGCGGTAATCGCCCGTCGTTCAAAAACCGTCGCACATTGCTATAACTGCCTGTATCGACATCGATACTAAATGTCGAAACGGGGGCATCACTCACCTTTTGCACGGGATTTTGGTCAAGTTTGTGATATTTTTCACGATCTTGGCTAATGGCTTCGGGCATGGCGATGGCGGGCATCATTATAGGCATCGCAGATAAGGCACGAGCTTGCATGGCAGGTGCTTTGACCACTGCTTCTGCCATGATGGGTGCAGGCAGTGCAGGTGTCGGCACTGGCGTATTGGATAAGGCATCCGTTGTCGGCGGATTATGAGTGACCGATTGGCAAGCCATCACAAGCATTGATAGCGAAAAGATAACAGTAGGTTTGACTCTTTGATTCATTGCATTCTCCCACAAAGCTTACACGACTCATACAGGGCTGATGGCTTATTATAAAAGCATTTGGCACAAAAAAGCCAGACAATTTGACTTATCTGGCTTATGGTGATGATTAGCTTATGCCTGTGTATCGGTCGTATCCGTATGTTCAGGACTGGTAGCACCATCTGCATTTGGACTCACATCAGCATCCACCGCATCATCATCACTTGGCTCTTCGTGCTCGACGCACGCCATGCCAACCAGCACTTCTTCGTCAGCGATACGAATCAGCTTGACACCTTGAGCATTACGCCCTGCGATGGCGATTTGGGCAACTGGTGTACGCACCAACGTGCCTTTATCCGAGATCAAAATCACATCTTCTTCGCCAGTCACGGCGATCGCTTTGACCAGCTGGCCATTACGCTCAGATGTCTTGATGGCGATGATGCCTTTACCGCCACGACCTTTGGTTGGGTAGTCGTCAATCGGTGTGCGCTTACCAAAGCCATTCTCGCAAGCACACAAAATCTCGCCTGTCGTCGGTGCAACAACGAGCGACACCACACGACTGACCGCAAAGCCGTCGCTATCGTCGCCATCATCTTCTACAGGCTCTTCGTCATCAGCGAGCGCCAAGAGATTGACACGCATACCACGCACGCCCTTAGCGACACGGCTCATCGCACGGATGCTATCTTCTTTAAAGCGAATCGCCTTACCTTCATTGCTAAATAGCATGATTTCTTGGTTGCCATCGGTAATCGCCACGCCAATGAGCGTATCGCCTTCGACTAAGTCAATCGCTCTTAGACCATTGGCACGCAGATTGGCAAACTGCGACAAGGCAACACGCTTGACCGTGCCCGATGCGGTGGCAAAGAATACAAAGCTGTTTTCGTCCTTAAGATCGGTTACAGGTAAGATGGCAGTGACTGACTCATCAGCTTCAAGATTGATCAGATTCACCAGTGGGCGACCTTTTGAGCCACGACTTGCCAAAGGAATCTCAAAGCCACGCAGACCAAACACACGACCCGTATTGGTAAAGCACATGATATGCGCATGGGTGCTGGTGACCAGCAGATGCTCAATCACATCATCTTCTTTCATCGCAGTAGCCGAGCGGCCTTTACCGCCACGCTTTTGTGCTTGATAATCGCTGATCGGCTGTGTCTTGGCATAGCCTGTGTGTGAGACGGTTAGGACAACGGTTTGTTCTGGGATCAGATCTTCACGGTTGAAATCATGGCGTGCATCGACGATGTCCGTGCGACGCTCATCGCCAAATTCATCACGAATCTCAATCAGCTCACCACGCACCACACCCATCAGCACATCAAAGTCATTCAAAATCAGCTCAAGACGAGCAATCTCGCCTAGAATTTCTTGGTATTCACCAGTCAGCTTGTCTTGCTCAAGACCAGTCAAGCGGTGCAGCTGCATATCCAAGATGGCATTGACCTGTTCAGGCGACAGACGATAGCGAGTGTTATTATCAATCAAGCCATAAGGCGCATTCAAATCTTCACCTTCGATATATTCAGGGCGAATTGAGCTTGCGCCCGCTGCTTCAAGCATCGCCACCACGCCGCCTGACTGCCAAGTGCGTGATAGTAGCTGATCACGAGCTTCTGCTCGGTTTGATGACTGCTTGATGGTCTCAATCACTTCATCAATATTGGCAAGTGCGATGGTCAAGCCTTCGAGCAGATGCCCACGAGCCAAAGCTTTGTTTAATTCAAAAATCGTGCGACGAGTTACGACTTCTTGGCGATGACGAATGAATGCCGCCACCAAATCACGCAAGGTCATCAGCTTTGGCTGACCGTTATCAAGCGCCACCATATTGATGCTAAAGCTAGACTCAAGCGGTGTCTGGGTAAATAGATTATTGACCATGACTTCAGAATTTTCGCCACGGCGCAAATCAATCACCACACGCACGCCTTCTTTGTCCGATTCATCACGAATTTCGGTGATGCCTTCGATTTTTTTGGCATTGACCAAATCGGCAATGTGCTTGATTAGATTGGCTTTATTGACTTGATAAGGAATCTCAGTAAAGACAATACGCTCACGGTCTTTATTCGCACCGCTCTCGCCCATCGGCTCGATATGATAACGACCACGGATGTGCAAGCGACCCTTACCCGTACGATAGGCATCAATGATACCGCTGCGGCCATAGATGATACCCCCTGTCGGGAAATCTGGGCCTGAGATATGCGTAATCAGCTCTTCGGTGGAGATATTTGGATTGTCGGCATAGGCTAGGCAGGCGTTTAGCACTTCAGTGAGATTGTGCGGTGCCATGTTGGTCGCCATACCGACAGCGATACCTGCCGCACCATTGACGAGTAGATTTGGGATGCGAGCAGGTAGCACGCTTGGCATCTTCATCGAGCCATCGTAGTTGTCTTCCCAATCGACAGTATCTTTGTCCAAATCAGCAAGCATACGATGCGTGAGCTTCTGCATCTTCATCTCGGTATAACGCATCGCCGCCGGTGGGTCGCCATCCATCGAGCCGAAGTTACCCTGACCATTGACCAACATATAACGCAGGCTAAAATCCTGCGCCATACGCACGATGGCATCATACACTGCTATGTCGCCGTGCGGATGGTATTTACCGATGACATCACCGACCACACGGGCTGATTTTAGGTATTTTTTGTTATAATCGTTGCCCAATTCGTGCATGGCGTACAAGATACGGCGGTGCACAGGCTTAAGACCATCACGCACATCAGGCAATGCACGAGAGACGATGACGCTCATGGCGTAGTCTAAATATGATCGCTTTAACTCATCGACAATGCCAATGGGGCTGACCGAATCACTCATAAAAAATCCTTGAAAATCACTGGGAAAACACCCGAAAATTTAACGAGTTATTATAGCATAAATTGGCAAAAAATTGTGAATTTTGTTGCAATTATGATAAGTGATTTATGATTGGCAAAATACCTTGATGATTTTGAAGGGTGTAGAAATTAGCGGACTATTTGTTTGATTGCTTGATTAATAAAAAGAAAAAAGTGCAGAATAAAATCTGCACCAGCAAGCTTTAAATCAATTTGCAGGGATGCTTTTGACAGCTAAGCACAGACGGCGTGGATTGGTGCTGATTTGCAAAAATCCGTATTTTTCATAAAACCGCTTGGCAGCATCATCTTTGGCATCAACCACCACAAAAGCAAGTCCCATCATCCCTGAAATTGCCTGTACTGTCTGCAATGCGTGTATTAATAAATCTGCACCCAAGCCAATGCCTTGATAACGCACATCTACCGCCAATCGACCAATCAAAGCACAAGGAATTGGCAAATGCGGGCTTTGCTTTTTGAATAAAGCCTTGTCATCCGCCTGAATCATGGTGGTCGCCGTCAAAGTGTAAAATCCTGCAAGCCTGCCATCATGAGCCATATCAACAGCACCATATAGCACGGATTCTCGGCGTTTGATAAACTGCGATGCTTGCGTGCACAAAAAATCATTGAGTGCCACGACACCGCAGTCAAATTCAGATGCTTGATTGACTTTATCCAGCTTATGAATGACTAACAACTTGATAACCTCGGCTAAACAGTTGATTTAGTTCATCATTTGCCTTAGGTGGATTCTCAAGCATGGCTAGGGCTTGTTGCCATTGCTGTTCGTTTAGCTGAACGGCTTCTAGTTCTGATTCTAATGCCAATGCCTTTTCGTACGCAGTTTGGATAATAAAACTGCTGACACTGACACCCAAACGCTGACAAACCTTTTCAATCATGGCTTTGGTATCAGCAGTTGTTCTGACATGGATGCGTTCGGTAGCAAGCATGGTGACTCCTTGTGTGTCATTTTGGCGTACATAGTGAATACAGCCATTGTACCGCTGATTTATCTTATCGTCAATAAAAAACCGTCCAAAACCCAAGCTTTGAACGGTTTATTGGTTAGATAAAATTAGCGGATTGCCAATTCTTAATCCATTACCAAGCCTGCGCCAATGCTGACAATGCGCCTTTTAGCATCGCTGAGACAGTGCTGTTGCAGGTGCCGATGCCTGAGTAGATTTGACCATCAACAGACAGCTGAATGTAAGCAGCAGCAGCATTGTGCGTTTGGTTGTCCTTGCCGTCGTCGCTGTCGATTTGGGCAGTTTGGCTGATGGCGTGCTCAGCATAGTTGGTGACATGGATTTGCTTGCCTGTTGCTTTGACCAAACCATCAATAAACGCTGATAATGCGCCATTGCCTTGACCAATGACTTCAAAGACTTCGGTCGGTGCTGCCACTTGACCTTGGAATGTCACTTCACCGCCTTTGTTGTTGATGGTGTAGTCGCTTAGGCGGAATTTATCTTGCGATAGATAAGCTTGGGTAAAGATTTCAAGCAGCTCTTCGGTCTTGAGCTCACGAGCTAAGCTCTCAGCTTGAGCTTGCACCACACGAGCAAAGTCAATCTGCGTCCAGCGTGGTAGGTTAAATCCATAATGGCGTTGTAGAATGTATGCCGCACCGCCCTTACCTGACTGGCTATTGATACGCACGACATCTTGGTAGCCACGACCGATATGTACAGGGTCGATTGGCAGGTACGCCACATCCCAGTGATTATCCGTCTCTTTGTGCGATTCGTTATAATCCAGTGATTTTTTGATGGCATCTTGGTGTGAGCCGCTAAATGCAGTAAACACAAGCTCGCCGACATACGGATGGCGTGGATGTACAGGCAAATTATTGCACTCAGTGACGATTTGCACCATTTCACTGACTTGGCTAAAATCAAGCTCAGGATCGACGCCTTGGGTGTATAGGTTCATCGCCATCACTAGGATGTCCATGTTACCGGTACGCTCACCATTGCCAAGTAGCGTGCCTTCGATACGATCAGCACCCGCCATAAGACCCAATTCAGATGCCGCCACCGCACAGCCACGGTCATTGTGCGTGTGTAGGCTGATGATGACGTGCTCACGCTGCTTAAGATGACGGCAGAAATATTCCACTTGGTCGGCATAGACATTTGGCGTGCTCGCTTCGACGGTCGCAGGCAGATTTAGGATAACTGCTTGACCGTTTTGTGGTTGCCACACTTCACAGACCGCATCACACACTTCGACAGCATAGTCGGTTTCGGTTTGGCTAAAGCTCTCTGGGCTGTACTGGAACACCCATTCAGTATCAGGATAATTCTTCGCCTTGTCACGAAGCATCGTCGCCCCTGCGATGGCGATTTGCTTAATTTCTTCTTTGTCCATCTTATAGACTTTGTCGCGTTGGACTTTTGAAGTTGAATTATACACATGGACGATGGCACGGCGAGCACCTTGTAGCGCTTCAAAGGTACGCTCAATCAAATGCTCACGAGCCTGTACAAGCACCTGCAAAGTCACATCATCAGGCACATGACCTTCTTCAATTAGCTTACGAGTAAAATCAAACTCAACCTGCGCCGCTGATGGGAAGCCGATTTCGATTTCTTTAAAGCCGATATCAACAAGCAATTTAAAGAATTTTAATTTTTGCTCAATGTTCATCGGGTCAATCAATGCTTGGTTGCCATCACGCAAATCCACACTCGCCCAAATCGGTGCTTTGGTGATGGTCTTGTCTGGCCAAGTGCGGTCAGTCAGCTTCGGCGCAAATTCGAACGGACGATATTTGGTAAAATCAAAAGCAGAATTTTTTGGATTAATATGTGGCATGATAGCTCCAAACTGTGTCAGTTATCGCAAAATAGGGTTGATTTTTGATGGTGATTATCTTAACAAACTTAGTATAGCAATTTTTACCTATTTTTGCATTATTTTTGCCATCAATGAGTACAAAATACTAATTTTTTGCTAAAATATGGTGAATTTCACTATTTTTAATGGATTTATCAGTTATGGCTACCACTCAAGAAGTTGTGACGCTGGATGCGATTGACCGCAAGATTTTGCGAATGCTGACCATGAATGCCAAAGCATCCATCAGCGATATCAGCGAAGCGGTCAATCTGTCTGCCACGCCGACCATCCGCCGTATCAAACGGCTCGAAGAGCTTGGCATCATCACAGGCTATCATGCACACACTGACCCCGCCACGCTTGGCTATACTCTATCGGTCTATGTGGCGGTGAGCATGGATAAGCATACCGCTGAGCGTTTTGGCGAGTTTGAAAGTCAAGTTCGCACCTTTGATGAAGTGGTCAGCTGTAGCGTCGTCACTGGTCGTAGCGAAGATTATTTGCTCAAGGTCTTGGTCAAAGATATGCGACATTATGAAGAATTTCTACTACATCGTCTGAGTAAAATTGATGGCGTAAGTCAGCTACACACTAGCTTTGAATTACGAGAAGTATTTAATCGCTCGGCGGTGTGATGGCGCCTTAGGCTAATGATACGCTCTTTTGTAGGTGGATGGTGCGATGACACAACGCATCAATCACCATCGGATCATGGCTGATGATAAGTATCGCAGTCTGATAAGTTTGGTTAATTTTTCTTAATAAATCAAGCAAACGAGCAATCGATAAGCGATCAAGCATGGCTGTCGGCTCATCAAGTATCAACAGCTTCGGGCGAGCCAGTAGCGCTCGCACGATACAGATACGCTGACACTCACCGCCTGACAGACCTGATGGATAACGCTCAAGCAGTGATTTGGACAGACCACACAGTGCCAATAGCTCATCCAGATACGCATCATCCGCTGTGTCACACGCTTCATCAAGGCTTTGGCGGATGGTGCGAGTAGGATTTAGGCTGTCTTTGACTTCTTGCATCACTAGGATGGCTTGTCGCTTGGCGTGCCTTAACCGTGTGGCAGACAGCTGATAGATGTCCTGCCCATTGATGATGATACGACCTGAGACGATCAGTCTGGGGTCTAGGCGTGTGATGGCACGGGCAAGCGTGGATTTGCCTACACCTGAGACACCCATGATGCCGACGATTTCGCCTTGATGGACTTGTAAATTAAACTTCTCGATAACAGGACTGGATTTACGCCAAAATAGCCAGCGGTGTGCATGATGGATGGTCAAATCATGTATGCTTAAAACCGGGCTTTGATTATCCATTACATCAGGCATAACTGGTGGCGTACCAAAATCGGCGATCAATAGCGCATGAGCAGTAGGATTGTGAATGATGGTCTGCGGTGTCAAAGTATCACAGCCATCAGCCCCGATGACCAAAAACCGATCACAACGACCCATTAAGCTTGGCAAATCATGGCTGATGATGAGCAGTGCCGTGCCTGTGCGATGGCACAAATCGGTCAATAATGTCAGCATTTCATCTTTTAGATGACTATCAAGCGCGCCCGTCGGCTCATCGGCGATGATGACTTTTGGTGTGCCTGCCAAAGCCTGTGCAATGCTGATACGCCGTGCTTCACCACCTGAGAGTTCGTGCGGATAAGCGGATAAATAACGCTCGGTATCAGGCAGATGCACCATCTCAAGTAATTGTTTGGCATAAGATTTACGCTCATGCTTTGGGATATTAAGCGTAGCAAATAACTTATCAAAACTCGTCGCTATCGTATCCACAGGATTAAGCGATGCTTTTGGCTCTTGAAAAATATACGCCATCTGCCGACGCACTTCGCCAAACGCTCTATCATCACCCTGCCGAGCCATCGGTATCACAAGACCTGCTATCATCGCCTGCTGTGCCGACACCGTCCAAGATGGTGATAATAGTCCAAATAATGACAGCATTAAGCTTGTCTTACCCATACCCGAGACGCCAACGACACCGATGATTTCGCCTTGATGTACATCGAGTGTCAGCCCATCAATGAGCCGAGCTTTGGCAGTGCTGATAGTTAGCTGATTGAGCGAGATGATAGGCTTATTATTGCTTGACATCGAGTGCATTTCTGAGCCCTTCTCCAATCAAAATCAGTAGCGACAGCACCACGCTTAGCACCACAAAGCCTGTCAGCATCAAATGCGGTGCGTCTAGATGATTTTTACCCTGTAATAACAGCTCGCCCAAGCTTGCCGAACCCATCGGCAACCCCAAGCCCAAAAAATCAAGCGTCGTCAAAGCGCTGATATTCGCCACCATCACAAAAGGAAACTGGGATAAGGCGAGCAGTAGCGCACTTGGTAAGATGTGCCGTTTGATGATGACCAGTGGATGCACGCCAAGATTTTGGGCAGCGAGCACATACGCCATACGCCGTGTCCGCAAAAAATGCGCACGGGTCAAAGGCACAAGCGACAGCCAACCAAAGGACAACAACAGCACAAATAGCACAGGCACGGACGGCACAAACACGCTTGCCAAAATCATCATCACAAACAGCTGCGGCAAGCCAAGCCACACTTCGACAATCCGCTGACCGAGCAAATCCGCCAAGCCGCCAAAATACCCCATCAGCGCTCCAAATGCAATGCCAATCACACTCCCCACAAGGCTAAGCCCAAAGCCCATCAACAGACAAATACGCAGTCCATACAGCACACGAGCCAGCACATCTCGCCCGACATCATCCGTGCCTAGCCAATGATTGGTGCTTGGTGCGCTTGGGTGTGGCGTAGGTGCATCGAGCACCAAAGTCTGCTCGCCATAGCGTATCGGCGGCATAATCATCGTCCCATCACGCTGAATGCTATCAATCAGCACAGGGTCGTGATAATTGGCACTCGTCTCAAACTCACCGCCAAATGTCGTCTCGGCATAGTCGTGTAGCATCGGCAGATAAGTGGTGTTTTGATAACGAACCATCAGCGGTTTGTCATTGGCGATGACGGGTGCTAATACTGATACTATGCTAATTACACTTAGTAAAATTAGTGAAAAATAAGCCAAACGCTCACGGCGAAATCTTGCCCAAAAATTCGCCAAAAATCCCTGCGCTGATGCATCGCTTTGGGGGGATGGCGTTGATTTTATTAAACTTGACATCATCACGCCCCAAAATCCACTCTCGGATCAATCAGTACATACAGCACATCAAAGATCAGCTGAACCACCATGCCAAGCAAAGTAAAAATATACAAAATCCCAAACATCAGCGGATAATCTCGCTGTAGCACCGCATCATAAGCAAGCCTGCCAATGCCATCAATCCCAAAAATCACTTCGATCAAAAAATTCCCCGAAAACAGCACACCCACCACCGCCAATGGCAGGCCTGACACAATGGGCAATAAGGCATTTTTGAGCACTTGGGTATATAAGATACGACGCTGCGACAGCCCACGAGCACGCATGGCAAGCACATAGGATGCGCCAAGCTCATTCATCACGCTAAATTTGGTCAAATAAGCAATCCCTGCAATCGACCCCACGCTACTGGCTAGCACGGGCAAGCTCAGATGCCACAGCAAATCGGTCACTTTGCCCCACAATGATAACTCAGCAAACTGCGCCGACATCGCCCCTTGGATAGGGAAAATCTGCCACACGCCTGCAAACAGCACAAGCAGCAGTACCGCCATCATAAACACCGGCAAAGCGTGCAACACCGACAGCACAAGCATGGTCAGATGGTCTTTGGCACTGCCATGTACTTTGGCTTTATACACACCAATCATCACGCCAAAGCCATAAGAGACAAGTAAGCACAACGCCCCAAAAGCAAGGCTAATCGGCAGTTTTTGGACAATCAAATCCATCACCGATTGCCCCTGAAAAAAAGACTGCCCAAGTTCAAACTGAGCAAAGTTCTTTAGCATCAGCCAAAATCGCTCATCAGCAGGCAAATCAAAGCCAAATCGTGTGTTTAATTCTGCCATCATCTGAGCAGATAAACCTTGTGCGCCTTGATAATGGTACTGCGCCAGCGTAAAGCCTTGTGCGGCAAGCTGTTGTTGTTCGGCTTGGATTTTGGCAAGTTGGTGTTCGACAGGGCCACCGGGGGCGATTTGGATGATGGCAAAATTAATCAGCAAAATCAAAAACAGCGTCGGTAGCATCAAGGCGATACGCTTTAGGATGTAGCTCATCGACACCCCTGTATGCTGATTGTCCGACTGTGTTGCTGTCTATTCATGATGGTTAATTTATTACAAAAAAGGTTAGAAAATATGAATAATTAGTCCAAAATCAAGCAGTCAGATGATTGTACAAAATCGATGAGCCAATCACCATCAGCACCACCCCGCCTGCAATCATCGCCCCTTTGCCAAATCGCTCGCCAAGTCTGCGCTCCAAATACAGTCCTGTGGTCGCCATGATGGTCGTGGCAAGTCCAATCATCAGCGCTGCGGTGATGATATTGACTTCCAAAAACGCCAACGACACCCCCACCACCATCGCATCAATACTGGTCGCTATCGCCGTGATAAATAGCCAAACACCCGTGCGAGTATCAGACGCATCATCGTCATCATCACCCCAGATGGCTTCATAAATACAGCGAATACCAAGTATCATCAGTAGCACAAAGCCAATCCAATGATCGACGCTTTCCATCCACTGATGCGCCACCTTACCCATCAGCCAGCCAATCACCGGCGCAATCGCTTCGACCACCCCAAACACCAAGCCGTGCTTGACTGCCTTGGTCAAAGTCATGCCACGAGCGGCCGTTCCTTTGGCAATCGCCACCGAAAAGGCATCCATCGACATCCCAAAGGCAAGAATAATTAGGGCAATCAGACTCATTGATGATTCACTTATTTTAATATTTTTGATAATTTAATTTATATAATATCCAGCATTGGTGATGGTTACACTTTTTTTTAAGCACAACCATTTTAAGCACTGCTTTTTTGCCGATATTTAGGCGTTGTTTTTGGCGATACGCAAAGCAGTAAATACCGCCAAACCATCATCAGCACAGTCAAGCTTTTGCGCCATCTCATGACATAAAGCAGGCTCAAAGCTGTGTAAAAAGACATTGATTTGTTTTTCGTACCCCAGCGATGTCGGCAGGCTTATTTTATCATTTTCTAGGCGCGCTTGGGTATCGGTAATGGCGGTTTCGATGGTTTTTTTGATGCGATCAGCGCAGATGGTTTGGGCGAATTTCAGATTTGACAGCGTGTATTCATGCGCAGGATAAAACAGCGTATCATCAGGCAATGCCAAATACCGCTCAAAGCTTGCGTACAGCTCATCAATCGTCCCTGTAAACACTCGCCCACAGCCACCGCTAAATAGCGTATCCCCACAAAAAACTCGCATCACGCCATCAATCAGCACAAGGTAGCTTAGATGGCTATCAGTATGCCCTGCACTCATCTGCACGGTGAAATTTAGCCCCATGATATCAAGCTGACTGCCTTCATCCACAGGTACGGCATTGCTAAGTCCGTGCTGACTGTGTGCGTACAATGTACAGTCTTTATAAAGATTCATCAGCGTATCTACACCACCGATATGATCGTGATGATGGTGGGTAATGAGTATCGCCACAGGTGTCAGCTGATGAGTATCTAGATAATTAATCACTTCATCAGCAGAACCCGGATCAATGACGATCGCCTGCCCATCCGTGCTAATTGCCCAAATATAATTATCATCAAATGCCTTGATGGCGTGAATGTCAAAGTGATTCATAAGTCAGTCCTGCGTTGTGTCTTTGGGCGGCTGATACCACCAATAATCAAGCCCGATGCTACTGTTTGGCGGTGTAGATGGATGTTGATAACCTTGATAATACATGACATCAGTGGTATTTTTGCCATACCAAGGGATCATGTACTCGCCAGCAAGTAGCAGCCGATCGAGCACTTTGGCATACAGTATGGTCTCGTCTCGTGATGTTGCTTGGCTAAGCTTATCGATGATACTATCAATGGCAGCGCTTTTGATGCCGATGGTGTTTTGGTTGCCTGCTTCATCAGCAGATTTTGAGCCCCACAGATAGCCCTGCTCCGCCCCCGGTGAATTGCCCTGCATAAAGCTATCAATAATCATATCAAAATCATACGCTCGCTTAGCATGCAGATAGCTTGAACTATCCATACGCCGAAGATGCGCATCAATACCCAGTCGCTTAAGGTGGGCGATATAGGACAAAAGCACGGCTTGGTATTTATCATCCTGCACCAAGATTTCTAAGCGTACCGCTTGACCGCTCTTGTCGTGCAGTTTGCCATTATGATAAGACAATCCAGCATCGAGCAGCAGCGCTCTTGCCTTGAGCAGATTGGCACGATTGATACCATCACCATTTGAGATAGGCTGACTAGGCACACCTGTGATGGCGGATTGTTCATCTTGATTTAATGGCAAAGCTTGTAATACTGCCAACTCATCGCTACTTGGCGCACCTTTGGCTTGTAAGGCAGAACCAAAAAAATAGCTGTCCAGTCGCTGATATTCGCCGTACAAGAGCTGCCGATTTGTCCATTCAAAATCAAACGCCAAATTCATCGCTTGGCGTACTCGCTTATCACGAAATAGCGGACGACGCAGGTTCATGACAAGCCCCTGCATCAGCACGGGATTTTGGTTGATGATGGACGCTTTTTGGATGGCGCTTGAGCGAGCGGTATTATCAAAAGTCGCCCAACGCTCGATATCCGTCTCGATACGAAAACGATATTGCCCTGTTTTAAAGGCTTCAAACGCCACCGCATCATCGGCAAAATACTGATATTCGATGACATCAAAATTAAACCGCCCCCGATTCACCATCAACTCCCTACCCCAATAATTGGGGTCACGGACATAGCGTACTCGCCGTGATGGTTCGGCAAGCTCTAGCTGATACGCACCACTACCCATCAACGGCACAAGGCTGACTTGGTCAAATCGCTTTTCGATATCTGATTTGGCAAATACAGGCATCAGCCCGACACTTGCACCCAAATCCGCTGATGCCATTTGATTAAAATAAAACTTCACCCGATGACTATCAAGCACTTCGATGGCATCAATCCCACCCAAAAAACCCCGCCACGACATCAAACCTCTGGTTAATATCGCTTCAAAAGTCGCCTTGACATCGTCCGCTGTCACCGCACTCCCATCCCAAAACCGTGCATCAGGATGGATGTGATAAATAATCCAACTGCCATCATTAGGATTGTGCGTGACGGCATTGGCAAGCTGTGGATAGAGCACATAAGATTCGTCAAGTGAGCCTGCCATCAGCGTGTCATACAGATAAAAAGTCCCTGTCGCAGGGATGCCTTGGTCAATAAAGCTATTTAGGCTATTAAACATCCCGACAGCAGACATCGACAGCACGCCACCCTTTGGCGCATCGGGATTGGCATAGGGCAGATGTGTGGCATTGGCATATTTGGCGTCATTATTCACTGTCAAGACGGTGCTAGTGATGACACCGGCAGACAGATGATTTTGGCGGATGCTTGGTGGCAGCTTATCAGCGGATAAATCAAGTGCATCATGCGTAGATGATTTGACAGGTGCGACATCTGCCGTCTGCTTATCCGCACCTGTTGAGTCATCGGCACAGCCTGCCATCACCGCACTTGCCATGATGGTACAGAACAAAAACCACGACCCAAACAACCGCTTGGCTCGTGGTCTGCTGTCATGCTGATAAGATGACTGAATCATTGCTGATGATAAACAAATTAGCCGTGCTTACGCTCAAATTCAGCCATAAAGCTCACCAATGCCTGCACTTGCTCTAGCGTGATGGCATTATAGATGCTCGCTCGCATACCGCCGACGACACGATGACCTTTTAGGTTTAGTAGCCCTGCTTGTTTTGATTCTTCTAAGAATAGCTTATCAAGATTGCTATCAGCAAGCTGGAACGGCACATTCATGATAGAGCGATACGCAGGATTGACTTTATTGGTATAAAAGTCGCTAGCATCAATGGCATCATACAGCGCTTGTGCTTTGGCACGGTTAATCTTGGCAATGGCTTCGACACCGCCTTGCTCAAGTAGCCACTCAAACACGAGGCCCGACAGATACCATGCATAAGTCGATGGCGTGTTGAGCATTGAGTCATTTTCAAACTGATTTTTGTAATTCATCACATTTGGACACCACGGACTTGCCTGCTCAAGCAACTCCTTACGCACAATGACCAATGTCAAACCAGCAGGGCCGATGTTCTTTTGCGCACCAGCATAAATCATGCTAAAGTCATTGACATTAATCGGCTCTGATAGGATGCATGATGAGAAGTCGGCGACAATTGGCGCATTGACTTTTGGCGTGTCAAAGATTTGCACGCCGTGGATGGTCTCATTTGGGCAATAATGAAAATAGCTTGCACCATCTGTCAGCTGCCAAGTGTCAAACGCAGGCACATCACTGCCATCACCTTCGGCAACCAGATTCACCTTGCCAAGACCAAGCGTTTCATAGCGTTTGGCTTCTTTATAGGCTTTTTGTGACCATGCACCTGTGTTTAGATAATCAGCTGTGCCACCGTTAAGTAGGTTTAGTGGAATGCTAGAAAACTGCAATGCCGCACCACCTTGCAAAAATAGCACCGCATAGTCATCGCTGATGTTCATCAGCTTTCGCAAATTGGCTTCGGCTTTTTGGGCAAGCTCAATATAGTCGGCACTGCGATGGCTGATTTCCATCACAGATGCACCAAGCCCCTGCCAATCAAGCATTTCAGCTTGGGCACGCTCAAGGACAGCGGTTGGCATACTGGCAGGACCAGCACAGAAATTCGCTAAACGGGTCATGGATTTTTCCTTAATGATATAACAATAGCAGACAAGATTGGGAAAGTTTGGTTATTGTATCATGAAAAGCAGTGACAGATAAGCCTTTGCACACTCATTTATGCAATCAGCTGTGGCATTGTCGGTTATTTGCCCGTCTTATCATCCGCTTGATGTAGATATTGCCAAAACTGCTTTTTGACTGTTGGCTGTTTCCACATATCATCCAGCCCAAAATCCTGATTGATAACCAGCTTATCGTCCAGTGCGCTGATGATGTTTTTTAGGTTGATACATGATGGCAAGGCGCTAAGTACAAGAATTTGTTCAATCTTGGGGCTTGCCTGCAAACACCCAAAAATAAAGCCCTTGATACTAGCATCAATCACCGCAGGTTGATTGGCATTCGGGTCATTGCTGATAAGCGGATAATTAAGCAGTCGCTGTTCATACGCCATTTGTGATACCTTGGCATGGTTTTGGATGGCTTGATTGAGCGATACCCATATGTCTTTTTTGGCGATGTCAATGCCGTCAAAATCAACCAACAAAACCCATTGACGATAGACGATCGCCTGCAATCGAAATGTCGGCGCAGTGTCCAGTTCAGCGCTTGTGGTGCTTTGTGTGGTGGATGATAATTCTTGGACGGTGTGGTGTTGTGCCTGTCGGCTGTGTTCTTTTAGAGCTTGGCTAAGATGTGTCAGCTGACTGCCAATCGGTGCTTTGGATGGCTTATCAGTCGGTGTTGTTATATTGGCTTTGGATGGTGATACCTGCGTGGATACCGCAGTGCGTGCCAAAGGCTGTGATGATACATCAGCCGATGGCTGTGCCAAAAGCTGTGTTTGGCTGCTACGAGCCGCCCACAGCACAATACCTAATGCAGATAGGATTGTGCGGGATTGTGCTAAATACACTTCCTCAACTTTTGACACGGTTTTCATGAAGATGAATCGATATGGGCATTAAGCTGAGCGACACACCGATCCTGCACGAGAAAAATTAGCCCCCCATTTGCGATAACCTTGGGTGTCTAGATGCATTGAACCTGTTGCGTATAATCCAAGTCCAAAATTATACTGAGCACCCTTGTCAATCCAAAATTGACATAAGCGATCTTGCATATCTCTTAGTTCAAAACTGTTGGCACCATATGACGGCACCCAAATATCCATAGCGCCGTTAGTCATATGACGACTGCTAGACGCTCCGCCAGCACAACGATTCAGTGCGGGACTGCGATATACTGAGCGAATTTGGGTTTCAGCAGGCAAAATACCTTGTGCACGCAAGTCGTTATATAGGCGAATGGTTGGTACCATTTTATCCCATAAGTCGCGTGGCGGTACTTGATATGGCTGATAGCCACAAGATTGCCAAGAGCGCGCAGTGGTCAATAGTTGACTCATTGGCGGTACATTTTTTTCTCCTAGATTACTAGCAAGATATGCTTGATATTCATCAATAATCGCTTGAGAACTAGGATTGTTATTATACCATTTAGTAAAGTGAGTCGGCGAGCCAACAGATGAGCCAGAAACATCCACATAATTATGCTCATAATTATGATCGTGGTCATGATCATGAGACTCAACGGTCTGAATGGTGCTAGTTTGTTGCGTCTGTACAACCTGTACTGTAGGTACAACTGGTGCAGCTGACGGAGCCTGCGCTACAGCAGTTGGTTGCACAACAGTTGTTTGAGTTACCTGCACTGCAGGAACCGCTTCAGGCTTGGCAGTTTTTGTCATGGGAATCGGTTTTTGTGCAGTCGATTGACTGGCATTGTATGTCGGCTGTGATGCACAAGCTGCCAAAACCGATGAAAAAATAGCAAGCATACCTAGACGCATGACAGTTTGTTTGGATGATATGTGTTTGATCATGGTACGATCCCATTAATTTACTTTAGACAAAGGGTATAGCTTACACCACTTCATCAATTTTGCCAATGTTTTTTGGTAGCAATTTTGACAGCTTATCACGGCGCATGGACGACAAAGGTCGGTGCTCAATGTGAAAAATAAGCGATAAAATCACCATTTTGTACAAAATTTATGCAAATTTCTGTGATTTTTGCTGTTTTTACCCTTGTAATTTATCAAAATGGTGCTAATATAGGAATGTGGTAAAGGGCAATTTGTTTCAATTTGTCATAATTTTACCAAAGCTGGGTACAATGACTACAAAACGACACATTGCAATACTTTTTCTGTGCTACTGTATGCTTGATTAATTTTGACTGTGTTATCATTGCCCAAAACAATCACAATTCACCCCCAGTTGCTTGGTTTGCAAGTATGAGCATCATGGGATAAATTCACAAATACTTGTTATTAATACTTTTTGAATGGTATTGATACTTGATAGTAGCGACTTTGTTACATTAGGATGATGTCTGTTGGCATACACGCCACAACAAAGCTTTCAACACTAAAGAGGCAACCATGAAAACAATTAGCAAATCTTTGCTTGGCTTGGCAATCACTGTCAGCGCAGGCGTTGGTGTTTCTGCACACGCAGGCGATAAAGCAAATTCGGCTAATATTGACAATGTGCTTGGTCAATTGACCGCTCAGCACAACAATGCATCTAGTTTGGTTCGTCAAGCTCGCCAGCCATCTTCTTTGGCGCTTAGCAGTCCTTTGATGACCCAAAATGCCAAAACCACCAAAAAAGCTGATAGCGACACCCCAGTACTCGAAAAACTGACAGCTGTGGCATCTAGCACGGTGAACAAATTTAAGCAAACTGGTCTAGCATCTTGGTATGGTCGTCAATTTCACGGACGCAAAACCGCCAGTGGCGAAACCTTTGATATGAATGCCATGACCGCCGCACACAGCTCATTGCCAATGAACTGCTATGTGCGTGTGACCAACCGCGATAATGGCAAATCAGTCGTTGTCAAAATCAATGACCGCCCATCTGCAGGCAGTAGTGCACTTAGCCTATCTTATGGCGCTGCCAAAGCCATCGGCATGACCGGCAATACAGGCAATGTGACCATTGAGCGTATTGACTGATTGGATATAGATACTAAAAACCGAGACTTTGTTAAGTTTCGGTTTTTTTATGATTTGGCTTCAGCGGATAAATCAACTTAAAATCACGCTAGCAAGCAAATAACACAACAGCAGTAATAAGCCAAGCATCAGAATAACGCATCCCAAGCCTAGCACGAACTTAATCAAGCCAAAAACGATTGTAAAAAATGCGACAAAAAAATCATCATACCGATAAAACAGATACGACAACACAAAAAAGCCAATAAATAAGACAATCGTCAGCGCCCAAACCGACATCACCCTACCCCTTAATCGTTGTCAAAATCTGCTCTTTGAGCACCAAAAACTCCTGCGACTGCATAAAGCCATCTTCTTTTGGTATCTCAAAGCGATGCGCAAGCGTTGCCGGAAAGCCTTTTAGTACATAAACGCAATCAGACAGATAAATCGCTTCGTCAATATCATGGGTAATCATCAAGCAAGTCAGCCCCGTTTGATGACGAAAGGCATTAAACCATGCGTACATCTCGGATTTGGTCACAAAATCGAGCGCCGAAAACGGCTCATCGAGTAGCATTAGATGGTCGTTACTCAGATAAGTACGCAGTAGTGCCGCACGCTGTCTTTGACCACCTGACAGCTGATGCGGGTATTTATCCGCCAAGCCATCTAAGCCAAATAAGCCAAGATTAGGCATGATGCGTGCTTGTATCGCCGCCTTATCCATGCCCTGTAGCATCATTGGCAGTGCGATATTATCATAGATACTTTTAAAGGGTAATAACAAGTCTTTTTGGAGCATATAGCCCACTTGCCCCGCCTTGCCCGTACTATCGACACCATCAATGATGACTTGCCCAGACTCTGGACAAATCAGCCCAGCTGCGATGTTAAATAGCGTACTTTTGCCCACGCCACTTGTACCGATAATGCTCACCACCTGTCTAGGTGCGACGCTCAACGATAGATTTTGGAACAATGGCGCATCCATCGTCGCCGTCACAAAGCGGTGGCAAATATCCACCAGTGACAGCTTGGCTGACTTTTGATGAGCCATCAACTCAGTTTGGCAGATAGTCATTGGTCACGCCTGCTTGTGGCGGTAATGGCTTATCCGTCAAGCCCTTATCATTCACCCAACCAAAGAAACGATCCCAGCGCGCATAATCAAATCGCCCCCAGTCGCCTTTGTCATCCAGATACAGCGTCGAGAGATAGGCTTGGCTTTGTTTGGCAAGCTCAGGATTGATCTCAGGTGCGTGCTTGACCAAAATCTCGGCGGATGCTTCAGGATTTTTGGCGGCATACAGATAGCCTTCTTTGATGGCGGCGAGTGCTTTTTTATATTTTTCGGGATTTGCCTTGAGTGCATCAGTATTGGCGATCAAAATCGGTGAATAGTAGTCAAAGATAGGATTGGCATCTTTAAGATAAAAGAAATTGGTCTCAACACCCTTAATCTTGGCATGAATCCCATCCCAACCATAGTATGCCATAATATAGTCAAACTGACCCATGCGTAGTGCGGTCGTCGCATCGGTCGATTCGCCCGGGATTTTGACCAATGGCTCGCCGACAATCTCGGCTACCGTCGCATCATCCACAGGGTCTTCCCAAGTAGAATAACGCTTGCCGTGCAAATCTTTTGGTGATGTCGCACCCAGACTTGCCAAAGACATCAAGCCTGCACTGTTGTGCTGAGCGATGGCAGCTACCGCAGTGATCGGCTCGCCTTTATTGAGACGCTTGACCATATTTGGCTGAAAATACACGCCAAAATCCGCTCGCTGATTGGCAACCAGCGTCGATGTGCTGTCTTCGCTTGGCTGTACAATCTTGGCATCAAAGCCCTGCTTGGCAAAATACCCTTGATCAAGCGCCACATACAGCCCCGTGTGATTGGTGTTCGGCACCCAATCAAGCGCAATAATCAGCTCTTGTAACGGCTGCTCTTGGGCAGCCTGCTTGCTTTCTTGCTTTTGGCAAGCAAATAGCCCTGCACTCATCAGCGCTGCCAAAGTCACACCAACCAACGGGCGAAATTTAAACTTCATCTTCATATCCTTTTTAGAGTCATTGTTGAAATTTATAAGCCATCAGGCGTTTTTCGAGCCATTTGACCAAGGCAATCAGCACCAAAGTCAAAAAGCTAATCAAAAAAATCACCGCAAACATATTATCAAGCTCATAAGACTTACGCACACGGGTCATATACACCCCAAGCCCATGATAGCCACCAAGCCATTCTGCCACCACCGCAGAGATTAGCGCATAGCTTAAGGCAACTTTTAGCCCTGTAAAAAAATACCCCATCGCTGATGGTATCTTAAGATGTCGATAAGTCTGATAAGTCGTAGCTTTCATTGAGCGGAATAAATTGAGCTCGTCTGCCCCCACCGAGCGATAGCCATCAAGTAGCGCAATAGTCATCGGAAAAAACACCGACAGCACCACAAGCACAATCTTTGGTGTGATGCCATAACCAAGCCAAATCACAAGCAGCGGCGCAATGGCAATGGTCGGAATGGTTTGATTGAGCAGCAGCACAGGATAAACGCTTTGGCGAAATCCACGGGACAAATCCATCAATATCGACAGCACAAAGCTTAAGAGCAGTCCAATCATCGTACCGATAAACGCCGTCGCCAATGTGTATTTGGCGTGCATGGCAAGCAAGGCAAAATCATCAATGAACGCCTGCACAATCTGCCAAGGACTCGGCAACAGATAATCTGGCATTAAGCCCATGCCAATCACCGCTTGCCAAACAAGCAAAATCAACAGCACAAGACTGTATTGGCGAGCCAAACGAGATAAGGAGACAGACATGGCAAATGGCAAAATGCGTGACAAAATGATGCTTATTGTAACATAATTTCACCCCAAATAGGCGAGATAATGCCGTCATGTAAGCCAAAAAAATCACCGCAGACTTAACTTGCGGTGAGTTGGATAGATTGCATTTACGCAACTGGCGTATCAGGCTGATGGTCAGGATGTGCCTTGATAAAGGCAGGCAAAGTTTCACAGTTTGCGACGATTTGGTTAATCAGCGGATAGACACTGATATCGACATCGAACCGCTTGGCATTATACACCTGCGGTATCAGACAGCAGTCCGCCATCGTCGGCGTATCGCCATAGCAGAACTTGCCTGCGTGCTGTTTTAGCATCATCTCAAGCGATGCAAAGCCTTGATGAATCCAATGTGCATACCATGCCATCTTGGTCGTATCATCGATGCCAAGCTCGCCTGTCAGATATTGAAGTACTCGTAAATTATTAAGCGGATGCACTTCACAAGCAATCAGCTGCGCCATCGCTCGTACAGTCGCACGCCCAATGGCATCGCTTGGCAATAGTGGCACAGTGTTATCCACTTCTTCTAAATACTCAATGATGGCAAGCGACTGGGATAACACCGCATCATCGACTTGTAAGCTTGGCACGAGCCCTTGTGGATTGATGGCAAGATAATCATCGGTTTTTTGGTCGCCTTTGACCAAATTCACAGGTATGATACTCGCATCCAATCCCTTTAGTGCCAAAGCAATGCGTACTCGATACGATGCCGAACTGCGAAAATATGAGTATAGTTTCATAATTTATCCTTAATAATTGTGCCATTAATCTACTGCCATCAATCCACTTCAGTTAAAGCTTGTAGTGTTAAGCTTATGCCTTATCAAGCTTGGTAATGGTAAAGCCTGTAAATCCAAAAATCAGCGTCAGCACAAAGCATAGGTAGCAAAAGAACGCGTACGGCAGATACGCCACCACAGGCATCCCAAATGTCCCTGCCAAAAAGCCCCCGTACACACCCCACGGCACAAGTGGGTTGATGACTGTGCCCGCATCTTCGATGGTGCGTGATAGGTTTTTTGGGTGTAGTCCAAGTCGCTTATACTCCGGCAAAAACGCATTGCCCGATAGTAGCAAGCTCAAATACTGCTCACCAACAAGCACATTGATACCCAGTGATGTAAACGCCGCTGCCGCCACGCCACGACTTGCCTTGGTCAATAGATGACGCATACCATCAAGTAACGCAGGCAAAATACCCAAGCCCTGTAGTAGTCCGCCCAATGACAGTGCCAAAATCACGAGTAGCTGGCTAAAGAACATACTTTGTAGTCCGCCACGGCTGACGATTTTGCCAACATCCCCCAAATTAAGATTTTCTGCTGGTGCATAGCCTGTAAAGAACCAATTACCCAAATCAGACAAGCTTGGCGTACTGTGCGTAAAGGTAAGCGCCAATGACACCGCAATGGTCGCTGAAATGGTATAAATGGCATTGACTCTCAGAACTGCCAACACAACAAGCATCACAAATGGCAACAACGCATAGCTATGCACCAAGCCACTCGTGATAAGCTGTTCTTTGAGCACAGCGACATCGCTTAAATCCGCTGCCAAGTGCGCATCTGACAAGAACCAAAACAATCCTGCGCTGATGAGCCAAGCTGGCACAGTGGTGTACATCATATTTTTGATATGGTCAAACAAATCCACACCAACAATGGATGCGGCGATACTGGTCGTGTCTGACAGTGGCGACATTTTATCACCAAATAATGCGCCGGAAACCACTGCGCCGGCGACGATGGCAGGGTTTGTGCCGAATGCTGCCGCCATGCCCAAAAACGCCACACCAATCGTCGCACAAGTCGTGAAGCCACTACCAAGCGCAATGCCGACAATGCTCGATAAAATGAATGCCGATAAATAAAACATATCAGCGGACAAAACACCAAAGCCATAATAAATCAGCGTCGGAATTGCCCCAGACATCATCAAAGCCGACACCAATAGCCCAATGAATGAGAACAGATAAATCGCCCCCATGCCCGCCCCGACACCGCTGATCATCTTATCTTGCATGGCGTCAAATTTGACACCCTTGACAAGCCCAAACATCATCAAGCCGATAATCACCAACAGTAGCGACAGATGCGGTACCCAGCCCCAAGCAATCATGGTTACACCCAAGACGATGACCATCACAATCGCCATCGGTACGGCGGCGCTTGGACTGATTTTTAATAATGGTTCGTGTTTGTTTTGTTCGTTCATATCCATATCCTTAACACTCAAAATGGATAGCAAAGCGGTAAAAAAAGCCAACATCAATCAACCATTATACCATGACCGCCAGTAGGCAATCATGTCGAGAGCAACACGAATATCCATCACGACTGCGCCGATTTGTCATTACTATAACAAACTTTTGGCACGCAATGCTTACACAAAAACTGATAAATATCGCAAAAATGGTGATATATCCCTAATCGATCATTTGCTATCCATCGCAAAAAAAAAGACACCCACCAACCCAAAGCACAGTTTGAGATGATCAACACTTGGGATGATGGATGATGTCCGCCGTTATTTGGCGGCATGGTTAATAACGCTTATTCCACCGCCAGCGCACCACGGCGAATTTGGTCACGCTCAAGGCTTTCGAACAATGCCTTAAAATTGCCTTCACCAAAGCCTTCACGATAATCGCCCTTACGCTGAATAAATTCAAAGAACACAGGGCCAAGCGCCGTTTCTGAAAAAATCTGCAGCAACAGTCGTGGCTGACCGCCTTCGGTCGTACCATCGAGCAAAATACCACGAGATTGTAGTGCTTTGACATCTTCGCCATGATTTGGCAGACGCTCATCAAGCATCTCATAATAGGCATCATTTGGCGCAGTCATCAGCGGAATACCAGCAGCGCGTAGCTTGTCAATCGCACCGAGCAAATCATCGGTCAATAGCGCAATGTGCTGAATGCCTTCACCGCCGAACGCCATTAGATACTCTTCAATCTGACCGCCACCCTGCTTGGCTTCTTCATTCAGTGGAATACGAATTAGCCCATCAGGTGCTGTCATCGCACGGCTGGTTAGCCCTGTGTATTCGCCTTTGATGTCAAAATAGCGGATTTCTTGGAAATTGAACAATTTTTCATAAAATTTCGCCCAATAATCCATACGCCCACGATAGACATTATGCGTCAAGTGATCAACGATTTGAAAGCCATAGCCCACCGGATGACGATCCACGCCTTCGATAAATTCAAAGTCAATATCATAAATGGATTTGCCTTCTTCAAAGCGATCAATCAGATACAAAGGCGCACCGCCAATGCCCTTAATCGCAGGCAGGCGAAGCTCCATCACCGATGTAGCGATATGCACAGGCTGTGCACCAAGCTCAATGGCACGCTTATAAGCAAACTGTGCATCACGCACACGAAACGCCATACCACACGCTGATGGGCCATGTTCATTGGCAAAATACATCGCTTCAGACTTCGGCTCACGATTGATGATAAAGTTGATACTGCCTTGACGGTACAGTAGCACATCTTTGGAGCGGTGTTTGGCAACGAGCGTAAAGCCCATTTTTTCAAATAATGGCTCAAGCACATTTGGTGTAGGGCTTGCAAATTCTACAAACTCAAAGCCACACAATCCCATTGGGTTTTCGAATAAATCTGCCATAATCATTCCTTGTTTGGTTCAAAAAATAAATCCAACGATACTTGTAAAGGATATGTGCCTTATCTTAAAATAGCGCCAACAAATGCACAAATTGATTTTTTCTTGAATTTATCGGATTAGACCATGAATATCACTTTTCGCCAGCTCAAGGCCTTTGTCAGTGTCGCTCGCCACAAAAGCTTTACTAAAGCCGCTGATGAGCTACATTTGACACAATCATCCTTGAGCGGACTGATTAAAGAGATGGAAAATCAGCTGGATACTCGGCTATTTGACCGAACCACACGGCAGATGCACCTATCCGAAGCAGGCGAGCGACTACTGCCCCACGCCCTGCGGGTCATTCATGATATGCAGGTGCTGGGTAATGAGATTGCCGATCTCAAGGATTTTCATCAAGGCAAGGTGCGTATCGCAGCGCCACAGCAGCTTGCCGCATCTGCCATGCCCGAGCTGATTAAGCAGTTTAAACAAGCTTATCCTGATATTCAGGTCAATCTGATTGACTGCTCTGTCGAAGATGTGATCAATTCTGTGCAAACACTCGAAGCGGATCTGGGCGTTGGGCCTGCATTTGCTTATCATACCGATTTGTCAGCGACCGAGCTGTTTTCATCGCCGTTTCAGTTGGTGGTACGCCCCGATCACCCACTAGCATCTCGCACTGATTTGACTTGGGATGCGATGAGTGATGGCGAGCTGATTACACTCCAAGAGCCATTTGCCAAATACATCGCCGATCACTTGCCACTTGATATCAGTAGTAAGGTATTTCGAAGTGATTATGAAGTGAATTTTTTGTCCACAGCGCTTGGTATGGTCAAACAAGGGCTTGGCATGACAATGGCACTTGGCTATGCTAAGCCTTGGGTAGATGAACAAAACCTTGTCATGGTACCCATCAGCGAACCACAAATCAGCTACAAATTTTTGTTATACAAACATCGCTATCGCTCGGCATCGCCTGCTGTAATGGCGTTTGAAGCGTTTTTGACCAGATATTGTAGAGCTTGGCACGCTTAACCCAACTTTTAACCATTGGTTCATTAATTAATCTACTGGAATATTTATGAAAATTTTTAAATTATGTTTGTTGCTTGTTGCATTTTTTGGTGTACAAATACAAGTTCTAGCACAAGAAAAAATTTCAAGATGAATTCGGCTTATACCGCCTCAAAACTCATGATGATTTATCATTTGAATTTGAAACGCCCAATGATGAAACCCCTTTAATTTCATTGGGTTTTGATGATTTTGACAATGAATATTTTTATCATCCAAAAATCATCCATCAAGATGGCAAAGCAATCGCCAAAGTTGCGATTAGTTTTAGATTTGCACAATTATTTCCTGTACAAGCAGAAAATGAGCATGATGATACAAGTCCATCTTATTCATGGTATGATGTCATTGATGCGATTTGGTTATTTGATTGTCAGGGTTCGGTGCAGGTCGCCAATCAAGTCTTTATTCAAAATTCTGGCGTTGCCAAAACCGAACATGAGCCAACTGATTGGAAACAAATCCAAACGGGCACAAAGGCGGCGGCTCTGCAAGCAATCCTGTGCAAATAAATTTGATTTAAATGGTACTTGAATAGTACTTGCAAATTTTTTAACCATCGTTATAATGGCAATAACTCTTGATTTATGTAGGATATAGAGCCATGAAACAATTTTTGGCAAAATTTGCGCTAATGTTAGGCTTGGTAGCGACCAGCACGCCTGCACTGTCTGCACCGGTATTTTTACTTGAAAATGACGATGGTGACGCCTTTTATTATGATGATGAATTTGACTACTCAGAAGACGGCATCACGGTAACGATGTATATTGAGCGTGCAGAAGTCCGCACTAACGACGAAGGTTATGGCTATGATGCCACGGTCGAAGAATGGACTTATGATTGTAGTGACAGTACAGTGCGTGTCGATGATGAGTATTATTATTTTAATGATGAATTGGTTGGCACATCGCTTGGTATTGGCGAATGGGAGCCCGTCCAAAGCGGTACGGTTGGTGAAGATATGCAGTCGGTGGTTTGTTCATAATTTAATCAACCGCACTCACACAACAAAGCACGGCTTTAAACCGTGCTTTTTTTATTGACAATATAATTCGTGAAGCTGAGCAATGAGCTGAACCACTTTTGGATCTGCCACACGATAATAAACATACTTGCCCTGTCTTTGGGTATGCACAATTCCTGATTTACGCAAAACACCCAACTGTTGGGATAGCGTTGGTTGTGCTACACCAGTCAAATGCTCAATCTGACTAACATTGAGCACACCATCACCTAGTACACAAACGATCTTAAGTCGCTCAGGATTAGCAAGCATCTTAAGCACATCCATCACCTGCGGCAACGCATCAAAATTCATGGCCGTGTCTTCAGATGCACCTGTGATCGGTTGCGTCATTTATTTACCCAATTGTCAGTTAAGTTATGTAATTTATTTATGTTAGCATATTTTTGTTAAAACAGCTATCATTATATAATTTTATATATTATAATAAAATAAACTATTATGAATTAGGAATTGCAATGCACCCTTTTTTGTTGGCTTTACTCGGCGGTATGATGATAGGCGTAGCAACTGTTGGCTATCTACATACCACTGGTAAAGTCGTTGGCATCAGTGGTATGATTGCCTCATTACCTAAGACCAAAATTAGCTCTGCGCTGTTTTTCTTGGTGGGGATTGGCTTATCAGCTGTGCTAGCATCGATGTTTGGTTGGATAGATGGGGATAATGTGATACTCACACACTCTACTGGACTGCTCATGATCGCAGGTATGCTTGTCGGTTTGGGGACGCGATTAGGCTCGGGCTGCACTAGCGGACATGGTATTTGTGGCATTTCACGGTTATCACGACGCTCGATTGTGGCGACGCTGACCTTTATGACGGCAGGGATATTGACCGTGCTTATGATGCGATTATTTGGTATAGTGGCGTAGGTGCATGATGACTCAATTTTTCAAACATATCTTAGCACTTGGGTTTGGGCTATTATTTGGGGCGGGATTATTGGTGTCAGGCATGGCAAATCCCGCCAAAGTCATTGGCTTTTTGGATGTTTTTGGCTCATGGGATCCAAGCCTTGCCTTTGTGATGATGGGTGCGATTGGCGTGGCGATTGTACCATTTGGACTTGCCAAACGACAAACACACACGCTGATCGGTGAGACTTTTAGCCTGCCAACTGCTCGCATCATTGATGCGCGGCTGATTGTCGGTGCGGTACTATTTGGTGTCGGTTGGGGCTTGGTGGGGATTTGCCCTGCACCTGCAATCAGTCTAGCGGGTCTGGGTCAACTGCAATCACTGTACTTTATCATACCAATGCTGATCACCATGTATCTGCATGATGTTCTTAATAAAGGATAAGATAATGATTGTTAAAGAGTTTTTTGATAAAGACAGTCAAACTTTTAGCTATGTCGTCGCTGATGACACAAGTGGTATCTGTGCCATTATTGACAGCGTACTTGGCTTTGATATGCCAAGTGCTCGCACCGATACCACACTTGCTGATGACATCATTGCCTATATCAGCACACACGCATGGACGGTGGCATGGCATCTTGAGACACATATTCACGCTGATCATCTGAGTGCCGCCAGCTATCTAAAATCCAAACTCGGTGGGCGTATTGGCATCAGCCACCGTATCGATGAAGCGCAAAGTATCTTTGGCAAAATTTATAATCTTGACTTTAAATCTGCCAATACACTGATGGGATTTGATCATTTTTTTTCAAGATGATGAAAATTTTGCAATCGGCACATTATCCGCCACAGCGATTGCAACATCAGGCCACACGCCTGCTTGTATGAGCTATTTGATTGATGGTGCAGTGTTTGTTGGTGATACGCTATTTATGCCGGATTATGGCACGGCTCGTTGCGACTTCCCAAAAGGTAGCAGTAGTGCGCTATATCATTCGGTACAAAAACTGTATGAACTGCCTGATGACACCACCGTCTATCTGTGTCACGACTATCTGCCACCATCACGGCAAGCATTCATGTATAAGACCACCATCGGCGAACAAAAACAGCACAACATCCATCTAAATAGCACCACCACAGAACAAACCTTTGTCGCTTTGCGTGATGCCAAAGACCGTACACTGCCTGTGCCAAAATTACTTCTACCATCCATACAGGTTAATTTGATGGCAGGTAATTTACCAGAACCAGCGGATAATGGTATAAGCTATCTAAAAATTCCGTTGAATCAATTTTGAGCTGATTTTAAAATATGCCTCACAAATAAACGATAATTTTATCACTTTAACAACTGTATTCTTGTAAAATCTACCAAGTCGATATAATTTTTATCTGACAAAAAAGCCATCTTGGCAACTACCAAGATGGCTTTTTAAGTTTGAACAAATTAAACTTGCGGACGGGCGTTATGTTGCTCTTTATTCATTTTAGACTGCTTTTTTGATTGTTTATTGCAATCTTTTTTGTCATGCTTATTGGCTTGATGTTCTTTTTTAACTGTTTGTGCAGCTGGATTTGGGTCAAGATACTCAGGCTCAGATTTAGCAGCAAATGCAGAAGTTGAAACGGCAAGGCTAAGGATGCCTAGGCTTAGAACTTTGGTTAAGTTTTTCATGGATATACTCTTACAATAAAAGTAATGACGTGTACTGATTGCTATGTTTGATTATTTATTATTATAAAGTATTTGAAAAATATCAGTGTAAATACTATTTATATAGGATTATACAAAGTTTATAATACTCAAAACATCTCAGTGAACAAACGTCAATTTGTTTTGATGATTGTTTATACCACAGTACCGCATTTGGTATGTGCGTATTATAGATAGGATGTTATGTACATTCCATAAGATAAAAGTAGCATTTTCTTGCTTAATCATCCAAACTGTTAAAACCCTTGATATCTTGTAAATATATCAAGGGTTTTGTTACTCAATTTTAATCAAAGCATGGGTCAGGTCGGTAAACTTTTTTTGCATAAAGTAGCGCATCACTCAATCTCAAACGCTTGAGAAATCGCATCATCGAGCCGATCGACAGCAATGATGGTGATACCATTAAACTGACGACTGCCTGCCTGCGGTGCATTGGCTCGTGGCACGATAGCATGGGTAAAGCCGTGTTTCATTGCTTCTTTTAGGCGTTCTTGACCGTTTGGCACGGGGCGGATTTCGCCTGATAAGCCCACTTCACCAAACACGCACAAGCGATTGGGCAACGCCTTTTCACGGATACTCGACGCACAAGCAAGTAGCACCGCCAAATCCGAACCTGTCTCCATCACCTTGACACCGCCGACGACATTGACATAGACATCCATACCGCTCGTATGGATACCACCATGACGGTGCATGACGGCAAGTAGCATAGACAGTCTTTGATAATCAAGACCAAGCGCCATGCGTCGTGGCTGCGCTTGAGAGCTATCGACCAGCGCTTGCACTTCAACAAGTAGCGGGCGAGTCCCTTCACGGCTGACCATCACCACCGAACCTGCAATCGGTTTATCATAGCGGCTCAAGAAAATCGCCGATGGATTGGCGACTTCTTTAAGCCCTGTATCAGTCATGCCAAAAATCCCCAGCTCATTGACCGCCCCAAAGCGATTTTTGACCGCACGAATCATACGAAAGCGACTGTCCGACTCCCCTTCAAAATACAGCACCGTATCCACCATATGCTCAAGCACTCGTGGGCCAGCGAGCGCGCCTTCTTTGGTAACATGACCCACCAAAAACAGTGCCGTGCCCGTCTGCTTGGCATAGCGAGTCAAAATTGCCGCCGACTCACGAATCTGTGCTACACCACCAGGGGCGGACTGTATCATCTCAGTAAAGAGCGTCTGAATCGAGTCAATCACCGCAATGGCAGGCTGTTCAGCAGTCAATGCCATACAGATGGTATCCACATTGGTCTCAGCCAGCACTCGCAAACGGTCGGTCGGCAGGCCAAGTCGCTTGGCACGCATCGCCACCTGCGATAGACTTTCTTCACCTGTGATATACAGTGCAGACCCTGATAAGCTATCGCCTGCCGCCATATTGATGGCAGTTTGTAGCAGGATGGTTGATTTGCCAATCCCTGGATCACCGCCAATCAGCACCACCGAACCTGCCACCAGTCCACCACCGAGCACCCTATCAAACTCGCCAATCCCTGTCGGCATCCGAGTCTCAAGCGTCACACCCACGCTATCAAGCGTCATCACGCCACTGGTCGCGCCTGCATAGTTGGCGGTCTTTCGGGGGGCAGCTGCCGCAGTGCTTGATTTTTTGGTGTGGTGTGGCAAGGCGGTATTGGGCGCTTCAATCAGCGTATTCCACTCACCGCAGTCGGTGCATTGCCCTGCCCATTTGCCGTACATTGCACCGCAGTTTTGGCAGACATAGCTGGATTTGGCTTTTGCCATAACTATTCCTAAGGCTTAAGATTTAACGAGATTGTAGCATTTTTATGGATTTTGACAAGGCTTTATCGTGCCTTTTATAACCCAAATACAGCCCAAACTAAAAAGCCCAAATCCGTGATTTGGGCTTTAATCTTAAGATACAGCATTAGCCGTATCGACATCAGCTATAATGTACTGGCTCTTCGTCATAGACATGAGCGTGCCAAAAATTCGCCTGTCGCTGAACCACGCTAGCAATCGCCGCATGAATCATCGCTTGACCGACCATGCGAGCATCACCGCCAAGCATCTCTTTGACCTTATCCGAAAAAGCAATACTCACCAGTGCTTCAGTATCGCCCACTTCACGCAGGGTCATCACGCCATTGGCATCTTCGACGAACTCAAGCATGGTTTCTTGTGCCATCGGCGTGCGTTTGTTGGCAGATTTACGGCGTTTTGGTTTAGAGCTTTCATCTGCTTGCACATCGTCACTGGCTTTTTTGCGCGTGCGTCGCTTTGGCTTTGGCGTATCCACTTCATCTGTGGCAGAGCTATCATCAGCATTAGCGGCTTTTTTGCGAGTACGGCGTTTTTTTGGTGCTTCAACGGCTTCGACTGCTTCAACTACTTCATCGGTCTTTACTTGTACATCACGGCTATCAGTGTCTGCATCGGCTGATTTGGCGGTGGCTTTGCGTGTACGGCGTTTTTTTGGCTTAGGCAGTGGTGGCAAGCCCAACTCTTCAGCCATTTTTTCGACGATGGTTGGGTCAATGCGTTCAGCAATCGCTGCCGCTAGCGTGTCAGTCACCACAGGATTTGCGCCATGTTCCATTTCTAAGAAAAACAGCTCGTGCAGCACACCCAACGCATCATCTGCATCCAAATTGGCTTTGCAGACATCATCAATCATCTGCAAACGCTCATCAATCGACAGCGCCTGCCACATTTGCGAATGTTCTAAATAATCGTCGTCATGCATGGGTAATGTATTCCAAATCAATTTGTGTCATTTTGCTCATTGATATGGGCGGTGGTGCGTATTTTCAAGGTCATCGCCAGTAGCGAAGTTTTGCCATCATAAACAAAAACGCCACAAACATCCCCAGATAGTACGCCATCTTGACATCAAAGCTGTCATCACGCCATTTCATCGGCATCGCCACAAGTGCAGTAAAGGCAGGAATGATGATTAAGCTGACCAGCCAATTTTCGAGCACGTGTAGCCACCCTTCGAGCCCACCATAGCGCAGACCCGATAAGCCAATCAAAAGACAAGCAATAATCAGTAATAAAATCAAGCCCTTAGGGATACCGACCGGCGTGATGGCATCAGGAATGAGTTTGTTCAGCATCAGCTATATACCCCCATGATGGATAATAGCGCCACCACTGACAACAGCCAGCCGAGCGTCAAGGCATTGCGTGGATGAATTGATGCTTTGCCCATTTTGTTAAGTCCGACACTGCCAAGCCACATCAGTGCAGGCAATACGATGACAAAAAATGGTACAACGACCATCGCATGACGCAAGACCGCAGCCACATCATCCCCGAACATCAAGCGAAAGCCATAGCCAGCGACGCTTAGCACGATACTTGCCAAGCACAGACCAATGGTGAAACTCATTGGCACAACGCTTTTTTGAGCACTCATCAAGCACCCACCTTGGCAAGCTCATCACGCATCGCATCAATGACTGCTTTGTAATCAGGCTGATTAAAAATCGCACTACCTGCGACAAACATATCAGCACCCGCTTCAGCGATGGCACGGATATTGGCAACATTGACACCGCCATCGACTTCCAGGCGAATATCACGACCGCTATCATCGATACGCTTGCGTACCGCTTTGAGCTTATCAAGCGTACCATCGATGAATTTTTGACCACCAAAACCTGGGTTGACGCTCATGAGCAAAATTTGATCCACTTTATCAATGGTATAATCCAAATAATGTAGCGGTGTCGCAGGATTGAACACCAAGCCGCACTTAGCACCACCATCTTTGATCAGCTGTAAGCTGCGATCGATATGCTGTGTGGCTTCAGGGTGAAAAGTGATGATATCCGCCCCCGCTTTTAAAAACTCTTCAATCATGCGATCCACAGGTGATACCATCAGATGTACATCAATCGGCGCTGTGATGCCATAGTCTTTGAGCGCTTGGCAAACCATCGCACCAAAGGTCAGATTGGGTACATAATGATTGTCCATGACATCAAAATGCACCACATCAGCACCAGCATCCATCACGGCTTTGACATCATCGCCAAGACGGGCAAAATCCGCTGACAAAATCGATGGTGCAATCAAATAAGGCTTGGTCATAATCGTATCCACTATAAAGATAATAATCGTATATCATACCAAAAAAGCAATCAAACATAAAGAAAATCAGCACAAACAAAAAACGGCTTGGCAAAACCAAACCGCTTTTTGTAGATTAAGCGAACGCTGATTATTTAGCTTGATACGCCAATTTGACACCAGCGATATAGCCATCATTGTCAGAGAACTCGCCAGCTGTCATACCATTTGGTAGATTAGCGGTTGCATCACCGAATTTCAGATATTTACCACCGACAGACACTGACCATTCAGGGGTGACGTTATATTTCGCACCCAAGCCCACACTGTAGTAGCCTTCGATAGGACCTAGCGTGCTTGCTGGGTTGCCAGCACCTGAATCATAGCCAACAGTGCCTGATACCGCAAGCTTATCGTTTAGCTTTTTACCAAGTCCGACTTCAGCCGCCCACTGGTCGTCTGAATAACTAATGATTGGCAAGCCAGACAAAGCTGTATAAGTGGTTGGTTTAATGTCAAAATTTGACCACGGCACATAGCGTACTTTAGCAGTCAATAGCGTCGTTGGGTTGACACCAGTTTGGAAGTCTAGGTTATAAGACTCTGGCAAAGTTACCTTAAAGTCCTTGGTGGTTGCAGGATTAAGGCCGCGCAAGGCGACATTTGGGAATACTTCAGCGATACTGGTCTCATGCTCAATCTCTGAGCGGTAAGTCAAAGCAGCTTTTAGGGCGATCTCAGGCTTGCTATAAGCAACACCCGCTACCCAGCCTACAGAAGTATCTGTGCTGATTTTGGCATCATAGCCAGATGCAGCTTGGTAAGCGATGCCACGCAGGTGTACTTCACCATTTAGGCGCTGTGCTGCAGGACCGCCATAAACTTGGAAATTGCGCTTTTCACCGAATTTAGCACCAACCAAAGCAGTCACATTATTGGTACGAATTTCTACATTGGTACCTTCACCGTCAAGCGCAGTAGCATTAGCTGCAACGGCTTCCAAGCCGTTTGCCGCACTCGTGGCAGCAGCTTGAATTGCTGCAAGCTGTGCAGGAGTCATTTGTGCTGCAGCTGCACCCATCAAACCTGCTAGCTGTTGTGGATTTTTTAGCATTGCTGCAACTGCTTGAGCTTGCTGTGGCGTGGTAATGCCAGCAGCGATTTGACCAACTTTTTGCTTGACATTGTCTGGCAACGCAGAATTTGCCAATTGAGATGAAATAAGATTAACGCCTGCCACAGTTGCGCTATTGGCATCAGTGACAAAATTATTATCGCCCATATATTGAACCGCTGCACCAAATGGCTCATCATAGAGTACACCGACGCTAAAGCGATCATTAACATCCGCTTTCACACCAAAGCGGAAAAAGTCATAAGCTTCTGCGCCATCGCCAGTTGCTTTGCCTTGTACATAATTATTGGTTGCAGCGCCAGCTGTTACGCCATTATCATGACCTGATACATCAGCATCGATATAAGTATAAACAAATTCAGCATAGGTACCGTCTTGCAAGAATGCGGTGACATCCTGACCTGAACGATCCAAACCTGCTGCTTGTGCTGTAGTCGCTGCCAATCCTGCAACAACGGCCAGCGTTAATGATTTATAGCCAAATGATACACTCATAGTATTCTCCAAAGTTTGAGTTCCCTAAATCCACAAAACACCGCTACTTTCTTACCTAAATGTAAGCAAATGTTTTGTCTTTTGTATATTAAATCAAAATAAATCGCAACACAAGCAAAAAATACACCAAAATCATGCCAAATACTGATAAATCGCATTTTTTTGATGTATTTTTTGACTCTGATAAATGGATGACATCATCAATAATGTGGCGGTCTATCGGCAAGCAGATCAAATGGTGCAACGCCTGCATCTTCTTTGGTGGTCATCTGTGCATAGATGAGCTTGAGCTGATCTTGTAAATCCATCAGCTGACGGTCTTGGCGGGCGATGACTTCATTGAGCTTATCACAAGTATCTTCTAGGAAGCTTAAGCGTGTTTGTAGCTCAATGATATCATCATAGCTTGGGGATGTTGTACTCATGGCGTATGGGTTTATGCTGCTAAAAGTTGCCAATATTGTACACAATTTTTGGCGAATTTTTGGTATTATATGCACCTTTATACCAAATTTTTTCTATACATTGACTGTTTTATGGCATTAATACAACTCAAAAATATCCACTTAGCCTTTGGTGTCGCACCAATTTTGGACGGGGTAAATTTTAGCCTTGAACCCAATGAGCGTGTGTGCTTGATTGGGCGAAATGGCGAAGGCAAATCCACCCTGCTTAAGCTCATCACGGGCGATCTGCACGCTGATGATGGCGAAGTGCTAATCAAAGACGGCACTAAGATTGCCATGCTCGCCCAAGATGTACCCGATGGCGATATGGCGGTCTTGGATGTGGTAATGAGCGGTAATCAACACATCGCCGATACACTCAAAGCCTATCAAATCGCAAGCGATGCCTGCGGTCTGGGTGATCATAAAGCTTGTGATGAGATGAGTCATCTACAGCATACATTAGATGTGCTACACGGTTGGGACTTTGAGCGTAAGGCTCGTGCCATCATTGATAGCATGGGGCTGGATGCAACCGCCAAGCTTAGTGAGCTGTCAGGCGGTCGTAAGCGCCGAGTACTGCTCGCCCGTGCACTGGTCACTGAGCCTGATGTGCTACTGCTTGATGAGCCGACCAACCATCTGGATATTGAGAGCATCGACTGGCTTGAAAATTTCTTATTAAATGAGCGTTTGACCGTGCTATTTATCACCCACGATCGCAAATTCGTCGATCGTCTTGCCACTCGCATCATTGAGCTTGATCGTGGTCAGCTGGGTAGCTATGATGTCAATCAAGGCGCAGGCGGCTATGCCCGCTACCAAGAGCTCAAAGAGCTTGAGCTTGCCAGTGAACAAAAAAGCTTTGCCGAATTTGACAAAAAACTCGCCCAAGAAGAAGCATGGATTCGTCAAGGTATCAAAGCGCGCCGCACTCGTAACGAAGGTCGTGTGCGCGCCCTAAAAGCTCTGCGTGAAGAGCGTAAAGCCCGCCGTGATGTCGTCGGCAATGTACAAATCAGCCAGAATACATCCGAAAAATCAGGTAAAATCATCTGCGAAGTCAATCATCTGACACTTGAGTATGGTGATAAGATTTTATTAAAAGACTTTAGTACATTACTACTGCGTGGCGATAAAGTCGGTATCATCGGCAAAAATGGCGTTGGTAAGACCACCTTAATAAAAACCATCTTAGGATTGGATAATTCTGCCGTCAAACAAGGCTCAGTCAAGCTTGGTACGAATCTTAATATCGCCTTTTTTGACCAATTAAAAGATGACCTAGACCCCGAAAAATCGGTCGCAGACAATGTCTCTGAAGGCTCAGACCATGTCGAAGTTGGCGGTCGCAAGACGCATATTTTGGGTTATCTACAAGACTTCTTATTTAGCCCAAATCGTGCTCGCACCCCTGTCAAAGCCCTATCAGGTGGCGAAAAAGCCCGAGTACTGCTTGCCAAATTACTGCTAAAACCTGCCAATGTCTTGGTGCTCGATGAGCCGACCAACGATTTGGATATGGCGACACTTGAGCTACTCGAAGAGTTTGTGGTGAATTTTGATGGTACGGTGCTACTCATCAGCCACGACCGTGCCTTTATGGACAATGTCGTCACCCAAACTTGGGTCTTTGACACCGATAAGCATGGCAATGGCGTGGTGCTTGAGTATATCGGCGGTTATGAAGATTATTTGGTGCAACATGAACGGTTTTTGGCAGCCAATCCAAAACCTATGGCAAAACCTACTGACAATAAAGCAGACAAAGTAGAGCAAACAGACAAACCTGCCCAATCTGCAACCGCTACAGCGACTGCTCAAAAAACCGAAACCAAACGCAAACTGTCTTATAAAGAACAGCGAGAGCTTGAGAGCCTACCTGATGAAATCGCCGCTTTAGAAACCGAGCAAAGTGAACTTAATGCCAAGCTAGAAGATGGCTCGTGGTTCACCACAGATTTGGCGGCAGCTACAGCAGCAAGCGGGCGACTGGGTGAGATTGATGAATTATTACTTGCCAAGCTTGAGCGCTGGGATGAGCTAGAGAGTATTGCCAAATGAGCTGCGACAACCATCAATGCGGCTGTGGCGATACAAAGCCTGTCAGCACCACGCCCGCCATCACGCTGACGGATAATCATAAGCAGACGCACATTGCCGAACCTAAGCCGTTTCAATGGGCATTTTTACACCCAAAGAACTGGGGATTTTGGCTGGCGATGGCGCTGATTTTGCCACTCATCTATCTGCCGCTACGGATTCAGTTTATGATTGGGCGAGCAATTGGCAAGCTTGTGTTTAAGTTTGTCAAACGACGGGTCAATGATACGCTGACCAACCTTAAGCTTGCCTTTCCCAATAAGACTGATGACGAACGCCAAGCCATCGCCCGCCAAGTGTTTATCAATCAAGGCATTGGTATTTTTGAGAGTCTGTGCGCATGGTTTCGCCCCAATGTCTTTGTGCGTAGCTTTAGCATCTCAGGGCTTCAGCACCTTGTCAATGCCCAAAAAGACGGCAAGGCAGTGATTTTGCTCGGCGGTCATTATACGACACTGGATTTGGGTGGCAGACTGTGCACGCAGTTTTTTGGTGCTGATTGCGTCTATCGTCCGCAGAATAACGCGCTACTTGAATGGTTCATTTATAACGCACGCCGTCGTATTTTTGATGAACAAATCTCTAGCCGTGATATGAAAAAACTCATCACCCGCATCAAGGCTGGGCGAGTGATTTGGTATTCACCCGACCAAGATTTTGGGCTAGAGCATGGCGTGATGGCGACATTTTTTGGCGTACCTGCTGCCACCATCACCGCACAGCGTCGCCTTGCCAAGATGGGCGATAAGTCCAATCCGCCTGCGGTGATGATGATGGATATGGTGCGTCAGACGCCTGATTTTATCCCGTCGGGTCGTCGTCCGCATTATCATATCACCTTAAGCCCTGCACTTGAAAATTATCCATCTGCCGATGAAGTCGCCGACGCCGAGCGTATCAACCGCTTAATCGAAGCCAATATCCAAAAAGATGTCAGCCAATGGATGTGGTTTCACCGTAGGTTCAAAAATCAAGCCGATGGTACGAATTATTATCAAAAATAACTAAACTATGAAATCATCTCATCAGGAAAGCCGCTCATGAAAATTCGCACGCTTGCCAAACTGTGTGGCGTACATCGCTACAAGAGTGATACGCCAACACCTGATGAGATTTTTAATGATGCCAACAAACGCATTTTTCATCAAGATGATGCCCTATTTCAGCTGTCCAACATTTTGCATTATCATTTAAGAAATCTTGAAAATTACCAAAAATATTCAGAACGAAAATCCAAGTACAACAGCTTTTTGCTTTATGGTCAAACCCAAAACATTGAAGGCGATTATCTACAATTTAAGCCAGCAGTACCTGCACCGCTACGCCAGCCGCCCATCTTTTTGACCGGTACTACAGGCAGCGGCAAAACGCATATTATTAAGCAGCTCTGCACACATCTTGATTTGAATTTTGCTATTGTTGATAGCACACATTTGGCACCCCAAAGCTATCGTGGTCGAAATATTTGCGATGTCGGCGAACAGCTACACATCGATGCCAAAGGTGATGAGCTCAAATTGCAGTTTTCGGTGGTGTTTTTTGATGAATTTGACAAATTATTCGCCTATCGGGACTCATCTTTTTCTGAATTTCGTCGCTCTATTGCCACTGAATTATTAACTTTGGTTGAAGGCAACGCCCTGTTTCCTTGTCGCACCGAAAGCCTGTCATTTAATTCTGAAAATGTCTTATTTATCTTAGGCGGCAGTTTTAACCTTACTAAGGTCAAAGACGATAACAGCGGTATCGGCTTTACCACGACACCACCAACCAACGCCAAAGCCAAGCCACCAAGCACCTTGATGGAGCTGTCAAATCTTGGCTTGCCCGATGAATTGGTCGGTCGCTTGGGTAAAATCATCACCATGCAGCCCCTAGACGGTACGATGCTGAGTGATATTTTGCTTAACAGTCCAACATCGCCGTTTGTACTGCTCAATAATAAGTTGCGCATGGTGCAATCGATTGCGACCATCAGCCCAGACACCATCCAAGCCTTGATTGACCAAAACCAAGAAGCCATCAAGACCTTTGGTGTGCGTGGCTTATATCAAGGTTTTAATGCACTGCCTTATCTTGCCACATTGCTCAATGAAGCGGTGAATAATTGTCAAGAAGAAATTTACAGTCAATTTGAATTAGGTTTAGATAAATATCAAGTCATCTATTCTGTTGATGAAGAAGAGGACGAGGAGGAGGCTGAAGAATCTTTGGAAAAACCATTTTTCAATACCTATATCAGCACGCCCAATGATGATATTCCATTTTAATTATTAGCTATTATTTACAATAATCATAAAAAGAGGTCAATTATGATTCGCACATTATTAGGTGGTAAAATCCACCGAGCCACCGTCACCGAAGCCAATCTTAACTATGTCGGTAGCATCACCATTGATGTCGATTTACTTGATGCTGCTGGTATTTTGGTGAATGAAAAAGTTGCCATCGTCAATAACAACAACGGCGAACGCTTTGAAACTTATACCATCGCAGGCGAGCGTGGTAGCGGTATCGTCTGTCTCAACGGCGCTGCCGCCCGCAAGGTGCAAGCAGGCGATATCGTCATCATCATGAACTATGTGATGATGGATGATGATAAAGCCAAACAGCACCAGCCCAATGTCGTGCTGGTCGATGGCGATAACCGCATCACCGATGTGCTACATTATGAACCTGCCAATACAGTTTGGTAATATTGGTATCAGCTTTTGGCAAACTTGGCGACAAGCTTTGCCATCATGTCGGATTCATGCGTATTAAGCTGTGATAATCCATCAATGACGCCCTGCCTGTTTTGGGCGTCTTTATTTTGGCTTAGCTTAAATGATGCTTGAATATCAATGACTTGCAAATCAATCGCCACTAACGCTTGGCACATCTTCTGAATAAATTCATCTGGTGCATCAGTCAGTCGCCACGGCGTGTGTTCTGAATTGATAGTATGTAGCTGATTTTCAAAATAATCAGTGGTCTTGGCGAGAATTTGGATTGCATCCGCCCCTGTTGCAATGCTTGGCATTGCACGGATATGCACCGCTTGGTAGTTATAAGTTGGCACTTCTTTGTGCGTGAGTGCCTTAGACGGATACCAATTGGCACTGATGTAGTGACTCGCCCCGACGAAAGACAGCAGCCAAGGTGTATCAAGGTGTTGCCAAATCGGATTGGCACGAGCGACATGGGTAAATAGCCGAATGCCGCCATCAGTGTGCTCGCTAAGTACAGGCACATGACAAGCTTGAGCTGTGCCATCAGCCACATAACTCACCGTCGCCAAAGGATAAGCCCCAATCAGCTCAATGATGGCATCCATGTCATATTGACGAAACGGCTTTGGGATAAACATCAAACCACACCTTATTAAGTTTAAACAATTAAAATTCAAGCAAGCAAAAACCCAGCCACTTCTTTGACACCTGATAAATCATGGCTTTTTAGCGGTAGGCGTGCAGGATTCATCTGCCACTTGTCATCAGCGAACACCGCCAAAATATCCAAATCCATCGCCACTTCATAATCATATTCGGCGCATTTTTTGGCAGGATTGCGGCCACAATCTCGCTCGATTTGTTTAAGTAGCTGTTCTATGTCTGTATATTGCATTGACTTTGTCAGTACAATATAAGCACAAGCATTGTGATAGACACGCTGACTACGCCCTGTGAAATCCCGCCCCATCACCACTTGCGATAACTGTATCTCACCAAGCTCATTAAGCTTATGCAAAGCACAGGCAAAAGCAGTATCCGCCTGATGGTTACTGCCTAAGGCAATCACAAGGCGTTCGACTTGCCCATCTGTCATACAGCTGTCCTGCGTACGATTTTGACGCCGACACTTTTGGCTGCCTTGATGGCATTGGGCTTGTGGATGGTGAGCGTGATTTGACTGCATGGATAATGGCTTAGGATATGCTCGGCAATCTTATCCGCCAAAGTCTCAAGTAGCTCCGCCTGAATCTCATGGCACAGTCGTTCGATGTCTTCGCTGACCGTTTTGTAATTAATCACGTGCGCCACATCATCATCCATGATGGCACGGCTCATATCACAGACCATCTCGGCATCAAAAATCAGCTGCTGCTTAATCGCACGCTCCCACGAATACACGCCAATCAGCGTATTCACTTCAAGACCTTGGATAAAGACGATGTCACCCATAACGGTTTCCAATGATAAAATTAGTAATTAGTTAGATTTTCTTTGCAATAAATCAGCACTAAATATCGCAAGCGCCGACCAAATCAGCCCAAAGACGACGATATTTTGGATGCTAAATGGCTCTTTGTACAAAAATACCGCAAGCAAAAATACGATGCTTGGTGTCAAATACCCCATAAAACTCAGCAAAGTAAAGCTGACCATCTTGGTGGATTTGTTGTACAACAGTAGCGGAATCAGCGTAATCGGCCCTGATAGCATCAGTAGCCAAATATCCGCCGATAGCCACAAATCAAGGCTTGAGCTTGCCACGCCTGCTTGTGATAACCAAAGCAGACACAGTGGTAACAGCAAAGCCGTCTCAAGAAACAAGCCATCAATGGCATCAAATGGCGTCTGCCGCTGAATGATACCATAGACACTAAAGCTCAATGCCAACAGCAAGCTCACCCATGGCAGACCGCCAAGCCACACCACCTGTATGCCGACGGCGATGGTAGCAAGTAAGACAGCGATTTTTTGTAGTGGGCGCAGTTTTTCTTTTAGAAAGACTAAAGATAACGCCACACCCATCAGCGGATTGATAAAATAGCCAAGGCTAGCTTCAAGCACTTGGTCGTGTGTCACCGCCCACACATAGGTCAGCCAGTTTGTGCCAATCAGCAGTGCTGCAATAAAGGTAATCCCAAGCCATTTGGGTTGATGGCGAATCACACCAAGCCACGCTGTGCGATGGCTAAGCGTCAGCACGACGAGCAATAGCACAAAAGTCCACACCACCCGATGTACGATGACTTCGATGGCATCATAATGACTTAGCTCTTTGAAATATAAAGGAAAATTCCCCCATAACAAAAAAGCCACCAAAGCGGTGATGATGCCTTGGGTGGTGGTTTTGACCGTTTTGGTTGGCTGATTCACGATGGGTTTTCCTTATTAGCCTTTCAAGCTTGGCAAATGATGCGATGCATTGAAAGGCTTTTTTGGTTAATCATCAACTAAGATGTATGAATTAAACTATCAAATACAGCTTATTTTACATCAATGCTTAGACCGACCGAATTGGCAAGTTCGGCAAAGCTTGGGAAGCTGGTATTGACCGTCTCCGTGCCTTGAATGATAATCTCATCAGATGCACGAGCTGACGCCACCGCAAAGCTCATGGCGATACGATGGTCATGATGCGATTCAATCACACCACCGCCAAAGATGGCATTGCGCTCGCCTGCCACGCCACGCCCTACAATGATGATACCATCATCAAGCACGGTCGATTCTACACCCAAAGTCGCCAAGCCATCTGCCATCACCGCAATGCGGTCTGACTCTTTGACTCGCAGTTCTTTTGCGCCGGTAAGCTTGGTTGTCCCTGTGGCACAGCTAGCAGCGACGAACAGCACAGGAAACTCATCAATCGCCAGTGGCACTAGATGCTCAGGGATGTCGATGCCTTTTAGGTCAGATGGCTTGACAGTGATGTCGGCGATAGGCTCGCCACCGACGATGGTTTCATTGGTGACAGTGATGTCAGCACCCATCAATTTTAGAATATCAATCACGCCTGTACGAGTCGGATTCATGCCGACTTTTTGGATGGTCAGGCCATCACCACCACCGATTGCACCCAGCACCATAAAAAACGCCGCACTTGAGATATCGGCAGGTACGATGATGTCTGTGGCAGTCAAGCGGCCACCGCCTGTCACCGTGATGACATTGCCATCGGTATGCACAGGATAGCCAAAGGCGTTCAGCATACGCTCAGTGTGGTCACGGCTGACTTCAGGCTCACGGATGGTAGTTGTGCCATTTGCCCAAAGCGACGCCAAAATCAAGCATGACTTAATCTGCGCTGATGCTACAGGCAAGGTATAATCGATAGCGGTCAATGACTGCGAACCTGTGATAGATAATGGCGCTGTGCCTTTTTCGCCGGTCGATTGGATGACTGCGCCCATTTCACGCAGCGGCTTTGCCACACGCTCCATCGGTCGCTTGGATAGGCTGACATCACCGGTCATTACGCTATCAAATTGTTGAGCGGATAAAATCCCTGCCAATAGGCGCATACTCGTGCCTGAGTTACCCATATACAACGGCTCTTTTGGCGCTTGTAAGCCATCAATGCCCACGCCATGAATGGTGACTTTATCGCCATCTCGTTCGATTTTGACACCCATATCGGCAAATGCCTGCAAAGTCGCAAGCGCATCTTCACCTTGCAAAAAGCCACTGACATGGGTCACGCCATCAGCCAGCGAACCAAACATGATACTGCGATGAGAAATGGATTTATCCCCCGGTACAGTAATCGTACCTGTAATGTGGTTTTGGGGGCGGATATGATAGCTTTGGCTCATAATCGTGTCCTTGATGGCATCGGTTGTGATGATGCTATTGGGTTTGTGTGTGGATTTTTTGGCAAGCATATGCCCAAAATGACGGCGTGCATGGCGAGATGTCGCCAGCCAATCAAGTAGTTTTTGTGAATTTTGTGTTTCGATAATTTCTTTAAATTCATTCAAATGCTGTTGAAATTCATCCAAAGAGTTCAGTAGTGCTGATTTATTGGCAATAAAAATATCATGCCACATCACAGGGTGGCTAGCAGCAATGCGACTAAAGTCACGAAAGCCCCCTGCGGCATAGCGGAAAATATCCAAATTATCATCATGGCTTGCCAGCTGATGCGTCAGGCTAAACGCCAACAAATGCGGCAGATGACTGGTATAAGCCAAAATCTCATCATGACGCTTGGCATCCATCTCAATGACATCTGCGCCCACGCCCTGCCATAGCTGACGCAGTTTGGCAAGTTGTGCCAAATCCGTGCTATCAGTCGGACATAGGATTAACTTATGCTGTACAAACAGCTCGCCATTTCGGGCATGAAAACCTGAATTTTCGGCACCGGCAATCGGATGCCCACCGATAAAGTGATGATGTGCGCCAAAAATTTCATCAGCAAGCATTGCCACGCTTTCTTTGGTGCTACCCACATCACTGATTAGGCAGTCTTTGGCAAGCACGCCTGCATCCATCGCAGCTTTGAGTGCAGACATCACAGATGCCATTGCCTTGACAGGCACGGCAATCACCACGATATCAGCGCCCTGCACAGCCTTGATAATCTCGGTGCTACCATCAGCAATCACGCCTGCATTGATGGCGTCTTTGATGCTGACGGCATTGGTATCCATCGCCGTGATTTTGCCAACCAGTGGCGTGCTACGGCGCTGATTGGCATTATGCACCGCTTGCACCAGCGATGCACCAATCAGCCCCAAGCCAATCACGCACAGATGGGCAAATAGCGGCTTTGTCATCTCATCCATTGGTGATATTTTCCATTCGATTGATGATAATGGTCAAACAAATATCAAGTGATTCTTTATAAAATATAAAAAAATCACCATCAATTCATACGCAGATTATAGGACGGCTTTTGGGTATGAGCCAAGCACTCGCAAATCTTTGACCAATGGGCGAATATCTTCGATGGCAGCGGCGACATTGTCATCACTGATATGACCATTCATATCAATAAAGAACACATACGCCCATTTGTTCGGACGCTCTGGGCGAGTCTCGATACTGGTCATCGATACGCCATGACGACGCAGCGGCTCAAGGATTTCAATCAATGCACCTGCCTTATCAGGACTTGACACCATAATCGATGTCTTGTCCGCACCTGATGCCGCCACGTCTTCACGACCGATGATTAAGAAACGGGTGGTATTACCTGGGTTATCTTCGATATTTTCGTGTAGCTTGTGCAGACCATATTCAGCGACTGCCACATCACCTGCGATGGCTGCTGAATGCCATTCGTTTTGGATACGGCGAGCCGCTTCGCCATTACTTGATACCGCCACACGCTCAACGCTTGGGAAATTGACATCAAGCCAATGACGGCACTGCGCCAACGCTTGTTGGTGTGCATAGATACAGCTTAGATTTTTGACTTTGGTGTGCTCGGCGACCAAAAAATTATGATGAATCGGCAGTTCAACTTCGCCGATGATTTTTAAACTTGAGCCAAGAAACGCATCTAGCGTATGATTGACCACGCCTTCTGATGAGTTCTCGACAGGCACAACACCATAAGACGCACTGCCTGATTCCACTTCACGAAACACATCGGTGATGGTCGCTAGCGACACTGTGGTCGCCGCTTTGCCAAAGTGCTTAAGCGCTGCTGCATGAGTAAATGTCCCCACAGGCCCAAGATACGCCACCTTTTGTGGGGCTTCAAGCTCTAGGCAGACCGACATAATTTCACGGAATAGGCGAGCCATTTTTTCGCCTGACAATGGGCCTTCGTTACGAGCCATCACCGCTTTTAGCACTTGGGCTTCACGCTCTGGACGATAAAAAATCGGATGGTCTTCGTGATTTTTTTTGGCAATCGCCACTTTTTGGGCGACTTTGGCACGCTCATTGATAAGCTGTTGGATTTGTTCATCGATGCTATCAATTTGATTGCGATAGCCTTTGATTTCGTCTGTATTAATCGGCAAGGTTGGCGTTTCGCTCATTACAGCTTCCTTTTTTTGAATCAACATAAATATGCCAATGATACACGATTTTTATGTTTTGGTGTAGTGATTTTGACAAACTTTCTTTTATAATCGTTTTAGCCAATACCGCTGACATTCATTGTCAAGGCACAAGATTTATCCGACCGATTTGTATCAGATTTGCCTGATGGTGATTGTCCAAATTAATATCAAAACAGTGGCGAAAATTGTCCAAATGTGCTACTTTTAACCCACCTTTTAGACCATTGAGATTTTTTTATGAATAGCTTAGAACAATTATCACAGCTCACCACCATCGTCGCTGACACTGGTGATTTGACCGCCATCGCACGCCTAAAGCCTGTTGATGCCACCACCAACCCAAGCCTAATCACCGCCGCCTTTGCTAGTGGCGAGCATGACGAATTATTAAGTCAAATCAAAGGCTTGGACACAGATACTGCCATCGACACACTCACGGTGGCACTCGGTCATCAAATCAGTCAGCTGATTGCAGGGCGAGTCTCAACCGAAGTGGATGCACGACTATCATTTGACACTGATGCGACCATCGCCAAAGCGCACGACTACATCGAACGCTATGCCAAACTTGGCGTCGATAAAGAGCGAGTACTCATCAAAATCGCATCGACTTGGCAAGGTATCAAAGCTGCCGAACAGCTTGAAAAACAAGGCATTCACTGCAATCTCACCCTGCTATTCACCGACACCCAAGCCCGTGCGTGTGCTGATGCGGGCGTGACTTTGATTTCACCATTTGTCGGTCGTATCACCGATTGGCAAAAGGCTCACGAAAATCGCCAAGACATCGCCATCAGTGATGACATGGGTGTCAATTCGGTCAAGTCGATTTATCAGTTTTATAAATCGCACGGCTATCACACCCAAGTGATGGGTGCAAGCTTTCGCAGTATTGAGCAAATCATCGCCTTGGCAGGCTGTGATTTATTGACCATTTCGCCCGCCCTACTTGATGAGTTGGCAAACAGTCAGCTGGCTGTACCAAGACAGCTTAGCGCAGCTGATAACATCACCGCCAAGCCTGCAGCACTTAGCCAAGCTGACTTTGAAAAAGCTCAAGAGTCACATCCGCTAAACAGTCTGCTTATCAAAGGTATTGATGGCTTTATCGCTGCTCGTGAAAAATTGGTCGAGCAATTAATAAAAGCTTAAATATAAATTTCTTAATACTTTCGTAAGTTTGCAAAATTGAGAATGTTATGCGTAAATTATTTCCAACAATGGTATTGTTAGCACTTCTAGCTGGTTGTGGTAATTCTGAGCAACCTGAGCAGCAAACCGAAGCACAAACCGAACAGACAGAACAGAAATCCACAGAATGGTATCAAGATGACTTAAGCCAACCTGTTGAAAAAGTTGGTGTGAATAATGCTCAAGAAATTCTAAAAAGTGCAGGTCTTACAGCTGCAAAAGTTTCTGATAGTACCGACAATAAAGGTGAGCCCAAGAAAATATACAAGCTTGGTGATAGCAGTCTAAGTGCTCAACTTGAGCATAGTAAAAATGAAATCATTATTGCTTGGTATCAAGCAGAAGATACAGATAGCGGTATTGAGCTAAGCCAAAAAAGTGTCAAAGATGCTTATTTGCTAGGTCGTGCAGTTTTGGGTGCTGATGGGGTGGATATTATTCGTCGTATCTCTCGTGGTGGGTTTTATAAACAAGAACCATTTAATGATTTCATCTTAACTGGTAATTGCTTTAGCGGTTTGTGCTCGGTTAATATAAGAGTTAATCAGTAAATTAATTGTCCAAACCCAAAATTTTACTTGCAAAAAATCGATACATCTGTAAACTAATCATCTGATAATTTTACCCAATATTGTGCGCCATCAGCACAATCAAGGCAACAAGGTGACCTATGAAAAAATATCAATGTATCGTCTGCGGTTGGATTTATGACGAAGAGCTGGGCTGTCCCGAAGAAGGTCTAGCCCCTGGCACTCGCTGGGAAGACATCCCTGAAGACTGGCTATGCCCAGAATGTGGCGTCGGTAAAGCCGACTTTGAAATGGTCGAAATCTAATCAAAAAAAATCCAATCATAGCCATGAATAGCGAAACCCCCTTTCACACACAGCCGAGTGTCGTACCCGAGAGCTGGCGACGATTTGGCGATATCGACTGGTATCCATCGGATTTATCCGAGCATCTGTATCAAGCCATCATTGACATCGGTGATGGCATACGCCTGTGTGTCGAAGCTGGGGGCAATCCTGAGCATCCGCCGATGATTTTTGTGACGGGTCTTGGCTCGCAGATGTTGTTTTGGTCGGATAGTTTTCTTAAACTGTTTATCAATGCAGGCTTTTTTGTTATCCGCTTTGATAATCGGGATACGGGGCTGTCTAGCAAAATTCAAATCGACGGTCTGCCACGACTTAACAAGCTTAAGATGATGCTCAAGGTGCAAGCTGGTTTGTCAAACAAAGGCGAGCAAGTACCCTACACGCTCACCGACATGGCTGAAGATGTGGCACGGCTGATTAAGACCATGCATCTGTCTGAAGTCAATCTCGTCGGTGCATCGATGGGTGGTATGATTGCCCAAATCGTCGCTGCTCGCTATCCCAAATATATCAAAAATCTTACCCTGCTATTTTCTACCGCCAACCGTGCGTTTTTACGCCCACCCAATCCCAAGCAGTTTATGACCTTTGTGCGTCGCCCCGAGAGTCATTCGGAGCGAGATATGGTACGCCATAGCGTATGGTTTATGACGGCTGTTGGCTCACCAGGACATCTGGATATCAAAGGCACTCGTGCCATCGCCGAAAAACGCTATCAGCGCAATTTTCACCCGCTAGGCGTGGCTCAGCAGCTGACTGCGATTTTGGCATCAGGCTCAATTTTGAAGTTTACCAAGCAAATCCGTGCCAACACCTTAGTCATTCATGGCGATAAAGATGGGCTCGTTGCACCAAGTCATGGCAAATTTCTTGCCAAAGTCATCCCCAATGCTCACTTTGTGCTGGTCAGTGGCATGGGTCATGATTTGCCTGCTTATTATCATCCTTATCTTGCGACTTTGATTAGTAATCATTGCAAATCCTAAACCATCGCCCAAATATTGATTAACCCTATCTTTACTATCAGTCATCAGCGGATAACTGGCGTTGATTTGATGGGGTAAAATTTGTTATGATGCTAGCAGTGTTACACCTTTAACGACAATCATGATAAATATTCACATGATAATAAGGATGGATAATGAAATCAGTGATTTTTAAAGATGGCAGTCACGCCCCTCTTGGCAATATCTACTGCATCGGTCGCAGTTATGCCGAGCATATCAGCGAGCTTGGCAACACACCAACCGGTGAGCCTGTGGTCTTTATGAAACCGACCACCGCACTCACCCAAGATAACACACTGACCTTACCAAGCTTTAGCGATAATATTCATCACGAAGTGGAGCTGGTTTTGTATATCGGACAAGATGTGGCAGATGATACCAACATTGATTTAAGCATCATCACAGGCTATGGCGTGGGGCTTGATTTGACCGCTCGTGATGTACAAGCCAATCTCAAGGCAAAAGGTCTGCCATGGACACTTGCCAAAGGCTTTCGTGATGGTGCTTGGTTATCACCTTTGACACACGGCACACCCCCTGCTGTCAGTACGCTGTTTTTGTCAGTCAATGATGAAGTGCGTCAGCATGACACTACCGATAAGATGCTGTTTGACTGCTTGTATCAGTTGCAGTATTTGCACCGTCATTTTGGGCTACGACAAGGCGATTTAATTTATACAGGCACACCAAAAGGCGTGGGCAAACTGGTAGCAGGTGATGCACTCGTGGCTAAGCTTGATGATGATGCCTATGTCATTAGCATTACCTAGGCTGTGCTGTTTCAGACTTATAATCGCTGAACTGGCTTTGATGGTTGGTCGCAGTCGACTTGTCATCAAAGCCATGTTTTTAGCATAGTTTAAAACACATGGCGACTTTGCCAAATCCACAACAAAAGCGTATTTAATTTCACCAAAGCCTAAAATTTTTGTTAAAATAACGCCATTGAGTTGATTTTCCCGTTTTATTTATTTTCTAAGGATTATTATGAATATTTTAGTACTGGGCACTGGTGGTCGTGAGCACGCTTTGGCATGGGCTTGTGCCAAAGATCCAAAAGTCGCCACCGTCTATGTCGCTCGTGGCAATGCAGGTACGGACATCGAAGCTAAGCTTGTCAATGTTGATCTTGATGTCGCCAATCATGCAGCGGTCATTGAGTTTTGCCAAGCCAATGACATTGCCTTTGTGGTCGTCGGCCCTGAAGCGCCATTGGTCGCAGGCGTGGTCGATGATTTGCGTGCCGCAGGTATCGCCATCTGGGGCCCGACACAGTACTGCGCACAGCTAGAAGGCTCAAAGGCATTTGCCAAAGACTTTATGCAAAAGCACGGCATCCCAACTGCCTTTTATGAAGTCTTTACCGAGATTGACCCTGCCAAAGCATTTGTGCAAAAAAATGGTGCGCCAATCGTCATCAAAGCCGATGGTCTAGCTGCTGGCAAAGGCGTCATCGTCGCCATGAGCGAGCAAGAAGCCTTTGATGCGATTGATGATATGCTTGCCGGTAATAAATTTGGCGATGCAGGCAGTCGCGTGGTGATTGAGCAGTTTTTGTCAGGTGAAGAAGCATCATTCATCTGCATGATTGATGGCGATAACATTTTGCCGATGGCAACAAGCCAAGACCACAAGCGTATCTTTGAAGGTGATACAGGCGCAAACACAGGCGGTATGGGTGCATATAGCCCTGCCCCTGTGGTGACCGATGAGGTGCATAACAAGGTCATCGAGCGAGTCATCCGTCCTGTGGTTGATGCGATGAAAGCGAACAGCACGCCTTATACTGGCTTTTTGTACGCAGGTTTGATGATTGATGAGCATAACGATCCGTATGTGATCGAGTTCAACTGTCGATTTGGCGATCCTGAAACACAGCCAATCATGATGCGCCTAGAAAGCTCATTGGTCGAGCTGATTGAAGCAGGACTCAAAGGCGAGCTACCTGCCACTGCCAACTGGTCAAAACAAGTGGCGCTTGGTGTGGTGCTGGCAAGTCGTGGCTATCCAGAAACCAGCTCAAAAGGCGATGTCATCACAGGACTTGGAAATGACACCGACAGCCTAAAAGTCTTCCATGCAGGCACCAAAAAACAAGGCGATGACATCGTCACCGATGGCGGTCGTGTGCTATGCGTCACAGCACTAGCCGACACCATCAAAGATGCACAAGCCAAAGCACTACAGGCCATCGACGGTATCAGCTTTGATGGTATGCAGTATCGCCGTGATATCGGTTGGCGTGCGATTGATAAAGGGTTCTAAAAATCAATTTATCAGACTACAAGATAATTGCGAAACGGCAGGCAGGTCATTGCCTGCCTTTTTCGTTGAAAGTATGCACTATTTTTATCAATCAATCACGGTTATTTATAACGTTTTCATATATTTGGGCACTATGATGAAATCCACCAAAATCAAATCATTGAGCCATTTGGCATTTGTTGCAACTTTGGCAGGTAATCTTCTCATCATCCAAGCCACATGGGCGTGTGAGGTCGTAGATGCCCAGATAGTCAATTCCACCACCGAACCCAACTGTTCATCCAAAGCAGAATTAGCATATTATAAAAAGGATGGCAAATCTGGTATTGTCAATCAAGCTGGTGAAATCATCATCCCATTTGAATATGATGAAGTTGGATTAATTAATGGAAATTTAATTACAGTTCAGAAAAATAACCTATGGGGAATTTTAGATTGTACAGGAAAAGCCGTCATTCCCATACAATACTCAAAACTTGGCTATTTTTGCGAAGGCTTATTATTTGCCAAAAAAGATAACCACTGGGGATATGTGGACAAACATAACAATACAGTGATTGATTTTCAATACGATTTCGCCATGAGATTTAGCGAGGGCTTGGCAGCGGTTAGAATGGGCAATAAATGGGGATTTATTGATAAATTTGGACAGCCAACAATTCCCCCGCAGTATGATTTAGCATTGGAGTTTCAAAATGGTTTGGCAATGGTTGAGAAAAATGGTCAATGGGGATTTATTGACAAATCAAACAATGTTCATATTGCAATTCAATATGATGAGGCGAGCGAATTTAGTGACGGTTTGGCAATGGTGGGCAATAACAAAAAATACGGATTTATTGACAAAACTGGTCAGGTAATCATTCCCCTGCACTATGATTATGCAACCAGTTTTAAAAATGGTGTCGCATTGGTTAAACAGGATGAAAATTTGTTTTTTATTAACAAGCAAGGCAAACAAATAGAATATCCTTAGATATTTCCTTGAACTATTAACATCATTAGCCAATCATAGCGATACAGGCGAATTTTTGCTATAATAAGCCATCATTTTTCATTATAAAATCAAACACGAATGACCCAGCCAATTGATAAGCTAAAAACCACGCCCCTATCTCGCCGTCTGTCTATCGCCAAAACTTCGCTCAATATCGGTAAAAATTGGGCAAAATCCAGTGTCGGCAGTCTGTTTATGAGCCAAGAACAGCGAGCCAATGCCAAGCATACCCTGCTCCAAGAGCAAGCGGATTATTTGGTGAGCGAGCTTGGTAAGCTCAAAGGTTCGGTGGTCAAAGTCGGGCAGATGCTAGCATTGTATGGCGAGCATTTTTTGCCACCGCAAGTGCTTGATGCCCTGCACACGCTCGATGCCAGCACCACGCCACTGGCTTGGCACATCATCTATGATGCGCTAAAGAGTGAGCTTGGTGAACGAGTGGCGGATTTTGAGATTGACCGTACGCCGATTGGCACAGCAAGCCTTGCCCAAGTACACAAAGCCATGCACAAATATTCAGGCCGTGAAGTCGTGCTCAAAGTGCAATACCCGGGGGTAGCAGCATCGATTGACGCTGATTTGTCAATTTTTAAGCATTTATTAAAAATTACCAATGCTGTACCACAGACCAAAGCGCTCGATGCGTGGTTTGAAGAGATTGGCGAGCTACTACATCGTGAAGTGGATTATACCCTAGAAGCCAATACCACCAAGCGATTTGCCCAGTATTTGGCTGATGATGCACGCTATATCGTGCCGACGATTTATGATAACTATAGCACGCCACGCTTGATTTGTATGAGCTTTGAGCATGGCGTATCACTCAATGATAACAGCCTAAAACAGCTACCCCAAGCACGCAAAAACGCCCTAGGTCAAGCCGCCATCGAAGTGGTCATCCGTGAGCTGTTTGAGTGGGGTGAGATGCAGACCGACCCGAATTTTGGGAATTATCTTGTACGCTTTGAAGATGGCATTGATAAGCTTATCTTATTAGACTTTGGGGCGATTAAGCAGTTTGACGGTCATCTGCTTGGCATCGCTCGTGGCTTGATACACGCAGGATTTTATCAAGACAAGCCCATGATGATGGATGCGATGACAGGTTATGACTTTTTTGATAAACTTAACGGTAAGCCAAAATCAGATATGGCGGATGTCTTTTTGATGGCGTGTGAGCCTTTTGCCAAAGCGGCAGCACTCAATCAAGTGGCTCACGGTCAGCATCCGCATCTAGACAGTGACGGACGCTATATTTGGGCTGGTAGCGACCTGTACGCCCGTGTGATGCAAAAAGCCAAAGACGGGATGCAATCGCTAGAATTTAGCCTACCGCCCAAGGAAATGATGTTTATCAGCCGTAAATTTATCGGTGCTTATGCGCTACTTGTGGCACTCGATGCACGGACGGATAGTGATGCGTTGGTTGGGAAGTTTGTGGAGTAATTTATGAAGAAAATCTATACAGTACTTGCTTGCTTGGCATATGGTTTGACCGCATTGGCAAGCACTCAAGCAATAGCAAAGACCTATCCAATTTATGAAGGCAATCAGCTATATTCACTAAAAATTTCTTCGGTCAAATCAGCACCCGATGGCAAAAAAGGCTTGTATGTCGTTGATTTTGATTTATTAGGCTGGCAAGGCGAGTCAATGGCGACACATACATACCGTGTCTATTGCCCCACCAAAACCGTGCGTAACATCTCAAATGGCATCACACGCCCTGCACGCACCGCCAAACAAGAAGATATGCAAGTTTGGTCTGGTGACTACACACTAAGATATGTTGTAAAAGCGATTTGCTAATTGAATATAAGCATTTTGTATCAGCTTGCTCATTGATTTACCATTGATTAGTTTGACACAAAATGATAAATTCACTTCAGGTGATAATTTATACTTCTTATCAAGTTGCCATTTGCCAAAGAACTTGCTACAATCACATTAATTCAACTTTTATTTAATTATGGACAATGAATATGAAGTTAAATTCAATCAATCCAGCCATTGCAATCGCTTGCTTGACCGCCGTTAGCACGCCATCATATGCAATGTATAATGATTTCCCCGCCGAAACAACGACTTGCACCATATTCAAAAATAATAAATTGCTCAAAAAATCAAAATGTCGCTACGAATATACAATGGGCAATGGTTTTATGAATGGTTCGGATTACTATTTCCACCATATTTTTGAAATCAAAAACATTGCAGGATATGGCAAATTCAAGCTTGAAAGTTACAGCCAAGCAAGCAATCAACAAGAAGATGGTAGTTATGCAAATTATAGTAGCTACAATGCGATTAACGGCAAAAAAGCCAATGTAAAATCCTATTATCGCCATCCAAAAACATATAAAATTCTTAGCGACTCAGAATTTGACAAGCTAACTAATGCAACACCTGCCACCACGCCATTACTTTGCTATTCACAAGGCAAGAACAAACTTGAAATTTGTCTTGTTGCTATTAAGTATGCATAATGCATCAGCGACTTAATCAGTTGGTTAAGTCGCTGATTTTTAACATCTTTAGCACACCCATCGCCGCCGCTCGCCCTGTAGCAAAACAAGCGGTCAATAAATAGCCCCCTGTTGGCGCATCCCAATCAAGCATCTCACCACAACAGAACACGCCTGCATGGGATGTTAATTGCAAATTATCCCCCATTGCCATACGCTTGACACCACCGCCTGTGCTGATAGCTTCATCCATCGGACGAAATCCTGTACAGCTGATGGCTAGCGATTTGATGTGCGTTGCCATTTTTGATAAATCCGACCAGTCGGTTTTATCCGTACATTCTCGCAATAGCGCAATTTTAACAGCATCAAGTCCGAGTTTTTTGAGCGCCGTATTGAGTGATTGTTTCTTATTTTTGGTTAAGTTTTTATAAATAAAATCAGCTGATTTATCAGGCAATAAATCCAAATACAAGGTAAAGTTTTGATGCTCATCCATCGCTTGTCGCATGGCGAAATTAAGCTTATAAATCAGTCCGCTTTCTAGTCCATAATGACTGATAATAATATCGCCTTGATGTCCGTCATCATCAGCTACCCAAGCCCGCACACGCTTGATAGCCTCACCATATAAAGGGGTCATAAACGCCGACCAACTACGTAACACACCGACATTACTGGCATACAGCGGTGTCAGCTCATCAGCACTTAGCCATCTTTGCCATGCGCCATCACTGCCTAGATACGCATACGAACCACCACCACACGCCAATATCACCGCATCAAATGCTTGGTCAAATCGCTCAATGATATTACCCTTATTATCCAAGATTTCAAAGCCAAGTACACGATTATTCATCTTGACACAGCGATGACGATAGTGAAATTTTACTTGATTATCATGTAGGCGATTTAGCCATGCTCGCACAAGCTTGGATGCTTTCATCTCGACAGGAAAAATTCGCCCTGTCGAGCCGACATAGCTATCAATACCAAGCGATGTCATCCATGCACGGATGTCATCAGCACCAAATGCCTGCACATACGGCGCAAGCCAATCAGACGGCGTATAGCGAGTGACAAAATCCGCCATCGGCTCATTGTGCGAGATGTTCAGCCCTGTTTTACCCGCCATCAAAATCTTGCGTGCGGCGGTGGGTTTTTGGTCAAATACATGGACATCGACATCATAAGCCGACAGCACTTCTGCCGCCATCAGCCCTGCCGCCCCTGCGCCAATAATCGCCACATTTGCCTGAGTCATGCTATTTCCAATAATTTAATTTTACTTATTTATCAATACGATTTAAAACGTCGATTTATAAAGACATTGCAGGTATATCATCAAAGCGAGTGAGATAGCCATCAGGCTTGGTGATGATAATCTCTTGGCACAGCTCATCTCGAGCCAAATACTTAATCTCAAAATGCGTACGAGCCGATGACTTGGCGATGGTCTGCTTGACATAAGGCAAATACCATACAGTATCAAGCAATTCTACCGCTTCATCGATGTATTCAGTGATGTTGCTAGCTAGAGTAATCGCCGCCCCTGCTTTCATACGCGATAATAAAAACTCAAAAAATGGCATATTGAGCCATCGTTGATTTTTGTTATGCGGTTCGGGATTGGGGTACAGGATAAACACGCCATCTAGGGAATTAGGATGGATAAAATGCACCGTAAACGCAATCGCATCAGCATGGATATTGGTAAGATTATCTAATGAATTGGCATGGCTTAATTTGTCAAATGCGCTAAATTTCTCACTGGTACGCTCAACCGCAATCAGTCGCTTATCAGGATTGGCAGTTGCAAATAACACAGCGTGCTTGCCCTTGCCTGCGCCAATCTCAAGATACAGCGGTCTGTCATCATGGCAGATGCTGACGGATTTTGGGGCGTGTAGAAACTTGGGATGAAACACTCGGCGAAACTGATGGCTTGGCGTGATGGTTGATGTCATGATTCTTTGTGCTAGTTGTGCTAAATGGATGAATAATTTGCCATTATACCACATTCACCCGCGCAAAAATAAATGTGAAATCTGCATCAGACGGACTGATACCCCAAAGCCATCATAAAACTACGCAGAAATTCGCATAAAGTGGTGCAATGCTTTATAATAGGCACATTTGCTACAATCATTGACACGAACGATTTTTATGACTTATCCAATCATTGCATATACCGATGGCGCCTGCAAGGGCAATGGACAAAATGCCGTATCGCCAGGTGGCTATGGCGTGCATCTACAGTATGATACAGGCGATGTGCGCAATCTGTGGGGCGGGGAAGCGAACACCACCAACAACCGCATGGAGCTGATGGCGGCCATTACCGCACTTCAAAGCACGCCTGCGCACTTGCCGATACAGATTTGGACGGATTCAGGCTATGTCAAAGATGGTATCACAAACTGGATTAGTGGTTGGAAAAATCGTGGTTGGAAAAAAGCCGATGGCAAACCGGTACTCAACCTTGAGCTATGGCAACAGCTCGATGCACTTAGCCAAAACCGCCAAATCGACTGGCAATGGATCAAAGGTCATGCAGGACACGCAGGCAATGAGATGGCGGACAAGCTTGCCAATCTTGGCGTTGATGGTCAGGGAGATGAATTTATCATCAATCCTGCTCACGTGGGTGAATCGTGGGTCATCGCCCAAGGATTGCAGCACTATCATCAAGCAGGCAGTGCTGTTCAGCCCATGTATGACTTGGCTGAACCTGTAGCGGATCATACACCGACTGCTGATTTATCCACCATGCAATCACGCCCTGCACCCAAATTAAGCGATTTTAATACCGAACAAAACCCTGATTATGACGGCGATACATCTCGTGCCAATCCTGATTTTTGGGCAATTTTGCCACGCCCTGTCAATAAAGGTGTCGCCAATCGTCAGCTGATCATGGATACAGAAACCACCGGCTTTGATGATCAAAATGGCGATCGCATCGTTGAAGTCGGTATCATTGAGCTGATTGGTCGTAAATTTACCGGCAACAAACTTCATGTCTATATCAATCCCGAAAAGCAGATGGATGATGATGTTATCCGAGTTCACGGCATCAGCAATGAGTTTGTCGCTGATAAGCCAAAATTCGCTGAAGTTGCCCAAGCGGTGTATGACTTTATGGCAGGTAGCGAAGTCATTGCGCACAATGCAGGCTTTGATATGCGCTTTTTGGATATGGAATTCAAAAAAGCAGGGCTGCCAAATTTCTTGGATGAAATTCAAGTCACTGACAGCCTTGCGATGGCACGGCAGATGTATCCTGGACAAAAAAACACCCTAGATGCACTCGTTGCTCGTCTTGGCGTCGGTCAAAAAGACCGTACATTCCACGGGGCTTTGCTGGACTCCGAGATTCTCGCCGAAGTGTATCTGGCGATGACCGCAGGTCAGATGAGCCTTGCGATGGATGATGATGGCGGTGCTGATGCAGGCGATCAAGAATTGCATTTTCATAATTTAGCCAATCTTGCCAATCTGCTCGTCGCATCCCAAGCAGACAGCGATGCTGATAGTGCATGGCGAACAGAGGTGCTCAAATGAGCATCACCCTATGGGTCATACAAGCAGACAGCCTAGTCTGTCATGCTGATGGTACGCCCTTTGTGCTAAGCTTAGCAAATGCCCCAAAATACGCCATCCATCTCGGCTATAGCGAATCGCACAATGACAGCCCAAGCACCATCGCACAGCACCACGAGCACCCTGTCAGCCATGTGATTGATAGTGAGCACGCCTGCAAGCTTGGCTTGATGATGAGATTTGGTGATGGCTTTGACACCAAAGATGTCCAAAACCTAAAAGCCATCAGCTTTCGCAATCTACTAAACACACTCGATAGCTCAAGCCTTGATGCACTAAGCCGTGCGATTATGCTTGTACAATGGCAAAATGACCATCGCTACTGCTCACGCTGTGGCACGCCGACACACGCCCACGCACACGGCGAGCACGCCAAAGTCTGCCCCAAATGCCGTCATCACGCCTATCCCCGTGTACAGCCGTGTATCATCGTCGCCATCACTCGCCATTGCCCTGATACGCATAAGCCACAGATACTACTTGCATTACATCATCGCCACCGCCAAAAAGGCGTCTATGGTTTGATTGCAGGCTTTGTTGAAGCAGGCGAAACGCTTGAAATGGGCGTGCACCGTGAAGTATTTGAAGAAGTTGGCATCCATATCCATACCCCCACCTACATCAGCTCGCAGCCGTGGCCATATCCGAGCAATCTGATGGCAGGCTTTATCGCTGACTATCACAGTGGCGCTATCCGTGTGCAGGCAGGTGAGATTAGTGATGCCAAGTTTTTTGATTTGGATAATTTACCACCCATCCCTGCGACAGGTACGATTGCCCATGAGTTGATTAGCCTTGTCAAACAACGGTATCTGCCCACCGCCACAGATGATTAAGCTTGATAAATCCGCCATTTTTTCCAATTTGCCTGTTTTGCCCAATTTGCTTAGTATTGATTAATTAAATTTAAAAACCTTATGACCGATTGCACCACCCGATTAGATGACTTGCCGATTTTATTTGAGCCATTGGCATTGGCGACACTCAGTGATGATAAGCGTATCCGCATCGCACAGATTGATGCGCTACTACCCCAGACCCAGTGCGGACTGTGCAGTCATCATGACGGCTGTCTGCCCTATGCACACGGTATCGTTATACAAGGCGAAGCGCCCAACTTATGCGTACCCGGTGGACAAGCTGTCAGTGATGGCATTGCAAGTATCCTAGATGTCGAGCCACAACCTGCCACACCGAGTAAATGGCAAATTGACCCAATTAGCCATCGCCCAATTGAAGTGCGTGCCATCATCCGTGAAGATGACTGTATCGGCTGCACCAAGTGCATCCCTGCCTGTCCTGTCGATGCCATCATCGGCACTGCCAAGCATATGCATAGCATCATCACCGAGCTATGTACAGGCTGTGAGCTCTGCCTTGCGCCCTGCCCTGTGGACTGCATTGATTTGGTCGAACATCCACGCCATATCGACGATAGCACACGCCAAAAAGAACAAGCACATCTACGCCAGCGTTATCACAAGCATCTAAACCGTGTCGCCAAGACCATTGAAGATGGCACAAAGCCTGTCGTCAGCACCATCGAATCACAGATGGTCAATGTCATGAATACAGCGCCAAGCCAAGCTATTAATGCCCAAAACGCCAAAAACACCATCGCCGCCGCCAAGCTACGCACCCAAATCAAAAAACTGGGCAAACAGCTTGCCGTGCGTGCCGATGATGAGCTACAAGCACGAGTGGATGCGCTCAGCCGTGAGCTTGCCATGCTTGAATCCAATTCCCAAACTTAAGCCAAACCATCGCTTGCTATGACTCAGACCACCCCCAAGACACCCCAAGAACACGAACGCTTAGAGTTGATTCGCCGACTTGAAGCGCGGGATTATATCTTTGCCCAAGACCCAAAGCTTGTCACCGACACGCTCAAAGGCGACAATCATTCTGCGTATGACAAGCTATTTATCCGTGCCGAAAAAATCGACAGCGACGGACATCTGCTTGATGTCATCACTAGCACGCATCAGATGATCGCATCATCTAAGCGATTGATTTATATCGTATATTTTGTGCTTGGCATGGTGGGCGTTGCTGGGATTTTGGCAAGTAGTGTGGTCAATTTTTTCTATGTCTTGGTGGCATTATTGGGCTGGCATAGTTTGTCTTTGCTGTGGTGGCTGATTGGTTTGGCTCGCCCCAAGCACTCGCTGCTGACAAGCTTTTTTGATAAGCTTATCCTACAAAGCCCCATCGCATCAGGCGTGTTATCAAGCAATCACACGGCGAACAAAACCGCCCTTAGTGTCATCCTTGATAACATTCGCCCCATCAAATCATGGTATCTATCCACCATCATGCATGGTGCTTGGCTATCGGGTTTGGTGGGTAGTATGGTAGGCTTATTTGGTTTATTTTTATTTCGTCGCTATGGCTTTGGCTTTGAATCGACATTGCTTACTGATGCACATTTTTATGAACTATTAGCCGTAATTGGCTATTTACCTGCCAAGCTTGGGCTGGTTCTGCCGACAGCGAGCGATGGCACGCCAGCGCAGTTTGCTTATCTTGTGCTTGCCTGCCTTGTGCTGTATGGACTACTGCCCCGACTGATGGCGTATCTGTATTGCCGTCTCAAATCTGTCGTCAGCGTCCGCACCGATACCAATCAGCCATATTATCAAGCGCTGATGGCGCAGTTTAGCCAGATCATCATTGATCATGATGATTATCAAGTGCCAAATGTCAAGCCAATACACCCTATCAGTGATACACCGCATGAGCGACTGATCAAAGCTACCCTTGAGCGTGCTGATACAGACTATGTGATGACATTGTCCGTGCTTAGTGATGCAGGCGTAGTGGATACTCGTGATGAGCTGATGGCACTGATTAATGAGTGCGATAGCCATGATGCACAGCTGTATCTTGGCATTGATACCAGTACACCGCCTGATCGGGGGATTTTGCGTAAGATTCACGCCCTACAACAAATCCACCACGGCATCATCGTTACTTGGCTTGGCAAACCAACTCACATCGATGCATGGCAAATGGCAATGAATGAACGGGGGATCTTGGTGGTATAAGCCAAATTATCCGATTTATTTGATAAATAGATATTAAATATATTTTAAAAGATAAAAGCCACAACACTGTGGCTTTTTTTACTGTGGTTTTGTTGATTGAGCATATCTTTATAGAGCCAATCATTATTCGCTGACAAAGGCAATCTTTTTTAGCCCTGCTTCGCCTGCCACCGCAAGCACTTGGGCAACCATATCATATTTACCCGACTTATCAGCACGCAGATTGATTTGTGGATTGTTGCCCTGTTTGACTTCTTCGCCAAATCGACGATTGAGCTCATCAAGGCTGATTGGCTCTTTATCCCAATAGATTTGGCTGTCTGCATCAATGCTGATTTGCAGCACCTGTGGCGGTGCATCATTGACGCTAGCAGCAGTTTTTGGCAAATCCAGTGGCACGGTCGGATTGAGCACCGTCGCTGTCACAAGAAAAATAATCATCAGCACAAGCATGATATCAATGAGCGGAATCAGATTCATCTCATTCATGCCTTGATCGTCATGATCTCCAAGCTCGAACGCCATATCGCCCCCTTATTGTGCCGTTTTTGCCAAGATTTGATGCGCGGTATCTGTGGCGATGTGCAGGGCTTTTTTGTTGATGCGTACAGCGATATTATAAAAAATCACCGCAGGAATCGCCACCGCCAAGCCAAGACCTGTCATAATCAGCGCTTCACCCACAGGGCCTGCCACTTGTGCAAGACCTGCTTGTCCGCTTTTGCCGATACTGTGTAGCGCATGAAAAATGCCCCACACCGTGCCAAATAGCCCAATAAACGGCGCAATCGATGCCGTCGTCCCAAGCACTGGCAAGCCTTTTTCGAGCTCAAAGCGAAAACGGGCAATGTGCTGAAGTAGCTTTTGTTCGGTAATCATCTTTTTTTGGTTAAAATCCAAGCCATCCACCGACACATCCGCCATCGCCGCTGTCAGGCATTTGTCAATCGTGCCCGATAGACGCTTGGAATTGAGCACACGGATGATGCCCACAATCCAAGATGTCACTGACAATGCCAATAGCACAAAAAACAATGCCTTGCTCACCGCATCAGTATGCGACCAATAAAATGCAAAATCCATAGTTAGTTACCTTTAATTACTTAATTTCTTCTGTAAGACTGTAAGTAGCTGTACCACTCGCAGCTGAACCCTTAACAACATGGGGATGCAATTTGGCTTTTTTAATTCGTTTAGCCAATTCATCATCCAATTTTCTATCACCAGTTGATGTAATCACTTTAACACTATCAATACCACCTTCGGCATTTACCTTTAATTGTGCTGTATATCTGATATGATTCGATATAAATTCATTTGATTTTAAAGTTTTAATCTTTGATGCCAATTGTTTATTAAATGCCTTATCACTGGTTTGAAATTTCCCAACATAACTAACCGCCCCTTTGTCATTAAAGCTTAGATTAGTAGATAGCTGAATTGTTTGCCCTGCCAAACTTACTGATTGTAAGCTTTTTACTGCTTGTTCAATTTTACCATCCAATGCCGAATCGCCTGATTTGGCATTGACTGCACTCACTTGACCTTGCTCATCAAAAGTAACACTTAATGACAAATCGGTTTTTGCTTTATTATTCTCCGATGTCTGCAAATTGCTCAAATTTGGTTTTTTTAACCAACTTGCACTACTGTTATTTAGGCTACCCCAGTTATGATTGGTAATTGGTTGAGTATTGGTTGCTGTACCGTCGGGTACACCAACTTTTGTGCCTGCACCAACATCAGGATTTTTACCCGCACCAGCTTCAGGATTTTTGCCATTGCCTTGATTGTTTGTCGTCGTATTATTAACTACATTTGTTGGTGAAACAGTATTATTGACTACATTTGTTGGTGATACATTCGCAGGCGCAGCACTCTCAGGCGGTGTAGATGTCGGCGTCTTGTCCACCGTTGTAGGTGTAGTTACTGGTGCAATGTTGTTATCCTGTACATCTGCTGGATTAGTAGCAGGTGTCACAGTATGGTCATCACTCGATGTCACTGGTGTAATGGTTGTAGTAACAACAGGTGTAACAGGCTCAACCGTCGGTGTATCAGGCACGACATCAGGCGTGGATTCCAAACTTGGCGTTATTGGTGTTGTCTGCACTGGGTCGGTTTCGATAGTTTGTGGCGGTGTTGCCACATCTTCCGTTGCAGGCGGTGTATCATCAGATGATGGACTGTCCTTGACTTCAGATACTTGCGTATCGCCTTTTGGTGGCACAACCGCTTGGGTATTTTCCATTGCAGGTTTTGGCTCTACCTTGACAGGTTCAGGCGACTCAAGGTTATTTAAAATGATTTTTTCGGGCTCAGGCTTTGGTTCAGGTTTGATAAATTCTACTTCCAAAGGCGGTGTAATTTTTGGCGGTGTCAAAGTCTTGATTTGCATATTTGCCACGCCAAAGCCTGCCACGCCATGCAAAACAATCGCCACAGCGAGCGCCACACCCTTAATCTTGTTTGCAGAATCCAACACGAACACACCCATCAGTCATACCGTTGCCCAAATCTTGGCAAGCGAATTATTGTTGTTTAAAAATACAAATAAAAACGATAACGATTATCAATTGACATATTATAAATCGTTTTGACAAAATTTCAATCACTTAATCACGTTTTTGCATAAAATTCTCATTATCATTTGATAATCAACTCAATAAAACGTGATAGTATAACATATTTTATTGCAATCCAAACCTTTACAATTCAGATAATTTAAGCTTAGAACAATTGCAATAAATATATCTACAAATCCAGTATATTTTTCTTGACAATGTCATGTAATTTGTTAATATTCTGTATGCCAAAGGTAACTGGATGTAAATTGATGTATTTTGGCATATCGATGCATATCATGCATATTGTTTTTGTAATAGTAATTAAGGAAAATTGCAAATGACCCTACTAAAACCAACCGCAATCGCCCTAGCGCTTACCACGGCATTTGGTCTAACCGCCTGCGGTAATGAAGACAAAACTGCTGCACCAGCTGCTGAAGCTTCGAAAGCCACCGCAAAAGTTCCTGCCGGTAAAGATACATTGATTATTGTCAATGGTACTGAGCACGCCACACTCGATCCAACCAAATCTCAAGATACAACCAGTTCGGCGATTATCCGCCAGATGTTTGAAGGTCTTGTGATGACCGATCAAGAAGGCAAAACAGTACCAGGTCTAGCTACAAAATGGGAAACAACAGATAATAAAGTCTGGAAATTCACCCTACGTGATGCCAAGTGGTCAAATGGCGATGCCATCACCGCTCATGATGCCGTCTATGCCCTACGCCGTCTTGTTGACCCTGCAACAGGTGCATACTATGCCAGCTACCTAGGTGATGCCAAAGTACTAAATGCTGAAGCGGTTGCAACCGGCAAAGCACCACTTGATCAATTGGGTGTCAAAGCATTGGATGATAAGACGCTTGAAATCACCCTAACTGAAGCCGTGCCTTATTTTGTTGATATGCTAGCGCTACCAGTAACCTTCCCAGTCCCTCAAAAAGCTGTTGAAGCTCATGGTGATAAATGGGTTAGTGCCGAGAATATTGTCGTCAGTGGTGCTTACAAGCTTTTGGAAGACGTTGTTGGTAGTCATGTAACTTTGGTAAAAAACCCTGAGTATTACGACGCTGCCAAAGCCACCATCGAAAAAGTACAATTTCTACCAACCAAACCTGAAGCAGGCGTTTTGCGTTATCAAGCAGATGAAGTTGATGCAGTTGGCGTACCTGGCGATCAGTATGAGAAAATCAAAGAATCTCACGGTAGTGAAATCTTGGTTTCACCTCGACTATGCACCTACTATCTTGAGCCAAATACAGTCAAATCACCAATGGATGATGTCAAAGTTCGCCAAGCATTGTCAATGGCTGTTGTGCGTGAGACCATTCCTGCCATCTTGAAACGTGGTGAAGAGCCTGCTTATCAGCTAACCCCACTGGCAATCAATGGCATGGTTGACGCAGCACCTGAGTGGAAATCACTGGATCAAGCCGCACGTAACGAAAAAGCCAAAGCATTGCTTGCTGAAGCTGGTTATTCAGCAGAAAAACCGCTGAAATTTGAGTTCTTGTACTCAACTAGCGAAACCGGCAAAAAACTAGCCAGTGCAGTAAGCGCCATGTGGAAAGAAAACCTAGGCGGTATCGTTGAAGTTTCACAAGTCAACCAAGAATGGAAATCTTTCCTTGATACCAAAAACCAAGGTAAATTCACCATTGCAATGGCCGGCTGGTGTGCAGACTATAACGAGCCATCAAGCTTCCTAAACCTGCTAAAAACTGGCAACAGTAGCAATACTGGTAAATACAGCAATGCCAAGTATGATCAGTTGATGATTGATACGCTAAAAGCAGATACCACTGCAGAATCTCGTACACAGCTATATAAAGAAGCTGAACTGCAAGCCGGTAATGATGCTGCACTTATCCCATTATATACAGCTGTTAGCGTTCGTTTAATCAAGCCGTATGTTCAGGGCTTCTCAAGTGCTGATGTTATGGACGGTTATTTGGTTAAAGATCTATCATTCAATAAATAATCAATTGATTGATTACAGATTAACACCAAAAGCACCATTGTTGATCAATGGTGCTTTTTTGACCCATAAATTCTTAAATTCTATGGATATAAAATGGGTGCAAAAAAAGCCAAAGCTTGATTTAGCTCTGGCTTTTGCTTAATGCAAAATCAGCTTACAAAGCCGCAAGCACCGCATCACCCATCGCTGTACATGAGACCAGCTGCGTGCCATCTTCATAGATATCCGCAGTGCGCAAGCCTTGCTCTAGCACCTTGCCCACCGCATCTTCGACTTGCTTGGCTCGTGCTTCATCGGCTAGGCTATAGCGTAGTAGCATGGCAAGCGATAGGATGGTCGCTAGTGGATTTGCCTTGTCTTGACCTGCGATATCAGGGGCAGAGCCGTGACTTGGCTCGTATAGACCCTTGCCATTTTCGTCTAGACTAGCTGATGGTAGCATACCAATAGAACCTGTCAGCATTGATGCTTGGTCAGATAGGATATCACCAAAGATATTGCCAGTCGCCACGACATCAAACTGCTTTGGTGCTTTGACCAGTTGCATCGCAGCATTGTCCACATACATATGGCTAAGCTCGACATCTGGATAATCTTTACCCACTTCGGTGAAAATCTCTTTCCACAGCTCGGTAGCTTCTAGCACATTAGCCTTGTCCACGCTGCATAGTTTTTTATTGCGTTTTTGGGCGGCTTCAAAGGCAACTTTGGCGATACGGCGAATTTCACTTTCAGAGTATTTCATGGTGTTAAAGCCTTCACGCTCACCATTTTCAAGCGTGCGAATACCGCGTGGCTCACCAAAATAAATGTCGCCCGTCAGCTCTCGTACGATCAAAATATCAAGCCCTGCTACCACTTCAGGCTTAAGAGTGGATGCGTTGGCAAGTTCTTTATAAAGAATGGCAGGACGCAAATTTGCAAATAAATTCAAATCCTTACGAATCGCCAATAGCCCACGCTCAGGACGCAAGGCACGCTCTAAATTATCGTACTGCGGCGAGCCGACCGCACCGAGTAGCACTGCATCCGCCTTACGCACGATTTCTTGGGTTTCACTTGGATAAGGCGAGCCATATTTGTCATAGGCAGAGCCGCCAAGCTCAGCATATTCATAGCTAGCATCCAAGCCGTTTTCAATCAACTTATCCAGCACTTTTACCGCTTGAGCGATGATTTCAGGTCCGATACCGTCGCCTTTTAAAATTGCAATGTGTTTGGTCATTGTTATTTCCTCTTAAGATTATTCAAAACGCCCTGTTATCCAATATTTGCCAAAAATAATATTGCCAACTTCGGGTATTTTATAAAACATATCAAACGGATAAACCGCTTCATAATTTGAAGCATAAGTTTGAATTAGACACCAATAAAACGGATTATTGGTTAATTGATTGGTGCGTAATTCACTTTTTAAAACAGTACCACTAACCAAAACTTGGGAATGCGGAATTTTATCAAATACTTCTATAGCAAAGAAGCTTTCATGGGCAATCTTAACACCGCCTTTGTCATTACATTTGTAAAATTCATGTGTATCAACATACAATTCCACATCATTTGCAAATAAAGTCAAGTAAGCCGTTTGGGCGTTTTTCTTTATTTGATGATTTAAATAATCTGGCAAATGAATAACAAGCGGAAAATCCCCATCAATAGAATGATTGTCATAATAAATTGGGTTTAACCAAGCATGGGCAAAAACTTTTTTATTTGTACCCTTTGGTTTGATTTTCAAAACACCAATTTTTTGGGTTTGCTTTGGTAAAAAGCTTGGGATTGTGTTGATAATATCGCCACGCTTTTTATCTTTGCAAACCCAAATTTGTGCACCGCTTGGGTCAGTGTAACAAAAATATACTGCTTTTTTATGCGTAGAGTAGCGATGAGCCATTTGCAATATGTTTTCTGTCAATAAAAGCAAATCATCGCTAGTCTTAACATCAAATCCAATTGTAGAAAAATGGCTCATACTTTTGTCAATCAAGATGCCAAATCCTTAAACACCCACGGTCTATCTGCACGGGCTTTTTCTTCAAAGGCACGAATGCTATCGCTATCTTGTAAGGTTAAACCAATATCGTCTAAACCATTTAAAAGGCAATGTTTACGAAACGCATCTACTTCAAAATGATATTCGCGACCGTTTGGTGAAACAACTTTTTGGTTTTCCAAATCAACGGTTAAGGTAAAGCCCACATTTGCTTCACATTCTTTAAATAGCTCATCAACTTCACTTTCAGTCAAAATCACAGGTAACATACCGTTTTTAAAGCTATTATTAAAGAAAATATCGGCATAACTTGGTGCAATGATGGTGCGGAATCCGTATTCATTTAATGCCCAAGGTGCGTGTTCACGGCTTGAACCACAACCAAAATTACTGCGAGTTAGTAAAATGGTTGCACCAGTATAGCGCGCTTGATTTAGCACAAAGTCAGGATTTTTTGGGCGTTTGGCAATATCTTGACCCAAATAGCCTTCATCAAGGTAGCGTAATTCATCAAATAAATTATCGCCAAAACCTGTGCGTTTAATCGATTTTAAAAACTGTTTTGGGATAATTAAATCCGTATCAACATTGGCACGGTCAAGCGGTGCAACAATGCCTGTTTCAATGGTGTATTTTTTCATAATGAATCCTTAAATTTGTCAATTTGATTATTTAAGTTCTGTTTGAGACTTTCATCATCAATAGAATTTTTGAGCAATTCAATAAATTTTAATTTATCTTCATTGCTCCAATTTTTAACTTCTTGATAAATTTTATCAATAAGTTTTTGATTATCTAAGTCCACAAAATTTACCTTATCAATAACTTGTATGCTAGCTACAATTTGACCATATATTCAACAATAGAAATTAGCATTTTGATAGCTCCTATTCTGATAAATCAAACTGTTTTGTCAGTTCAGTTAAAATGGCAGATAAACAGCTTTCAACATCAACAAAATAATGTGGTTTATGCGACATCTCAAGACGGTAGTTTTCTTGGACAAATAGCGTTTCACTTGCAATCCAATCAGGTTTGATAGCAAAAGTTGGTTTGATATCATAGCTATCTTGTCGCCAAAGTTGTGCAAAATAACCTTTTTGAGAATGTCTTAAAATCTCAATTCTAAATAGCCATTCTTCATCATCAGCCATAGGAATAGGGTCAAGCTGGATTATTTTTACAACTTCTGTATAAGTAATCATCACTTGCCCCTATCTTAAAAACCTTTTTTTAGAATGTTCTCACATCTACAAAATGCCCTGCAATCGCTGCTGCTGCTGCCATCGCTGGACTCACTAAATGTGTACGACCGCCATTACCTTGACGACCTTCAAAGTTACGGTTACTGGTACTGGCACAATGTTCGCCTGCTTGTAATTTATCCGCATTCATCGCAAGGCACATTGAGCACCCTGGTTCACGCCACTCAAAACCTGCATCGATAAAGATTTTATCCAACCCCTCGATTTCTGCTTGTTTTTTCACCAGACCAGACCCCGGAACAACCATCGCTTGTTTAATGGTATCAGCAACTTTACGTCCTTTAACCACTTCAGCCGCCGCACGGATATCTTCAATGCGTGAATTGGTGCAAGAGCCAATAAATACTCGGTCAAGCTTGATGTCAGCCAGTGTCTGTCCTGCGGTTAACCCCATATATTGGTAAGCACGCGTCCAGTCATTTTTTTGTACATCGTCTTTAGCCTCATCAAGGGTTGGTACATTTTGCGTTACTGGAATGACCATTTCAGGTGATGTTCCCCATGAAACTTGTGGCTCAATCTCTTCGCCCTGCATCACAATTACGGTATCAAAATGTGCATCATCATCAGAATGTAAGGTATTCCAATATGCTACCGCTTTGTCCCAATCTTCCCCTGTTGGGGCATACGGACGACCTTTAACGTATTCAATGGTTTTGTCATCAACCGCAACTAAGCCAACTCTCGCTCCGCCTTCGATTGCCATATTGCAAACGGTCATACGTCCTTCAATAGACATATCACGGAACACTTGTCCGCCAAATTCGATGGCGTGTCCTGTTCCGCCTGCTGTACCAATTTTACCAATGATGGCGAGTACCACATCTTTAGGGGTAACGCCTTTGCCAAGTTTACCGTCCACACGAACCAGCATATTTTTCATTTTCTTTTGTACAAGGCATTGTGTCGCTAAAACGTGTTCAACTTCACTGGTACCAATACCGTGTGCCAGGCAGCCAAATGCCCCATGTGTTGCAGTATGGCTATCACCACAGACAACGGTCATTCCCGGTAAGGTCAAGCCTTGCTCTGGCCCTACGACATGGACAATCCCTTGACGTACGTCATTAATGGTAAATTCGGTAATGTTGAATTTTTGGCAATTTTCGTCCAAGGTTTGCACTTGAATGCGTGAAGTTTCGTCTTTAATGCCGTTTACGCCCTCAGAACGTTCTTTAATTGATGTAGGCACGTTGTGGTCAGGGGTTGCGACATTTGCCGATAAACGCCAAGGCTTGCGACCTGCTAACTCTAAGCCTTCAAATGCTTGTGGTGATGTTACTTCGTGTAATAATTGACGGTCAATATAAATCAAACTTGAGCCATCATCACGTTGTTTGACCAAATGGTCGTCCCATAATTTGTCATAAAGGGTTTTGCCTGCCATTTTGTACTCCTAAATGGTTGGGTAAATTTAAAAATTATTAAACAATCTATACTAATTCGGTATAATCATTATACCATAAAACAAAAGCACTTCCCAATCGTCCGTTTATGATGGTATATTGTCAAGTTTTGCCTTGTTCGATTAGCTATAGTTTAATAGATATGCGTAATTATAGCAAAAATATAACCATAATAATAATTTATAATTTTTATCAAATCAATAACTATATGGAATGAAATTGTATAAGTTGAAGTATTGTTATTTTTATGTTATGTTTATGTAAATACTCAGTGAACTGACGGAGTTTGACCGTGCTGATTTATGCCGTTTCCACCCTGCTCTTTGTGCTTGTCTTTGTCTGTGGCTATCTCATCATCCGCACCAGACCCACATGGGCAGAAAAATCATCTGTTACACTCAGCACACTTGGATTTGTCTGTCAAATCGGGATTAACTGGGTATTTTGTGGCAATGGCAGAATTTACAACCCCTATGCACTCAGCGTCAGCACCGAGAAGTCAATGATTTTATTCTTATTTTTGTGCTTGGTGAGTATTTTTTGTTATTCTGCGCTATTGATGGTGTTTTATAAGGCGTATGAATTTTATCATGAATAATTGGCATAAAATTGCGTGAATTAATACATTCCGATAAATTTTAATTGCAAAACTTTTTGGAATGAATTAAGCTATTGCCAAGTAATCGCTTTTATCCAAGATGATACCATGAATACCACCAATCTTGTTACCTTCGTCGCAGTCATGCAAACAGGTAGTATCTCAGGCGCTGCCGAGAAATTGTACATCACACAGCCCGCTGTCAGCAAACGCATCAAGAATCTTGAAGATGAGTTTGGCACGGTGCTGTTTGATACCGTTGGTCGTAGCATCATTCCGACGGCAGCCGCGCATGATTTGCTACCGTTTGTGCGTCGTTGGCTCGATGATTATGAAGCGTGTAAAGCTAGCCTACAGCACGCCAAAGAAGTGGCATCGGGTCGCTTGGTCATTGGCACTAGCCATCATATTGGCTTACATCACCTTGCACCCGTGCTAAAGCGGTTTATCCAGTCCTATCCTGCCGTACAGCTTGAAGTGCGTTTTGTGGATTCTGAAGAAGCGCACAAGGCAGTGCTTGAAGGTGAGATTTCCCTTGCCTTTTTGACCTTACCGCCGACTTTTGATCGCAGGCTCAATTATCACACGCTATGGAGCGATCCTTTGTACTTTGTGACAGGTACGCTTAGCCCTCTTGCCCAAAAATCAAAGGTAAGCCTACTACAGCTCGCACATCATCCTGCTATCTTGCCAGCTGCTAACACCTTTACCAGTCAAATTACTTTGGCTGAATTTGCCAAGCACAACCTACGCCCCTATGCGACGATGAGTACCAACCCGCTTGAGTCCATCCGTATGCTCGTTTCTGTTGGTCTAGGCTGGTCAGTGCTACCCGAGACCTTGATCAATCAAGATCTCATCAAAATTGACATGGCAGAAAATATCGAACTTCAACGCCATCTAGGTGTCGTCACCAACCCAAATCTGACTCGTTCAGCCAGTATGCAGGCACTGCTATCGATGCTATCTATCGATGATCATGTGCAAACAAGCTTTAACTAACTGACAGACACTCACTGTTGCATATTTACAAATAAAGCCAAGTAAATCAATTACTTGGCTTTATTAAATACAAAATACAGTCAATGCACTGACATTGTTACTACATCAAAATCCCGACAACTGGCGCAAAGCGGCTTTTAGCAGGGCTTGTGTGGTTGTGGCGTCGTCTGATTGTGCATTTTTGATGGCGGCTTGAGCTTCTTTTTCTTTGTAGCCAAGACTTATCAATGCACTTTCGACTTCGGCAATCACCTGCATTGGATTGCTGACAGCGTCCGATGGCTCAAACAAACCGCCAACATCTGTTGGGGAGACATCGCCAAATTCAGCCAATTTGCCCTTAAGATCTAGGATAATACGCTGTGCGGTTTTTTTGCCAATGCCCGGTACTCGCACTAAGACAACATCATTATCCTGCTCAACAGCTCGCTTGATTTCACCTGCCGATAGCGTGGATAACATGGCTAGTGCCATTTTTGCACCAACGCCATTGATTTTGATTAGTTTGCGAAATACATCACGGTCTTGCTTATCAATAAAACCAAACAAGCTGTGCGCATCTTCACGCACGGATAGGTGCGTAAATACGCAAACTTCTGCGCCAAGCACCAGCTGACAAAATGACGGTATCGGCAACTCAATCTCATAGCCAACACCGCCACTGGTAACAATACAAGCAACAGGTGCATTCAGCGACTGCACCTGTCCTTTGATTAGACCAATCATTTATTTGTAATATCCGACCATCGATTCTAGGCTGATTGGACGAATCTTGCTGGCATTACCCGCTGCACCAAAGGCTTCATAACGAGCAACGCAGATTTCTTCCATCGCTTTCATTGACGCTGCCAAATATTTGCGTGGGTCAAACTCAGCTGGATGCTCAGTCATGAACTTACGAATCGCACCGGTTGATGCTAGGCGCAAATCGGTATCGATATTGATTTTACGCACGCCATGCTTGATGGCATCGACAAGCTGTTCTACTGGCACGCCATAGGTCTCGCCGATGTTACCGCCATTTTCGTTGATGATTTTTAGCCATTCTTGTGGCACTGAGCTTGAGCCATGCATGACTAGGTGGGTATTTGGCAGTGCTTCGTGGATTTCTTTGATACGGTCAATTGCTAGGATATCGCCTGTCGGTGGACGAGTGAATTTGTACGCACCATGTGATGTACCCACCGCAATGGCAAGCGCATCGACATTGGTATCAGCGACAAACTGACGAGCTTCTTCGACTGAAGTCAATAGCTGGCTGTGATCAAGCACGCCTTCAGCGCCGACGCCGTCTTCTTCGCCCGCCATACCAGTTTCTAGGCTACCTAGACAGCCGATTTCACCTTCGACTGAGACACCACAAGCGTGTGCCATTTTGACCACTTCACGAGTTACACCGACATTGTAGTCATAATCAGCAGGGGTTTTGCCGTCTTCTTTAAGAGAACCATCCATCATCACCGAGCTAAAGCCAAGCTGAATTGAGCGTTGGCACACTGCAGGGCTTGTGCCATGATCTTGGTGCATCACCACAGGAATGTGTGGCCACTCTTCGATGGCTGATAGAATCAGATGGCGCAAAAATGGCGCACCTGCGTATTTGCGAGCACCTGCAGATGCCTGTACAATCACTGGCGAATCCGTCTTGTCAGCTGCCATCATAATGGCACGCATTTGCTCTAAGTTATTGACATTAAACGCAGGCAAGCCATAAGCGTGCTCACCAGCATGATCAAGTAATTGGCGTAGTGATACCAATGCCATATTCATTCTCCTAGATGCCCTGTGGGCGTGTTAATTTGAGCGTTATTATATCAAAAATTCACATCACTTGCACTTGTTTGCATCGCTTGCGTGTGCAAATTTTTGTACATTAATAATAAAAACAGCATCAACGAACATAGCTCATTGATGCTGTCAATCTCATCGAATCACAACGAGTGGTACTAATTAGTACTGCTGATCTTCTGAGACCTTTGATTCTGCTGTATCGCCTTGTGGCGCTGGTTGCTCTGCAGGTTGTGCTGCATTATCAGCTGGTGCAGGCTCAGTTGTTGCACCTTCTTGTGCAGGGGCGACTTGTTGAGCAGCAGCTTCGGCTTCTTTGGCGACTTGCTCAGTCTGTGCCGCAGGTGCTGGCTCAGCTTTTTGTTCTTGTTTTGAGCAAGCTGCTAATACAAGTGCAGCAAGGGCTACCAATGCGATTTTTTTCATATTTAATCTCTCTTGTTGATTGCTTACCCAAATACGGGCAATCAGACCTACTTACGCCACTTAGTTTAGCCAAAGATGCTTGATTTGACAAGCACAATCAAGCAAATGCAACAAAAAGTAACAATGGCTTAAGTTAGCTACTTTATTACAAATTATTTGTTACTTTCAGCCAAAGCTGCAATCGCAGGCAAGGTCTTACCTTCAACAAACTCAAGGAACGCGCCGCCACCTGTTGATAGATAGCTGACATCATCCGCCACTTGATATTTGTCAATCGCCGCTAGCGTATCGCCACCACCTGCGATGCTAAAGCCTGCACTGTCTTTGACCGCCAATGATAAAATCTGAGTGCCTGTGCCAAATTTATCCACTTCAAACACGCCCACAGGGCCATTCCAAAGGATAGTCGCTGCCGATTTGATGTGCTTAGCAATCTCATTGGCGCTGGCTTCTGAGATATCCAAAATCATCTCATTATCACCGATGTCATTGACTGATTTGACCACCGCATCCGCTTTGGCAAGCGAACCCAAAAAGTCTTCAAAATCGATTTGTGATTTGTCAGCCACCACCACTTCTGATGGCAGTAGAATTTGGGTCTTGGTCATGATTTCTTTAGCCGTGTCAATCAAATCAGGCTCATAAAGCGATGCACCGACATTGACACCAGTTGCTGCAAGGAATGTATTAGCAATACCACCACCGACGACGATGCTATCGCATTTATCAGCTAGGCTAAGTAGTACATCAAGCTTCGTTGAAACTTTTGAGCCGCCGACGATAGCTAGTACAGGCGCAGCAGGATTATCCAGTGCACGAGATAGCGCTGATAGCTCTTCGGTCAATAGATTGCCTGAGCAGACCGCTTTGCCTTGTGCTGCAGCTGCACGGATTACCCCTTCGGTTGATGCTTGTGCACGATGTGCCGTACCAAAAGCATCCATCACAAAGACATCACACAGGTTGGCATATTGCTCAGACAACTCAGCTGAATTTTTCTTTTCGCCAACATTAAAGCGAACATTTTCAAGCAATACCAGCTCGCCTGCCTTGACATCCACACCGCTCAGATAATCCGTCTCAAAGCGCACAGGCGCATCCAGATGCTTAGCAAGATAGTCCGCCACTGGCGCCAATGAATATTTGGCTTCTGGCTCACCTTCGGTAGGACGACCCAAGTGTGATGCCACAAGCACCGCCGCCCCTTGCGCCAGCGCATCTTTGAGTGTCGGTAGTGCTGCTTGCAGGCGCACATCACTGGTGATGACGCCATCTTTGATTGGCACATTGAGATCTTCACGGATTAGCACGCGTTTACCTGACAAATCAAGCGACTTCATGGCGACGATTGACATAAAAGTATCCTTTGGTTGATTGAATAAAGGCAGTTGGCACAACCCCACCGCCTGCAAATTTACTAATTATAAATCAAACTCGCAAAGTCTGACAAGATAGATTTATCTATAAAATGGTGTCATAAATTTATAAAATACTTTTCACGGCTAAATAGCTCATTGCCCACTGGCACGGCGCTCAAAAAACTGCATGATCGTGCGATTTTTGCCAATAGCATTCATCACTTCGCTACGCAGATGGCTAAAGCCATTCAGGTCAGCAATACCTGATGCAAAAGCAAAGTTAATCAGCGAAAAACTGTGCATCATCAAGGCATTATGACCCTTGGCAGCTCGCTCATAGTCATGCAATAGTCGTGGATGTAGTGTGTTGTCATAGCGATTTTTGTGAGCATCTAGGCATTCAAGTAGTTTAATGACATCGAGTAGTCCTAAGTTTAGCCCCTGCCCTGCCAAAGGATGCACCCCATGGGCTGCATCACCGATTAGCCCGATACGCCCCTGGTGATAGCGACTTGCCACCTGAGCCGATAGCGCAAAGCTGGCAACGGACTCTACCGCCAAAATCCGACCAAGCTCAAATCCACTCGCCTGCTCAAGTCGCAAACGCAGTGAATCGGGTTCGTGTCGATAATCCGCCAAGTAATCCTGCGCCACCGCCTGTGGTAATGTCCACACCACCGACTGCCATCGCCCATTGTCGTCATCATGCAAATCGGCAATCGGCAACAGCGCCAAAGTGCCTGTCGGTAGCATAACCTGTCGTGCGGTCTGCGTATGCGCTTTGTCGGTATGGATAGCGCAGCAGATGGCAGTTTGATGATAATCAAGCGTCTCGATACCAATACCCACCGTCTGACGCACCATCGACCCACGCCCATCTGCACCTAGCAGAAGTGATGTGCGTACACACCGCTGTTGTCCGCCATGATGAAAGCGCAACACCACCCCATCTGCTATCTCATCAATTGCCATACCATCAGCACATAGGCGTGCCTCATAACAGACAGTCAAATAATCTGCCAAATCCTGCATCTGACCACGACACCACAAAGCATAATCGATGACTGACGGCTCGACCATCGAGCCAAGCATCATTTTACCGTCACCAAAATTCAGCTCACCGCAGCCATCCCTTGCCCAGACTTGCATACGAGTATAGTCAGCTTGCCGTGATAGCATCTGCCAAACACCAATAGACTCAAACAGTTCAATACTGGCACGATTGAGTGCGTACACACGAGCATCACGATGTGCCAGACGACGATCAAAATCCGCCTGCACAGGTGCTGGCTTATGCTCAAGCAATAGCACCCTCAGTCCACGCTGTGCCAAAGCAATCGCACACGCCATGCCTACTGTACCTGCACCGACGATGGTCATATCATAGCTAGTTTGCAAATTCACACGATTATCCAAATTTTTTAAGTGATTGAGCTATTGTAGCTGAAAGCCTGCTTTTTAGCCATTGATAATTTTACCCCAATTCAAGCCATGGTAGTTTGCAAAATTCCGCAAATGTATTCATAAAATTCCTTGGGACAATCTAGGACAATTTAACCAATATCCACCCAAAATTTACCCAATTCCATTCATTTTATCCCAAAACAAATACTTACAGTCTATATGATCCACCAATAAAACAAACCCCAAAAGCGATCTACTCTGAACCGCACCCCAAAAG
>NZ_MUYU01000006.1 GCF_002014825.1 Moraxella pluranimalium | reverse complement strand
TAGTTGACCACTACACACCCCCAATGCACCTTATCAATACCCTGTGCTAAAAGCTTATCGGTATCAAGCTTGGATTTGGTCATGGTCTGCGTCAGCCCAAAACCAAAGCTTTCACAGCGATGGCTAAGCTTATAAATATCAATATCAAGCCAATGCTCGGGCGTCAGCGATAATCGCACACCATCATCGATAACTTCATGAATATCAATAAATTCAATCTCATAGCTTAAATTCATCTCGGTCAAGCGGATAAACGCATCGAGTAGCTCACCAAGTGCAGGCGGTGCGATGATGGGCAATGCTGCCCTGCGACCATGCATGCCAAGACTTGCCAGCAGTCCCATCAAGCCATAACAATGATCGCCATGCATATGCGTGATAACAATCGCCTGTAGCATACTTGGCTTGTGTGCGGTGCGTAGTAGTTGATGCTGTGTGGCTTCACCGCAGTCGATGAGTATCCACGGCGTGGATTTACCCGTTTGTCCCGTTTCACCCAGTAGCGATACCGCAAGCCCCGAGACATTACGCCGTGTGGTGGGCACACCACTGGATGTCCCCAAAAATGTCAATTCAAACATGATTTTACTCTTTATTTATCACGACAAGATAGCGTACAATAACTGCTGTTATTTTGCATCATTTTTATTGTTTTTCTGATTATTCGCTTTATTTTAATCACTTTATTCGCTCAAGCTTGGAAATATTATGACAAAGTCCACTGCCGTCTGGTCATTGGTCGCCATCGCTGCGACGATTTTACTTATCACCACAGGGATTCGTTTGTCATTGGGCTTGTTTATTCAGCCGATTACCAGTGATACTTCGGTGAATATCGTGCAAATCAGCTTTGCTTTGGCGGTGACACAGCTGATGTGGGGCGTATCACAGCCGATTACAGGGGCGATTGCTGACCGCTTTGGGGCGTGGTGGGTGCTGCTGCTTGGGACGATTATGCTTGCGGTTGGTTGCGCCTTAGTGCCACATCTGTTGTCCGCTTGGGGGCTGACATTGACTTTGGGTGTGCTCATTGCTTTTGGGTCTGGTGCAGGCAGTTTTTCGGTGCTGATGGGACAAGTCGCCAATCAAGTACCCGAACAAGCTCGGGGCACAGCGTCTGGCATCATCAATGCCGGCTCAAGCTTTGGGCAATTTTTGTTCGCGCCGATGCTACAGCTGCTGATTAGCTTGCCACTTGTCGGCTGGTCAAAGGCGTTTTATGTCCTAGCAGGTATTAGCTTACTGTGCTTGCCTTTGGCGTGGTATCTGACTCGTGGCTTTGCCCAAAGTCTTGGCAGTACTGCCCCCACTACCAATCAGCCGCAGCAGTCCTTATCATCCGCCATCAAATCTGCGATGAGTGACCGCAATTATCTGTTGATTCATTTGGCATTTTTTACCTGTGGGTTTCATATTGCATTTTTGGTGACGCACTTGCCGACCGAAGTGACCTTAGCAGGATTAAGCTCATCGGTGGCATCTTGGTCATTGGCACTGATTGGTCTATCCAATGTCGCAGGCAGTCTGTTTGTCGGCTGGTCGGTGGGTCGTTGGCGGTGTAAATATATCTTATTTTGGATGTATCTTAGCCGTGTGATTTTGGTGGCGATTTATCTGATGTCACCACAGACGCCGATGACCTTTTATATCTTTGCCATCGGGCTTGGTCTGACTTGGCTTGCAACCGTGCCACCGACCGCAGGTGCGATTGGCAAGCTGTTTGGCGTGCGTTATTTGGCGACTTTGTTTGGCTTGACACTGCTCAGCCATCAAATCGGTGGCTTTCTTGGGGCGTATTTTGGCGGACTTGCCATTGACAGCTTTGGTAATTATGCCTATATGTGGTATGCCGATATGGCGTTGGCATTTTTGGCGGCGGTGAGTAATCTGCCTATCAAAGAGCCCAAAGTCGTCCGCACAGCGCAGGCTTGATGGATTGTTTAGTTAACCATGACCATTCAATTATTCTTATTCTTTGCCATCAGCACCCTGCTCGTCTCTGCCACACCCGGGTCAAATATGCTATTTGCCTTTCAATGCGGGCTCAACTACGGCATCAAAAAGACCCTGTGGGCGATGGCAGGGCTCATGCTTGGGCTACTCATCTTGCTTGGCGCATCACTGTTTGGGCTTAGCCTAATCAGCCAATATCCGCTGATTCTTGATACGGTCAAGGTGCTTGGCGCAGCGTATTTGGCATATCTTGGCGTGCAGTCATGGTTTAGCCGTGGTAGTAGCTTTGGCGGTGGCGTGCAGATGAGCGGCTCGCAGTGGGCGCTGTTTCGCACAGGCATTTGGGTGTCGTTATCCAATCCCAAGGCGATTTTGTTCTTTGCGGCATTTTTCCCAAAATTCATCAACTTCTCAGTACCACTATTGCCCCAATATGTGATTTTGGTCATTGGTTTTTATATCATTGAGACCTTTTGGCAGTTCGTCTATGCGCTAAGCGGTCAAAAACTTGCCAACTGGCTTGGGTACGGCAATCGCCTATTATGGCTCAATCGTCTGTGTGGCGCGGTGTTTGTGATTATTGCAGTAGCGTTGGTTTGGGAAGTTATGGTGTAAAAAAAGCCTGCACACACTCATGCAGGCTTCTTGGTATTTTATCAAATCGAACAAGAGCTATATTCAGCACCAAACCCATTTGACATGGTAATTCCAGTATATTCATTATTAAAATTACTAAAGTCTTTAGTAATAAAATAATCTCTCATGATGCCACCACCTGCCGTGCCTGCCGCATCACCTTTTTCAAAAACATAAAGCGGTTCATGACCTGCTTTTTTCCACACATAAAATTTTTGATACAGATGAATAAAGTCATTAGACTCTTCGGGAATGGTGCAATTAGACCTAACTTCCTTCAGTTCTTTTTTGTCAAATAACTGACTGATTTTATAAACATCCTTTCCATACTCACTTTCGCTATACAATTGAGATGAAGAAATATGAATCATCTCAGGCGTTGAGCGACTGCCATACGCTATCAGAGTGCCGTATTTAGAAATTTTGCCTGTAATTTCATACGCACCGCTATAATTTCTTTTGGGTGTTTTATTTTGCCATTGCACTTTTGGGGTTTTTGCCAGATTTACCCAAGTCCAGTTTTGGTTTTTCTTTAGTGCAAGATGATTCATCTGTGTTGCATATTTTGGTGCCGCCATTGCCATCATTGGTAGAGCACACACCGCTACGGTACATAACAGCTTTTTCATATCCATTCTCCATAATAAAAGCCCAACTTGATTATATCAAGCTGAGCTTTTATTTGTAAATCTGTTTTTAAAAATTTTATAACAGATTACTGCGCAGAATCAAAGCGTTTTTGTGCTTCATCCCAGTTAACCACGCTCCAGAATGCTTTGATGTAGTCTGGGCGTTTGTTTTGGTATTTTAGGTAATAAGCGTGCTCCCACACATCAAGACCGATGATAGGGAAACCTTGGCAACCTGCTACCGCAGTACCCATCAATGGGCTGTCTTGGTTCGCTGTGCTGACTACTTTTAGCACGCCACCGTCTAGAACTAGCCATGCCCAGCCTGAACCAAAGCGAGTCGCCGCCGCTTTTTCGAACTGCTCTTGGAACGCTTCTACCGAACCAAAATCACGCACGATAGCGTCTTTTAGGCTACCGCCAAGCTCAGTACCAGTTTTTAGGATAGTCCAAAATAGGCTGTGGTTAGCATGACCACCTGCGTTGTTACGCACGCCAGTTTGCTTATCAGCTGGTAGTTTGTCTAGGTTTGCGATGACTTCTTCAGCAGATTTGTCCGCCCACTCAGTGCCTTCTAATAGACCATTAGCGTTGTTCACATACGCTTGGTGGTGGCGTGAATGGTGGATTTCCATCGTTTCTTTGTCAAAATGTGGTTCTAGTGCGTCGTAGCTGTAGCCTAGCTCAGGTAGAGTAAATGCCATTACGGTATTCCTTCTTTGTTGATTAGTTGATTGGATAAACTGCGAACAGTAATTGTTCGTCCTTTAAATATATAGCCAATAGATGACAATTTCAAGAAAAAAGTACAAAAAAGCCCAAAGAACTTTTTGATATGAGACATCAAGCCCCTGTTATCTAGCCTGCCAAATCTGTCAAAAATCATGATTAAGCAGTTGATTTTATTGTTAATTTTAAATTTGTTTTGGCTTGATTTTGATGGCTTTCGTGATATAATTTTTCATTTTTATCATGCCAACTTCCACCAGACGCCCCCTTGACCATATTGCCATCAGCACGATGGTGGTATGCTGTTTGTTTCTTGGATTGACCAATATCGCCATCAAGCTAAGCCATCATGAAGTCTCGCCTGTGATGCAGCTGTCCATGCGTTCATTGTTTGGTCTTGTGATTTTGCTTGGTTTTATGGTGTACCAAAAAGAGCTTAGATTCAATCCCAAACAAATCGGGCTTGGGCTATTGGTCGGTGTGCTTTTTGCCTTTGAATCGCTCTTGGCAGGTGAATCCTTACGCTATACCAGCGCATCTCGCAGTGTGGTGTTTTTATATACTTCACCACTGTTTTCGGCGTTATTTTTGCATTTTTTGGTCAGAGATGAACGGCTGTCGCTCACCCAGTGGCTTGGCATGGGGCTTGCTTTTGGTGGGATTGCGGTGGCGTTTTTGTTGTCATCACAGGCGGATGGCTCGCTACTCGGTGATGGCTTGGCATTGGCGGCAGGCTTGTCGTGGGGCTTGACGACAGTGATTATCCGCATGACAAGTCTTGGCACACTACCCGCCAAACAAGTGCTCGCCTATCAGCTGTTTGCCATCGGCGTGCTGCTGTGGGTGTATGCAATAGCAACTGACCAAGCGGTGATGCATTGGCAAACTGCCAGCGTGCTGAGCGTCGGATTTCAAGCGGTGTTTGTGGCATTTTTGGCGACGGTGGCGTGGTTTTGGCTATTGAGCCGCTATCGCTCGGCGGATATTGGTGCGCTGATTTTGATGACGCCGATTTTTGGGGTGGTGCTTGGGGCGTGGATTTTAGGCGATGCGATGACCACAAGCTTTATCATCGGGGCGGTGATGGTGCTTGTTGGGATTGTCTTGGTGGGTAAGCGGTCAAAAGATAAAATGGAGCGTGATTAAATGAATAACAAATTAATAACACCTAAGCCAAATATGCACGCCGACATCAAGCCAGGCTTGGGCGCTGCCGGCTATCATATAGGCATGGATTTTAATCAGTTTTTTCAGGCAATATCTGGTAATTTCATTTTTCAAAGAACCGATATTGACCTATCTTTGATAAAGAAAGATATTTGGGTGGTGGAATTTTTCTCCAATGAATACTATCCCGACAGAAAGTTTGCATCTTGGAATGATTCGGTCATATTAATTTTTGACAATAATACACTTTCGCTCATCACTCTAAAAAATGAATACAAAGGCAAATTCTTAAACAATATCGGCATTGGCGACAAGGCAGATTTATTACTTGATCGATATTATTTGCATTTTTATTGTGAAGAACATATTTTGGCTTTTAAATCAGAAAACAGGCAAACTATTGAGAAATATTTATTTGATAATGATTTATATGAGTTGGATATTGACAATGATTACGACATAATGAGTATTATTGACGATATTGACAATCTTCAATATTGTCAAGATATAAGCTTTAGAACAAATTATCTAGCACAATACTCTATTGAATGTTCAGATCAATATATTGAAGAGTTTTATGTTTATTAAAAAATATTTCAGAATAATTTACTTTATCAAAACGACAAGATTGAAGTAAAAGATTTGAAAAAGCTAATATCGATCAGCTTAAAACCACCCAAACAAACACAACATAAGCACCCAAACAAACACATACCGCCCTACCCACGCATTATGGCGAAATGCCGCAAAGCACGCCAAGCGTTCTCGGTCTTTAATTAATTGATATTGATAACCAAACATCGCCACCACAGGGAGCACGCCAACAAGCACAAACCAGCCAAACGCATCAGCAAAATAATGCCAAACCGCCACACTCATCAGCACCACAAAAGCCACTTGCAACAGGCTAATGATCGCCACATCATAGCGACCAAATAAAATCGCCGTGGATTTGACCCCGATTTTCACATCATCATCACGGTCACACATCGCATACTCTGTATCATACGCCACCGTCCAGCACATATAAGCCACGAACAGCACCCAAGTCCACACATCGCTCTGCCCCTGCACAGCGACGAACGCCATCGGTATCGCCCAGCCAAATGCCGCTGCCAGCACCACCTGTGGCAAATTGGTGTATCGCTTCATAAACGGATACACAAATGCCAATGCCACCGCTCCAAGCGACCAATAAAACACCACCACAGGCAAGAAAAACAGCAGACACGCTGACAACAATGACAACCCCACAAAAGTCGCTGCCGCCGTCTTGGCAGACAGTCGCCCATCGGCAAGCGGACGGGTATTGGTACGCTTGACCTGCCCATCCACCTTGCGATCGGCAAAGTCATTGATCGCACAGCCTGCTGCACGCATCAATACCGCCCCAAGCGTAAAAATCAGCACCACTTTGGCGCTTGGTGTCTGCCCCATGCCCCAGTACGCCAATAGTACCGCCCACAGCGTCGGGTACAGCAGTAGCTCCGTGCCGACAGGTTTGTCAAATCGGGTCAGCTGTAGCCATGCAAAAGTTTTTTGACCAAAGGTCATCGGTGCGTGGGTTTGATGGTTTTTCATGATGGATTAATGATTGTGAGTTTGTCTAAATACAGATTATGTATACACTGATTAATATCTGTCAAATCGGATGGCATCGTTTTGCCATGATTGGATGGGGATTTCGCCAGCCAGATAAGGCGCGCTCAGTGGTCGCTTTACCACTACTCGCCCATCGGTCTGTCCTACCAATGATTCAGCATGGCTTAAAAGCTGATATTCATCATCAAGGCTAGGCGGTGCGACAAAACTGTGCAAGGCTTGCATATGTTTATTGACCTTAGCATCGTAGCTGTCCTTTGGGAACATTGGATCAAGATAGACGACATCAGCGACATCAGCGCCATCAGCACAATCACGCACATCGCCATAGCGGATGGATAGCCGTGATAAAAGAGCTTGCCAATTTGGATTATCCTGCATATAGGCATATTCTGACAATAATAACAGTGCCATGACAGGATTGCTCTCAAGCATGATGACATTTGCGCCAGTGCTTGCAAGTATTAGGCTATCATGACCAAATCCTGCTGTACCATCAATCGCTGTCATCCCTGCTGTCAGCTTACACGCCTGCAAAATCAGCTCAGACTTACGCCCTGCTGATACCACACGGCGGGTCTGCACTGTCCAATCAGGGCTAACTTTGATGATGTCATTACCTTGCCTTTGTATCAGTAATAATTTATCTTTTTCAAGCAATAGTGCCTGCTGTGCTTGATGCTCATCTAGTCCAAAGCCAAGATATTTATTATTAAGCTTGGTTAATGTATGAAATGATAACTCAATCGGCAAAGCGTGCGTGCTGATGAGTGATTGGACAGGGGCTACTTGATCAGCATCCACACCAAAAATCAGCATCACACACTCCTTATCTAAATAAAATTTGGTCTAGCCTTGAATTTGATAACCAAAGCCAAAAAACGCAATCAACACCACCACGCCTGTGATGATACGCAGCCATGCAAAAATCATAAAGTCTTTTTTGGACACCCAGCCCACCATCAAGCGGATACACAGTAGCGCCACGATGAACGACACCACTGTGCCAATGCCCAAAATCATCCAGTCGCTACTTGTTTGTAGTGCATCTTTGTGCTTGACCAAATCAAGCAGTGCCGCACCCACGATGACAGGAATACCCAAAAAGAACGAAAACTCAGTCGCCGCCTTGCGTGATGTGCCAAGCAGTAGCGCACCAATGATGGTCGCCCCCGAACGGCTCGTGCCGGGGATAAGTGCTAGGCACTGACACAGACCGATATACAGTGCAGTCTTAAAGCTGATATGCTCAGCTTCATCGGCGATGATTTTGCGGGGATTTTTCTCGGCATAGATGATAAGTAACGCACCGATAATCAGCATGGTCGCCACCACCAACGGATGAAACAGCACTTGGGTAATCACATCAGCAAACAAAAAGCCCATCACCATCACAGGAATGGTCGCCACAATCAAAGCAAGCCCCAGCTGGCGTGGCTTGGCAAGCCCTTCTGCCTTGCCGGTCAATAGCCCCATGAATGAATTCCACAGTCTGCCCCAGTAGTCATAAATGACCGCCAAAATCGCCCCAAGCTGAATAAAGACGATGAACAGATTACGAAATTCACCGGTCAAAAAATTCATCAAATCCGCTGACAAAATCAAATAGCCAGTGCTTGAAATGGGTAAAAATTCTGCAATACCTTCAACAATACCCATGATGACGGCTTTGATAATCAGCAAAATATCCATAGTACAACCTAAGAAAAATAAAAAGATGGCGTATTGTACACCACAAATCTGAAATTAGGCTTAAGCCAAGCCATAGAGTTTAGAGCTTTGAACCTATGCCTTGTCCTGCTCGGCAAGCGTTTTCCACGCATTATCACGCAGATACACAGGCAATGCACGCTCAGCGCTCACCGCCTGCCCTTGTTGATACGCCATCATACCAAGCCGTGCGATATCCACCGCCGTCGGATGTGCTTGCACTATTTTGGCATGATCATGCTGTACAAGCGATGCGCCATCACCGACGATGACATCAGCGATTAACAGGCTGTCATAATCAAGCAAGCTTTCATCACCGATAACCTTGCCATCAGCATCAATACTCAATGCGCCATGTTTGATGACAAATCGCCCCTGATAGACTTGGTTTTGGCGTGCATCCATCACTGCCGATAGCACGGTATTATCAGCAAAAGTCTCGTTTTGGCAGGCGGTATCGGCAAGAGCAGCCAAGCTTGATACACCCACGCACGGTGCATCGCTAGCCACCGACAACGCCTGCACCACCGCTGTATTGATACGAATACCGCTAAACGCACCCGGCCCACGATTGAACGCTAGGCAGTCTATCTGTGCCAATGACAGACCTGCCTGCGTAAGCGCTTCATCCACCATCTCAAGGATAATCTCAGTCTGCCCACGATTGCCCGCGATAGTCTTGTGGTACAGCACCGTGTCATCTTGCACGATTGCCACCGAGCACTGCTCAAACACCGTATCAAACGCCATCAAGATTGCCATATCTCACCTTCTAAAAACTTTTTATCGCCAAAGTTAAGACCCAAGCCATGACAGCTTGGGCGTCGTGATACCATGAATGCATCAGAAGCGTTTTTTGAATTGTGGTGGCAGCTGACCGCCCATTTCTTGCATTTTTTTCTGCATTTCTTCCATGCTTGGCAAATCGTTCGGGTTTAGCCCCAAATCCTGCATCGATTTTTGCATCTCTGCCATATTTACTGCTTGATTGGCATCACCGCCTTTATTGCCAAACAATGGGCCACCGCCCGACATACCACGAGTCAAGCCCTGTACCGCTTTCATCATCTTGCCGATACCATCAGGACGGCTGATCATCTTCATCATTTTTGCCATCTGCTTGTGTTGCTTGAGCAGACGATTGACATCTTGAATTTGCTTGCCCGAACCTGCAGCAATACGACGCTTACGGCTTGGGGTGATTTTGTCTGGATTTTGGCGTTCAAATGGCGTCATCGAATGAATCAATGCTTCCATTTCTTTGACCTTTTCTTCTGGCTTGGCTTCTGCCATCGCCTTTTGGATATCTGCACCGCCTAAGCCTGGCATCTTATCCAAAAAACCTGCCATACCGCCTAGATTTTTCATTTGTTGGAACTGAGTCAAAAGATCTTCAAGGTCAAATTCACCGCCCTTTTGCATCTTTTTCGCCATTTGTTCGGCTTTTTCGCGGTCGATTTTGGCTTCGACTTCTTCGACCAAACTCAGCACATCACCCATGCCGAGAATACGCTGTGCGATACGCTCAGGGTGGAATAGCTCAAGTGCTTCTAGTTTTTCGCCACGACCCAAAAACTTAATCGGCTTACCAGTAATCGCACGCACCGACAGAGCCGCACCACCACGGGCATCGCCATCGGTCTTGGTCAAAATCACACCAGTCAATGGCAGTGCATCATTGAATGCTTTGGCGGTATTGGCAGCGTCTTGACCAGTCATCGCATCGACGACGAACAGTGTCTCCACTGGATTGACCGCTGCGGTCAGCTCTTTGATTTCATCCATCATCTCATCATCGATGTGCAAGCGACCTGCGGTGTCGATGATTAGGATGTCTTGGTACTGTAGCTTAGCTTCATTGATTGCACGACGAGCGATATCAATCGGCTTTTCATCCACCGATGATGGCACAAAGCTTGCTTTGACCTGTCCTGCCACCTGCTCAAGCTGCTTAATCGCCGCAGGACGATACACGTCAGCTGATACCAGCATGACTTTTTTGCCTTGTTTTTCTTGCAAAAACTTCGCCAATTTACCCGCTGTGGTCGTCTTACCCGCACCTTGCAAACCAGCCAGCAAATAGACCATCGGTGGCTTACCTGTCATCTCAAGTGATTGGTTTGCACTCCCCATCATTTCGGTCAGCTCATCATAGACGATTTTGACAAAGGCTTGACCTGGTGCCAGCTCTTTTAGGACATCTTGACCAAGCGCCTGCTCTTTGACCTTGGCGACAAAATCTCGTGCCACAGGCAATGCCACATCCGCTTCAAGCAGTGCCATACGCACTTCACGCAGCGTGTCTTTGATGTTATCTTCGGTGAGCTGACCAGTACCTGCGATATTACGCAAACTGCCAGAGAGTCGTTCTGTTAAAGTATCAAACATATCAAATCCGTCATTATCAAGTGACAAGCGTGTCAAGATAGCCACTTGCCAAAACTATTGCTACAAATAACTGCTATTTTATGCTAAATTAGGCAAATATTCCAATTTAATTGCACGAATCCCATCAATATTGACTATTTTTGCTGTATTTTAGCGTGTAATCACGCAACACAAGCAGGCTTGATGTGTTGATGGTATAAGAATAAAGGGGTTTTTGTGCTGTTGATTTTTTTGAGTGTCGTGCTGATTTATACGGCAAGCAGTCTGTATTTGGCAAATGCCTTGGTCAAGCAAAGCAGTATTTCAAAAGGTTTGCTACTGGGCGTGCTTGGCATTGGGCTGATTTTACACGGCTGTTTATTGTATCCGCAAATCATCACCACGGATGGGCTAAATTTTAATCTATATAATACACTAAATCTCACAGGCTTATTTTTCCTACTATTTTATGTGCTGTTTGGCTTGTATCGTCCGATTTTAAGCCTTGGGATTTTGGCAGTGCCAAGTGCGTTGATCGGGGTGAGCTTGGGCTATATCGGCGATGCCACTTATGAGCCGATTGAACAGCTTGGCATTAATCTTCAGGTGCATATCCTGCTGTCTTTTGCCGCTTATTGCGTACTACTGATGGCAGCGGTACAAGGGCTACTGCTTCGGCTACAAATCCGTGAACTCAAGCACAAGACCATTCATCGCTTTTGGGTATCTCGCCTGCCATCGCTACAGAGCATGGAGAGCTTGTTATTTGATATGATTTTGATGGGCTTTGTGATTTTGAGCATCGCACTAGGCTTAGGCTTTGGGGCGACTTATGACATCATGACACAGCACATCGCACACAAGATGGTGTTTAGTGTGCTCAGCTGGTTATTATATGGCGTGCTGATTACTGGTCATTATCGCTATGGCTGGCGGGGTAAGCGCGCGGCGACTTTTGCCATCTATGGCTTTGCCCTACTTGCCATTGGCTTTGTTGGCTCAAAAGCGGTGATGGAGTTGTTTATCCAATAGCACCCGTTTTTTTGACCTAATTATCCAAACTGCCCAAATGCCAATTTGGGCTTTTTTGTAAAGTGGTCAAACATATTTTGTTACAATTTGGTCGCTTGAAAAATTCAGTAGTAATTTTAGCCAGTCTTTATTTATCGGTAAACCCAATAAAACGGTGAATTTTTCAGCAGTTTGTTGCTTAATCCATCAAGCATAGCACGGTTATCTTACTTTGGTATTTATAAGCTAAATCTAATCTTGCCTAATTGTAAAGTTTTGTAAAAATGACATAATTTTTACTAGCCATATCGATTTGTATGCTATACAATGCCTCTCACATTTTTAATCATTCTGTTTAGTTATGTCAATTTTTACCAAAAAACTAACCCTAACTGCCCTTGCAACTGCACTAATCAGCACTGTTGCACAAGCTAACGTAACCACGACAATCAGCCCAGCGGGTGGTGTTACCGTCAGCGTTCAACCAAGCACACAAGGTGCTAACAAATTCGCCCAAACTGCGACACTTACTCAGTCGCAGACCATCAGCTATGCCGCTGAAGGCTTGGCAAACTCAAGCTACACATCAAGCAACCAATCTAATTATTCAGCATTCACATCATCAGACTGGTCATCATCATACAGCTCTAGTAGTTCAGATCGTAGTCAGTATGATGACCTTATTCGTAGTGCTGCAGCACGTCATGGTGTTGACCCAGCTTTGGTCAAAGCCATCATCCATACCGAATCTGTATTTAAATCAAATGCTCGCTCACCAGTTGGTGCGATGGGCTTGATGCAATTGATGCCAGGTACTGCTCGCGAAATGGGCGTATATAATGCTTATGACCCTGCTGAAAATATCGAAGGCGGTACTAAGTACATCGCCCTGTTGCAAACCATGTTTAGCAACCCAAATCATGTCATCGCCGCTTATAATGCTGACCCTGGCAATGTGCGTAAATATGGTGGCATCCCGCCATTTCGCGAAACTCGCAACTACGTACAAAAAGTCAATGAACGCTATAACAACATCTACAGCCTAGATGCTAGCCTATATCAAGGTTTCAATGGTGCTCGTACGACACTTGCGATGAATACCCTACCTGCAAGTACAACCATTTCACATACCAGTCAAGTTATTGGTAGCAATGGCAACTACGCCACACCAAGCAATCCAAATATCGGCTCGAATGACGGTCGTGTCTATATCTCTAGCCGTGACTAAGCCCATATTGCAATTACAATAAACTTTGTCAGTTTTTTTGTATTTTAAGGCAAAATTTAGATATTTCTCTGAATTTTGCCTTTTATTTTGTCCGAATATCCTTATAATAATCAAAATAACTGACTTAAATTCATTTTAAAAGGAAATCATTCTTATGATGCGAATTGGTTTATTCTTATTAACCAACCTAGCGGTATTACTTGTCTGCGGTATCGCCTTTACGGTGATTTCAGCCGTGTTTGGCTTGGGTGGCGTCCATTCAGGTGGCAATCTAAACCTAATCTCACTCATGGTCATGTGTCTTGTGTGGGGTATGGGTGGCTCTATCATCTCGCTATTTTTGTCAAAATGGATGGCAAAAAAATCTACCGGCACTGTCGTGATTGAAACGCCACAAAATGGCACTGAACAATGGCTTGTTGATACCGTTGCCCGCCAAGCACAAGCGGTAGGCATCAAGATGCCTGAAGTGGGGATTTTTGATTCAGCACAGCCGAACGCCTTTGCCACCGGCTGGAGCAAAAACAGCTCGCTAGTCGCCGTCTCAACTGGTCTGATTCACACCATGACACCTGACGAAGTCGAAGCCGTACTTGCGCATGAGATTGGTCACGTTGCCAATGGTGATATGGTGACACTTGCGCTGATTCAAGGGGTGGTGAACGCCTTTGTGATGTTCTTTGCTCGTATTATTGGTAACTTTGTAGATCGTATGATTTTCAAAAACGAAAGCGACAGCCCTGGCATTGCTTATTTTATCACCAGCATGGTAATGGATATCCTACTTGGCATCCTAGCATCTGCAATCGTGATGTGGTTCTCTCGCCTGCGTGAATATCGTGCTGATGAGATGGGTGCTCGCCTAGCAGGTCGTGATAAGATGATTAGCGCGCTAAACGCCCTACGCCCTGCCGAAGCTCGCCCTGACCAGATGCCTGAAGCGATGAAAGCCTTTGCTATCTCATCAGGTCAATCTCAAGGCTTTAGCATGGCAAATCTATTCCGCTCACACCCGACACTTGATGATCGTGTGGCAGCTTTGCAGAAGTTTCAAGGTTAATCTGTTAGCCAAATGAAATCAGCCGTTCATTTTGAGCGGCTGATTTTTTATCGTCTTTTTGTTGGTATAAGCAATAGACAACTTAAGTACAAGCCACTTCAAATCCCACTTCATCCCCCTGCATCACTGCTGTCACCGCGCCACCATCAGTCAGCTCACCAAACAGTATCATCTGCGATAGCGGTTTTTTGAGTTTATCTTGTATCAGTCGTGCCATCGGACGAGCGCCCATCAAGCGATCATATCCCCTATCAGCAAGATGGCTACGCACTGCATCATCAACTTTGAGAATGATATTTTTGGCAAGTAGTAGCTGGCTAAGCTCGGTGATGAACTTATCCACCACACCATCGATGACCGTACGGGATAATGGTGCAAAATTGACAATGGCGTCCAGTCGATTGCGAAACTCGGGGCTAAAGGTGCGATTAATGGCGGCGGTGTTGTCCGTATGGTGGCTTTGTTCGGTAAAGCCCATCGAATTTTTGCTAATCGCATCTGCGCCAACATTGGTCGTCATCACCAAAATCACCTGCTTAAACGACACCGAACGCCCATTATTATCCGTCAGCGTGCCATGATCCATCACTTGTAGCAGTAGGTTGAACACATCGCTATGCGCTTTTTCAAGCTCATCGAGTAGTAGTACACAGTGCGGATGCTGATTGATTTTTTCGGTCAAAAGCCCGCCTTGATCATAGCCGACATAGCCCGGCGGCGCACCAATCAGACGAGATGCCGTATGCGCTTCCATGTACTCGCTCATATCAAAGCGAATCAGCTCAACGCCAAGCATCTTGGCAAGCTGTTTACTGATTTCGGTCTTGCCCACGCCCGTCGGCCCTGCGAACAAGAACGAGCCGATTGGCTTATCAGGATTGGTCAGCCCAGAGCGAGCGAGCAAAATCGCATCAGTCAGCACATCCACCGCTTCATCTTGACCAAAGACCACTTGTTTTAGATTAGCTTTGAGATTTTTTAGGATATGCTTATCATCAGATGAGACAGACTTTGGCGGAATGCGAGCGATTTTGGCAATAATACGCTCAATCAATGCCGTATCAACCACTGGCTTTGCTGTATTCTCATCAGTCACTTCAGCTTGCTGATCAGTATTATCTTGATTAATACCATCTACTTGGTCAGCACTATCGTCTGCTTGTGTGTGTAGCTTTAGGTATGCGCCTGCTTCATCGATGACATCGATTGCTTTGTCAGGCAAAAATCGCTCATGAATGTGCTTATCAGACAGTCGCACTGCCGTCTCGATGGCATCATCGGTATAAGTCACCTGATGAAAGCTTTCATAATAGCCTTTTAGCCCACGAATGATGTCAATGGTATCAAGGATGGATGGCTCTTTGATGTCGATTTTTTGGAAACGGCGTGACAAGGCATGATCTTTTTCAAAAATCTGCCGATATTCCACAAAGGTCGTCGAGCCGATACAGCGCATCTCACCTTTGGCAAGGGCAGGCTTAATCAGATTGGACACATCCATACTGCCATCCATCGAACCGCCTGCACCGATGACCATATGAATCTCATCAATGAACAAGATGGCATCAGGCAGCTGTTTTAGCTCATCCAGCAGTGCTTTCATGCGAGCTTCAAACTCACCACGAAACTTCGTCCCTGCAATCAGCGCACCCATATCTAGGCTATAAATGGTCGCATTCGCCAGTGGCTTGGGTGCTTTGTTATGGACAATCAGCCACGCCAAGCCTTCGGCAATCGCTGTCTTACCCACGCCCGGGTCGCCAACAAGCAAAGGATTATTCTTGCGGCGGCGGCACAGTATCTGCGCTGTACGCTCAATCTCATCAGCACGCCCGATTAGCGGGTCAGTTTTGCCAAGCTTGGCTTGCTCGTTCAGATTAATCGTATAGGCATCAAGCGGGTTTTCTTTGACACTTGTGCGTCGTTTGCCATCGACAGTGTCGCCATCGCCTTTTAGGGCATAATCCACCATCTTGGCACGACTTTGTACCGAAATCTCACGCATCACGCTTAGGATATCCACGCCCGATGACTGCAATAGCTCATTGGCAAAGCTTTCATCTTCCTTAAAAATTGCCACCAGCAAATCAGTCGGTGCGACTTCTTCGCCCGATTGGCTTGATTGCACCTGCCAAATCGCCCGCTGCATAACACGGGTCAGACTCTTGGTCGGCATAGGGTCAGCGCCGTCTCGCTTGGGGATATAATCACGCAGATAGTCCTTGAGCGCTGTCAAAATAACCCCTGTATCCGCTTCGCAAGCTTCAAGAATCTGCACGCAGTTTTCGTCTTTTAAGAGCCCAAGCAATAGATGCTCAACGGTCACAAACTGATGCCCTTGTCGTTTGGCATATTCATGCATAAATTCTTGAATTGCCAAAAAATCTTGATTAAACATAATTAATGAGTTCTCTTATTATAATTTCTCAATCGTAGTCAATAGCGGATATTCTTCTTGCTCGGCAAGTTCATTGACTTCATCGACTTTCATCTCAGCGATGTCAAATGGCAATATCGCCACCACCGCACGCCCCGTCTCGTGAATCTGCATCATTAAGCGATAGGCTTCATCCATATCATGCTCAAAAATCTCAACCAGCACAAACACCACGAACTCCATCGTCGTGTAATTATCATTGTGCATCACCACCGCATACATCTGCGGGCGGGCGGTCATGGGCTTGGTTTGGGTAATCACACCAACAGAAATATCGCTTTGGCTGTGTTCATCACCACTGGCAAAAATCTTGTTCATCATTATATCCACACAATCATTGAACTCATAGTGTATCAAAAAATCAGCCAATAAAAAATGCCATAAGCGGCGATGATAACATCTCACTTATGGCAACGCAGACAAAATGCTGATTATTCAGACTTTTGAATCGGTCGATTGCTTGCGTTTGGCATTTCGGCAAGTGATGCAGGTGCATCAGTGATGATTTTGCCAATTTGCCAGTTGTAAAGCTGTTGGACTTTTTGAGTACCTGCCATCAGCTCAAGCTTCATCTGCTTTGGCTCAAAGCCTTCGGGCATGATAAAGCGACCACGAATATTCGCCACGCCTTTGATGTCATAGCTTGATGGCTCAAGCGGAATCTCAACCATGCTGGTTGCATTTAGCAAAGTCAGCTTAGGAATCATCTTCACTGCCTTACCCGATACATCAATCATCGCCACATCAAAGCGATATTCAAAAGTGTTCTGCGGTAGCGAGATAATCTCTGATGCGATGATGTTGAGTGCCACACCGCCTTGCTCTGCTACAGATGCCTTGAGCAGTTCATTGACTTGCTCTAGCTGTAGATTGGTGGTTTTTAGGTCTTCGTATTCGCCACGCAGACGCTCAAGGTTCGCCATGCTGATATCACGCTCTTGGCGAGCGGTGGCAGCATCTTGCTTAAGCTGAGCATTCTCTTGGCTTAGTGCTTGTGTATCAGCACTTACCGCTGCCACTTGTGGCATATTCTCAGCAGCATCAGATACCCCTTGGCGAAAACCAAATTTAAACCCAATCACCGCCACAACAAGCGATGCGAAAATCAGTGCCAGCATAAACAGTGCCAAAATCTGACCTGTTGCCCCACGCTCATGACGAGCTTTAGAAACTAAAAACTTATTTGGCATGAATAACCCAAACCATAATCTTGTGAAAAATGCCACTTATTATAGCAAAATTTCAGCGATTGCATATGCTTGATTTACGGTAGAATACGAAATTTTACAATTCATTCTCATTTAGAAAATAAATCAAAACCGACCAGTTGGTTTTTTAAATCGGCTTTTGGGGTTGGTATAGCTCAACCACCTTGCCAACGATGATGATGGCAGGTGCACTCACCCCATCCGCCTGCTGTTTGGCGACGATATCGCTAAGCGTACCTGTCAAGACCGCTTGGGTTGGCAGGCTAGCATTGGACACGATGGCAATGGGTAAATCACTTGGCAAGCCTGATGCCACAAGGCTATCGACAATCTTAGGCAGTGCGTGCAAGCCCATATAAAACACCAAAGTCTCATCAGGCTGATAAGCACTTTTTAGTCCATCAAAGGCATCATTGGTCTGATAACAGCCCGTCAAAAATCGCACCGATGTCGCAACGCCACGATGTGTCAGCGGAATGCCTGCACAGCTACCTGCTGCCAGCGCTGCTGTGATGCCACTGACCACCTGATAAGGCACGCCCGCCGCTTGGCACGCCAGCATCTCTTCACCGCCACGCCCAAAGACAAACGGATCGCCACCTTTTAGGCGTAGTACTCGATGCCCTGCCTTAGCGTATTGAACAATGAGCTCATTGATTTGTTCTTGGGTTTTGGCGTGATCGGCGCGTTTTTTACCGACAAAGATTTTTTGGCTATCACGGCGGCACAGCTCAAGAATCTCAGGCGATACCAATGCATCATACAGCACGACATCAGCCTGTTGCATCAGTCTGAGTGCCTTAAAGGTCAATAAATCAGGATCGCCTGCGCCTGCGCCGACGATATAGACTTCACCGCCTTGTTTGCCTTGATCAATAAAGCTGTGCAGTTCATCATCCAGCGGTCCAATCTGACGATCCGCCAACGCTCGCTCAAATACCGATTCCCAAAAATAGCGTCGCTCGGTGATGGTCGGCAAGGCATCTTTGACCTTAGCACGAAATTCACCTGCTTTGGCAGCAAGCTTACCGATGCTACTTGGCAAGCTACTTTCGATCTTGGCACGGATTAATCGAGCCAGCACAGGCGCTTTGCCATTACTAGACACGCCAATCACCACAGGATCACGATCGACGATGGCAGGGAAAATAAAATCGCAAAGCTCAGGCGTATCGACGATATTCACAGAGATGCCACGAGCCTGACAGTCGCCATGCAGTGCGACATTCACCGCATGATCATCGGTCGCGCCGATGACGATGGCAGGCTGATAAGTATCCAAATCGCTTGGCTCATAGCTTTTTTGGTGATAAGTTGCGCCGATTTGATTTAGAAAATTAATAAAATCTTCATCAAAATTCTTGGCAATAACCACCATGCGTGCTTGTGCCTTTGCCATCAATACCGCTTTGCGGTGGGCGACATCGCCGCCACCGACAATCAGTACGGTTTTGTTATTTAGATTAAAAAACAATGGCAAAGTATTCATACAAGCTCGCTTTTTATTTGGTGAAAATCAGCTAAATAATGGCAGACGATTGACCGACTCACCATTATAGCCTGTGGCAAGATCGCTTAAAGTCTTGGTCAGTGTCGCGACTTGCTCATCAGCGACCACAAAAGCTGTTGCCCCTGATTTGACAAAATAATTTGCCTGATCTAGGGCAAACTCGCCTGCCACGATGATTTCACCTGTGTAGCCCTTATGGCGTGCATGGCGAATTAGGCTAAACACACGACCATCTTTAAAATCCGCCAAATTAAATAGTAGCGAACTTGGTGCATTTGCAACTGCCGATTCAATCTCATCAGGGGTAGTATCTGCTGTCAGTGCCGCAGCCAATTCTTCTTCGCTGATAGCGACACTCTCGGTACGAGCATCACTATATACTTTGGTTAAGCTCATGATTATTCCTTGATAATAGTTAAATTTTTTAAATAATAGTTTTGATATATTACAGTTTGCCACAAGCTTATCACTGAATAAATTATTAATAAACTTAGGCAAACTGTTTGATAACTGGGTAATCACACCCAAGCAAAATCAGCTATATACCGCCGCCTTAAATGGTGCTATGCCTAGTCGCTCCACCGCTTGAGCAAAGGTCTCGATATGCTCATCGCTCTCGATACGCTCATTTTTATAGACATCGACGATGGTCGCAATCGTTTGTGCCACTTCATCAGCAGCGACCGCACGGCCTAGAATTTGACCAAGTTTGGCATTTTCGCCCGAGTTACCGCCTAGGCTGATTTGATACCAATGCTCGCCTTTTTTGTCCACGCCTAGAATGCCGATATCACCGACATGGTGGTGTGCACAGGCATTCATACAGCCTGACATATTCAGACGAATATCACCCAAATCATACAGATAATCAAGGTCAGTAAACTGCTTTTCGATAGACTCAGCGATGTTGTGCGTGGTGGCGTTCGCCAAAGCACAATAATCAAAGCCCGGGCAGACAATCATGTCTGTCAGCGTGCCGATATTGGCTCGAGCCAACTTCAAATCAACCAGTTTTTGCCATAGTGCATATAGGTCGGTGATTTTGACATCACCCAGCACCAAGTTTTGGTGATGAGTGGCACGAATCTCGCCAAGACTGTATTCATCTGCCAAGTCAGCAAGCGCAAACATCTGCGCATCAGTCACATCGCCTGCTGGCACATACTCGCCATCGACCACGCCGGCTTTTAGCGAAATCACCACCGCACGATAGCCGTTCACCTTATGGGCGACGGTGTTATGCTCATACCAGTTCTTAAACGCTTCATCAGATAGATAGCCTTGTAGCACTTCTTGGGCTGACAGTGCGTCGATTTGCTCATAATTTGGCGTGGTAAAATAGCTTTGCGCCTTCTCAAAATGTGCATCACTCAGGGTCAAATCACCATCTTTAAGCGACTGCCATTCCTCATCGACTTTTTGGGCAAAGACCTCTTTACCAAGGCTTTCGACTAGGATTTTGATACGCGCTTTATATTTATTATCACGGCGACCTTCTAGATTATACACACGCAAAATCGCATCCAGATATGACAGCAGATGACGGCGTGGCAAAAATTCATTAATCACCTTGCCAATGATTGGCGTACGGCCAAGACCACCACCGACTAGCACTTCAAAGCCAATCTCACCATCACGCTCAACCAAATGCAAGCCGATATCATGCACCTGAGTGGCTGCACGGTCAGCCTTAGTGCCAATCACGGCAATCTTAAATTTGCGTGGCAAAAAGGCAAATTCAGGATGAAAAGTACTCCACTGGCGGATAATCTCGCAGTATGGGCGTGGGTCAGCAATCTCATCGGCGTGAATGCCAGAGTACGGGTCGGTCGTCGTGTTACGGATACAGTTGCCTGATGTCTGAATGGCGTGCATTTGATTGGTAGCAAGCTTAGCAAGGATATCAGGCACTTCTTCTAGCTTCACCCAGTTCAGCTGTAGATTGGTACGAGTGGTAAAATGCCCATAGCCACGGTCATAATCACGGGCAATCTCAGCAAGTGTACGCAGCTGATTACTTGACATCAGGCCATAAGGAATGGCAATGCGTAGCATCGGCGCATGACGCTGTACATACAGACCGTTTTGGAGACGAAGTGGCAAAAATTGCTCTTCTGGCAACTCACCTGCCAAAAAACGCTGGGTTTGGTCACGGAACTGAGCGACACGCTCATCCACCAGTTTTTGGTCAGCATAGCTGTATTGATACATGATAATTTTCCTTTGGCGTATGGCTAATTTGGTTATCGGTTTATGAATGGCTTATCATGTTAAGGCTTAGCCGAAAAAAATTAAAATTCAAAAATGGAATATCGGTAGATGGTTTGGGGATAATCTGATTTGACAGTTTATAAAAGACAACAACCGCCCATAATGAGCGGTTTGTCAGAGAATTGAGCAAGTTTGGTTTGATGTCACTCCGTCCCAAACTCACGGCGTTTTTTGGCAAAGAACCGATCCAGTCGATCCATCGCATCTTCAAGGTCAATCAGATTTGGCAAAAATACCACACGGAAATGATCTGGCTGATCCCAGTTAAAGCCCGTGCCTTGAACAATCAGCACCTTTTCTTCGATCAATAGCTCCATCATAAATTTCATATCATTATCAATCGGATAGACATCACGATCAATCTTAGCAAAGCAATAAAACGCCCCTTGTGGCGTGGTACAGCTGATGCCTTTGATGGCATTTAGACGCTGTACTGCCAAATCACGCTGTTTGCACAGTCTGCCTGTCGGTGCGGTCAAAGCCTGCATAGACTGATAGCCGCCCATCGCTGTCTGGATGGCATATTGTGCTGGCACATTGGCACACAGACGCATACTAGCGAGCATGGTCAAGCCCTCAATAAAATCGGTGGCATGGTCTTTTTTGCCTGACAGCATCAGCCAGCCCGAGCGATAGCCTGCGATACGATGCGACTTTGATAAGCCGTTGAAAGTCAGCACCAAGCATTCATCAGTGATGGTACACATCGGTGTATGCACCGCACCATCGTACAAGATGCGATCATAAATCTCATCTGCCATGATGACTAAGCCATATTTTTTGGCAAGGCTTGCGATGCTGTGTAGCATCTCATCAGAGTACAGCGCGCCGGTTGGGTTGTTTGGATTGATGATGACGATGCCTTTAGTGCGTGGCGTGATTTTACTTTCGATATCCGCCAAATCAGGCTGCCAGTTATCATCTTCATTACAGCGATAATGCACCGCCGTACCACCTGCCAGATTTGCTGCTGCCGTCCATAGTGGATAATCAGGCATCGGGATCAGCACTTCATCACCGTCATCAAGCAGTGCCTGCATGGTCATCACAATCAGCTCACTCACGCCATTGCCGATATAGACATCCGCCACATCGGTCGCCGTTAACAACCCTTTGGCTTGATAATATTGCAAAATCGCCTTACGCGCCGCAAAAATCCCTTGTGAATCCGAATAACCCGACGCATCATTCAAATTCATCGCCACATCACGGACGATCTCATCTGGTGGTAATAACCCAAATGGTGCTGGATTGCCGATATTTAGCTTGATGATACGCTGACCTTCAGCTTCCATACGCACAGCAGTCTGAAGTAATTCGCCACGAATATCGTAGCAGACATTAGCAAGTTTACTGGATTTTTTTAGGGGTTTTGGGGTGTCGGTAAGCATAGCAGTTTCCACAGGTTGTGTCGTTTGTAAAATTGGAGTCATCATCGGCATACCCATTGGCAGGGCAGCATCATCGCCACGCAGCAAATAACTTTCGCTCACGCCAAGCACTTGGGCAAGAATCGGTAATTTAGCACTGGCAATACCATTTTTACCACATTCCCAATTGGCAATCGCACCACGACTGACAGGCGAACCACACTCCCCCATCTTGATCGCCAAGCTTTCGGCAGACATACCGAGCGCCTTGCGACGCTGTTTTAGGCGAAGTCCTTGGGCTTGGGTGCTGGTTAATGTGTCGTGACTGTCATTGTCTTGCAAAATTTGGCTCATGGCAACCATCGCTGATGAATGAATGGCAGTATTTTACGCCCATATTGGCCATTTTGCAAGTTATGCTTTACAAAATTCGCACACTTTGCAAGGTAAATCAGTTAGTAATTTTGTTTTTGCAAGATTTACTTGCAAATATCTAGGATATGCACTGATTTTATGCTTATTTTGGCTAATTATTGGGCTTATTCACCCATCTTGTGTTACAATCATCCCTTAGCGACCCATAATTTCACGCCATTTTACAGCACATATTTAAGGACATCTATGAAAACCATCGACCAAGACACCTTACGCACCATGACAGATGCCGATTGGCGAGAGCGACTTGATGAACTGTCTTACTATGTATTACGCCAAAAAGGTACGGAGCGAGCCTTTACAGGTATCTACACCGATACCGAGACGGCAGGTACTTATCACTGTAAGGGCTGTCATGCGCCATTATTTAGTAGCACGGCTAAATTTCATTCAGGCTGTGGTTGGCCAAGCTTTGATCAGGTGATTGATAAACAAGCTGTCGATGAGACGCTGGATCTGTCGCATGGGATGCGTCGCATCGAAGTCACCTGTCATCACTGCGGTGGGCATCTGGGTCATGTATTTGATGATAATTATGTCACCGATACTGGTCTGAGATACTGTATTAATTCTGCAGCTATCGTACTTGATGCTGATAAATAAGAAACCATCAACAAGCACACACACCATACTGGATAAGCATATGACAACGATTTATGATTTTAGCGCCCAAGATTTGCTTGGTAACACGATTAATTTTACTGATTTTACTGGTAAAGTACTACTCATCGTCAATACTGCAAGCGAATGTGGATTTACCCCACAGTTTGCAGGCTTACAAGCCCTACATGAACAATATCACAATCAAGGGCTTGTGGTGATTGGCTTTCCATGCAATCAATTTGGCAAACAAGAACCCAATGACGGTGCTGCCATCGGTGAGTTTTGTCAAAGAAATTATGGCGTCGAATTTTTGATGATGCAAAAAATCGATGTCAATGGCGAGCACACTCACCCGATTTATACCTGGCTCAAATCACAGCAAGGCGGACTCTTGACCGATGGCATCAAGTGGAATTTCACCAAATTTCTCATTGGTCGTGATGGCAAAGTCATCAACCGCTATGCCCCAATGACCAAGCCTGAAAATTTGACAGCAGATATCGAGACAGCCTTAGCAAAATCGCTCTGAATTTGATAAGAATAAGTTGTTAATTTTCAATAAGTTATAAACTTTATCACAAATTTATCAAATTTTTGATAAAAAATATTTGACACCTGTGTAAATTTCTATATAATACGCACCACAACGAACGAACACAGCAACATAATCTAGCGTGTTCGGTTCAAAACTTAAAATGTGATACCTTGACACAGTATCAGTTTTCCAAATGATGGAAAAGACATTTTAGGGTGGTTAGCTCAGTTGGTAGAGCATCTGCCTTACAAGCAGAGGGTCAGCGGTTCGATCCCGTTACCACCCACCACTATGCAGCGGTAGTTCAGTTGGTTAGAATACCGGCCTGTCACGCCGGGGGTCGCGGGTTCGAGCCCCGTCCGCTGCGCCACTTTTAGTGTAGCTTTTATAAGCTTTTCACTTTCTCCCCAAGTCTCCCCTGGCTTGGGGATTTTTTCTTTTTGACAGTTTTTTGTTTTAAGACTTTAAATGCTCAAACTACCTTCTTAATTTGTCGCAATAATCATTCAGTTGGGATGCACATAAAGTCGATAGGATTTTTTGCATCAATTATCATAGGGGCTGTACTAGATTAGCAACAATGCTATACTAGTTTTATGAAGATAACCCGTTGTAAATTAAGTAAAAAAGTTCAAGTTAAACTGCTTGAACTTTTTTGTGCTTGAAGTCACCGCAAGATCAGCTGCTGATTTGTTAGAAATACATCACAATTCAGCTGCTTTTTTTATCATAAAATTCGCTTGGTGATTGAATATCGCTTAAACCTTGAAGCTTGTGAATTATTTGACGGTGAAGTAGAATTGGATGAAAGCTATTTCGGTGGCATTCGTAAAGGCAAGCGTGGGCGTGCTGCTGCTGGCAAAGTTGCCGTATTTGGTCTTTTAAAACGCAATGGTAAGGTTTATACTGCCTGTGTTAAAGATACCAAAGCTAAGACATTAATGCCTATTATTGCCAGTAAAATCAAACCTGATAGCGTGGTTTATACAGATAGCTATCGAAGTTATAATGCTTTAGATGTGAGTGATTTTAAACACTTTAGAATTAATCATTCCAAAGAATTTGCAAACAATCATAATCACATTAACGGCATTGAAAACTTTTGGTCGCAATCCAAACGCATTCTAAGAAAATATAATGGTATTGACAAAAAGCATTTTCATTTATTTATCAAAGAATGCGAGTTTAGATTTAACTATGGCACACCATCCAATCAATTAAGATTGTTAAGAAAATGGTGTGGGGTTTAGGGGTTTATCTAGTACAGCCCCTTATCATATAATAGATTTATCAATTTATTGTTCATTTGGTGACAAGGTCATGAAATTAGCTTTATTTGGCATCACACTATGTTTATTTGCAAATGTTAGTTTTGCAGCAGATTGGACGCCTGTTTTTAAAGCATGGGAAACCCATGCGGAAGATTCGGATATTTTAAGATCTGTTACTTACAACCCTAATATTAGTTGGGATGATTTGCATGGCTGGACTACTGCGGGACGACCAAACCCCGATTCAAATGACTTAGTTTTAATTAAGAAATTTGATACAAGCCAACTTTTGCATATTCCTGAACCTTATCGCAGTGACATCGTTTTAATAGAATATGAATCCGTTTATGATACACATATAGGCAATATGAAAGACACTATATACCTTCAGAACGCCACCCTTTATGGACTACCCATCACCAAAATCGTTGATTATGGTGCTGAAGGTGAAGAAATGCATACGACAGTCTATTTTGATAAGATGTCAAACACTCAATATCGAAATTTAAAAAAGATTAAGCTTAAGTACAGAAATGATGACTGGTGCGATGGTGGTCATCAAGCAGAATTTAGAAAAGATAAATACAATCAAGTTACTTTATTTTTCTCTCAAGGCTGTTGATATCTTTAACTTAAACAATTTTTTTCAATTTTGCTATCTTGCTTATTAATTGAGTTTCAGTAAGCAAAATTGCTTCAAATTTATGCTAAAATACCCCCAATTTTTAATTGAAAATTTTATTCAAAATCAGTCAGCCAAGAGCCAACCATGACAAGCACGCCAACCGTATTTGACCCAAAAAGTCCAACCACCACGCAAAGTTCTGAACCTTATCACCACAAAGCCAATCACAACCAAAACCGCAGTATCGACCAAAGCGGTATGGTTGCGACATCCACAGCAAATGGCGCGCCAAAAATCGGCTTTGTATCGCTAGGCTGCCCAAAGGCGCTCGTCGATAGCGAACGCATCATCACCGAGCTTAGCCGTGAAGGTTATCAAGTCGCCAAAGATTATGACGGTGCGGATTTGGTGGTCGTCAATACTTGCGGTTTTATCGAATCTGCCGTCCAAGAATCGCTTGATGCCATTGGCGAAGCCATCAACCAAAACGGCAAAGTCATCGTCACAGGCTGCTTAGGCAAAGATGCCGAAAAAATCCGCACCATGCACCCGTCTGTGCTTGCCGTGACTGGGGCGCACGCTTATGATGAAGTGGTATCAGCCGTCACCCATCATGTGCCAAAGCCTGTCAAATCAAAGACTTATGACCCAAAAATCGATCTCATCAATGATGCAGGCATCAAGCTGACACCCAAGCATTATGCCTATCTAAAAATCTCTGAAGGCTGTAATCATCGCTGTACATTCTGCATCATCCCATCACTGCGTGGGGATTTGGTCAGTCGTACCATCGATGGCGTGATGAAAGAAGCGGTCGCACTCAAAAATAGCGGTGTCAAAGAGCTACTCATCATCTCCCAAGACACTTCTGCGTATGGCGTGGACACCAAATATAAGACGGTCTTTTGGGATGGTCAGCCGATTAAGACGAAGTTTTTTGATCTGTGTGAGCAGATGGCGAAGCTTGGCATCTGGGTGCGCCTACACTATGTCTATCCTTATCCACACGTGGATCAAGTGGTGCAAATCATGGCGGACAGCATGGCAAAATCAGGCGGCACAGGCGGACTACTCCCCTATCTTGACATCCCATTTCAGCACGCAAGCCCAACCGTGCTAAAAGCCATGAAACGCCCTGCGATGAGCGAAGACACCCTTGAGCGTATCCGTGCGTGGCGTGCGATTTGTCCTGATATCGTCATCCGCTCGACTTTTGTGGTGGGCTTTCCAGGCGAAACCGAAGCCGACTTTGAATACCTGCTTGACTGGCTAAAACAGGCTCGCCTTGACCGTGTCGGCTGTTTTACTTATTCAGAAGTCGAAGGCGCGGTGGCGAACGATTTGCCAAATCCTGTACCTGAGCACATCAAGCAAGAACGCTATGAGCGACTGATGGCACTTCAACAACAAATCAGCAGTGATAAGCTTGCCGAAAAAGTCGGCAAACGCCTAGTCGTGCTCGTCGATGAGATTGATAGCGAAGAAAATATCGCCATCTGCCGCAGCTATGCCGATGCGCCTGAGATTGACGGTCATGTCTATGTGGACAATATCGATGCCACTGTCAAAGCAGGTGATATGCTGACGGTGACGATTGATGAAGCGAGCGACTATGATTTGTTTGCAAGTTTTGGTTCGTGATTGATTTGCCATCATGATAAGCATTCACCCAAGCCATTCCGCTGAATGGCTTTTTTTATTAAATAGCGATAAATCACCATGACCCACGCCCAACAAAGCTTTGTCCCTGTCATTATCCTTGCACTATCGGCGTTTGTGTTTAATACCACAGAGTTTATCCCCATTGCGCTACTGACCGACATCGGTGCAAGCTTTGACATGACAGCAAGCCAAACGGGTGTCATGATGACGGTGTATGCATGGATTGTCGCCCTGCTGTCACTGCCGATGATGCTACTGACTGCCACCATTGAGCGTAAAAAATTACTGCTGGCACTCTTTGCACTTTTTGTCATCAGTCACGGCGTATCTTATCTGGCAACAAGCTTCACGATGCTACTCATCAGCCGTACGATGGTGGCACTGACTCATGCGGTATTTTGGTCAATCACGGCAAGCCTAGTGGTACGCCTAGCACCCGATGGCAAGCAAACGCAAGCGCTTGGGCTACTCTCCACAGGCGGTGCATTAGCGACGGTGCTTGGCTTGCCCTTAGGGCGAGTGCTTGGACAGCTGCTTGATTGGCGGACAAGCTTTGGGGTGATTGGCGTGATTGGGCTTGTTATCATGCTACTACTTGCCTATCTGTTGCCACGCCTACCTGCACAGAACTCGGGGAATTTATCCAGCCTGCCTGATATTTTTTTGCACAACAAACCGCTGCTTGGCGTGTATCTGATGATTGTACTTGCGATTACGGCGCATTTTGGGGCGTATAGCTATATTGAGCCATTTGTGCTGACGGCGACGGATTTTGGGGCAGATTTTGCGACGATGGTGCTACTGATTTTTGGGGTGGCAGGCATCGTGGCGAGCATCTTATTTGGGCGATATTATGAAAAACTTGGCAATCGCTTTATTGGATTGGCTTTTGGTGGTATGCTCATTGGCTTGATGGCACTTGCACCGATGAGTGGATTTCAAACCGTCTGGACGGTTTTTGTATTTGTTTGGGGTGTGTCGCTGACTGCGTTGGCACTCTCATTACAAATCCGTGTGCTAAAACTCGCCCCAAAAGCCACCGATGTCGCCATGTCGATATTCTCGGGGATTTTTAATGTTGGTATCGGTGGTGGTGCGATGGTGGGCAGTCTTGTGATTGCAGGGCTTGGCATTGGTATGATTGGTTATGTGGGTGCGCTAATTTTGATGGGTGCGTTTGGGGTGTTTTTATACAGCAAAAAAGCATGACAACCGCCATGCTTTTTCAATTTGGCTAATTCACGTATCAAGACAAGAATAATATTCACCATAAATATAAGCCTCAACACCTCCGTTGGGCGTATCGTAAATAATTTTCAGCCATGCACGACCTCTACTATCAATTGCATCACCAATGATAAATAAGGGTTCACCGTTTTTTAATCTACCAATAACTTGACCATTCGGCGTGCTGCGAACATTTAGCGGAGTTCCAGTTGGGTCATCAACATAGCACTGAGGTCTTGCATGCGATATAGATGGCATTAGCATAGTAGCTGAAGCCAAGGCAATTGACATTACAGTGAAAAACTTTTTCATAATAAACACCAACCAATTAATAACAGCTGACAAATTCACGGAAAACGTAGCCATAATACGTATTGCCATTTTGTCTAAAAGAGATATAAGCCCAAGGACGACCTTTATTATCATAGGCATATTCCATGATATGAACAGGTGTAAAGTTTTTCACCTTGCGAATGATTTTACCATTTGGTGAGGTACGCAAATTCAGTGGCGTTCCAGTTGGGTCAGTTACTTTACAAGTTTGTGCAAACGCAGCATTTGGCACCATCATGACCGCAGCAGTTACCGCAGATGCCAATAATACAGATTTGTTAAGTTTCATATCAATCTCCAATCTATGTAGTTCTGTGATTTTCAATATTGAAAATTTACAGTGCAGATATTCTACACTCAAATTGGGGGGGGGGTCAAATGCAATTTAAAAATATTTTAAAATAGCCAAAAATCAACCACTCAACTTCCCAAAATCCAGCACCACATCCATCGCCTGCATATCATCGATGGCGGCTTGTAGCGAACCATCTTGATCAATGGCAGCGGTCGCATCCATCAGCACGGTGCAATGATAGCCCAGATTGGCAGCATCCATCGCCGTCCACGCCACACAAAAATCTGTGGCAATCCCCACTACATAGACGGTATCAATGCCCCGCTGTTTTAGATAGCCATCCAGCCCCGTCATCGTGCCATCCGCTTCCATAAAGCCAGAATAACTATCCACCTGCCAATGATGACCCTTGCGAATAATCAGCTGTGCGTGCGGAATGTCTAAGTCGGGATGAAAATTGGCATCGTCCGTACCTTGTACGCAGTGGTCAGGCCACAGCACTTGTTCGCCATAGCTTAGCACGATGGTGTCAAATGGCTGTTTATCCGCATGATTGGATGCAAATGAGATATGATTGGCAGGATGATAATCTTGGGTCAGCACCACATGCTCAAACTGCTTGGCAAGCTCATTGATGATAGGCACGACACGCTGTGCCCCCTGTACCGCCAGATTGCCTGTGATAAAGCCATTTTGGACATCGACCACGATGAGCGCTGTGGTTGCTTGATTGATATTTTTCATAATTTTCCAATAATTTATAAACAGTTACCAATAATTCTCAACAGCAATATTGCCCACACCACGACGGTTCATGGTCAGCCCCTTTGCTTTCAATGCTTCTTTGGTGTCATCGACCATCTGCGGATTGCCACAGAGCATCACATGGCTATCAGCATCAAAAGCCAACCCCGCCACCTGTTCAAGCTCACCACGCTCAATCAATGTCGGGATACGAGCTTGCAGACAGCCATCGACCGCTTCACGAGTCACAATCGGGATATAGCGAAAATTCACCGTCTGCTCGCTCATCTCAGAGAATGCTTTGGCAAGTTCATGGATTTTGTCTTGATAAGCCAGTTCTGCACTCGTGCGAGCGCTATACACCAAGATGACATTTTGGTAATTTTCCCAAGTATATAAATCCTGTAGCATCGATAAAAACGGCGCAAGCCCCGTGCCTGTGGACAGTAGCCACAGCGTCTTTGGTGCAGGTTCTTGATAGCGTGATAAGGTCAAAAAGCCAAACGGCGTGGGATTGAGCCACAGCGTATCGCCAACTTGTAGATGCTGTAGCTGTGATGTAAACGCCCCATCAGGCACAACCACCGAGAAAAATTCAAGCACTTCATCATATGGCGATGATGCCACTGAATACGCCCGAAAAATCCGCTCATCGGCTGCGTCTTTGCCTTGATTGGCATGAAGCTCACTGGGATTGACACCCAGTCGTACAAACTGCCCCGCTTCAAAGCGAAAGCCATCAGGACGAGTGGTGGTAAAGCTAAATAAAGTATCCGACCAGACGGTCTTTGAAAGCACGGTGAGTGCGGTGGCTTTGTCGTCGCTCATAAGTTGTCATTCATCATTTAAAAAATACAATATACCAAAGCCATCAAAACAAAACAAGCACCAATGATGGTGCTTGTTTTAAGTCAATGGCAAACGATTAGCGAATCATCGCAAGTCCTGCCAATTGCATCATGCCTTCTGGTAGGACACCAAAGATAAGCACAATTGCGGTGACAATCATCACCATCACGCCACCTGCTTTGACGCCCCAATGTTGGTGCGCATCAAATTCAAGGTTGGTTTTCGGTTTTTGGTACAGATTAACGAGCACTCGCAGATAGTAGTACAGACCGATGGCACTACCAAGGATAATCATGCCTGCCGCCCAAAAACGCATCCCTTGTACTGCCGCAAAGAAGATGGTGAATTTGGTGATAAATCCTGCTGTCAATGGAATACCTGCCAATGACAATAGCATCACCGTCAGCACCGCAGTCAGCACAGGACGACGCCAAAACAGACCTTGATAGAATCGCATCTCGTCAGCTTCACCGCTGATTGATGTATGTCCACGCTCACGATATGGGCTAGACATCAGTGCAATCACACCAAAAGCACCAATCGATGTCAACGCATAGATGCCCATGTACATACTCACCAAGCCTGCGCCACCGCCTTGTACTGCCAACAGTGCAATCAGTGCATAGCCGATATGGGCAATTGATGAATACGCCAGCATACGCTTGAGATTATCTTGACGGATGGCAAGCAAGTTACCAATCAAAATCGACAATGCCACAACCACAACCAATGCTGTATCAAATGCAGGCACGGTCTGCACAAGGCTACCAGCAAAGAAACGCAGTGCCAATGCCATCATTGCAACCTTGCTGACGCTTGCCAAAAATGCCGCAACCGGTGCAGGTGCACCTTCATAGACATCTGACACCCACGCATGAAACGGCGCTGCTGACAGCTTAAAGGCAATCGATGCAAGCATCATCACCGCACCGACGACGAACAAGCTAGAGACTTCTTGGGCAAGTAGCAGTTTTGCCAATTCTTTGAATACCAATGTGCCAGTATCCGCAAAGATCAGCGCCATACCCATCAATAGTGTCGCTGATGCTGCTGCTGATAGCACTAGGTATTTTAGACCCGCTTCAAGCGACCGCGACCGTAAGAAAGTATAAGCAAGCATCCCATACATCGGCACAGACAACAGCTCAAGACTCATAAAGAATGCTGCCAAGTGCTCAGCACCTGTCATCAGCATCGCACCTAATGTTGAAATCAACATCAACAGATACAGTTCATCTTTATTATCTTTGAGCGTCTCAAAATAACCATAAGACAGTGTACAGCACGCCAATGACGCAATCAAAATCACGCCCATATTAAACTTGGCAAAGCCGTCAAACATAAACAGACCACCAAGTGTACCGCCTGATGGTATCAAGCCCATCGCCTGCGCCAATAAAGCAAGCAAGGCAATGTTCAGACCGACGACACTGATGGTCGCCGTCCAAAAGTGTGAGCGCTTCATGGCGATGGCGAACATCACCACCAAAGCAGTCACCGCCACCACAACCATCGGCAGTAATGACGAAACAGATGCGAAAATCATATGATCCATAATTACTCTCCGTGTGTGTGGTTGTGACCGTGATGACCATGATGCCCGTGTTCAGGCTTGGCATCATGACCCACGCCATGCAGATGATCGGCGTGCTCATGCATAAAATCACCCATATGACCATCAATCAAGCGTACGCCATGTTCAGGGCTACCTGCTTTGACATCATAGGTATAAGCTTGTGAAATCCACTGCATCGAGCTTTGTGATTTATCCAGTACAGGCTGTGGATATAGACCTAGCCATACCAAACCAGTTGCCAAAGTCACCAGTAGTAACAATTCACGCTTGCCAAGATCTTTGAGCTTACCGCCGTTTTGTTTAACCAATTCTACAGTGGTATTTTTGCCAAAGAGTGCTTGATAAATCATAATCAGCGAGTACAGACCTGCCAGTACAAGGCTCACTGTGGCAAGCACCGTTGCAATCGGATGCAGCTCAAATGCGCCAAGCAAAATCAAAATCTCACCGATAAAGTTACCCGTACCCGGAATACCGAGTAGTGCTGCACTAAAGAACATCAACAGCGGTGCAAAGTAGCGGAACTGACCCCACATACCACCCATCAAGGTCAAATCACGGGTGTGCAGACGCTCGTACAGCTGACCTGCCATAATGAACAGTGCCGCACTTGATAGACCATGTGCAATCATCTGCACCATCAAGCCTTGTAGCGACACCAAAGTACCGGCATAAATTGCAAGCACCACAAAGCCCATGTGCGAGATACTGGTATAAGCAAGTAGTCGCTTGACATCGCTTTGGGCAAATGCCAAGAACGCCCCATAAAACACGCCAATCATACCAAGCACAATCGCAATCGGTGCAAATTCAGCTGATGCAGTCGGGAACAATGGCAATACAAAACGAAGCAAACCAAATGCCGCTGTCTTAATCAAGATACCTGCCAAGTCCACAGAACCTGCGGTCGGCGCTTGGGCGTGTGCTTCAGGTAGCCAGCCATGCAGTGGGAAAATTGGCAACTTCACTGCAAAACCGATAAAGAAGCACAGCATGATGATGTATTCCCAGCCGCCAAGATTTAGACCCAATAGGTCATGATAATCAAAGCTGAGCACCCCTGTTTGGCTAAAGTGAATGATGACCAGTAGCAAAATACCAATCAGCATAATCAAGCCTGATGCTTGGGTGTAGATGAAGAATTTGGTGGCAGCGTATTCTTTGGTGCGACCGCCTGTGGCGTTATGACCCCACAGTGCAATCAAGAAATAAATTGGCAACAGCATCAATTCCCAAAAGAAGAAGAATAAGAATAAGTCAATTGCCAAAAAGACACCGATAACACCACCCAAGCTCCACAGTAGATTTAGATGGAAAAAACCAACACGGCGCTGAATCTCACCCCACGAACAGCCGACTGCCATGATGCCCAAAAATGCCGTCAAAGCAATCATCAGTAGCGATAGACCATCCATCGCCAAGTGGAATTTGATGCCAAAGGTTGGAATCCACGGTAGGATAAACTGCGCCGCCCAAGGCAGATTGTGTTTATCCACCGCCCCTTCGGTGGCAAGCAAGGTATTCATACCACCTTGTTGCCATAGCACCAAAGTCAAACCAAAGGTAATCACCATACCAATCAGTGCAATCCACCGTGGCAAGCGATCATCCACTTTCTCAATCAGCCAGCAAAGCAAGCCTGCAATAAACGGAATTGCAATCAATGCTGGCAGTATCCAATTTTGTTCTAATGCCATCTTACACCACCATCATCATTGCCAAGATTAGAAGAATGACCAAACCAAAGCCAAAGCTAATCGCATGGGTGCGTAGTAGTCCAGTTTGGGTTTTTGCGGTCAATTTATTACCCACCGACGCAAGCGCAGGGAAAATATTAATCAGCTTATCAACTGGGTCATTGCGTAGTGCTTTGGTGATTGCCAAAAATGGCTTAACAAAGACAATGTCATACAACGCATCAAAGCCCAGCCCATGATAGCACCAGTGATATAGCGCACCACCGATGGCAGTCTTTTTAAAGCACTCAAGCAGACGACCTTTGTTAAACACATACAAAATCACCGCCAGCAGCAAGCCTGCCGCCATAAAGCCAACAGCGATGTATTCAGCTGTATGCTTAGCATCTGCATTACCTGCTTGCTCAAGTAGCGCACCCGGGCCTAGTGGCAGTACGCCTGTCAAAGGTGGTACAAGCAGTGCGCCCACACCCGTTGATAGCACAAGCAGTACAGTCAAAGGCAGCCAGTATGAGATGCCTGATAGCTTATGTGCATGGGTTTTTTCTTCGCCAAAGAAGGTAATCCAAATCAAGCGGAAAGTATAAACCGATGTCAAGAATGCACCGACGACACCTGCCCAGAACAGGGTTTGATAACCGCCTGCATACGCTTCCCAAAGAATCGCTTCTTTTGAGTAGAAACCGACAGTCACCCAAGGTAGCGCAACGAGCGCACCGCCACCGACGACAAAGCAAGCAAAGACTAGTGGAATTTTCTTATAAAGACCACCCATCTTAAAGATGTTTTGTTCGTGATGCACTGACAAAATCACCGCACCTGACGCCAAGAATAATAACGCCTTAAAGAATGCGTGCGTCATCAAGTGGAAAATCGCCGCTTGCCAAGCACCCACACCCAGTGCGATAAACATATAGCCAAGCTGACTCATGGTTGAGTAAGCCAAGATACGCTTGATGTCCGTTTGTGCCAAAGCACAAAAACCTGCAACAAGCATCGAGATCGCACCAACGCCACCTACCCAGTATAGTAGCACTTCAGGCGTTAGGACAAATAGTGGATGCATACGAGCGATCAAATACACGCCAGCCGTCACCATTGTCGCAGCGTGAATCAATGCTGAGACTGGCGTCGGGCCCGCCATCGCATCAGCAAGCCATGTGTGTAGTGGAATCTGTGCTGACTTACCCCAAGCACCACCCACCAGCATCATGGTCGTCAAAATCATCGTAGGATTATTGACACTAAATACTTCAGGTGCTTTGGTGATGATCTCAGAGATGGTCAAGGTGCCAAACTCACGGAACAGTAGGAATAAACCAATCGCCAAAAACACATCGCCCACACGGGTCACGGTGAATGCCTTAATCGCTGCACGGCCATTGGCACGCTCAGAATAATAAAAACCAATCAATAGGTATGAGCAGATACCAACGCCTTCCCAACCCAGGTATAGTAACAGCAGGTTATCGCCCTGCACCAGCAGTAGCATACTGGCGACGAATAGGTTTAGGTAGCTAAAAAAGCGTGCAAAACCATCTTCACCCTTCATATACCATGAAGCAAATAGGTGAATCAAAAAGCCAACGCCCGTAATGATGGCGGTCATGGTCAAAGTCAGACCATCAAACTGCAAGCCAAAAGCTGGGGCAAACTCGCCAACTTTTAGCCAAGTCCATAGCGGTACATTCACCGCTTGTCCATTATAATTTTGGAAATAATCCAGTGATGTCATCAAGGCAAAGATTGCCGATAATGCCATACTACCCACACCAACAATGGTAGCCATTGTTTCAGATAGGCGATCACGCAAGCTTGCTAAGATCAAAAAACCAATCAGTGGGCAAATAAAAGTCCACGCTAGCATACTCATGTCTTACCCCTTTAATCGACTGGCTTGATTCACATCAAGATTGCGGAATCGATGGTAGAACTGAAGCAAAATCGCCAAACCAATCGCCGCTTCTGCTGCTGCCAATGTCAGCACAAAAATAAACATGATTTGACCATCTGGGCTGCCCCACATATTGCCTGCAACCACAAAAGCCAAAGCGGTCGAGTTCATCATAATCTCAAGGCTCATCAGCATAAACAGCACATTACGGCGTGCCATCACACCCACCAAGCCAATGGCAAATAAAATCGCTGCCAAAATCAGTGCGTGCGATGATGGAATACCCAAATTCGCCACTTGTTGCCCTGCTTGTACTGCCACATCGCTGACAGCTGTCTGCAAATTTGTCGCCATCACAGACCCCCTTGGCGTTTGTTATGATCGGTAAAGACAGGACCATCAGGCTGATGGTTTGGTGCATTTGCCCCATCTTCGGTATCTTGGTAATGACTAAAGTTCTCATCATCAAGTGCTTTTTTGCCAAGATGATAAGCTGCAACCAGTGCGCCCAATAGCAAAAATGCCGCCACTTCAACAAGTAGCACATATTGGGTAAATAAGCTTGTGCCGACGGCTTTGGCATCGATGGTTTGGGCATTTAGCATTTGATGAGAATCTGGTGATGATAAAATCAGACCCACAAGCACGGTAGCGATAATCAGCATCAAGCAAACAGGCGTCGCCCAAGCGCTCGATGTCAGCCATGATTTTTCTTCGCTGACATCCGTGCCAAGATTTAGCATCATAATCACAAAGACAAACAGCACCAAAATCGCACCAGCATAGACAATCACTTCAAGCACGCCGGCAAATGGCGCACCCAAAATAAAGAAAATACCTGCCACTGCCAATAATGACACAATCATCGATAAGATGGCGTGCACGGGATTGGCGTGCGTCACCACGCGAAAACTGGCAAAAACTGCCACAGCTGCCAAGGCATAAAAGCCGACCAAATTGGCATTGCTTAAAATGTCGGATAAAATCGTCATCATGGTAATAAACTCCGCACATCAATCGGTGCAGCTTCGTTTTGGTGCGAGCCTTTTGGTTGATTTTCGGTCGCCATGCCAGTCACACGATAGTAGTTATAATCAGGATATTTACCCGGCCCTGAGATGAGCAGATGCTCTTTTTCATAGACTAGGTTTTGGCGGTTGTATTCACCAATTTCAAAATCTGGTGTCAGCTGAATGGCGGTGGTTGGACACGCTTCTTCGCACATCCCACAGAACACACAGCGAGAGAAGTTGATACGGAAAAATTCTGGATACCAACGGCCATCTTCTCGTTCGGCTTTTTGTAGGCTGATACAGCCAACAGGACACGCCACCGCACATAGGTTACACGCCACACAGCGTTCATCACCATCAGGGTCACGGGTCAGGACAATGCGACCACGAAAGCGTGGCGGCACTGGCACAGGTTGCTCTGGGTACAAAATGGTGTCACGGGGACGCAAGGCATGGCTATTGACCATCCACATTGAGCGGACGATACTTGCGATACCAACTGCTGTATTTTTTAGAGTTGTTAGCATAATTTCATCATCCTTATTGTGCCAGTAGAATGACTGCGGCAGTCACCAATAAGTTAATCAAGGTCACCGGCAGGCAGACTTTCCAACCAAAGTTCATCACCTGATCATAGCGGGGACGCATGAGCGAGCCACGAGCTAGGACAAACAAGGTCATAAAGAACAAAGTCTTTAGCATAAACCATACCACAGGTGGGATAAATGGAATATCAATGCCAAACGGTGGCAACCAACCGCCAAAGAACAAGCAAGTCATCAGCGCCGAAATCAGCACCACATTGACATATTCACCGATAAAGAACATACCAAATTTCATGCCCGAATATTCCACATGATAACCTTCGGCAAGCTCTTGTTCGGCTTCTGGTTGGTCAAATGGATGACGGTGCGTCACAGCCACGCCTGCCACCACAAAGGTCAAAAAGCCAAAGAACTGTGGCACGACATTCCATACGGTCGTTTGAGCTTCGACGATGTCACGCAGGTTGAACGAGCCTGCCATCGCCACCACACCCATTAGGGATAGACCCAAGAACACTTCATAGCTGATGGTTTGAGCTGATGAACGCAGACCGCCTAGTAGCGAGAATTTGTTCGCTGATGCCCAGCCACCGAACATCACGGCATACACCGCAAGACCTGCCATCGCAAAGAAGAACAACAGACCGATGTTCCAATCAGCTGCACCTAAAGTTGGACTTAGCGGAATGATAGCAAAGCTTGCCAAAGCGGTGAACATCGCAATCGCTGGCGCTAGTGTGAAGATTTTTTTGTCGGCAAATTCTGGTGTCCAGTCTTCTTTGAAGAAGATTTTTAGCATATCTGCCACAAGTTGTAGCGAGCCTTGCCAACCCACACGGTTTGGGCCATAGCGGTCTTGCCACAGCGCAAGCATACGGCGTTCATAGACAATCATCAAGGCAGCAACAATCACAAGCCCCAAGAAAATTACCAAGGCTTGCGCCACCAAAAACAGCACCGACCAAGCATCAAAGCTCATCATATTTGCCAAAAATGTCGGCATTTCTGGAATAATACGCGTACTCATTACACAGCCTCCACAGATGGTGCGACTTTGATTGGTGTATCACTCACCTTAAACAGCGGATTACGATGATGGCTTGGCAAATGATCCAAACTCACCGCATACGCAGGACGATAAACTGGATCGACCGTATCAGCACGCTTGATGGTGGTTGGGACTTTTGGCGACAGTGGTACTTGACCTGCTGCATAGCCGATGCAGCCATCAGGGATAAATTCGGCAAATTTTACCGGTAGGACAATCTCACCTTGGACGCTTTGAATGGATAGTAAATCCCCTTCACGCACCTGCCAATGATCGGCATCTTCTTGGGTCATGTACCAGCCGATGTCTTGGTTTTGGCTTGCCACCACTGGACTTCTTGATGCCATTGGGCTTGAGCCAAACAAGTTATGCACAGGCACTAAGCGTACCACACCATTGAATACGCTGGTGCTGGCAGGGTCTTGTACCATACTGCGATTTGACGCATATACCACATCCAATCGTGGTAGGCTGTCAAACAGACGCACACCAACATCACCACCTTTGAGCTTGCCACCGACTTTGTCTTGGTATTTGTTCCAAGCTTGTGGGGAGTTCCAGCCTGCCGCCCAAGCAAATGGAATGCTGGCAGGATTGGTTTGGTTGCCGACATAGCCTTCCATTGAGAAAGTCAGTGCCGTATCCACATCTTTTGGCTGCATTGGTTCATGGATAGACAGCGGTGCACGCATCGCAGTACGACCTGAATAACGACGTGGTTCACGAGCGATTTTTAGGCCCGTGATACGATAATCCGCTTCAGGGGCGGCATCTTTGATACCTGCAAGCTGTGGATAATCAGCTGCAATATCTGCAATCACTTCATCTAGGTGTGCTGCTGATGCCACTTGTCCTGCATCATGTGCCAATGCATAGAGCCAACGCCATGCATCTTTGATGTCGCTTGTTGGGTCGTAGTATTTTTTGTCATAAGCTTGGAAGAAACGCTGTGCACGACCTTCTGCGGACACGAGCGTACCATCACTTTCTGCAAAGCTTGATGCCGATAGCACCAAATTCGCCTTGTCATGCCATGCATAGTACTGATGATCGATGACAATCACAGTTTTGCCATCAATCTTATCCAGCACATTGATACTACTTAGCTGGCTTAGGTCATTTTCTAGCACCACTACCGCATCAAAATCTTTTGCCAAGACTTCTTCGATCGACTGACCACCAAGTAAGCTTAAGCCTGCACTGTTTGCTGATGGTAGGCACAGATAGATACCTGCCATCGCCACAAACTTAGCATCAAGTGCTTTTGGCTTGGGTGTACGCACAAGCTGAGCTTGTACATCTTTATCCGTCCCTGTGCCGTCATGTTCAGGCTTGGCGACAAGCTGTGGATCATGTTCAGGCACAGTTTGTGCAGCATCCTCGAGCGCTTGATAAGCAGCAAGTTCTGCATCATTGACAGACTTAATCGCACGGCGTTTATTGCTAAGCGCTTGAGCGATATAGCCTGCCGCTTCGATGACTTGGGCTGATGCCAATGATGTGCCTGATACCACAAGCGGTTGGTTAGCAGTAACCAAATCGACAGCGATTTGATATGCCAAATCCAGCATATCTGCATCGGCATTTAGCGCAGGTTTGCTTAGGTTCTCAAGGTGCGTATCAAAGCTTTCAATCACTTCACCGACCAAATAGCCAAGACGGGCAATCTCTTCGATACTTGCCACTGCTGACACTTTGGCAATGTCATCAAGCTTGGTATCGACCACATCCACCACATAAATCGGGCTATAAGCCGACTGACCGATACGCTTGACAGGTTCAGCCAGCCAATGATCGGTGCGTAGTGCGGTTGCCATTTTTTTGGCTTCGTTTTTGGCGGCTTGGCGGACTGACAGTGCCACACGAGCAGCGGTCTGCGTGATGTCTTCGCCTAGCACGAACACCGCATCGGCTTGTTCGATTTGGGCAAGCGAGACATTATACACGCTGTCATTACGCAGGATTTCAACAGACTTTTCTACCAAAGCTTTGGTTGCCATGGATTGACCCGTACTGTAATTGTCCGCACCGACCAGTTTTTTGAGCGCATAGTTATTTTCTAGGCTAGTCGCATCAGTGCCGATACCGATGGTTTTTTTGCCTTTTAATAATTCGATGGCACTATCAAGGGCTTGGTTGGCATCCATCAGTTGTTTACCTGATGCGCCATTGGCATATGGGCGTACAGGACGGTCGGCACGATTGACATAACCATAACCAAAACGACCACGGTCGCATAGGAAATAGCCATTGACATCATGATTGTAGCGGTTTTCGATACGGCGGATTTCGCCATAACGCTCGCCTGCTGAGATATTACAGCCACTTGAACAGCCATGACAGACGCTCGGTGCGTATTGCATATCCCATTTGCGGTTGTAGCGGTCTGAGTGGGTTGCGTCGGTGAATACACCTGTTGGGCAGACTTCGGTTAGGTTGCCACTAAATTCGCTCTCAAACTGACCATCTGCTTCTCGACCGAAATACACACGGTTATTTGACGCATAAACGCCCATATCTTCGCCACCGGCATAGTCTTTATAAAAACGCACACAGCGGTAGCAAGCGATACAGCGGTTCATCTCATGATTGATGAACGGGCCCAAATCTTGGTTGTGGTGCGTACGCTTGGTGAAGCGATAGCGTCTTTGGCGATGACCTGACATATAAGTCATGTCCTGTAGATGGCAATGACCACCCTCTTCACAAGTCGGGCAATCATGCGGATGGTTGGTCATGATATACTCAACGATACGCTTACGAAACCCTTTGGCTTCTTCGTCATCAACCGAGATATACATATCATTGGTCGGAGCCACCATGCAGCTCATCACAAGTCTGCCACGACCCGCTTCATAATCTTCGGCGTTGTTGTACTGTTTGACCGCACACTGACGGCATGAACCCACCGAACCCAATGCCGGATGATAACAAAAATACGGGATATCGATACCAAGCGACAAACAGGCTTGTAATAAGTTATCGGCACTATCAACTTCGACAGTTTTACCATCAATATGAATGACTGCCATCACACACCCCCTTGTTGTGCTGATTGCTCGGCTGTATCGTCGGCAGATGAATTGATTTTATTGTCAAATTCATGGCGGAAATATTTCAAAGCACTCATCAAAGGCTCCATCGCCCCAGGTGCGTGTGCACAAAATGTCTTACCAATCCATAAATCACGGGTTAATTCAGACAGTTTTTCGATGTCTTCAGGCTTACCTTGTCCATTGTCAATCGCATCAAGCATCTTGACCCCCCAAGGCAGGCCATCACGGCATGGCGTACACCAACCACAGCTTTCTCTTTGGAAAAATTGCTGTAGGTTCTTGGACAGGCTCACCATATCTTGAGTTTCATCGACGACCATCATTAGGCAAGTACCCAAACGACTACCTGCTTTCATGATCGGATCAAAGTCCATCACCAAATCCAGATGCTCATCGCTTGCGGTCAAAAAGTCGGTACTTGCACCACCTGGTAGCCAAGCTTTTAGTTTAAGTCCGTCCTGCATACCACCAGCCAGCTCAATCAGCTCACGAGCGGTATAGCCAAATGGCACTTCCCACAGACCTGCATCCTTGACACGACCTGAGCAGCCCATGATTTTGGTACCAGGCGTTTCTGACTTGCCTTTTTTCTTTGGCAAATCTAGATACCACTCAACGCCATTTAGCATAATGGCTGACATATTGTTCAATGTCTCAACATTGTTCACCACAGTCGGGCGACCCCATGCGCCTGAGACTTGTGGGAATGGTGGCTTGGTGCGTGGATTGGCACGGCGACCTTCTAGGCAGTTAATCAGTGCCGTCTCTTCACCGCAGATATAGCGACCTGCACCAGTATGTACGTGCAGATCAAAGTTGAACGTCGTACCCAAGATGCCATCACCCATCAGCCCTGCTTCGTGCAGCTCTTTGATGGCAGCTTCTAGACGCTCGGCAGCCAGAATGTATTCACCACGAATAAAGATATAACCGACACTTGCACCGATGGCATAAGCAGTAATCAGCATCCCTTCAATCAACTGGAATGGCAGACGCTCCATCAATAGGCGGTCTTTGAAAGTACCTGGCTCCATCTCATCGGCATTACAAATTAGGTAACGTACGCCCCCATCCGGTGGTGTCATAAAGGTCCATTTTAGACCTGCGTTAAAGCCTGCACCCCCACGACCACGCACATTGGCGGTCTTAATCATCTCACCGACTTCTTTTGGGGTTTTTGATAAAGCGATTTTTAGCCCTTCAAAGCCTTTGAGTGCCAAATAATCAGCAAGCTTTAGTACAGCATCTTGGTGAAACAGTCGCCAAGTCAAAGGATGGGTAAGGCTTGTTGGCGCTTCGCCTTCTGCCAAGCCAACACCATAAATCGGTACACGCTGATTATTGAGCTGGCTTGGTGCTAGTCCATTTTGGCGAGCTTGTATTTGTTCTGCTACGGTTTTCATGCGTATTGCTCCAGCAACATCGATACTTCACTTGGCAGCACAGGACCATAAGTATCTTCATCGATTAGCACGCTTGGGCCTTTGTCACAGTTACCCAAACAGCAAATTGGCAATAGTGTAAAGCGACCATCCGCTGTCGTCTGACCAAATTCAATGCCAAGCTCACGCTTGAATGCGTCTGCCAAAGCTTCATAACCTGTCAAATAACACGCAATCGAATCACAAATCAAAATCACATGGCGACCCACAGGACTGCGATAAATGCGGTTAAAAAATGTCGCCACACCTTCCACATCCGTGGTGGCAATGTCTAGCATATTGGCAATGGCAGCGACTTGGGCATCATCCACCCAGCCGTTTCGCTTTTGAACCAATTTTAGGGCATCAAGCACCGCAGCACGAGCTTGTGGGTAGTGATGAATGTATTCATCAATGCCTGCAATCTCTTCACTGGTCAAAATGGATGCCACATCCACTTTGGGGGTTTTATCAGTTACAATTTTCATAGAAACCCTTATTGTTATTATCAATCAATCTATCGTCCACAGTCATTCATGTCAATTGCTTGAAACTACTGATATTAGACATTATGAACAATAATGATACTTCATTCATGCCAATTCTTTTAAAGAGTTAGGCAATTTACCAAATTAACTATTTGCCACCATCTCCAAGAATTCGGCTTCAGTCAATTTGGGTGTGTCATTAGCAAGTTCGTAATAACACGCTTTTTTATCAATAAAAATTTGTGAAGTCAGTTTAAAATTCACATCATCAAACAACCCTGCTGACAAATAATAATTGTCCGTGCCCAGCTGATGAAAATACAAATGTGTACCACAGATTTTACAAAAATTGCGAGTACCCCAATCTGATGACTGATAAGTACCAATTTCTTGGGCGTTATCGGTGGTTATACCTTGTGCTTGCACGGTAAATCCTGCCGAACCGCCCCATTTACGGCAGTGATTGCAATGACAAGCATGAAGTTCATCATTGCTTGCCACTTCTATAGCTACCGCCTGACACAAACATTGACCTTTCATTCTCAGCTCCTTAGCGATCACAGTCAGCCATGACGATGTCAATACTTGCCAAATAAATAATCGCATCTGATACCAATGAGCCATTAATTACGCTTGGCATCTGCTGCAAGTGTGCAAAAGTCGGTGTACGGATACGCGTACGATAGCTCATGGTTGAGTTATCCGATGTCACATAGTAGCTGTTTAGACCCTTGACACCTTCGACCATCGCACAGCTTTCGCCCGCTGGCATCACAGGACCCCATGACACAGAGACGAAGTGGTTAATCAAGGTTTCGATATCTTGGAGCGTGCGGTCTTTTGGTGGTGGTACAGCCAATGGATGCTCAGCTTTATAAGCGCCGCTTGGCATATTGTTTAGACATTGCTCAATGATGCGTAGCGATTGGCGAATTTCTTCGATTTTTACCAAGCATCTGTCATAGGCATCACCATTGTAGAATACAGGCACTTCAAAGTCGAAGTTCTCATAGCCCATATACGGACGCGCCTTACGCAAATCAAAATCAATACCCGTCGCACGCAGACCGGCACCGGTCACACCCCATGCCAAAGCTTGCTTGGCATCATATTGGGCGACCGCTTGGGTACGGCCTTTTAGCACGGTGTTGGTCATGGTGGCTTTGACATATTCATCGATACGCTTTGGCATCCAATCAAGAAAATCTCGCACCAGTTTTTGCCAGCCATTTGGCAAATCGTGCGCCGTACCACCGATACGGAACCATGCAGGGTGCATACGGTAGCCTGTCACCGCTTCGATGACATCATAGGCTTTTTGACGGTCGGCAAACATATAAAATACCGGTGTCATACCGCCTGCGTCTTGGATGAATGTACCCCAATATAGTAGGTTATTGGTGATACGGAAAAATTCGCTCATCATCACACGGATGGTCTGCGCACGCTCAGGCACGGTGATGCCTGCCAATTTTTCGACCGCCATGATGTACGGTAGCTCATTCATCACACCGCCTAGATAGTCGATACGGTCGGTATAAGGAATAAACGAATGCCAAGTCTGACGCTCTGCCATCTTCTCTGCACCACGATGATGATAGCCGATGTCAGGGATACAATCCACAATCTCTTCACCATCCAGCTGTAGCACCAGACGGAACGCACCGTGCGCTGATGGATGGTTTGGGCCGATGTTTAGGAACATAAAATCTTCGTCACGGCCACTGCGCTTCATACCCCACTCTTCAGGGACAAAGCGTAGATTTTCTTGTTCAAACTGCTGTTTGGCAGTGTTTAGGAAATATGGGGTAAATTCGGTCGCACGCGCGTGGTATTCTTTACGCAGTGGATGACCTTCCCAATATTTTGGTAGTAGGATACGAGTCAGATGCGGATGGCCATCAAAGATGATGCCAAACATATCATAGGCTTCACGCTCATACCAGTTGGCATTTGGATAAATCTTGGTAGCGCTTGGCGTGCTTTGACCTTCTTTTAGGGCGACCTTGACACGGATGTCGCTGTTACGCTCAAGGCTCATCAGATGATAAAACACCGTAAAATCACTTGGCGGCAGACCATGACGATGCGTACGCAGACGCTCATCAATGGCAGATAAGTCCACCAGCATCACATACGGCTTTGGCAAGGTGCGCAGGGTCATCAGCACATCAAGCACATGCTCAGTACTTACCCAAATCGTCGGGATACCATCGGCAGTTTCTTGGATGGTGTACCGACCTTGATGCTTGGCATTTAGTTCATCAAAAACCGCATGCTTTGATAATGCGTTGTCAATGATGCTCATTGTTATTTTCCTTATATCGCCATATTCATCGATATGGACAAAAGCTAAAACTTGAAATTAAATAATCGAATTACCAAGCATCATCTTGGCTACGCAAATTGACCGTCGCAATACGGTCGGCATTTTTGCGGTCACGCTCTGGTGTCATCACAGGCTGGATAATGCCCTGCTCATCTAGGTGAATGCCAAGCGGACGGCGTTCGTGCGTGATGGAATTTTGTAGGAGTATCAGCGCTTGGATGACCGCTTCTGGGCGTGGCGGACAACCCGGGATATAGACATCGACAGGTAGGATTTTGTCCACACCTTGTACGACAGAATAGATGTCATACATACCGCCTGAGTTGGCACACGCACCCATTGAGATGACCCATTTTGGCTCAAGCATCTGCTCGTATAGACGCAGGATAACCGGCGCCATCTTGACAAAACAAGTCCCTGCTACAATCATCACATCCGCCTGACGGGGAGATGCACGAATAACTTCAGCACCAAAGCGTGATAAGTCATGCACACCTGTCAAGGTCGTAGCATACTCAACATAGCAGCAGCTAGTACCGAAGTTAAACGGCCAAAGTGAGTTTTTGCGACCCCAGTTGGCAGCAGCATGGGTTAGGTCTGATAATTTTGCCATAAAGACATTCTTATCAATTTCTGCTTGGGTGATGTCGTCAATCAACTCTCGTGATTGTTTTGGGTATTGTTCTGCCGATTGATTGGCACGGGTTAGTGTGTATTTCATAGCGGTACACTTTATTTGGTCTGTATAGAATAGACGAATTGCTGGATAAAATCTGGCTTAAGCGTTTTGCATTCCTTTGCAGTGCGATGTGTGCAATTTGCATAAGGCAAAAAACGCCACAGCCAAAGCCGTAACGTTTTTGTGGTTTAGTCATCCTGACGAAAATCGTGCGTGGTGACGCGTCCTGTCGTGTTGATATGGTCAATATTTGCCATATGTGAACGGTTTTTTTCGATATCGTTAGAGACATTGATGCGACCTGATGACTGCGCAGGCACTTTGCCCGTTGGGTCAGTGTGTAGCTCATCGATGCCGTTGAATGCTGTAATGGCAGCCAAATCAAAGTTTTCAGGCTTGGATAGGATGCGTGGTTTTTTGCGACGCTTATCAGCCGGTGCCCAGTTCATCGCACCCAGTCGCATCTCATAGACCAGACCGACGAATAAGATGGCAATAAAAATCGCAGCCGCCGTAAAGCCAAGCCAATTGACTTCACGCACACTGACTGCGTAAGCGTACAAAAATAATGCTTCTAAATCGAAAATAACAAAGAAAATCGCAACCAAATAGAACTTGGCAGACAGTCGAATGCGTGCCGAACCTGCTGACACAACACCCGCTTCGAAGGTTTCTTGTTTTTGAGAACCTGATGAACGACCACCCAATAATCGTGGTACTACCAACATAAATACCACAAGCCCTGCGGCGGCTAGCAAAAATGCAATCGCTGACCAATTGGCTAACATAATCACCTCTGTGTGATTTATAAGTCTTAAAACCTAACCATTATACCACAATTTACAATCATGTATCATTTTGGCAATGAATTTGTACAAAAAATATATTTCGCTCATTTATGGTATATATAGCTCAAACTGATAATTCGTGACATTTGCCCAATTTATACAACTAAATCGTGCTTATCATGCCATCATTGTGCGACAATCGCCACATCAAAACCTGCTTCTTCAATCGCATCAAGGATGTGTTGCTCTGATAAACGTGTGTCATCAAAGCTCACCACTGCATGACCATCTTCATGGCTAATCGACATCAACGCCACGCCATCCAATGCCTGCAAAGCTCGTTGGACGCTGGCACTGCAGCCACCACAGGTCATACCATCGATTGTCAAATTTAGTGTTGTCATACCATCAATTCCTTTAAGTAAAACTTGTCTATCATAGCATATTTCATCAAAGAAACTAAACAAAAAACCCAATGATTTTTTCTAACCATTGGGCGTATTTGCTTTAAAAATTTCAATCATCGCTTGTGTGATTTTAGCCATTCTTTCATCTGCTCAATCTCTTGGCTATGCACTGTCTTGATTTGCTCTGCCAAAGCAGTGATGTCCGCATCGGCACCGTGCTTGATGGCGGTATTTGCCATTTTTATGGCGGTTTTGTGGTGCAAAATCATCGCCTTGATATAAGCAGCATCAGGATTGTCATCAGCAACTTCATCAATCATTTCTTGATAATTGCTTTGAGTTTTTTTCATCAACTCTGCTTGCATTTCATCCGATTGGGCGGTGGTAGCAGGTTGGTTGGCATGATTAATCAGCCAATCTTTCATCCATGCGATTTCTTCTTGTTGCAAATCAATCGCCATTTGTGCAAAATCCCGAATCTGGCTATCTTGACCAAATTTCAACTGCGCATACGACATCGCCACAGCCCCCTGATGATGCACAATCATACTTTTGACAAAGGCGGTGTTGACATCATCGGACTTGACAGCATCTGTCATCTGCTGATAAGTCTGCGTGATGATGGCTTGGTATTTTTCGATATGTGCAGGTTTGGCAGTACTTGATGCTACTTTGGCATCTGTCTTGCCCGTATCGGCACTGGTATCAGCTTGAGTGTCCACAGCTGACATCGCTTGCGTGCTTGTTTGTGCGTTTGCTTGCGTCTCTGCTGTGGATGGCACAGGTGCATTTTGGCTACACGCTGTCATGGCAGTCATGATAAGCACCATCATTGCCAGTGTTGTAAGTCGCAGATTACTTGAGCGCTGATTGGTGCTGATATTGGCTGGGTACGATTTATTCATAAAAAATAACATACACACCCCCTATTTTTTTGATAAAAAAGGTGGCGACCCATAAGTCTGATTGCTTATGGCTTATGGGCGCAACGTGTCGATGAATTATTGATTAATCACATCAACACCAGCTGGTGGCGTGAAGCTAAATTGCGATGCGGCAATTTTTTTGTTCATCGTGATATTGCTAAAACGAATGGTTGTCGTCTGACCAATGGCGTCATTGAGCGTCATCATGACAGGACGGCCACCGTTAAAGCTGATTGATAAGTTTTTGAAATTCGCATTGGCTGATTTTGGCGTCAAGACATAATAGTTCTTTTCGGCATTTGGTTGGCTAACTGTAAAGCTACGGCTGATTTGCGCAGGGTCGCCTGACAATAGCAATGCGGGCGTATCACCGACTTGGTTGGCGGTTGATTGCTTGGTCGCTTGTTGCAAGTCCTTGTCATACACCCAAAGCGTGTTGCCATTGGCGACAATCAACTGCTCTGCCGGTGACTTGGTTTCCCAGCGGAATTGATTTTGGCGTTGGACGCTCATTGTACCGCTAAAAGTGGTGCTTTTTTTGTTAGATTTGGTGATTTGGCTAAAGTTTGCCGACATTGATTTGGTGTTGCTCAATAGACGGTTTAGGTTTTTGGCAGCGTCTTCTTGGCTCGCTGCTGCTGCGTGTGCGGTCGTTGCCATCATTGGGGCGACGGTTGCGCCAAGTACAGTGCTTGCCAAAACAGCTTTTAGAGCCACAGTACGAAATAGGGTTGAAGTTTTGGTTGACATAGTTATTCTCCAAATTGATGGAATGTATTATAAATTGAAAACACGATAAAAGCACATAAAATCTTCGTGTTTTGTCTCAATGCTGAACATGGGCTTATTTTGCCAAGTTTATATGTTGCAATCTACTGCAAAAATGCTAATGATGACACCGAATTGTTACACAGTTGGTTAATTTTTGAGCATTTACTGTAATTTTTAGCAATAATTGACCATTTCAGCGATATTTGTAACAAAATATGACAATTTATTCTGTCATTAAATTCAGTCGCTTGAGCCGAAGTGCATTCATCAGCACCGATATTGAACTTAGTGCCATTGCTGCCGCTGCCATCACAGGGCTAAGTAGCCCCATCGCAGCCAGCACAATGCCGATACAGTTATAAATCAGCGCAAAGAATAAGTTTTGTTTGATGGTATCAAGCGTACGCTTGGCTATATGGTAAGCATAATAGACATGGCTTAATGACTCACCAAGCAATGTCGCTGATGCCGTATGCCGTGCTACATCGGTTGCGCCACCGACCGCAAAGCTCGCCTGCGCTGCTGCCATCGCTGGTGCATCATTAACCCCATCGCCAACCATCGCCACCTGATGACCTGCCTTGACCAGTGTTTCGACGGCGGATAGCTTATCTCGTGGTGACATCTCGCCATGTGCATCACTAATGTGTAGCAGGGTAGCGACTTTATTGACAGCGGCAGTACGATCACCACTCATCAGTACCGTCGTGACACCTGCTTGATTTAGCTTGGCTAGGATTGCTGATGCTTCAGGCTTGATGGTGTCATCAAGTGCTACAATGGCACATGGCAGACCATCAATCGCCATCGCCACCAGGCTTGATGCTGACGATTTATCAAGCCAAATTTGATCAGATGGTAGCTCTGTCATCCCTACAAATTTCGGCGTACCGACAGCCACTTGTCCGATGCCATCAATCTCACCCACAAGCCCCGCCCCTGTGGTACTTTGGATCGCATCAGCACTATAAAGCGTCAGCCCCTGCGCTTGTGCCGCTTGGATAATGGCACTTGCCAATGGATGCACAGCATATTGTTCAATACTCGCCATCAGTCGCAGTAGCATCTGTGCGTCATAGCGGTCTGTCAGTGGATGTAGCATCGTCAGGCTTGGTTTGCCTGTAGTGAGCGTACCTGTCTTATCAAAGACAATCGTATCAATCCGCCCTGCCATCTCAAGACTTGGTGTATCACGAAACCACACGCCATGTCGCGCTGCCACACCCATCCCTGCCATGATAGCAGCAGGCGTCGCTAGTCCTAGAGCACACGGGCAAGCAATCACCAGCACCGCCACCGCTCGCATCAATGCCGTATCAAAGCCCGTGCCAAGCCACAGATTCACCCCAAAGGTCAAAAGCGCAATCGCCACCACCACAGGCACAAAGACCGCCGACACCGTATCGGCAAAGCGCGCAATATTCGCCTTAGACCCTTGTGCATCTGCCAGCGCCGTCATCATATCGCCAAGCTTGGTCTGTGCGCCAGTTGCACAAGCCTGATAAGTCACACTGCCATCACTTAATACACTGCCTGCATAGACCATCTGCCCCACTGCCTTGTGCACGGGTGCGCTCTCGCCCGTCAGATGCGCTTCATTTGCCCATGCTTGACCACTAATGACGATGCCATCGACTGCGACTTTATCCCCCGTATTGGCAAGAAGTACATCACCCACCCCAATCTCATCAATCGCCACCTGCACAAAGCCATCACCCGCCTGCTTATACACCATCGATGGCACAAGCTTGGTCAATAGCTCAAGACTATCAAGACTCTGTGTCTTGGTACGATGCTCAAGGTATTTGCCAAGTCGCACAAAAGCAATCACCATCACCGACGCTTCAAAATACACCCCATGCATCGCATCAGGATGAGTCAGCCAAACATAAGTCGAATACGCCCAAATCGCCGTCGTACCAATCGCCACGAGTACATCCATATTGGCAAGCCCGCCCTTAATACTCGCCCACGCCCCTTGATAAAACTTCGCCCCATATGCCACCTGCACAACGGTCGCTAGCATAAACTGCACCCACACAGGTATCATCAGTGCATGACTACCGACCATCATACCAATCATCCCCACCCAAAACGGCAGGCTTAAGCCCCACAATACCCACAACTGCCACGGCATCTGCGTCTTCGTCATAGGCTTATCAAGCGTCGCACCAAAGCCCGTCTTGGCAACCCAAGCCACTATCTCATCTTGGCTGGTCTTGGTATCGTCATAGCTGACTTGTAGTGTCTCTGTAGCAAAGTTCACCGTCGCCGTCTCGATGGCAGGTTTTTTATTCAGCACTTTTTCGATGCGATTGGCACACGCTTGGCAGGTCATGCCAGTGATGGCGAAATTTTGGTGAATGATTGGCATGATAATTCTCTTTTTCTTAATAGTTTTATCATAATTAACTTATGGTTAAATCAACTCATAATTATCAGCATAATCGCTCATCGCCATCATGTCTAACTTTATGATAAGCCTTATGATAAACCTTGACCTATGGTTAATGTCAAGCCAAATATCAAGATGCTAGCTACCGCACGACACATCAATGACACAACAGTTTCATAAAGTGTTAATTTGATTGATACATCAGTAATAATTTGGTAAAATTCTATGATGGTTATAGTTTATCTCATAATTTAGGAGTAGTTATGAAACGTGTTTTAATCGCTGCGTCACTTGGTTTGGCACTAACTGGCTGTGATGGTGATATTATCAAGAGTATGGCTCGCGCTGTATTGGCTGACGAAATCAATCAAAATCAGCAACAAGCACCACAACAACAAGCCCAACAACCTGTAGCAACCGACCCAAATGCACAGCTACAACCTGTTCAGCCTGTAACCACTGCACCTACACAGCCAACCACTCAAGCACAACAACCAGTGCAACAGCCTGTACAACAACCTGTGCAACAGCCAGCTCAAGTTCAAACCGCGCCCGTACAACAACCAACAACTATTATTGTTCAAGCCGACCAACCGCAACCACAACAGACTGTAAAAGTAGTCAAGCAAGAAAGACCGGTAAATTTTGTACCCACTCACTATATCATGACCAATTCTGATGGTTATGTATTTATGCGTAGTCAACCTGACGCATCAGCCAAAAAAACCACAAAATTGTTTGATGGTACTTATGTACAGCAACTTAGCTGCACCAGTGATTATACCACCCGTACAGATGAAGCCTCAGCCGGCGATGAAGGTTTTTGGTGTAAAGTGCGCACTCAAAATGGCTCAACCGGCTATGTATTTAGTGCCTACTTATACTAAAAAACACCCCTCAACAGTTCTATAACCACTCCAAAAAAACCACTCATCTGCTACAAATGAGTGGTTTTTTATCATGATAAATCAGCTATATTTTCTATCACGGTACGACAGGCACTAGCTCAAGCCCCGTTGTTTCGGGTAGTCCGCATAGGATATTCATATTTTGTACCGCTTGACCTGCTGCGCCTTTGACCAAATTATCCTGCACCACCAGAATCGTCAGCATATCGCCGTCTTGATAGATGGCGATGCGGAGTTTGTTCGACGCACGCACCGAGCGAGTATCAGGTAGCGCGCCTTTTGGCAACACATCCACAAAATACTCATCGGCATAACACGCCTCAAACACACTTTGCCAATCCTGCGCCTCGCCTGCCTCAGACAATGGTACATGAATGGTGCTAAACATCCCACGAATCATCGGCACTAGATGCGGTACAAAGCGTAGCTTGTGTGGGAATTTGGCGGACAAAATCTCATTCACCCCTTGGGCAATCTCAGGGCTATGGCGATGCCCTGCCACGCCATACGCACTAAAGTTATCCGCCGTTTCAGCATAGCTGATACCCAACTTGCCTTGACGACCCGCACCCGAAATGCCCGATTTGGCATCGATGATGATACGCCCATCGACTAGATTTACCCCTGCTTGATTCTCCGCATCAATCACAGGTTTTAGACCCAAAATCGCCGTCGTCGGATAACAGCCCGGATTGGCAATCACAGATGCAGCTGCAATCTTATCACGGCTCACTTCAGGCAAGCCATAAACGCTGTCTTTGAGCACATCTGTGCAAGTATGCGCCATGCCGTACCACTGCTCAAAGTCATCAAGCGACTGCAAGCGAAAATCTGCGCCCAAATCAATCACCTTTACGCCCTTTGCCACCAGTGCGGGCGTATGCGCCATCGCCACGCCATGCGGTGTCGCAAAAAACACCACATCACAGCCATCTGCCATCTGCGCCATCGTCTCATCGGTCATATCGCTAAATGCCACATTGCACACGCCACGCAGACTCGGGAAAATCTCACTCACCGCCTTGCCTGCTTCACTGCGAGAAGTCAAAAACTTCACCACCACAGACGGATGACGGCTCAAAATACGCAACAGCTCAACCCCTGTATAGCCCGTACCGCCGACGATACCGACACGGATTTTCTCATTCATAGTCATCTCTACTACCCTTATTATCAAAGCCTATAAACCCATCCATATTAGCCCAAAGACACCCAAAATGCAATGATATTCATCATGCTACATCAGCAAATTCCATCACTGTACTTAGAGCTTAATTTGACTGATAAAGGTAAGATTGCTGATAACAGCCCAGCGGTTTATGAAAATTCATCATAAGTATGTGGCGCAATCTGAATTGAGAATGTATGCAATTTTTATTATAATTGCTTAAAATTTATTCAATGTTATGGAGTAACACTCATGAGCTACAAAGATGAAACCCTAGCCATTCACGCAGGCTACAGCCCAGAACCGACCACCAAAGCCGTTGCCGTGCCGATTTATCAGACGACTTCGTATTCCTTTGATGATACTCAGCACGGGGCGGATTTGTTTGATTTAAAGGTACAGGGCAATATCTATACCCGCATCATGAACCCCACCACCGCCGTGCTAGAAGCACGAGTGGCGGCACTTGAAGGCGGTATTGGTGGCTTGGCATTGGCATCAGGCATGGCGGCGATTACTTATGCCATTCAGACCATCGCCGAAGCAGGTGACAATATCGTCTCAGTCTCTCAGCTGTATGGCGGCACTTACAATCTATTTGCCCACACCTTGCCAAAACAAGGCATTGAAGTTAAATTCTTTGATGGCAACAATCCTGATGAGCTACGCCACAAGATTGATGACAAAACTAAGCTAGTCTTTGTAGAATCCATCGGCAATCCATTGGGCAATATCATTGATTTACAGGCGGTGAGTGCCATCGCTCATGAATTTGGCGTGCCTGTCATCGTGGATAATACGGTTGCCACGCCTGCCCTACTCAAGCCCTTTGAGCATGGGGCGGATATTGTGGTGCATTCTTTGACCAAGTATATCGGCGGTCATGGTACCAGCATTGGCGGTATTATTGTGGATAGTGGCAAATTTCCTTGGGGCGATTATCCAGAACGCTTCAAATCCTTGAACACCCCTGACCCAAGCTATCACGGTGTCAATTATGTTGAAGCCTTAGGCGAAGCTGCCTATATCGCTCGTGCTCGTGTCGTGCCACTTCGTAATACAGGGGCGGCGATTAGCCCGATGAATGCGTTTTTGATTTTGCAAGGCTTAGAAACCTTAAACCTACGCATGGAGCGACACACCTATAACGCCCAAAAGGTGGCTGAATTTTTACAAAATCATCCCAAGGTAAACTGGGTCAATTATGCAGGACTGCCAAGCCATCCACAGCATGAGCTAGCGGCCAAGTATCTTGGCGGTAAACCATCAGGTATCTTATCCTTTGGGGTCAAAGATGGTCGTGATGGTGGCACACGCTTTATTGATGCCTTGCAATTATTCACCCGTCTCGTTAATATCGGCGATGCCAAAAGCCTTGCTTGCCATCCTGCGACCACCACGCATCGTCAGCTCAATGCCGATGAGCTCAAATCCGCTGGTGTCAGCGAAGACATGGTGCGTCTGTCAGTGGGCATTGAGCATATTGATGATTTGATTGCTGATTTGACACAAGCACTTGAAAAAGTGTAAATCTTAAAACTTAAGCAGCACAGACAGGGCAAGCAATCCACTTGCTCTGTTTTTTGTAGCACAAAAAAACCGCCCGAACAATTCGAGCGGTTGTGATTAGTGCTTAGATAGCTACAAACTTATCCGATAAGACAAACAATCGCCTTTATAAACTAGGTTTGTAATTTTGTTGGTAAGTATGTCCCATTAAGGGCATCTATACAACATATTTGTATAAGTTGAACCATTCTCATAACGCTTAAAATACAATTTATTTTTAACAACTGTAAAGCTAGCATCCTCAGTTTCATGATATAGATTACCTTCAGACCACATTTCAGTTTTAAAAATAGCCCGAAAACTGGTAGCTGAATATTTGGAGTAACGAATTGGCTTATACACACCGCCACTAGCTGGTGCACCCACATCAATTGAACGATTCTTTAGGGTTATGATCCAAATACCATTATCCTCGGGCGAACCCGACTCACCTATTCCTTCGCCATGGATGCATAACTGCCTGATTTGCTTTTGAGTTAAGGTTTCACTCCAATATCCCACCCACTTACCTTGCATTGCTTTCGGAATAGGCTTAGTAGCTGCAAATGCTGAATTTGTCGTTAAAACCAAAGCACCAAAAATCATCGCATATTTGAGAATTTTCATAATATCTCCAAAACCAGAACCAATTATAAAAGATAATTTTATTTTAATAAGTTATTAAAAGAAATACAAGTGATATTCATACAACTAGTTTTTTTATTAATTACTCAAGGTTACAATCAGTACTAGACAGTTCATCAGTCAACAAAAAAACCGCCCGAACAATCGAGCGGTTTTGGCTTGAGCCATCAAATTGATTATTTGATACGCATATCACCAGTTTCAACGAAGCGTTGGTGCCATGATAGTGCTTCAAGCAAGATGTGTGGCGTGTGGATGCCGCCTGCTTTCTCACTCACTGCCAAAGCGCGATCATAGTAGTCACGCAGCATATCACGATAGTCAGGGTGTGAGCAGTTCTCGATGATTAGCTTAGCACGCTGTTTTGGTGACTTACCACGCAAGTCTGCCATACCTTGTTCGGTCACGATGAACATCACATCATGCTCAGTGTGGTCGTGGTGGCTGACCATTGGTACGATTGATGAGATTGCACCGCCTTTGGCAGTTGATGGGCTGACATAGAACGAGAAGAAGCCGTTACGGGTAAAGTCGCCTGAGCCACCGATACCGTTCATCATCTTAGTACCCATGACATGCGTTGAGTTCACATTACCATAGATGTCCGCTTCGATCATTGCATTCATACCGATGATACCTAGACGGCGGATGATTTCTGGGTTGTTGCTGATTTCCATTGGGCGTAGGATTAGCTTATCACGCAAGAACTCAATGTTGTCATTGAAGCGTTGTAGCGCATCTGGGCTAAATGACAATGCAGTCGCCGAAGCGTGCTTCATCTTGCCTGCCAAGATTAGATCCAACATACCATCTTGTAGTACTTCGGTGTAGCCGGTTAGATCTTCAAATGGCGCATCCAATAGACCCGCCATCACAGCGTTGGCGACGTTACCCACACCTGATTGTAGTGGCAATAGGCTCTTTGGTAGGCGACCTGCCTTGACTTCATGATCAAGGAAATCGATGATTTGTGCTGCGATACGCATTGAGACATCATCAGGGTCGGCGAATTTTGAGTTACGGTCACCGCCATTGGTCAATACGATAGCGATTACTTTGTCAGCAGCGCACTCGATATATGGCGTACCAATACGGTCAAATGCACCAACCAATGGGATTGGCTTACGATGTGGTGGCAGACCGACTTCGCCATAGACATCATGCATACCTTCTAGGCCAGCATTTTGGGCAGCGTTGACTTCGATGATGACATGCTTAGCACATTTGATGGCTTCAACCGCATGACCGATACCCATTGCAGGGATGATATGACCTTCTTCGGTGATGCCTGATGCTTCGATGATCGCGATGTCAAACTGACCGTAGAAACCTTGACGCATTTGTTGCTCAACGTGCGATAGGTGCATATCTTGATAAGCAGTACGGCCTGCGTTGATGCTGTTACGAAGTGTTGGATCTGATTGGAATGGTGAGCGGAAATGTACCGCATTGGCTTCGGCTAGTACGCCATCACACTCAGGAGCAGTTGATGCACCTGTCACCATACCGATGCTGAACTGCTCGCCACGCTCATGTGCTGCTTTGGCTTTGTTCGCAATTGCAGTTGGTAGTGCTTTTGGGTAGCCTGCACCTGTAAAGCCTGTGATGGCAAGGTTCATGCCATTTTGGACGAACTCAGCAGCTTGCTCAGCGCTCATCACTTTGTCACGCAGACCTGCGTGGCGAATACGATCGATAGACATAGTTTTATCCTCTTAAGTTATGTTATTCCAGCAATGCGGTTTTTTACATCGCAAATGAATTTACACTTGTAAATTAGCTTGATTTTACCACTAGATGACAGTGAAATAAATAGTCAGTGTTCTATTTTTTGGTATTTTTATCAAATTTCATCTATACAATTTATGTTATTACACATAACAAAACACGCCAAACGAGTGCTTGGCGTGTTTTTGGCAAATCATCAGATTAATGATCTGCAGGGACTTTATCCATATCAATGTCAGGATGCTTGATCAGATGGACGGATGATAAAATCAATCCACCCCAAATCGCAATCATCGCAACTAACATGACGATTAATGCTGTCGTACCCATAATCACTCCTTATTCTTCGTGAGACTTATGTCCTTTGATGTTTGGCAATAGCAAAGCGACAATCGCACAGATAATCACCACGCTCCAACCATAAGTAAACAGCACATCAGTTGGATAGCTGCCATAGCCTTCTTTGAACAGTGATTGCAATGACAATGCTAGTGTAACGATCAGCACCAGTGGTGTCACCACAGTCAGCATAAATGTCCACACAAAGCCGACTTTTACGCTTGAGATGGCATTGATGTGGTTGATAAGCTTAGGCAGTAGACCACGGTTTAGCCAGGTTACCCAGATGATTGACAAGATCGCACCTAGCACGATGCCGATGTTGTTGGCAAAGTTATCGATGATGTCAACAAAGGTGATGGCGTTTTTGGTGCCGAACATAGCAATTGAGATGATCGCAGAGCCTAGACCAACGATAGTCACTGACTTGTTTTTTGACCAGCCGAATTTGTCTTGAACCGCTGAGATTGGCACTTGTAGGATCGATACCATCGATGTGATACCTGCTACGGTCAATGACGCAAAGAATAAGATGCCAACGATGTAGCCTGCATCACCCATGGTTGAGATGATTTTTGGGAATGCGATAAACGCAAGACCGATACCGCCTTTGACCACATCGGCAACTGGTACACCCGATGCCTGCGCCATAAAGCCAAGCACTGAGAAAATGCCAATACCTGCCAATAGCTCAAAGCTTGAGTTGGCAAAACCAACCACCAAACCAGAACCTGTCAAGTTAGCATTGCGCTTTAGGTATGAGGCATAGGTCACCATAATACCAAAGCCGATCGACATTGAGAAAAATACATGGCCATAAGCGGCGAGCCACACTTTTGGATCAGCCATTTTCTCCCAGTTTGGGGCAAAGAAAGTGTCCAGACCCAAAGTCGCACCTGGCAATGTCACCGCACGGCCAACCAAAATCGCAAACATCACCACAAGTAGCGGAATGAAGATTTTGTTCGATAGCTCAACGCCTTTTTTGATACCGCCGTACATGATGAACAGGACAATCGCCCATACCACCACCAAGCCAATCAATAGCTCAGATGAGTAGCTCAGCGTCATCTCGCTGGCGTTTTGTAGATAGGTGTTAAAGAAGAAACCTTCGGTATCCTCACCCCAGCTTTGATCAAAGGCAAACAAAGTATAGCTACCTGCCCAGCTCAGTACTGACGCATAGTAGATACCGATAATGGTACAAACCGCCACTTGCCACCAGCCGATACCTTCAGCTGATTTGACCATACGGCGATAGGCTGTCGGTGGCGCACCTTTGTAACGTTGACCAACCACATAATCCAAGAATAGCAACGGGAAACCCGCCGTTGCCAATGCAATCAAATAAGGAATAAAGAAAGCACCACCGCCGTTCTCGTATGATACATACGGGAAACGCCAAATGTTGCCCAAACCGACAGCCGAACCAATGGCCGCCATAATAAAGCCAGAGCGTGCTGACCAACTTTCACGTTGTGCCGACATAAGCCCTCCAAGTTAATTCAAATCGTGCAAATACACATCCTGCGTTCGTTTCTTGTATTCCTCCAAGAAATGCGACGCCCTATTGTCTTAGTGTTTTAGACCCTTGATTTATTCCATTAAGTTTTTATAAATATAAAAAATGTTTATAAATCACTGGGTTTACAAAACCTAGAATAATAGTTTGAATTAAGAAACATAAAAAGTCAATTTTTTAATGTAAAAAAAGCCCATAATATTTACAATTATGGACTTTGATAAAATTAATACAGGCACAGTATGCAATTAGCGTATCAAACCACGCTCGCTGTTTTTGATTGAATTGATTAGTAGCTGAATTTTTGGCTCGTCTGCAACCATCGCCTCAAGCTGTGCCACCGCCTCATCACGCAGTAGTCCCGAGCGGAACACCACACGATACGCCTGATCGATCGCCTTGATGGTCTCAGCTGACCACCCTTTGCGGCGCATACCTTCTTTGTTCAGACCATGTGTCTTGGCAGGATTACCCGAGACGGTAACAAACGCTGCGACATCTTTTAGGATTAGGCTAGCACCGCCGATCATGCTGTAGTCATCAATACGGCAGAACTGATGGATGCCCGACTGACCACCGATGATGACATAGTTACCGATATGGCTATGTCCTGCCACGCCGACATTATTAGCCAGCACATTATAATCACCAATCATGCAGTCATGCGCAATATGCACATTGACCATGAATAGATTGTGACTACCAATCTTGGTCAAGCCGCCTGCCTGCGCCGTGCCACGATGAATGGTACAAGATTCACGGATACGGTTATAATCACCGACTTCTAGAAATGTTTCTTCGCCTGCGTATTTGAGATCCTGCGGATTCTCGCCAACGCTTGCAAATTGATAAATATCATTATGCTCGCCAATGGTGGTATTTTCGCCAATGATGACATGACGGCGTAATACGGTATGTGCACCGATTTTGGCATTTTTGCCGATGATGCAATATGGCCCAATTTGCGCTGTCTCGTGAATGATTGCTGTTGGGTCAATGATTGCTGTTGGATGAATAGACATAAATTCCCTCAAATAGTATTCGATGTAATTTCTTTGATAATCAATAAGTTAAGAAATACCATCTACCTTTTGACGAGCAATCATAATCTCAGCACTACACGCAAGCTGACCATCAACGTGCGCTGTACATTCAAATTTATAAATATCACGCTTGTTCATAATCGCTTTTGAGCGAATCACCAATTGATCACCAGGTGTAACCAGCTTTTTGAAACGCACCTTATCCACACCAGCGAACAGGTACAAATAGCCACTTTCAGACGTCTGACCTGCACTGATAAAGCCCAAAATACCCGATAGCTGTGCCATCGCCTCAACCATCAATACGCCCGGCATGATTGGATTGTCAGGGAAATGACCATTGAACAACTCTTCGTTGATGCTGATGTTCTTATAGCCTGTAATCCACTCATCAGGACGGCAAGCAGTCACACGGTCAATCAGCATAAACGGATAACGATGTGGCAAATAGTGCTTGATTTGGTCGTATTTGAGTGGCAAAGTCACACCACGCTCGCTCAATGCGTCGATGTCTGCTTGGCTAAGTAATTCGTGATCAATAAGTGCAACTGACATAGATTCTTCCTAGTTGATGTTTTAATAAGATTATTTTTCACCCAATTGGCGAAAACGCACGGCAGCACGACGCCATTTGGCTTGTGGCATAGCAACCGTACCTGATGAATATGTACCTGATTCGCTGATATCGCTGATGACCATCGTCATCGCTGTGATGGTGACGCCATCGGCAATACTCAGATGACCTGCGATACCTGTTGCACCACCGATGATGCAGTTTTTGCCGATGGTGGTGCTGCCTGCGATGGCGACTTTTGCGGCCATCGCTGTTCCGCTACCGATACGTACATTGTGCGCAATTTGCACCAAGTTATCGATGATGACATGATCGCCAATGATAGTATCATCAACCGCACCACGATCAATACAGGTATTACTGCCAATGCGTACATGATTACCAATCATCACACGCCCAAGCTGTGCGATACGTTGCCATTCAACACCACTTGCACCCATCATTGGTGCAAAGCCAAAGCCTTCTGAACCGATACTGGCATGACTATGCACACGCACACACTCACCCAGATGGCAATCATGAGCAACGCTCACGTGTGGCTCAAGCACGCTATCTTTGCCAATACTGACATCATCACCAATCACACAATGCGCACCGATAACCACACCATCTGCCACTTGTGCACGCTCACCAATCACCGCATAAGCACCAATACTCACCTGCTCGCCTAGCTGTGCTGATGGTGCAATCACTGCTGTTGGGTGAATAGTAGGCGTGGTTTGTGGTGCAAATAATGTACTGATACAGGCATATGCCAAATACGCATCTTTGACGATGATAGGTATGGTGTTTGGGCTTAGGCAAGCCTGGGCATCATCGGCAAATTTTTGGGAAATCAGCACTACGCCTGCGTTGGTATGCGAAAGCTCATCCAGATACTTCGCCTGTGCAATAAACGCCACCTGATGCTGTGTGGCCAGTTTCAGACTTGCCACACCATCAAATGTTGGATCGGCCATCAAAAAACCGTCAAGCCCATCTTGATTCAAGATAGGCTGACGGCAACCAATCGCAGCAATCAGTTTAGATAATGCAATCATTAAAAGACGCTGCCAATTTGGAATTGTACGTTATCTGTTTGGTCACCTTCTTTGCTACCCAGCGGTTTGGCATAGCTTAGCGACAATGGGCCAATTGCTGTATACCAAGTAATCCCAGCACCAACACTGTAGCGCAAGTCATTATCAGCTTCAATGGCTTTTACAACTGAGTTTGCATCCGTTAAAGTTCCTGAATTTGCTAAAGTTGAACTTAAACTTCTAACATCAATATATTGATCTTTAAGGGATGTTGTGTCAAATACTTGACCACCTTCGGCAAATAGCACCGGACGCACTTGGCTTGTCCAATCCCCTTTAAATGGCAATGGTAAAATCAGTTCAGCGCCAAAAGTTGCTATTGCATTACCGCCAACCACTTCACCTACTACGGTTCGCTTACCTTGTGCAACATGAGCAAATGCCTGAGAACGTGGGCCTAAGCTTGATTGATCATAACCACGTACCGAGCCATAGCCACCGGCATAGAAGTTTTCATAAAATGGCAAATTATTACCATAGCCGAGCTTCGCATAACCACGCAAGATTGAGCCTTTGTAAAGTGGCTGATAATAGTTGCCGGTATAAACCAGTTTTTGATAGGTTTTATCACCAAAGCCTAAGGTCAAATCAACGTTATGGCTTTGACCCTCTGTTGGAAATACAGGGCGATCAAGACTTGAATAGCTCCAGCCCAACAAAGCATTATAAGTGTTATATTTATTTTCGAACGAAGCGTGTGAGTCAATGGTTGCAGTGCCGCCATCTGCAATCAGGCTTGCCACGTTGCTCAAACCCATGCCCGCACCACCACGAACAGTCACGCTGTCAAGATTAAGACCACCACTGATGCGCTGATTTTCATCAATTGGATAACCATAGGTTAGGTTACCACCGTATGAGTCAAGTACATAGTTGCTTAGGTTTTTGGCATCGTATTTGGTTTTGCGATAATATGCGCCGATGGTTTGTGATACGCCATTGATGGTGAAATAGGGGTCGGTCATGCTCAGGCTGTATGAGTCACGCGTCTCAGAACGTGAAAAACCTGCGGCGACACGATTACCCGTACCCATAAAGTTGTTTTGCGACACATCAAATTGGAAGGTCATACCACCACTTTGAGAATAACCTGCGGCGATGGTTGATGAGCCTGATGGCTGTTCTTCGACAACAAAATTCACATCAATTTGGTCTGGTGAATTTGGTACTGGCTGTGTATCAACCACGACATTCTTAAAAAATCCGGTACGCATTAGGCGTGCACGAGACAGCTGAATTTTTTGGTTCGATGCCAACGCCCCTTCAAGCTGACGCATCTCACGGCGTAGCACTTCATCTTTGGTCTTGTGGTTGCCACTAAAATTGATACGGCGTACATAAACAGGACGCACAGGGTCAACATAGTACTCGATATCTACCGTACGAGTGGTTTCGTTGATACGGCTGATTGGGCGGATTTGGGCATAATAATAGCCGTCATCACCGAATTTGTTAGCAACAGCGCTACTGGTTTCGTCCATTTTGGCTTGTGAATAGGTTTCACCTTCTTTAAAGGCGACTAGCTTATTTAGCTCATCCATTGGATAGGTCACATCACCTGCAAAGCTGGCTTTGCCAAATTGATACTGCTCGCCTTCGGTGACAGCCACTTCGATAAAGACTTTTTGTTTTTCTTCATCGATATTTAATGTCGCATCATCAACGCTGAATTTCACAAAGCCTGCATTTAGATATTTGGCACGCAATTTTTCGATACTGGCTGCCAATTTTTCTTGGGTATAGCGGTCGGCACGAGATAGCGGGTTGATTGAGCCATCTTTGACCACAAATTCATGTCGCAAATCTTCATCGCTAAAGTGATTATTACCAATCACATTGATATCCACCACACGAGCACGCTTACCTTCGGCAAACTCAATGTCAAGCTTGACACGGTTGCCATCAAGCTCGGTTTGTTTGACCGTGATGTCCGCATTATAATAGCCTTGTGTGGCGTATTGGCTGGTCAGCTCACTTTCGATGGCATGGACGGTTGATTGCTTAAGCACGCCACCTTTAACCAGACCACTAGATTTGAGCCCTTGCTCAAGTGCATCTTTTGGAATCAGACGATTACCTTCAAAATTCAGCTCGGCAATGGTTGGACGCTCAACCACCTTGAACACCACACGGTCGCCATTGACATCGGCTTGCACATCCGAAAAATTACCTGTGGCATACAGTGCACGGATACTCTCGGCAAGCTGTTCATCGCTGACCGTCTGACCCAGACGAATCGGCAATGCCGTCTGTAGGCTCTCAATGGTCACACGTTGTAACCCTGAAATGGCAATATCATTGGCAACAAACTCTGCATGAGCTGTGCTCATCGCCATCGTTACCGCCAATGCAATGGCTGTCGCCTTAAAACCTTGAAAAGTTGAAATACGCATAAGTCTATCCAAACTTAATTTTAAATTTATCTGTTTAATTTGGCACAATTTGATACAAAAATCCACTCATGCCACATATTCATCCTGCTAAAGGTAAGCCAAAAATGAGATTTTGGCAAGTATAAAAACGCAATTTGGGTGAAAATTTCACATACTTTAGCACAAAAGCAGGATTTAGCCAAAAATACGCATGATGTCGTTACTAATCGCTAGCACCATGAAACATAAAAGCAATATCGCACCCACACGAAATGCCATCGCCTGCACCGATTCGGCAACCGCTTTGCCACGAATCAGCTCATAAAAATAAAACAACAAATGACCGCCATCAAGCATCGGAATCGGCAATAAATTGAGCACAGCAAGACTTAGGCTAATCAGCGCCGCTGTTGATAGCACCTGTTGCCAACCGATTTCAAAGCTGGTCTTGGACACTTCAGCGATGGTAATCGGCCCTGATAGATTCTCAAGCCCAATCATCCCTGTAATCATCTTGGCGATTGAATTGACGGTCATCACTGACAAATCATAAGTCTTGGTCAAGGACTTTTGTAGTGCTTGCATCGGTGTATAATGGATGGTCGTGCGATATTCGGGCGGTATCAGTGTCTCGCTGTCGATTTTTGGCTTGATACCAAGCTGACCGATGACACCATCACGAGTCTTGACACCACGAGGCACCAGCCTAATGGACTGCTCCTGACCATCACGCACGATGGTGGCGTTTAGCATGATTTCAGGATGCTTACGAATCTGCTCGGCAACTGACTGCCAGTCATTGACCGCTGTGCCATTGATGGCGACAAATCGATCATTGACCTTGAGCCCCATCAGCGCACCTGCACCATCTGCCACCATCTCACCCACCACAGGTTCAATGACAGGCTGATACGGCATCACCCCAAGACTCGTCAGCGGATCTTTTTGGCTATTATCCGCCGTATCACCTTGTATCATGCCACTTTGCATAAAGTTCTTGACCGTCACATCAGCACTCAAGTGCTGTCCATCACGATCGATGCCCACAGTGATATTCGTGCTCTCGCCCATCTTATCAGCCAGTGCATAGGCGGTCTGTTGCCATGTATCCACCGCCTTGCCATCAATACTGACAATCCGATCGCCAACAATCAGCGCACTGTGCGCAGCAGGCGACTCGGGGATGATACGGCCGATTTTGGTCAAAAGCTGTTCACTTGGGAATAAGAACAGCACCCAAAACAGTACAATGGCAATGATAAAATTCATCACAGGCCCGGCTGCGACGATGGCGATTTTCTTTAGGGGATGCTGGGTATTGAACGCCACTGATTTGAGCGCATCAGGTACAGGCTCGGCACGCTCATCGAGCATCTTGACATAGCCACCTAAGGGAATGGCAGCGATTTGATACTCAATCCCCGAACGGCGACTTGTCCAGCCGAATAATCGTGGTCCAAAACCAATCGAATAAGTCAGCACCTTGACCCCGCACAGACGAGCGACGATATAATGTCCAAACTCATGCAATGCCACCAGTGGCCCAAGCACACAGATGGCTGCCAATATCATATACAGCGCATTCATGCGTCCGCCACCGTCTGCATGAGCGTCTCAAGCTTGGCTTTGGCGACTTGGCGTACCTTATCATCCATTGCCAAAATCCGTGCCAAGCCCTGTGCTTCGTCAGCAAATTGTTGATCAAAATCAGCAATCAGCGCATCATCCATCAGACACGCTTCGACAATCTTGGCAATGTCGGTCAAGCGAATCTGCCCTGCCAAAAATGCCGCCACCGCCACTTCATTGGCAGCATTGAGCGTAATACACGCCCCCGTGCCACGCTGTGCCGCCATGCGAGCAAGCTTAAGACAGGCAAATTTATCCAAATCAGGCGCTAAAAATTTCAAATCCGCCAATTGGTACAAATCCAGTCGGCTCACCCCTGCATCTATCCGCTCAGGATAAGCAAGCGCATGAGCAATCGGCGTTTTCATATCTGGACTGCCAAGCTGCGCCAAAAAACTGCCATCGACATATTCAACAAGCGAATGCACCACGCTATTTGGATGAATCACGACGCTGATACGAGACTCGGGCAGATTGAACAAATGACACGCTTCAATCAGCTCAAGCCCCTTATTCATCATCGTCGCCGAATCGATAGAGATTTTTTGACCCATTGACCAGTTAGGATGAGTGATGGCATCGGCGACACTGGCATTTTGCATTTGTTCAATCGATTTGTACAAAAATCCCCCACCTGATGCCGTCAGCCACAGCTGTCTGATACCATGCCGACCGTCATGAATGGCGGTATTATCCGCTTGTACTGATTGTGGTAGGCACTGAAAAATCGCATTATGCTCAGAATCAATCGGCAAAATCACCGCCCCGTGCTGACGAGCGGTATTCATCACAAGCTCGCCTGCCATCACGAGCGATTCTTTATTGGCAAGTAAAATTCGTTTGCCCGCTTTGGCAGCCGCCAAAGTCGATGACAACCCCGCCGCACCCACAATGGCCGCCACCACCGTATCCACCGCAGGATCACTCGCCAAAGCAATCAGCCCATCATCGCCTGCCAGCACTTCGATGTCAAGATTTGCACTGTGTAATTTATCTTGTAAAATCTGCTGATTATCCAGTGATGTACAGACTCTCACAGGACGAAATTCACACGCCAACTCAAACAGCTTATCCACTCGCCCATAGCCTGATAAGGCATGGATGCGATAGCGATCAGGATGCTGGCGAACCAGCGCCAACGTACTATCACCGATTGAGCCTGTCGCACCTAGGATGGCTAAGCGTTGTACGGTAAATTTGCTGTGAGTGTTCATCAGTGTGTCAAATCTTTATAAATATCAATAAAATCAAGGATTAAAAAGGAATCCGCATGGCGGCAAAGTGCATCTTAACCCACACTTCGGTAAATACACCAAGCTTAAGCAAGATCCAAAAGCCAAACGCAAAAATCGGTGTCGCCGACAATAGCGAATCAATGCGATCAAGCACGCCACCATGACCCGGTAGGATACTGCCAGAGTCCTTGATACCGGCACGGCGTTTGAGCATGGATTCAAACAGATCGCCCAAGACACTTGCCGCCACCGTGATGGCAGATAGGATTAGAAATAAGAATAATGCCGTGCCTGATAGCTGTAGATAATTACCGACAATGATAGCAACCACACCTGCAGTCGCAAGTCCACCAATCAGACCTTCGATACTTTTGTTTGGTGAGACATTCGGCGCAAGCTTGCGTTTGCCCAATTTACGACCGACAAAATACGCCCCACTATCAGCACACCACACAAGCAAAAACACATACATCAGCCACCACGGTGACATCTGCCACAGTCCATACATAGCCGTGATGGCAGCAGTCAAAATCACCACGCCCATATATGCCAGTCGCTTGCCGTACCATTTTTCCTTAGCAGGATATTGTAGCACCCACGCAGTCGCCATCGCCCAAATCGCAATCGACGCCGCCCACCAAAACGCCCAAGTCCACGGCACAAAGATGGCAATCATCGTCAAAAGTAGCACCGCCAAGACAAAGCGCGCTGGGTACTTAACCTTTGGCATGAGCTTAGTCCATTCATGGGCTGCGATCAGCACACCGATGGCAAGTAGTGGCACAACAAAAATCGGCATCGAACTTGCAAACAGTGCAAAGCCAACAATAATCACCAATACAATTGCGGTTTTAATTCGTTGCCACATAAGGTGTCCTATGGTGTCCTTAGGTTATAAATGAGTGCTTAGCGCGCTGTGTCAGCTTGCACTTGCTCACTGGTTTTGCCAAATCGCCTTTCACGATTGGCAAAGCTTGCCATCATCGCATCAAGCTCATCGACGCCAAACTCTGGCCACAGCGTCGGTGTAAAAAACAGCTCAGCATAAGCAATCTGCCATAGCAAGAAGTTTGAGATACGATAATCCCCACCGGTGCGAATCAGCATATCTACGGCGGGTAAATCCGCCAATTGTAGCTTTGCCGCCAAAGTATCTGCCGTGATGTCATCGGCACTAAGCTTAGCATCTGCGACTTCTTGGGCAAGCATCTTGGCAGCATTGGCGATATCCCATTGTCCACCGTAGCTGATGGCAATCACCAAAGTCATCGCATCAAACTGCGCCGTCGTCGCTTCAGCATCTGCCATCAGCTGTGCCAACTCATCAGATAGCAGACTGCGATCACCGATGAAACGCAGGCGAATGCGATATTTGTGCATACGGGGCATCTGCTCATGAATAGTCTGCTCAAGCAGACGCATCAACAGCTCAACTTCCGCCTTAGGTCTAGCCCAATTTTCGCTCGAAAAAGCAAACACCGTCAAGACCTGCACGCCACGAGCCAAGCAGTGCTCGACAATCGGATCAAGCGCATCTTTACCCGCCACATGACCTGCACCTGTCGCAAGCTGATTGGCTTTACCATAGCGGTTATTGCCATCCATGATGATGGCGATGTGCTGTGGGACGGTGGCAAGCGGTGCTAAGGGTGTGGTCATGGTGTTTGTACTTTTGTTAAATGACTATGACACAGGAAGAGCATCGCTCCGCCCATGTCAGTGTAGAATGACTTAAGTAAATTATACTTCCATCAATTCGCTTTCTTTTTTCTCTAGGCGAGTATCGATGGCAGCGATAAATTTATCGGTCAGCTTTTGGATGTCGTCAGCTGCACGGCGTTCATCATCTTCAGAGATTTCTTTTTCTTTTAGCAAATCTTTGATATCGCCTAGCATATCACGACGGATATTACGCACAGAGACACGCGCTTGCTCAGCATCGCCACGAGCGATTTTTTGCATATCACGGCGAGTCTCTTCGGTCAAAGCAGGCATCGGCACACGGATGACATCAGCAGTCATTGGGTTTAGACCCAAATCCGCTTCACGAATCGCCTTATCCACTGCTTGCACCATTGAGCGGTCAAATGGCTGAACCAGTAGCGTACGGCTGTCTTCGACATTGATGCTCGCTACTTGGTTAAGCGGGGTCTCAGAGCCATAGTAGCTGACCATCACGCCTGATAGTACGCCCGGATGAGCACGACCAGTACGCAGCTTAGCAAACGCCCCTTCAAGCGCTTCTAGCGTCTTATTCATACGAGCTTCGCCGTCTTTTTTGATGTCATTAATCATATCAATTTCCTTTCAAATTCTTAAAATCTACCAATCAATCATCGCCATGATACCAAATCATCAGCACCATGGCTTAATGGCTTATTTATCAATGATAAACACGAGTGCCTTCAGCTTCGCCCATCACGACATTGAGTAGTGCATTTGGCTTATTCATATCGAACACTTGTAGCGGTACATTATGCTCACGGCATAGCGCAATGGCGGTCAAATCCATCACGCCCAGTTTCTTTTCAAGCACTTCATCAAAGCTTAGGCTGTCGAATTTCACCGCATCATCATTGGTGGTTGGGTCTTTGTCATAGACGCCATCGACTTTGGTCGCTTTTAGGATTAGACCTGCTTCGATTTCGATGCCACGCAAGCACGCTGCGGTATCGGTGGTAAAAAATGGATTGCCCGTACCTGCTACAAAGATACACACTTCGCCATTATTGAGATGGCGAATCGCATCACGGCTAGAATATGACTCAACCACCGTATCGATAGCGATAGCTGACATCAGGCGAGTCTTGATGTTACGACGAACCAATGCATCACGCATGGCTAGACCATTCATCACGGTGGCAAGCATCCCCATTTGGTCGCCTGTAACACGGCCAACCAGACCTTCTTTTTGTAGCTGGCTGCCACGATACAAGTTGCCACCGCCGACGACGATACCGACTTGTACGCCCAGACCACACAGATGAGCGATTGATAGGCTCATTTGGTCAAGGATAGACGCATCAATACCCATGCCACGACCACCCGCCAAGGCTTCGCCCGACAGTTTTAGTAGAATGCGAGAAAATTGTGGATTTTTATCAGACATATCGCCCCCAAAGCTTTCGTTAGGCTAATTTAAGCCCATAACAACTAGACAAATTGCCTAGATTTTAGCATAGTTGCCAATTTTTTGATATAGCTTTGACAAAAGTTGTGCTTGTTTTGGTGAGTTTATTAAGCAACAAGCCACCGACTTGCGATGGCTTGTTGGGATAATTTGGGTCAGTGAGCCAAACCAATTATTTTAATAAATTCTTAATCACGCCCATCAGACCACGGCTGATGGCTTGAGTAGCTTGTTTGTTAAGCTGACTGCCAAGCGCATCGGCGACATTGTAGGCTGTGCCTTGACCGGTTTTTTTGCGACCACCTGTCAAGCCACCCAAAAAGCCTTCGAGCGCACTACTGCCTGCGGATTTTTCGGCGGATTGGTTGTTCGTTTGTTTCGCTTGTTCGGCTTGGGCAGTTTGGGCAGTTTGCACTTGTTCAGCTTGTGCTTGCTCGGCTGCTGCTTGCTCATTCAATGCTTCATAAGCAGAATAATTATCAACCATATCTTTATAATAACGATACAAGACATCACCTTGATAATCTTGGTCACGCTCATCACTCGATAGCGGTGTCAGCTGTGATGATGGCGGTAGGATGTAAGCACGCTCAACCACCGTCGGCATCCCTTTTTCGTCCAAAAATGACACAAGTGCTTCACCCACACCAAGCTCGCTGATGACTTCAGCGACATTGAGCGACTCATTACTGCGGAAAGTCTCAGCGGCAGATTTGACCGCTTTTTGGTCTCGCGGGGTAAAGGCACGCAAGGCGTGTTGGATACGGTTACCGAGCTGACCTAGAATAGTATCAGGCAAATCTAGCGGGTTTTGGGTGACAAAATACACGCCCACGCCTTTTGAGCGGATTAGGCGTACCACTTGCTCGATTTGCTTGGTCAAGGCAGGTGGCATATCGTCAAACAATAGATGCGCTTCATCAAAGAACAGGACAAATTTTGGCTTGTCAAGATCGCCTACTTCTGGAAAGGTCTCAAAAATCTCTGCCAAAAACCACAGCAAAAACGCCCCATACAAGCGTGGCGAACGCATCAGCTTTTCGGAATTTAGGATATTAATCACCCCTTTATCACCCTCAGACTGCACCCAGTCTTCTAGGTTCAATGACGGCTCGCCAAAAAACTCATTACCACCCTCGCTCTCTAGCTGAAGTAGCTGACGCTGAATCGCCCCGATACTCGCTGCCGAGACATTGCCATACTGCACACGAAACTCAGCGGCATTATCCGCCACATACACGAGCATACTGCGTAAGTCTTTGAGATCCAGCAAATGCCAGCCACGATCATCAGCGACTTTGAACACTAGGTTTAATAGGCCTTCTTGGGTGTCATTAAGCCCCAATAGGCGTGCCAATAGCGTACTGCCAAGCTGTGAGATGGTCACACGCACAGAAATCCCCGTCTCACCATACACATCCCAAAAACGCACCGGAAAGCCTGTCAAATACTCATCACCCAGCCCATATTCTGCCATACGCTCGCCAACTTTACCGGTGGCTGTACCTGCCTTGGCGATACCTGATAAGTCACCTTTGACATCCGCCAAAAATACCGGCACACCCAGTCGGCTAAAGCTCTCAGCCATCTTGCGCAGGCTGATGGTCTTACCTGTACCTGTCGCCCCTGCGATCAAGCCGTGGCGGTTCGCCATCTTGGTATGGATGCCCAGATCAGTGCTGCCTTGTACAGTTTTTGCTAATGTTAATTGCATAGGTATTTCCTTAAAAATCAGATAAAAATCTGTGCTAGAATTAGGCTTATTATACTCATTTCACTGGGGCAAATTGCAGTGAATTTTTGTAATTTTACAAAAAAAATCGGCATCATCTGCCTTGGAAACTCAGCCAAATTGGAGTGATTTTTATGAATAAATTGGTGCGTATTTCGCTGATCGTTGTGCTACTAGGATTCATCGGTGCTTATTTGGCATCTCCGTATTATACTTTATACCAACTAAAAAATGCAGTAGAAAAACACGATACAGCCACGCTGGTCGATGCGGTGGATTTTGTCAGTGTCAAAGCCAGTATCAAAGATCAGCTCAAAACCAAGCTTGCCACCGAACTGCCTGATACCAATGATGAATTTGCCCTACTCGGTGCAGCATTTGCCACTGTCATGATTGATGGTCTGATCGATGCAGTCGTCTCGCCAAAGTCGATGGAACTACTCATCCAAGGCAAGGACATCACTCAAGATCTATCATTAGCCAAACTACAAGATAGTATGACCAATCAAGCCACCAATACCCAAACTCCCGCCAAGACTGATCAAGCGACCACCACTGCTTCGTCGTCTATCACCGATGAGCTTGAGTATCATCCCAGCTATCAGACGCTCAACACCTTTAGTATCGATATCAAAAAACCATCAGCCAATCAGCCTTTGACCGTCATCATGCAGCGATATGGGCTATTTACTTGGAAAATTGTTGATGTACGACTGCCGTTGGAGTAACTAAGCCTGATAACGCTAGTCTCACTTGTCTAACTCATCAAATTCTGCTACATTATCTAATTATTTACTTAGACTTACTAAGGATATCTGATGAACTACACCATTCGCCATCTCTCATCCGCCCTGCTACTGACAGGCGGTATCTTATATAGCCAAAATCTCTGGGCGTGTGAGCGACCAGAAGTGCATGGATATGATTTTGTTGAATGCCTGTCGGACGGCTTGGCAGTGGTTAAGCGTGATGGCAAATATGGATTTATTGATAAGACCGGTAAGGTGGTAATCTCTCCACAGTATGATTCTATTGGAGAATTTAGAGATGGGTTAGCAGCGGTTTCCCTGGATCGCAAATATGGTTTTATAAATAAAGCTGGTGATGTGGTGATTCCGCTGAGGTATGAATACATTGGAGGTTTTAGCGAGGGATTGGCAGGTGTTTTAAAAAATAACAAGTGGGGCTTTGTTGATAAATCAGGTAAGATGGCGATTCCACTGCGTTATGATAACGCTTGGGATTTTAGAGAAGGACTAGTTGGAGTTTCACAAAATGGCAAATATGGTTTTATAAATAAAGCTGGTAAAGTTGTAATTCCGCTGAAGTATGAATACATTGGAGGTTTTAGCGAAGGACTGACATTAGTCAAGAAAAACGATAAATACGGTTTTATTGACTCAACCGGAAAGATGGTGATTCCATTAAAATATGATTTTGCTTGGGATTTTAGAGAAGGTTTGGCAAGTGTTGCGCAAGGCGATTACGCAGGATTTATCGATAAAAAAGGCAAAATAGCAATTCCGCTAGAATATGATACAGCTGATTCTTTTTTTGAAGGATTAGCAAAAGTTTCAAAAAATGGTAAGTATGGTTTTATTAATACAAATGGAAATGTAACAATCCCTCTGAAATATGATGATATTGGAATTTTTAATGATGGATTGGTAGCGGTTTCGAAAAATAACAAATGGGGATTTATTGATCGGATAGATAAAGTGATTATTCCGCTAAAATATGATTCAGTTGCCAATTTTAACGAAGGATTAGCAGTAGTGTCAAAAAATAACAAATGGGGGTTTGTTGATAAAGTTGGTAATATTGTTGTTTCGCCAAAATATGATGAAGTCGAGTCTTTTAGCGAAGGACTGGCGTTGGTGGTGCAAAATAATAAATGGGGATTTATTGATAAAACGGGCAAAGTGGTGATTCCTCTGAAATATGAAGATGCTGATAATTTTCATGATGGCATTGCTGGCGTTCTAGACGCATCCACAGGCGAAACATTTTATATAAATAAACAAGGTGAGCGCTTATACTGGCTTGGTGCAGCAACCTTGACAAGATCGGCAGATAAAGCAAAAGCAGCGACCGATTACGCTGACAATTCTGCAGTCGATTGAATAACCTGCCCATTATAGATACCGCAGAACCACCTTGTATAATCCATACAAGGTGGCTTTATAAAATCAATTATATTTGCCCAACTCATCAAATTCTGCTACATTATCTAATTATTTACCTAGACTTACTAAGGATATCTGATGAACTATACCATCCGCCATTTCTCGTCCGCCCTGCTATTGACAGGCGGTATCTTATGTAGCCAAAATCTCTGGGCATGTGAGCGACCAGTGGTATATGGATATGATTATATTGATTGCTTGTCGGACGGCTTGGCAAACGTTGAGCGTGATGACAAAAAGGGGTTTATTGATAAAACTGGCAAGGTGGTGATTCAGCCGTTGTATGATTGGACTTATCCTTTTAGCGAAGGATTGACAGGGGTTTCGCGAAATGGTAAATGGGGATTTATTGATAACACCGGCAAGGTGGTGATTCCGCTGAAGTATGATATGGCTTACAATTTTAGCGAAGGATTGGCAAGCGTTGAGCGAAATGGCAAATGGGGATTTATTGATAACACTGGTAAGGTGGTGATTCCGCTAAACTATGATGAGACTGGGCCTTTTAGCGAAGGATTGGCAAGCGTTGAGCGAAATGGCAAAGCTGGATTTATTGATAACACCGGCAAAGTAGTGATTCCGCTGAAGTATGATATGGCTGATTCTTTTAGCGAAGGATTGGCAAGGGTTCAGCAAAATGACAAATGGGGATTTGTGGATAACACTGGTAAGGTGGTGGTTCCACTGAAGTATGATTCGGCTGATTTTTTTAACGAGGGGTTGGCAAGGGTTCGGCAAAATGGCAAATGGGGATTTATTGATAACACCGGCAAGGTGGTGATTCCGCTGAAGTATGATTCGGCTGATTTTTTTAACGAAGGATTGGCAACAGTTATGCAAAATGACAAATGGGGATTTATTGATAACACCGGCAAGGTGGTGATTCCGCTGAAGTATGATTATGCCGGGTCTTTTAGCGAAGGATTGGCAAGCGTTGAGCGAAATGGCAAAGCTGGATTTATTGATAAAACTGGTCAGGTGGTGATTCCGCTAAGCTATGATTGGGCTGGGTCTTTTAACGAAGGATTGGCAAGCGTTGAGCGAAATGGCAAAAGGGGGTTTATTGATAAAACTGGCAAGGTGGTGGTTCCGCTGAAGTATGATGAGGCTTACGATTTTAGCGAAGGATTGGCAAAAGTTATGCAAAATGACAAATACGGATTTGTTGATAACACTGGTAAGGTAGTGGTTCCGCTGAAGTATGATATGGCTGAGTATTTTTATAATGGCATAGCGGCTGTTTTGGATCGCTCCACTGGCGAAGTATTTTATATTAATCGACAAGGAGAACGCCTATATTGGTTAGGTGGGCGACGGTTTGATTGATTCAATAGTGATTAAAACAGCGATATCAAGCCATATAAAACCACCTTGTATAATCCATACAAGGTGGTTTTGTTGCTTATTGAATCCCATAATTAGCAAGTAAGGCATCGAGTTTTGGCACTCGACCACGATACTCGACATACAGATCCATCGGTGGACGAGAGCCGCCTTGGGCTAGGATGGTATCTTCTAGGCGTTTGCCAGTGACTGGGTTTAGCACGCCCTCTTCTTCAAACTTGGCAAAGCCGTCATTGGCCAGTAGCTCCGACCACAGATAGCTATAATAGCCTGCTGCATAGCCACCGGAGAAAATATGCGTGAATGAATTTGGGCGACGCACATAGTCAGGCAGTGTCAGCACACCCACCTCTCGGCTGACCGCCAAGAACAGCTCTTGCGCCCAGTTTTCTGGCTTATCGGCAGTGTATTCGATATTGGCTTTCATATCAAAAATACCAAACTCCAGCTGACGAATCAGATTGAACGCCCCTTGATAGTGCTTGGCTTCGAGCAGTTTATCAAGTAGCTCGGCAGGTAGTGGCTCGCCTGTTTGATAGTGCGATGAGATGTAGGGCAGCGTCGTGCGATTAAAGGTAAAGCCCTCCATCAGCTGACTAGGCACTTCGACCGCATCCCACGGCACGCCATTGAGCCCTGTCACGCCCTGAATATCCATCTGTGTCAGCATCAGATGCACGCCATGCCCGAACTCATGGAATAAGGTCGTCACTTCATCATGCAGTAGCAATGACGGCTCGCCATCGGCAGGCTTGCGAAAATTCCCCACAAGCACCGCCACAGGCAGCTGCACACTGCCATCAGCATGGCGAATACGGTCAATCGCTGTACTCATCCACGCCCCACCACGCTTATTCTCACGGGCATACAGGTCAAGATAAAACGATGCTTTGTGCTGACTGGATGCATCATACACTTCAAAGAACTTCACCGACGGATCCCACACATCCGCCGATGCAGGACGGATAGTGATACCAAACAGACGCTTGGCAATCTCAAATAGCCCTGCCAAGACCTTCTCTTCTGGGAAGTATTCACGCAAAGTCTCTTTATCAAAATCGTATAATTTCGCCTTGTGCTTCTCAGTATAATAGGCAATATCCCATGGGTTTAGCGTATCGATACCGTATTCGCTCTTGGCAAAGGCGACCAGCTCATCATACTGCGCTTGTGCCTTGGCACGGCTACGCTTGGTAAGTCCACCGAGAAACTCCATCACTTGCGCAGGACTATCGGCCATCTTGGTCGCCAGTGAATATTCGGCATAGTTATCAAAGCCAAGCAGTTTTGCCATTTGCAGGCGTAGCTTTAGGATTTCGGCGATGACAGGATTATTATTCCATTTGCCTGCATTTGGCCCGACATCGGATGCACGCGTGAGAAACGCCTCATACATCTCTTGGCGAAGTTTGCCATCATCAGCATAATTCATCACCGCCAAATAGCTTGGTGTATCAAGACCGATGCGATAACCAGTTTCGCCTTTTTCTGTCGCTTTTTGTTTGGCGCTTGCCAGTGCTGATTCATTGAGCCCTTTTAGTGCATCACCACTTACCGTCTTATGCCAGCCATTGGTCGCATCAAGTACATTATTGCTAAACTGTGTGGATAACTCTGATAAGCGTGCGTTGATTTTTGCAAGGGTTTTTTGGTCGCTGTCTGACAAGTTGATACCCGATAGGCGGAAATTGAGCAGCGCATCATCGATGGTTTTTTGTTGCGGAATGCTATAGCTTGCAAACTCTGGCGAATTTTTCAGCTTATTAACCACGTCAAACAGTGCTTTATTCATACCACGCCAAGTATAAAACTCGGTTGATAAGGTGCGCGCTTCGCTAAACACTTTGCGTAGCTCATCATCATTACGCACCGAGTGCAGGTTCGCCACCGCACCAAAGACTCGCTCAAGCTTGTCATCAATATCAGCCAGCGGATAATAAAAACTCTCCCAAGTCGGCTCAGGCAGTGCAGACACTTGCTCAACGACCTTGCGTGCTTCGCCGAACAAAAACTCCATCGCAGGCATCACGTGCTCAGGCTTGATTTGTGAATATTTTGGTAAACCGCTAAAGTCTAGCAATGGGTTAGCAGATAGATTCTCAGGAATGACCAGCGCTACATTTGGCACGACACCAAAGGCAAACTTTGGTAAGCCTAGCGCACCCAGTGCTACCGCACCCAAACTTCCTTGCAAAAAATTACGTCTTTTCATCTCAACTCCTTGTTGGTTAAAATTCGTACAATAAAACAGCCCTAATACATTACAATATTTCATCCAAAATTACCAGTACTGCATGACCAAAATGACATGATTGCATACTTGGCGTTAGAATGTTGTTGGTATATTATCGGGACATTACGCCTAATTGACCAAGTTTTGGTTTTGAATACTTATGATAAGCTGATAGCAGGCTGATTGGTTTATCATGTCGTGTATGGCTTAGGCGTATTGCGCAATCAGCTTGGCTTTATCAGATTCATTGACCGCTAGTGCATAGACCCAAGCTGTCTGCTGTGTACCATCCGCCATCGTAACCAAAACCTCAGTACGTACATAGCCCTCACCTTCAAAGTCATCGAGCGCCTGCCAATGCTCGGGCAAATTATCAGAACTGAATAAATAGCCCTCTACCACCCGACCCTGCTCGCACGGAATGATGGCAGGATAGCCTTCGGCTGCACCCCACCCCTCTGGGATAAGTACGCCTGTCATGCTCGCCGTCTCAAACTGCCCGCCGATATTGGCAAGCCAATGATGATTGCTACGGTTTGGTGCAAGTGTACCATAGACGAATAGACGATTTAGCATCACAACTCCTGATTTTTTTGTATTATGGCTTTGTATTAGACTTTGCATTGTAACACAGCCAAAAAACAAAAGCACCCATCGCACGGATGGATGCTTTGGCTTGCCATAAGTAGGCGACAAACCCACTACTGATAGTCATTCGGCTATCGTTGGCTTATTTTTGGGCTGGTGTGGTTGATGTGGCTGGTGCGACTTGATTGAGTAAAATCACCTTATCATCCACAGGCTCGGCGATGACTTTGGCATCTGCCAACTGTTCGTTGGTTGCCAAAGTTGCTGTTTTCATCGCAGCTTGCTGAGTGCTTGGCTCGGTGATTTGTTCAGCGGTCAAATTCGCCCCACCGCCTAGCACTTGATACAGCTCAATTTGGCTGATAAGCTTGGCAAGCTCAAGCTGTAGGATGCTTTGCTGATTGCCAAATAACGAACGCTCAGCATCAAGCACAGTCAGATAATTATCCAAGCCTGAGCGGAAACGTGCATGAGCGATATCATAAGTCTGCTGATAGTTCTTTTGTAGGCGATACTGTGCATCAAGCTGTTGGGTCAAAGTTGCACGAGTGGCAAGCACGTCCGACACTTCTCTAAAGGCAGTTTGGATGGCTTTTTCGTAGCTGACCAAAGCAGACTGTTGTGCGATTTGCGCCACTTCATAATTTGCCTTGCGAGCACCTGCATCAAAGATTGGCAAGCTGACAGATGGGCCAAATGACCAACCAAAAGCACTACTACTAATCAAATCGCTCAAGCTTGAGCTACCCAGACCCACACTCGTTGATAGGCTGATGGATGGGAAATAGGCAGCACGTGCGACATTGATATTCGCCCCCGCCGCTTTTAGGCTGTGCTCTGCTTGGACGATATCAGGGCGATAGTGCAGTAGCTCACTTGGCAAGCCTGTGCTAAATAGCGACTGACTGACAATGTTATTCACCGCAAGCTCTGGCAATAGATTGGCAGGGATTGGCGCACCAACCAGTAGTTGCAAGGCATTTTTTGCTTGCAAAATACTGGTATCTGCTTGATAAACTGCCAATTTGGCAGCTTCGAGCGATGCTTCTGCTTGTAGCGTTGGTGATTTTGAGTCAATGCCTGCACCAAAGCGTTTTTGGTTAATCATCAGCGAATGCTCACGAGTCTTTAGCGTCTCGATGGCAAGCTGACGCTGAGCAAGTGCATAGCTTAGATTAACATAGCCTTGAGCTACACTTGAGATAAGCGAGATTTGCGCAGCGTCTTTGGCTGAGTTGGTTGCTAGATAATTGTGCAGCGCTTGCTCTTTTTGGCTTGCGACTTTGCCCCACAAATCCAGCTCATAGCTACTCATTGCCAAATTGACACTGTAGCTACTTGATGGATTGGCATCACCCCGCCCACCTGAGCGTGTCGCACCACTTGATGCGCCAACGGTTGGTAGGCCTGACGCTTCGGTGATTTGGTACTGCGCACGAGCTGACTGGATAGCAAGCACGGCTTTTTGTAGGTCTTTGTTGTTATCCAGCGCCATTTGAATCAGTGATTTTAGCTTATCATCACTATAATATTCTTGCCAACGCAGTGATGCCACGCTTGGCGCTTCGGCGACACTGATGGTCTCTTTATCATAGACTTGATAAGCTTTATCCATATCAACTTTTGGCTGTGCGACCACAGGGATACTGGTGTCAATTTTCTTTGGAATGGTGCTACACGCTGCCATACTGACAGCGAGTGCAGACAATGCAAAGATACGCAAAGTTTGAGTTGTTTTCATATATTTTCCTGAATTATTTGGCTGTGGTGCTGACATCTTTTTGCTTGAGCGGGAATAAGGTTCTCACCCATACATAGAACATCGGGATAAAGAACACGCCCAATAAGGTTGCGGTAATCACCCCACCAAGCACACTCGTACCAACGGCATTTTGGCTGCCCGAGCCTGCACCTGTTGCCAAGTATAATGGCACAACACCAATACCAAATGCAAGTGATGTCATGATAATCGGGCGCAGACGCATACGAGCTGCCTGCATCACTGCTTCTTTGAGTGATTTGCCTGACTCTTGGAGCTCTTTGGCAAACTCAATAATCAAAATGGCGTTTTTGGCAGATAGACCAACGACGGTCAACAGACCCACTTGCAAGTACACATCATTGCTAAGCCCATGCACCTTGGTCAACAGCACCGCACCCAAGACACCCAGCGGAATCACCAGTAGCACCGAGAATGGGATTGACCAGCTTTCGTACAATGCTGCCAAGCACAAGAACACCACCACGACAGCTAGTGCGTAAAGGAGTGGTGCTTGACCGCCAGATTTTTGCTCCTCTAAAGACAAGCCGCTCCACTCGATACCAACACCTTCAGGCAACTGCTTGGCAAAATTCTCCATCTCGGCCATCGCATCACCCGAGCTCTTGCCAGGGATAGCATTACCCGATAGCTCCATCGATGGTACGCCATTATAACGGACGACACTTGGGCTAGCGTACTCCCATTCGCTCGTTGCAAAAGTACTATACGGCACCATCTGACCATCGTTGTTACGCACATACCATTTGCCAATATCTTCTGGTATCACACGACTATCAGGCTCACCTTGCATATAGACTTTTTTGATACGGCCACGGTCAATGAAATCATTGACATAGCTACTACCCCATGCCATTGCAAGTGTTGAGTTAATATTGCTTGCAGGGATGCCGAGCACTGCCGCCTTTTCATAATCAACATTGAGTTTTAGCTTTGGCGCATCTTCTTGACCACCAGGGCGGACACCTGTCACCACTTGGCTTTGGGATGCCATGCCAAGTAACATATTGCGTGCTTCGAGCAGTTTTTCACGACCAACACCACCATTATCTTTAACCTGCAAGTTAAAGCCGTTTGAGTTACCAAAACCCATAATCGCAGGCGGTGCCATTGAAATTACCATACTTGCTTCAGGAATGGTCATATTCATCATCATGGCACGATTGGCGATATTTGCCGCGGCATTCTCATCGCCCGTACGCTCGCTCCAGTCTTTGAGCTTGATGAACGCCATACCCATGTTTTGACCACTACCCATAAAGCTAAAGCCAGTAATCGAAAATACGCTTTCGACATTCTTTTCTTCTTGGGTTTGATAATACTGACGAACCTTGTCCATCACTGCTGAAGTCTTATCTTCGGTTGTGCCTGCTGGCATCTGCACCATCGCAAATAGCACGCCTTGGTCCTCTTCAGGGACAAACGCGCTTGGCAGACGCACAAAGAAAAAGCCAAGTACAGCAATAATCGCCGCATAGACAACGACATAAATCAGCTTGGCATTAAAGGTTTTGCCAACAAATTTTTCATAACCGCTACTTGCCTTATAAAAAGCACGGTTAAACCAACCAAAAAAGCCTTTTTGGGTTTGAATATCATGGTGTTTTTTGCGCTTAAGAATCGACACGCACAGTGCAGGCGTAAATACCAACGCCACAATCGCCGACAGCACCATACTGGTAATCAGCGTCACAGCAAATTGACGATAAATCACCCCTGTTGAGCCACCAAAGAAAATCATCGGAACAAACACCACTGACAAAATCAGCGCAATACCGATAACCACTTTGCTAATCTCACGCATCGATTCGGTGGTTGCTTCGATGACGGACATTTCCGGATTTTCTTCGAGCAGACGCTCAACGTTCTCAACCACAACAATCGCATCATCGACCAGCAAACCAATAGCAAGCACCATCGCAAACATGGTCAAGATATTGATACTCATGCCAAATACGGACAGCACAGCAAATGTACCTAGAATTACCACAGGCACGGCTAGTGTAGGAATAATGGTCGCGCGCCAGTTTTGTAGGAACAAGAACATCACCACAAATACCAGTGCAATCGCTTCAAGTAGCGTCTTGACCACCTGCTCAATAGACAGACGGACAAATGGCGTGGTATCAAATGGCACAACATAGGTCAAGCCTTTTGGAAAGTTGGCTGACATTTGAGTCATTTTATCTTCGACCGCCTGACGCACTTCAAGCGCATTAGCACCAGATGCTAGGCTGATTGCCATACCTGCAGCGGTTTTACCATTGTACTTGGTGTTACTTGAATAATCTTGAGAGCCAAGTTCCACACGGGCGACATCTTTTAGATATACCTTTGCCCCTGCGGTATCAGTTTTTAGCAGAATATTTTCAAACTCTTCTGGAGTCTGCATCAGGCTTTGAACGCCAATACTAGCACTAATCAAAGCACGCTCATTATTGGTCGGTAGGCTTGCCAACTGACCTGCTGAGACTTGCACATTCTGCGACTGAATCGCCGCTGAGACATCAGATGGCATTAGGTTATAGGCACGTAGCTTGGCAGGGTCTAGCCAAATGCGCATCGCATAAGATGAACCAAACACCTCTACTGAACCCACGCCCTCGACACGGCTTAGACCATCAACAATATTGGTATTAAGATAATCACCAATATCCGCCTCATCCATACTGTCATCTTCTGAGACAAAGCCATAAACCATCAAAAAGCCACTGGATGACTTATTGACCGAGACGCCTTGACGCTGCACACTTTCTGGTAATGAACTGGTCGCTGATTGTAGTTTGTTTTGCACTTGGACTTGTGCTGTATCAGGGTCAGTACCACTTTCAAAGGTAAGCGTAACGCTTGCTTGACCGTTTGCAGATGAGCTAGATGACATATACATCAAACCATCCAAGCCTTTCATCTGTTGCTCAATCACCTGCGTCACTGAGTTTTCGATGGTCTGTGCATCAGCACCTGGATAGACAGCGGACACCTGTACAGTTGGGGGTGCAATCTGCGGATACTGCTCAATAGGCAATCCACGAATGGACAAAATACCCACCAACATAATCAATAATGCAATGACCCAAGCAAAAATCGGTCTTTGAATAAAAAATCGAGACATAAATTACCTATTTGTTGGGTTATTGAGCTTGTTTTGTGGTTTCGCCATCTACTTGCTCAGCAGGTCGTGCCATTGGCACAGCTGGTTGAGCTGGTGCTTGAGTTGCACTTTGTGCAGGCACACCCTGCTCAGTAGAATTGGATGTTGGCGCAGTTTGCCCCTGAGCTTGTTCTTGGCTGACACCTGCCGGCGGCAGCTCACGCACATCCACTTCTTGATCTGCTTTGACTTTTGAGCCACCAATGATGACAACACGGTCGCCATTATTGATGCCACCTGTCACGATCCAGTTACCATTATAAGTGCCTGCAGTGGTAACATCACGCACTTCGATTTTGTTTTGGGCGTTGACCACATAGACTTGAGTTTCGCCTTTTGCGGTGCGAGTAATGGCACTTTGTGGCAACAAGGCAGCATTTGGCACAACGGTCTGAATCAGACGTGCATTAACAAACATCCCTGGCAATAGTTGACCGTTAGGATTTGGGAATAAGGCACGCAAAGTCACTGCACCTGTTTTTTCATCGACTTTAGCATTAGCAAGTAGCAAGCGGCCAATGATAGGATAAGTTGTACCGTCTTCTAGTACCAACTGCACCTCTGGGCTACCTTGACCCATCTTGCCTGATGCAATTTCTTCACGCATCTTGAGCATCTCAGCAGAGGATTGACTGATATCGACATAGACTTGGTCAAGACGGTTGATGGTCACTAGTGCTGTTGTTTGGTTGGCTGATACCAATGCACCTGCCGTCACTGCCGAAATACCTGTCACACCGCTAATCGGTGCTTTGACAATGGTACGTGATGCATCAAGCTGGCTGGCATTCAGGCTAGCTTTGGCACTAGCGATGGATGCTTTGGCACTATTGATGGATGCATCCGCTTGATTGACTGCTTCCATAGATGCTTTGACATTCGCCTCAGCGGTACGCACTGCGGTTATTGCTTGGTCATGTAGCTGTTCAGAAATCGCACCAATCTCAAGCAAGCCCTTATAACGGTTCAAATCCGCCTGCGCTTGTGCAAGGTTTGCCTGCTGTGCAACCAAATTCGCCTGCGCTGATGCTCTAGCCGCTTGTGCATTTTGCATGGTTGCCTCAGCATTGGCGACGGCTGCTTGCCCTGCCTCTAGCGAGCTTTGGTAGCTGTCTAGATTAATGCGATACAAAGGCTGACCTGCTTGCACGGTGCTACCTTCACGAAATAGCACTTCTTCAACAATACCCGTCACCTGTGGACGCACCTCAGATGTCTCACTAGCAGCAATACGCCCCGAAAAGGTCTGAATCACCGGCACAGCCTGCAAGCTGATGGTCTGCACATCAACGGTTGTCTTTGGCATTTGTTGCTGCTGTGCCGCCGCTGCATCTGCTTGCTCAGATTTGCTACAGGCAGTCAGTGCAGTTGCACCCGCCATGATTGCAACAATCATCGCCGTTTGAACATTTAACTTCATAAAAAACCTATCTTACGTTGTCTTAACTTGTTTTGATAATGATTTTAAGGTCTTTGTCTACTTAATTATCAAGGCATTATCAAGGCAATCGCCCAAAACAGACAAAATCTTAAAACCACTTAATGGCTACAGAACCACCAACCCAATTCAAATTGAGCAATTTTAACTCAATTCAAAAAATTTTTAAAAAATCGATTAAGTTTATGAATTTTATATTCATAATTATGATAAAATTGATATAATATCACATTATGAATTTAAAATTGTCAATCACTTGAGTTAAATCCTAGTATTATACCTTATTACATCATTGGCAAATGAGAATTTTTGCACTATTTTTGTGGATAATGACAAAAATGTGTCTTGCAATTTGCCAAAAAATGTGTGCAAAGCACGGACATTGGATGAATTTTCTAAAATTTTTGAAAATTTTGCTTGTGTTTTTGAAAATTTTTGGTAATATAGCTAGCACTTAATGGCTGGATGGCAGAGTGGTCATGCAGCGGACTGCAACTCCGTGTACGCCGGTTCGATTCCGACTCCAGCCTCCATTTTTTTAGTTTACCAGCTTGTTTATGATTTTGCGTAACGACGCAATCGAATCAATAAAACAAGTAATAAATGCCCGGGTGGTGAAATTGGTAGACACAAGGGATTTAAAATCCCTCGCTCTTTTGAGCGTGCCGGTTCAAGTCCGGCCCCGGGCACCACCGTATTATCAAGCCTTTATCAGCGATAAGGGCTTTTTTGTTGTCTTAATTTTTGCTTATTCACTATCGCTATTCAGCCACCGCTCGTAAGCCTGTGATAACCATCACACCCATTTTATCCATCCAAAAATCCACATCCACCACTCCATAACGCATGGTGCTGACCACTTCGATTTCGGCTTGACGGTATGCCACTCGTGGGTCTTGGGCGATGAGATTTTGGATAATATTTTTATCTACTATGGTGAGTTTATTATCCTTGCAAAGCCTATCAAACTCATATCTCGCCTGCATTGACATCTGTACCATCTTGGTCATCGGCACATCAATCTCACCACTGATGGCATCAGGTACACTATCAACAAAGGGCAGATACGGCTTGATATCGACAATCGGCGTGCCATCGACCATATCCGCACCGATGATATGCAGCCGCACCCGATGCTGGATTATCTCCACTCGGGACAGTCGCACCACCGACAAGCCAAGCGCTGAGGGACGATACATACTGCGAGTGGCGAACACGCCGACTTTATCATTGCCACCATAACGCGGTGGGCGTACCTGCGGACGAAAATTATCCTGTGATTTATTCTGATGAAACTGCCACATCACCCACAGATGGCTGAATTTCTCAATCCCAACAAAGGCGGACGGCGTATCATACGGCGGTACAAACTCAATCACGCTTGCCACTTCGACGAGATTGGGCTGTCTTGGTGCGCCAAATTTTTGCACCAATGGCGAGCGATGATGTCCGATGATGGGTAATTGAACAGTAGTCATAGAGAATTTTTCTTATTTATGCTAAAATAAACGGTGCTTATTCCAAATTTACCCTAAACCATTGGGTAAAAACTCGCTATTATAGCCAAAATTTCAATCATTGGCATATCCATTGCCAAGCATCCAATAATAAGAGATTATTATGTCAAAGTTTATCACAGAAACCGTCACTTATGTGCATCATTGGAATGATAGCCTATTCACCATCAAGACCACCCGTGGCGACAGCTTGCGTTTTCGCAATGGCGAATTTGCGATGATTGGTATCATGGTCGATGGCAAGCCATTGGCACGTGCGTATTCTATCGCCAGTCCAAACTGGGCAGAAGAGCTGGAGTTTTTCTCAATCAAAGTACCTGATGGCCCACTCACTTCTCGCCTACAGCACATCAAAGTCGGCGATGAGCTACTTATCAGCAAAAAACCAACAGGCACACTCGTACTAGATGACCTACTACCAGGCAAACATCTGTATATGCTTGCTACAGGTACAGGTCTTGCACCATTCTTGTCGCTATGCCGTGACCCTGAAGTCTATGAACACTTCGAAAAAGTCATCCTGGTACATGGCGTGCGTCATGTCGATGATTTGGCGTATCGTGATTTCTTTGAGAACGAATTGCCAAATGATGAGATCTTTGGTGAATGGGTGCGTGAAAAATTCATCTATTATCCGACCGTCACCCGTGATGAGTTCAAAAACACAGGTCGTGTCACTGACTTGATCCAATCAGGCAAACTGTTCACCGACATCGGCTTGCCACCGATGAACAAAGACGACGACCGTGTGATGATCTGCGGTAGCATGGCGATGAATAATGACACCTGTGCGATTTTGGATAGCTTTGGTCTGACCATCTCACCACGCATGGGTGAGCCTGCTGATTATGTGGTTGAGCGTGCATTTGTGGGTTGATTCAGCCATACAAGCCATACAACCAGCAAAACAAAAGCCAACATTGTAACTTGTTGGCTTTTTGCTTTTATGATAAACACTTTTATGAAAAAAGAGTTATTTGGCAATTATTCAGCGATGGCGGTGCGTAGCTGTTCTGCCAATTTGGCCAGTTCGTCTTGGTCGCCCATTTTACTTTCGTGCTTGGCAATGTTGCTCAAATGCGTCGGCACAAGGTGCATATGATAATGAAACACCGACTGACCTGCATCTGAGTGATTCAGCTGCATTTGGGTGATGCCTTGTACGCCAAGCACCACACGCTGTGCTGTCATCACTTTTTGGGCAGTCTTAAACACCGCACAAGCAAATTCACAAGGCAAATCCGACAGCTCAACCGCTTGGCATTTTGGAATCACAAGCGTATGGCCTTTTGCCACTGGCATGATGTCCATAAAAGCAAGGGTTTTATCATCTTCATAGACCTTGTGGCATGGGATTTCACCACGCAAAATCTTGGCAAAAATATTGTTCTCATCATAGACCATCGTCATTTTTTTGCTCCTTTTTACTGAATTAAACTCACACGAATAGCGTATAAAACAACTATATTTTAGCATAGCCTTTGTGTTATAGTAGTATTTTTGTTTAAAAGTTTTTGACATGACACAAACCACTGATACGCCTGAATTTGTTTTACAAGAACTTCTAAAAAATGACGCTTTTGTATTTCGGGTGCATAATATCAAGCTGACGACACTCACTATCAATCGTGACTTGCCACAGATGTTCTTGGCGCACTATGACAGCTTGGATGATGATATCAAAGCAGACACACCGCTGAGCCCTGAATTATTAAGACAGATTAACATCTTGATGACCGCTGATGAAGCCAATCTCTTGCTTGGCTTGGCATCGGGTACAATTCGAGCGGCTTATCATATCAAAATCAGTGGCACGGTGGTGATTGTCAATGATGATTTGCCACTGGCACTACATTTGTCATTTACCAATACTGCCAAATCATCGCAAGCAATCTATGGTCAAGACATCGCAACTTTGGTAGAGCAAGAAGCCCAAAAATGGCAACTGACGGGCACGGTCAATCTACTGCACAAAAGCAGCAAGCACAAGCTAATCAGCATAGATATGGACGATGAGATACTCAGCATTGAGCCACATGATGGCTATGTCAGACTACCCAATGCTCATGCACTCGCCACCACGCACGCCATCAACACCATCAAGAATAACACCCCAGAGCTGGTCCGCTTTATGCATGATGCGATAGTCGATAAAGTGTTGGCAACTTATCAAGAACAAACCCAATAGCGATTTGCCATTGGGTTTGCGTACTTGTTATGCTTTATTGTCCGTATCATCAGGTAGCGCCAATGGCCCTGTCAATAGATGCTCATCCGCCAGTTCATTGGCCGAATTGTGCTCGGCGGACTCTTGGGTGATATACCATTGACTATTGCGATACAGGGTCAATCTATCACGCCCTAAGCCACGCCATAGACAGTACATCATCACAAACACCACGATGGCAAACGGTGCACCAGCAACAATCGCCGCCGCTTGTAATGCCGTCAAGCCACCTGCGGTCAGTAGCACCGCTGCCATCACCCCTTCGGATGTCACCCAAAACAGTCGCTGAACCTTCGGCGGGTCAGTCTCACCACCAGCAGTCAGCATATCCACAACAAGGCTTGCACTATCTGCCGATGTCACAAACCACAGCACAATCATCATCAAAATCACGACCATCAAGCCTTTGGTCAATGGATACTGTTCAATCAGCTTGAATATCGCACTGCCATAATCGGTTTGTACCGCTTCGACCAAGCCTATGTTGCCATCGAGTGCCATCTGCACCGCCACGCCACCAAATGCCGTAAACCAAAAGAACAGCAGTAACATCGGCACAAACAGCACGCCAAACAAGAACTCACGAATGGTACGACCACGAGAAATACGCGCGATAAACACACCCACAAATGGCGACCAACTCACCCACCACGCCCAATAAAACACCGTCCAACTCGCCTGCCAATCGCTGTCGCTATAAGCTTCATTCCATAGCCCAAGCGTAATCAGATTGCCAGCATAATTGCCAATATTCTCAACAAAACTATCAAAAATAAACTGCGTCGGGCCTGTGATGACGATAAAAGCAAGCAGCGCCAAAGTCACAATGATGGTGATGTCGCTTAATCGCTTCACACCCTTATCCAAGCCTGCCATCACCGAAAACGCCGCACAAGCGGTAATCCCTGCAATCAGTGCTACCTTGAGCGTCAGACTTGGTGTGATACCAAGCATCTGCACAAGCCCTGTCTCAAGTTGCATCACACCAAGACCCAGACTTGTCACCACCCCAAAAATCGTGCCAAACACCGCCAAAATATCCACCGTATGACCCCAGCCGCCATAGATGCGCTGACCAATCAAGGGAAACAGCACCGAGCGGATGGATAACGGCAAGCCACGACGATAATGAAAATACGCAAGCGACAACGCCACCAACGCATAGACCGCCCAAGCGTGTAGCCCCCAATGCAAAAAAGAAATCTGCATCGCCTGCTTGGCGGCTTCTACCGTCTGCGCATCCGCCACAGGTGGTGCAACAAAATGATACAAGGGCTCAGCCACACCCCAGTACAATAGCCCAATACCAATCCCTGCCGAGAACAGCATCCCAATCCACGAACCAAAGCTATACTGCGGTGTCTCCGTCTGATGCCCTAGGCGAATATCACCATAGTGACTAAAGCCTAGATACACACAAAACACAAGCGCCGTATTCATCAAAATAATCAGTACAAAACCAAAATGCGTGCTAATCAGCGACTGCACCTGTCCAAACAGCTGCCCTGCGTGCTCACTAAATACCGCCCCATACAGCATAAAAACTACAATCAGCGCTGCTGAAATGGCAAATACAGGCACACTTACCTTAGGAAAGATACCAAATTTGGATATCGTCACGCCGTGTCGTACTGTGTCCGCTTGATGCGCTATCGGTGGTGCGGTGGACTGATTTTTTGTGTTATTCATAAAACTATCCCATCAATCTGTTGGTGGATGATGATGGACTTTTAGTTGTATTATTGATACTTTCCAATAAATCTATCAATCAGCGTCACTGCCGAAAAAATACAACTAAAAATCTATCTGAAAACCTCGCTAAGTAGAAATACAGATTATCAATAAAATCAAACGATTGCAAATTTTATGATACAATATATCTGATTAACCAGTCACATTTGATATTGTACTATCCGATAAGTGATTGAAAATTGGGGCAATTTTTGGACATATAAAAGTTTGTTTTTATTTTGTAATTTATCAATAAAATTTATAAATAACCTGCCATCTGTCCGACAACTTCTACCAATTGATAACCAAAATTTATGACAATAGCAAACAAAATCAAGCATCATTTTGTCAATAAAAATGCTAAAATAAGTGATAATTTACCCACTGCCCTCATCGGCAAATAATATAGGAAGACAGATTATGCCAGTTTATCGCTCCAAGACTTCTACCGCTGGTCGCAATATGGCAGGCGCTCGTGCGCTATGGCGTGCCACCGGTATGACGGATGACGATTTTAACAAGCCAATCATCGCCATCGCCAACTCATTTACGCAGTTCGTCCCCGGTCATGTGCACCTAAAAGACTTAGGTCAACTGGTCGCTCGTGAAATCGAAGCGGCTGGCGGTGTCGCCAAAGAATTTAACACCATCGCTGTCGATGATGGTATCGCTATGGGTCATGGCGGTATGCTGTATAGCTTGCCAAGCCGTGATTTGATTGCTGATAGTGTCGAGTACATGGTCAATGCTCACTGTGCTGATGCGCTAGTCTGTATCTCAAACTGCGATAAAATCACCCCAGGGATGCTGATGGCTGCCATGCGCCTAAATATCCCAACCATCTTTGTCTCAGGTGGCCCGATGGAAGCAGGCAAGGTGCTAGCAAGCACGCTTGGCGATGGTCATACCGTGCATGAGACAGTGACCGATGATAATGGTCAAAAGGTGCGTAAGCTTGACCTAGTCGATGCGATGATTGATGCCGCTGATGATTTAATCAGTGATAGCGATGTCGCCACGACCGAACGCTCAGCGTGCCCGACTTGCGGCTCGTGCTCAGGGATGTTCACCGCTAACTCAATGAACTGCCTAACCGAAGCGCTTGGTCTATCACTACCGGGCAATGGCTCACTGCTTGCCACTCATGCCAAGCGTCGTGATTTGTTCTTGGAAGCCGGTCGCCGTATCGTTGAGCTTGCCAAGCGTTATTATGAACAAGACGACGCATCTGTGCTACCCCGCTCAATCGCTACCAAAGCCGCTTATGAGAACGCCATGAGCCTAGACATCGCTATGGGTGGCTCGACCAATACCATCTTGCATCTACTGGCCGCCGCCAACGAAGCAGGCGTGGACTTTAAGATGGCAGACATTGACCGCCTATCTCGTCAAGTGCCTTGCCTATCAAAAGTCGCCCCTGCCACCCAAAAATACCACATGGAAGATGTGCACCGTGCTGGTGGCGTGATGGGTATTCTAGCCGAGCTTGACCGTGCAGGACTGCTACAGACTGATGTGCCAACCGTCCACAGTGCGACGCTTGCCGATGCGCTTGCCAAGTGGGACATCATGAACCCTGACAATACCGAAGCTCGTGAGCTGTATATCGCAGCACCAGGTGGCGTACGCACCACCCAAGCCTTTAGCCAAAATAAAGTCTGGTCAAATCTTGATGTCAATCGTGAGTCAGGCTGTATCCGTAGCCGTGAGCACGCCTATTCCCAAGACGGCGGACTTGCGGTGCTATTTGGCAATATCGCCGAGCGCGGCTGTGTGGTCAAGACTGCAGGCGTGGACGAGAGCATCCTAAAATTCACTGGCCGTGCCCGTGTCTTTGAGAGCCAAGACTCTGCTGTCGCTGCTATCCTAGACGACCAAATCGTCGCTGGTGACATCGTCATCATCCGCTACGAAGGCCCAAAAGGTGGCCCTGGCATGCAAGAGATGCTCTACCCAACTTCATATCTCAAATCAAAAGGCTTAGGCAAAGCCTGCGCCTTACTCACCGATGGTCGCTTCAGCGGGGGCACATCAGGTCTGTCTATCGGTCATGCCAGCCCTGAAGCTGCCGAAGGCGGTGCGATTGGCTTGGTGGAAGAATTTGACACCATTCATATTGATATTCCAAATCGTAGTATTCATTTGGATGTGTCAGATGAAGAATTGGCAAAACGCCGTGAAGCGATGGAAACTCGTGGCAAGATGGCGTGGAAACCTGCCAATCGTGAACGCTATGTCTCACAAGCGTTGCGTGCCTATGCAGCGATGGCAACATCTGCCGATACGGGTGCGGTGCGTGATGTCAGTCAGGTTGAGTAAATTATTCAATTGATTGATATCAATACAAATCAAGTCATCAGATGATGGCTTGATTTTTTTCACCTAGAAAAACAAAAGCCTTATCCATCCGAATAAGGCTTTTGTGGTATTCACTTAACTGTAAAATAAACGACCACATCATTCAGGCTTAAAGCTGTCTTTTAGCCCGACGATTTGGTTAAATACCGGCAAATCGGCATTGTGCTCGATGGCATCAGCGATAAAATAGCTTTCACGCTCGAATTGGAAATGCTCGCCTGCCGCCGCTTTTGCCAAATCAGGCTCAACCACCGCTTGGCAGATGGTGAGTGAATTTGGATTTAGATGCTGTTTAATCCATAGCGTATCAGCATCAGTGTCGGCATCGATGATTTCTTTTTCGTGTAGGCTGACATCGCTGATTTCATCATCTTCGAGCAGTAGATGCTCATACAGACGCACCACCGCATCGACGCCATGACTGGCTGATACCCAGTGGATGACACCTTTGACTTTGCGACCTTCTGGGTTGTTACCCAGTGTATTTTCATCGATGGTGGCAATCAGCTCAACCACTTGACCTGCTTCATCTACCTTATGTTCATTGACCTTGAGCACATAGCTATTACGCAGGCGGATTTCAGGATTTTCGGGCGATAGGCGCTTGTAGCCTGCCGGTGGCACGACTTCAAAGTCAGTCTGGTCGATATAGATGGTCTTGGTAAATGGAATACGGCGTTCACCCATGTCAAGTGTCGGATGCTTTGGCTGCGTCAGCCATAGCACTTCACCATCAAAGTCAGCGACGGTTTTTGGGTTTTTAAGTTCAGCAAATTTTGCCACCGCTTCATCAAAGTTGGTAATCGTCACCTTCAGCGGACGCAGCACCGCCATGCCACGAGCGGTAGTGTCTTCGAGTGATTTACGCACGCTAAATTCAAGCATACGATGATCCACCAGACCATCAGACTTAGTGATGCCCACACGCTCACAAAAATCACGCAAGCCCTCAGGCGTATAACCACGACGGCGCATACCTGCCACCGTCGGCATACGCGGATCATCCCAGCCTGACACCACGCCCATATCCACGAGGCGCTTAAGTTTACGCTTACTGGTCAAGGTATGATCAATATTCAGACGGCTAAATTCATACTGATGTGGCGGGTTTTTAAAGCCCACTTTCTCAATCACCCAATCATAAAACGGGCGATGGTCCTCAAACTCAAGTGTACACAGCGAATGGGTAATACCTTCGAGCGCATCCGACAGCGGATGAGCAAAGTCATACATCGGATAGATGCACCAGTCATCGCCTGTCTGATGGTGATGGGCGTGCATCACACGATAGATGACAGGGTCACGCATATTCATGTTTGGGTGTGCCATATCAATCTTGGCACGCAGTACCGCACCGCCGTCAGGATATTTGCCGTTTTTCATGTCATCAAAGCGAGCCAAATTCACTTCAACGCTCTCATCACGCTGTGGTGATGGCTTGCCCACTTCGGTGAATGAGCCACGATTGGCACGAATTTCATCGATGCTTTGTAAGTCCACATAGGCATCGCCTTGCTTAATCAGCTGTACCGCCCAAGCGTGCAGCTGCTCAAAGTAGCTTGACGCATAACGCACATCGCCCGCCCATTCAAAGCCCAGCCATTTGACATCTTCTTTGATGCCATCGACATAGTCTTGTTTTTCGGCAGTTGGGTTGGTGTCGTCAAAGCGCAGATTACACGCACCACCAAACTCGCCTGCCACGCCGAAGTTTAGGCAGATGGATTTGACATGACCGATGTGTAAATAGCCATTCGGCTCGGGCGGAAAGCGGGTCAAAATACGCTCGTGCTTGCCTGATTGTAGGTCATCACGGATGATGGCTCGGATAAAGTCGTTTTTTTCGGGTAACTCGTTAGCAGTTGTCATCTGTTTGTCCAAATTATTATCAATAAACACAAAATAAACCTTAATACTTTAGCATAATTGGCATGATTTTTCATCTGTTTAATCAGCAATTTAATCAGCAATTTTGCTTAATCATTTCTTGGCGGATTAATTCTTTAAATCATCAAAATCATCCCCATATTTATCGGACAACTGTGCTATAATAGCCGAAATTTTCACTCACTTTAAGGATTTGTCATGGATATGCCAATTGTAGAATTTGACACCACTTATGGTAACATCGTCATCGAGCTAAACGCCGAAAAAGCGCCTGTAACCGTTGCCAACTTCATCGATTATGTTGAGTCAGGTCATTATGACGGCTTGATTTTTCACCGTGTGATTGATGGCTTTATGATTCAAGGTGGCGGTATGGACGCCAACATGAACGAAAAACGCACTGGCACGCCAATCAAAAACGAAGCGGACAACGGCCTAAAAAACAACACCGGCACAATCGCTATGGCTCGCACTTCTGACCCACATTCAGCAACTGCGCAGTTTTTTATTAATGTGCGTGACAACGATTTTCTAAACTACACCAGCCCAACGCCACAAGGCTGGGGCTATGCGGTATTCGGTCAAGTCATCGAAGGTATGGATGTCGTGAACCAAATCAAAGGCGTGCCAACAGGTCGCTTTGGTTATCATGCCGATGTACCGACAGAGCCAATCGTCATCAACAGCGCCAAAGTCGTTAAGAAATAATGCATTCGACTGATTATTTTTTTACCACAAAGCCGTCTGAAATTCAGGCGGTTTTTGTTAGTGATTTGCACTTATCGGCACGCACGCCCCGCTTGTGCCGTGCATTCATTCAGCTGATTGATGATTTGTGCGTTTTGCCAAATCTTGGCAGCGTCTATATTTTGGGCGATTGGCTAGATGCATGGATTGGCGATGATGTGTATTTATCGCTTGATGAGACTGCCAAAGCCAAGCACTGGCTGACACCCGTGCTGATGAGCCTAAAAAAATTGGCGGATAAACGGGTGCAACTCTTTGTCATGCATGGCAATCGTGATTTTACGCTGTCCAATCGCCTGACCAAAGTCTTTGGCGGTGCTATCATCAGCGAACCGTATTATCTGACCACACCACAAGCACGCATCCGCCTAGAGCATGGCGATGCACTATGCACCGACGACACCAAATATCAGCAATACCGTGCCATCATCCGCCATCCTGTGGTGCTGTGGCTACTACTACGCCTACCCCTATCCATCCGCTCAAAGCTCGGGCAAGACATCAAAAACAAATCCAGCCAAGACAAAGCATCCAAATCCTACACCATCATGGATGTCAATGACGATACCGTGCGCCATGCTATGAGAGACTGTACGCGACTTATCCACGGGCACACGCACCGCCCTGCCGTACATCAGATGAATGATAAAACTCGCATCGTGCTTAGCGACTGGCGAGATGATGGCAAACACATCACGGCAGAAATTGGGCTATTAATTGGTGATGAAATTATGTTGGCAAGTTTTAGTGCGTAAAAAACACTGCTAATTAAGCCTTTGGCTGTCATTATCAGCAAAATAGATTTGGTGTATTTTGCCACTTTTGCCATTTACTTTATTCATCAAAAAAAAGCGAACAGCCATCAGCCATTCGCTTTTTCGCAAGATACGCATTATTCAATCAAGTAGCTTATATTAATTTTGCTAATTTTGCTAATTTTGCTAATTTTGCTAATTTTGCTAATTTTGCTAATTTAAAAATCTTAATCCAACAACTTAAAAAAATGCTCACGATAATGGCGCAGTTCACGAATCGAATCACGAATATCATCAAGCGCTAGATGTGCACCGCCTTTTTGGTAGCCATTAGCGACATCAGGACGCCAGCGATAGCACAGCTCTTTGATACTTGAGACATCTAGGTTGCGATAGTGGAAATATCGCTCAAGCGTTGGCATTTGGCGAGCCAAAAAACGACGGTCTTGGCAGATGGAGTTGCCACACATCGGCGAGATGCCCGCATCCACCCATTTTGATAGAAATTCAATGGTCTGTGCTTCAGCATCCGCCAAAGTCACCTTACTACGGCGTACACGGTCAATCAGCCCTGACTGCCCATGCTGTGTCTTGTTCCAGTCATCCATGCCGTTTAGCACCACATCGCTGACTTTGATGGCGAGTACTGGCCCTTCGGCTAGGATATTTAGGTCATCATCGGTGACAATGGTGGCAATCTCGATGATTTCATCGTGTTGAGTATCCAGCCCCGTCATCTCAAGGTCAATCCAAATCAGTGCTTTTTTGGCTTTGGCAGACGGCTTTGGGGTGGCGATTTTGATTTTATCAGTCATATACTATCCTTATTCAATCCATGCATTGTATCACAGCCAAGTCATAATCACCAATAGACAATCAAAGGTAACGACACCACCATCACCATGCACGCACCATTAATCCAATGCATGATGAATGAGCCGTCAGGATAAATTACCAAAAAGCAACGCTTAGCAGTCGTTTTGTGGCAAAAATTTTGTTATAATCTCCACTTTATCCATGTTGCCGACAGCCCATGCCAAAGAATAAAATCAAAGCCTGGCTACCCACACCTGAAAAATTGCGTGAAAATCGCTTGGTGGCGATGTTTGCGCCGTTTTTGGCAGACCCACGCCTATGGCAGATGAACCGCAACTCGCTCAATCGTGCGGTGTATGTCGGTGTTTTGGCAGCATTTTTTCCTTTACCTGGTCAGATGCCACTTGCCATCATCGGCGCATTGATTGCTCGTGCCAACATCCCGATGGCAGTCGCTTTGACTTGGATTACCAATCCTTTGACAGGTATTCCTGTGTTTTGGCTTGCGTATTCATTGGGTGCACTGCTACTTGGTGAGCCACTCATCGGACTGCGTGCCATTGGCATGATTTTGACCGATTTGACGCTGTGGGTGACAGCTGATGGTGTAAATCCTTTTACCCATCACAAGATTTTTTCGTGGCAGGCGATGGTGGTTGGGCTTGTCCTATCTGCTATTATTACCAGTATCGTACTTGGTATTGCTTTTCGCTTATTTTGGCACTATCGCACGGTGCGAGATTGGCAAGCACGCCACGGCTACAACGCCAAAGCACCCAAATTCAGCAGCCAAAAAGGTCATAAACTGCGGGACAAACTGCGCAATCAACACACACAACAGACACAGCAGTCATCGGATAACGATTTTTCTATTTAATCCCATCCCTTATCGCACCTTATATCCGATATCTTGCCTATGGATATGAAAATTTTTCATTAGTCTTTTGCTCATAAATGGCGTATAATTTTCCGCCAAATACCTATTGAGTTTGATGAAATTTGCCGTGCGGATGGGTATTTATTCTGTCAAGCCTAAAAAAGCCACCAGAATCGCACATTTTTTTATTTTTTTATTAAGTGAAATCTTATGAACTACTCCGTATTTACTTCAGAATCAGTGAGTGAAGGTCATCCAGATAAGATGGCTGACCAAATCTCTGATGCCTTGCTTGATGCCATCTTGACCCAAGACAAAGACGCTCGTGTGGCGTGTGAAACCTTGGTAAAAACAGGGGCAGTGGTATTGGCAGGTGAAATCAGCACACACGCCAACATCGATGTTGAGAGCATCGTGCGTGATACCGTTAATAAGATCGGCTACAACCACTCTGATCTTGGCTTTGATGGCTCAACTTGTGCCGTCATCAATATGATTGGTAAGCAATCACCCGAAATCGCCCAAGGCGTCGATCGCTCACGCCCAGAAGATCAAGGCGCAGGCGATCAGGGTCTGATGTTTGGCTATGCCACCAACGAAACCGATGTACTGATGCCAGCACCGATTCAGCTATCACACCGCTTAATGGAGCGTCAAGCTGAACTTCGTAAAAATGGCACATTGCCATGGCTACGCCCAGATGCTAAGGCTCAGCTGACCATGCATTATGATGCCAATCACAAGCCATTTGCCGTCGATGCCGTCGTACTCTCCACTCAGCACAGCCCTGAGATCAGCCAAGCTGACCTACACGAAGCTGTGATGGAAGAAATCATCAAAAAAGTCATCCCAGCTGAGCTACTACACAAAGACACGCTATATCACATCAACCCAACGGGCAAATTCGTTATCGGCGGCCCTGTCGGTGATGCAGGCTTAACCGGTCGTAAAATCATCGTCGACACCTACGGCGGTATGGCTCGTCATGGCGGTGGCGCATTCAGTGGCAAAGACCCATCAAAAGTGGATCGCTCAGCCGCCTATGCTGGTCGTTATGTCGCCAAAAACATCGTCGCAGCAGGCCTAGCTGATCGCTGTGAAGTGCAGGTGAGCTATGCCATCGGTGTCGCTGAGCCGACTTCGATTTCGGTGAATACCTTTAATACTGGTAAAATCAGTGATAACGACATCGTAAAACTGATCCGTGCGCACTTTGACCTACGCCCATACGGCATCACTCGTATGCTGGATCTATTGCAGCCAATGTATGAAATCACTGCAAGCTACGGTCACTTTGGTCGTACAGGCTCGGACACTGCCTTTACTTGGGAGCGTACCGACAAAGCCGAACTACTACGCAACGCAATTTAATCAAACGCTTGCTTAGCACATCCAAAAGCCTTAGAATACTCGTGTTCTAAGGCTTTTTTATTAGGAAATCATCATGAGCGACAAACCAGAATTTAACGAACAAGAATTTCAAGCGCAGATGAATGCGTTTTTTGAGCGAGCAGATGCGGTGATTAATCTTGCCAACAGTCAGCTAAGTCCACAATCACACGCAGGACAAGTCGCTGCCAGCCTAAACTACGCCGCTGCTCGCTTTGCGGTATCGGCTGCGACCATCGGCTTTGTTAAGGGTAGTGATTTGGCAAAAGAAAAAGATGACATCATCAAATTCTACACCGAAAAATACCAACAAATGCTGTCAGAGAACCTTGACCAGTATATCGAAAACTTTGACAAATATACCAATCTTGCTAAATCTAATGGCTAAGCCCAATGGCTAAATCAGCCAAACGGTTATCAATCACCAAAATCCAAAAAAGCTGTTCGCATTGAACAGCTTTTTTGTGGTTTATCAATAACTTGGCACGGTATCTTGTCCAACTTCCACCCGTTTACCAATATCTTTTAATTTGGACAATTCTTCCACCAATCTTGGCATATCATCAAGACTAATAGCAAACGTCCACAGATAAGTAATCACCGCATAAATATGCCCAGTGGTTACGCCTTTTGTTAGTGTTAGCACGGTCAGCGTAACCCCAAATAACACACACATCGCCACGCCAATACACAAAAAACTCAAGGCTTCACGATTAGAAATCAAAATGCGTAATCTTTCCACCAAGCGATAATGTTTGATGAGTTCGTACGGATTAGCACGCTCCACACAATCCACTTCTTTTTCAAGGCGATTATTGAGTTTAAAATACAAGCCATCATTGGCTTTGATAAACTTTGGTAAAATCAGCCCAAACCCAAGTACAATCAACAATGCCACGACACCCGACCAAAATTCAATCAATAATAACATCACCACCGCTCCAATAATGGAAAATAGCGATGTGATTAAAATCGGCAAATGCTGTTCAAAAAAATTGACAAACTCACGAGATAATGCCACACGAGCGGTTGTGGTTGATGTATCAAAGCCTTTAAGCCGTTGATTCACAATCACAGGCACCGCAAGTTCGCTATAAATACGAGTAAATGCCCTTGTATCGACTGCTCGCCGTGCAGAACCGACCGCCCAAATAATCAGCACCATCACCGCATACGCCAAAGCAGAAACCAAATTGCCTTGTAATACCGCATTGACCGCAAAACTACCGACCAAAGGATAGAGTAGGAGCAGTAAATTTTCTGCCATCACTAAACCAAAGGTCATTGCTAGGCGTTTTTTATGTTGAACGGCAATGCTTTTGAGTGTACGCAGTACATTTGGCTCAAGGGTCAGCCGTTGTGCGTTATTCATACTTATCAATATGTTGTTGAAAAATATTAGAAAACTCTTGCATTAAAGTAAATAATTGTTTGGTTTTTCTTTCGCCAAACTTAGCAAATGCTTGTTCGCTAATTGCTTGAGTTTTTTGCAAAATAGGTTCGGCATAGGCTTGCCCAGTTTGAGTTAAATGCAAGATTTTTTCTCGTTTATCAGTTGGGCTTTCGCTAAATTCAATCCAGCCTTTTTCTTTATATTCTTTACAAATATTAAAGACTGTTTGTTTTGGCAAATACCATTCATCGCAAATGTGTTTTTGGGTACATTGTCCATCTTGGGCATTTGCCAGACAATACAGTACCGCAAAATGGTTATAGCTTAAGCCTAATTTGTTTATCCATTGATTAACCGTGCCGTCAATTTCACCAATACGATTGCCCAATTCGTCAAAATAATTCATAAAATAGTCCCAATAGTTACTAAATATTGGACGGTATTATACGCATAAATTTTTAAATAGCAAGAAAATTAGTATTAAAATTTACTATTTTTATTATCATTCGGGTTGTTATAATGGCTTTAATATGTATAATTTGCATAATTATTCGTGGCAAATTGCGACTTTTGATGGTTATATTATGCATAATATGAATAGTTGTGATTATTTAAGGAGATAGCCATCAACGGATGTTGGCAAATCACTTGCATATTTTTGTGCGATTACGGCTTTAAAATTTCATAAAACTGGTGTAATATGCCTATTAAGTATGAAAAAATGTTTAATCAGATTGAATTATGATAAATTTTGATTAAAATATCAGTATTTGTTATATATTGAAGTTTACTCTTGTCAGGAGATGAATTATGGCAAAGCAACTTAGCCCTTCAAAAGCACCTAACGAATTTTTGGATCAAGAAAAAGACCTACCACTCATCGCTGATACCGAACTGCTTGGTCGTATTCTATTGGATGTGCTCAAAGAGCAAACTTCACCGATTGTCGCTGATACCATTGATCAGCTGATCGCAGGGGGTAATCCTGAGCATATCATCAAGGACGCTCTGCCAAAGCTCAACAGTCGTCAAATCGAAAATCTCATCCGTGCGTGCAGTCTATTCGCCCAAGTGCTCAACATCGCCGAAGACCATCACCACGCACGCCGCCGCCAAATCCATGAACAGCTTGAGAGCACACCAAGCCCATCAAGCTTTGCCGGTGTGCTTGGCGAAATCGAAGAAAAAGGCATCAACCCAACCCAATTACAAAAACAGCTTGATAAGCTATCCATCAGTGCGGTGATGACCGCTCACCCGACCGAAGTACAGCGTCAAAGTGTGCTCAAGCTCCATCGCCAAATCCGCGCCCTGCTCACCGAGCATCAGCACGCCATCGGCTACCAAAAACATCGCCTGACCGAACAAATCAAAACCGTGCTACTGTCACTATGGCAGACCAATGAAACTCGCCATTTCAAAATCAATGTCAGCGATGAGATTACCAATGGCGTGGCGTATTTTGATTTGAGTTTTTTCCAAGCCATTCCCAAGCTATATGCCCGCCTAAGTCATCAGCTTAGCGAACGCTATCCGCACACCACACTGCCTGATGTGATTCGCATCGGTGGCTGGATTGGTGGCGACCGTGATGGCAACCCATTCGTGGATGCTGACACCCTGCGTCATGCCTTCAAGCGTCAAAGTGCGGCACTGTTTTATTATTATCGTGACCAGCTGGGCGAGCTGTACCAAGAGCTACCGCTGTCGATTCGCCGTGTCAAGGTCAATGATGATGTGCTTGAGATGGCTGCCAATTCTCCCGAAAAGCTGCTATCTCGCGCCGAAGAGCCGTATCGCTTGGCGGTGGCGCTGATTTCCGCTCGTATCGTAGCGACTAGTCATCGCTTTGACCTAAATTATGGCTGTCGCTTTGGGGTGGCGGATGCCTACCAAGACAGTGCTGAATTTTTGGCGGATTTGGAAAAGCTACACCGCTCATTGACCCAAAATGGCAGTGAGTATCTGGCACAAGGTCGCCTGCAGGATTTGATGCGTGCGGTGAGTGTGTTTGGCTTTTATCTGATGCCACTGGATTTGCGTCAGCACGCACAGGTGCACGCTGAGACGGTGCATGATTTGTTCAAGCACGCTGATTTGGAAGATTATCTGAGCCTATCTGAGCCTGCTCGTCAGCGCGTGCTACTGCGTGAGCTTGCCACTGCTCGCCCACTATATAGCCAATATGTCGAGTATGATGCGCAGACCACCAAAGAGCTGAACATCTTTTTGGCGGCAGCGGACATCAAGAACCGCTACGGCGAAACTGCCATTTCCCAAAGCATCATCTCAAACTGCGAAACCATCAGCGATATGCTTGCCCTAGCACTGATTATGAAAGAAACGGGATTACTACATATCGAAAATGGCAGTCCAAAATCACGCCTAAATATCGTGCCACTGTTTGAGACCATCGAAGCACTACAAAACTGTATCGGCGTGATGGATGAACTGCTTGGCAAGCCGTGGTATCAAAGCCTGCTCAAAAGCCGTGATAATACCCAAGAAATCATGCTTGGCTACTCCGACAGCAACAAAGATGGTGGCTATGTCACCAGCCAATGGTCACTATATCAAGCCGAAGAAAAACTGGTGCAAATCTTTGCCAAACATCAAGTGCAAATGCGTCTGTTCCACGGTCGTGGCGGCAGTGTCGGTCGTGGTGGTGGCCCGTCTTTTGAAGCGATTTTGGCACAGCCTGCAGGCTCGGTGGCGGGTCAAATCCGCATCACCGAACAAGGCGAAGTCATCACTGCCAAATACGCCGAAGCCAATAACGCTGAGCATAATCTAGAAGTGCTTGTCGCAGCGACGCTCAAGGCAACCATCTTGCCAAATGCGACAATGACGCCTGATTTTGAGCTGATGTCACATTTATCCGAATCAGCATTTACTCATTATCGTGCGCTGATTGAGCATCCTGCGTTTATTGATTATTTCCTACAAACCAGTCCAATCACCGAGATTGCCACCTTGAACATCGGCTCTCGCCCTGCTAGTCGTAAGACTTTGGCACGCATTCAGGATTTGCGAGCGATTCCGTGGGTGTTCTCATGGATGCAAAACCGCCTAATGCTACCGGCTTGGTATGGCTTTGGTACGGCGATTGAGACGCTGATTCAAGCGGATGATGGTAATTTGGCTAAGCTAAAAGCCCATGCCAAAGACAGCGCATTCTTTTATGCGATGCTCTCAAATATGGAACAAGTGCTTGCCAAAACCGACCTTAGCATCGCCAAGACCTATGTTGAGCTTGCCGAAGATAAAGCATCTGCCGATGTCATCTATGCAATGATTGAAGCAGAATACACACGCAGTAAAAATGCTCTGCTACAACTGACCGAGCAAGACACCGTACTGACAGGCAACCGCTCATTGGCTCGCTCATTAGCCCTACGCCTACCGTATCTCAATGCACTCAACTGGCTACAGGTGCTACTACTCAAAGAGCGTCGTGGCGAGCAGTCGCTTGACCGCACCGATGGCTTTGATGATGACCGCTTATTACAGCTGATTCACCTGACCATCAATGGCGTGGCGCAAGGCTTGAGAAATACGGGCTAATCAGTCCATTGACTTATTAATAAACACAAAAGGCAGAAACTCAATTTCTGCCTTTTGTTATCTTACTGCTTTGATTATCAGTCATTTAGCTTAGCATGATGCCCATTGACCACTTTTCATTTCAAGAATCTTATCGGCACGAGCAGCCAGCTGTCTGTCATGCGTCACCATCAGTAGTGCCATACCGATGGATGACTGCAATTCGGTCAATAGCTCAAATACCGCTGTGGCATTTTCATCATCCAAATTACCCGTCGGCTCATCTGCCAAGACCAGCGCAGGCTCAGTCACCAAAGCTCGGGCGATTGCCACACGCTGACGCTCACCGCCTGACAGCTCGCTTGGGCGATGATGTAGGCGATGACCCAGCCCCACACGCTCAAGTAGCGCATTGGCACGGCGTTCGGCTTCTTTGATACTGACATCAGCACGCATCAGTAGTGGCATGGCGACATTTTCGGTGGCGCTAAATTCAGCCAATAGATGGTGAAACTGATACACAAAGCCCAGATGCTGATTGCGTAGCTCACCACGGCGAGTCTCATTCAGCTGATTTAGGCAAACCCCTTTTAGCCATACTTCGCCTGTGGTCGGTGTATCCAGCCCGCCAAGCAGATGCAGTAGCGTGGATTTGCCCGAACCACTGCTACCGACGATGGCGATACGCTCGCCTGCTTGGACGGTCAAATCCAGTCCCGATAGCACGGTAGTTTTGATTTTGCCTTCGTCATAGACTTTGCTGATGTTTTTGGCTTCTAAAATCACACTCATCATATATCCTTATTCATATCGCAAAGTCTGAGCAGGCTCAATACGAGATGCTCGCAGTGCTGGATAAATCGTCATCAAAAAGCTTAGCAAGAATGACGCCACAGTAATCAGTGCCACATCAGACGCCTTGACTTGTGATGGCAGATAATCCACAAAATACACGCTACCATCAAATAGGCTAATGCCAAATACTTGGCTGATAAACACCAAAATATCATTCACCGTCAAAGCCAAAGTCACCCCAAGCACCGTACCAACCACCGTACCAATGACACCAATAATCATCCCTTGCACCATAAATACTTGCATGATGAGCTTGGGTGATGCACCAAAAGTCTTTAGGATGGCGATATCAGATTTTTTGTCAGTGACTAGCATAACAAGGCTTGAGACGATATTAAACGCTGCAACCACGACGATGAGAAACAGTAGCAGACCAATCATCGCTTTTTCCATCTGAATGGCGCTAAATAGATTGCCATGTGTCTGTGTCCAGTTGCTCGGATGTAGGCGCATCGGGTCGATATTGGCGGCGTTGTATGAGACTTGTTGCGCCTTAAAAATATCGTCAAGCTTCATGCGTAGCCCTTGTGCCCCTTCGGGTAGTCTGAGCATCACGCCTGCATCACGCATCTGAATAAAGCCCATCGCACCATCAATCTCACTGCTGATGCGAAACACACCCACTAAGGTAAATCGCTTAAAGCGGGGAATCACGCCTGCTGCTGATGGTGTCGCTTCAGGCAGGACCAAAGTCACTTGGTCGCCAAGCTGTAAGCCTAATGACTGCACCATCGTCTCGCCCAAGACGATACCAAATTCACCTGCTTTGAGTGACTCAAGCCCACCTGCAATCATGTGATTACCAATGATAGACACTTGCTTTTCGTAGTCAGGCTCAATCCCTGTCACCATAATGCCCGCCACCTGCCCTTCGGCAGTCAGCATCCCTTGTAGCTGAATAAATGGCGCAACCGCTTGCACTTCTTTATTTTCAGCCTGAATTTTTTCTGCCAAAGGCTGCCAATCGGTCATGATATCTGATGACATGACAGTCGCTTGTGGCACCATGCCTAAAATGCGTGATTTGAGCTCACGGTCAAAGCCATTCATCACCGACAGCACGGTGATGAGCACCGCCACACCGAGCGTCAGGCCAATCATAGAGATGAGCGAAATAAAGGAAATAAAGCCGTTTTTGCGCTTGGCTTTGGTGTACCTAAGCCCGATAAATAACGCCAAAGGACGAAACATAGATTTTTTCCATAGTACAATAATCTTAACAGTTTAGCATTTTTTGACCAAAATCACCATCAAACTATTGCTATGCCATCAATTTTTGCCAAATTTTACCGTTTAGATAACTCGCAGCAATTAAGTTGGTGATACAAACAGTGATTACTTGAGCGATTTATCCTGATAATTTATCCTGATAACTTGTGATGAATTTTATGCGTATCGCTTGATATTTTTGTGGCTTATCCCTATATAAAAAGCAATTTTTAATGAGTATAAATCATGACCACCCAAACTTTTCGCTATCAATACACCCACGAAACCGCACCGATTAAGATTGATTTGCCTTGTGATGAGAATGCCAGTCATGGCGACCATTGGGCGATTTTGACCGATAATATTGCCGAAGATGTCCCCAATTGGCTACAAGCCATGCTGGATAAGGCAACTTTGCCAACGGGTATCGGTCAAAACAGCGCCGCCAACGCCAAGCTACTACTTGGCATGAATGACATTTGCCATATTAAGCAAATCCTATCGATGGCAGATGGCAAGCCACAAGCCTTTATCAATGCCTTTCCTGCGGTGCATAGCCCCTATGGTCTGACCTGTACCATTGAGCGGATTATCCGCTGTGATGCGACATCGGATGCGATTTTGTGCCTAAGCACGCCTGATGGTGCGACCATCTATGCCTTTGACCAGCTGTATGCGGTCAATCGCACCGATTATCGCACACCAAAAAAATACTATGTCAATTTTAGCGCATGGGCGTACAACATCGAGCCAAGCCGCCAAGACGAAACCATCCTAATCGAAGACCAAGAAGCCATCCGCCATCATCGTGCGTTCAATGACATTATTGCCAGTAACGGCGGTCAAGTGCCTGATGACATCGATGAACAAATCCGCAATTGGCAACCTGCCGACCAAAAAGACAACGAACCACTTGCCCCTGTTGAGATTAATCTTGGGCATATGTGTGCTTATCTATTTGGTGAAGTATTTGGTCAAGAAGACGAAGCTTGGTGTCAGGGTCAAGTGCTTGGCAAATCGCAGACCGACTTTTTTGGCAAAGACATTACCTTGTTTGATGTGGTGATTTTGCGTGAACCTGATGCCGACCCATTTGTGGTGCGTATCGCCACGCCAACGACTGCCACCACTAATGCCATCGCTGTGCATGACTATATCCAAGCCAATATTTGGCTACAAGCCGCCATCTATGCCGAAAATCAGTCGCAGGTGAAATAAGCGGTTGTTTATTAAACAAATTCATTAAAAAAAATCATTAAAAAAAGATGGGCTTAGCTGATTAAGCCCATCTTTTTTTGTTTACAAACCCACAATCCAATATGTCAAATTCACGTTATTGATTCAAAGCAACAATCAAATCACTAACAAGCTTTTGATTCTTGGGTGAAAGCAATGCAAAATTTTGCAACAAATCAAGCTGCTCTTGGGTTAAATGCTTAATTGCCGCAGTTTGACTATCATCACCAAATCTCAACCAGTGTATATCCACACTTAGCCAATCCGCCAATACTTGTAATTTATCTTGACTGGGAAACGAAACAGCATACAACCAATTACTAGCTGTCTGCACAGTGATTGGCTTGCCATTAAATTGCGCATTAAAACCCTTGGCAAGTGCTGTGGGACTAATTGGTAAAGATCGTTGGACTAAACAATCTTGCAGTCTCCTGCTAAAGGCTTGTCGTTGATTTTGAGAAGTACTTATCATGTACTAAAATTAGCACAAATGAGTTCAAATTTTTATTGATAAATTTTTCAATTAATAATATAATTCCTAAAGATACCAATGCCTAATTCTCAAATATTAATAACATTAGTTGTTTACAAGGAAACTGTTATGAAAAAATCTTCACTATTCTTGGTGCTTGGCTTGTTATCTACACAAGCATTTGCTAACAACAACCTACCTTTTGTAGGCACAAAGAGCTTTGATTTTGGCGGTGTGCCTGCTCATCATGAAGGCTACACATTAAGCATCAAGAAAAACGGACAAACCAAATTAACCAAGACGGTTTGCTATTCATCGCACTGTGACCGCCCTGTCACTCTATATTCAGGGGCGTTCAAATCCATGATTGGTTTCAAAGAAGGTGGACAGCAGTACTACATTCAGCTCACCAAAAAACAAGCCAAACTGCTAAATCGCAACAAGCAACAAGAATATGACTGCGACTCAATCAATGGTAATTACGGACCCTGCGTCAGTCGCTACTACTAAACAATAGGTTAACTCACGATAGGACTTACTGTATGAAAAAATTAATACTAGCTCTGCCAATTGTAGCGATGATGGCATCGAATACCGCTTGGGCAAATAACAGTCAAAAAATCGCTTTTGTCAAAAAAAGTATATGCCAGCTCAAAAGCAAATCAAGATGGAACTGGTACACTTAGAAGATTTGGCACACCAAGCTTAATCGCACAATTAAATCGCCAAGATCGTAATTGGGCGAATGATAATTTTTGCGGTATAGGGGAAGATCCCTTATATGGCAATCAAGACCCAAATTTTCGTCTTGCGGTCAGTTATCGTGTGAATGGCAATGGCAATGGCAATGTTGTTGCTACTATTGGTGGTAGCTATTCAGCCACATTTGTACTCGCCAAATCTGGTAATTCATACAAGATTGACGATGTGTATTATCATGGTAGTTCGGTCAAAAAGATGATTAATGCAGATTGTTATTAAGCATATAATTACCATAAATTTAGCAATATAAAACCAATTAAAAAGATGGGCTTAGCTGATTAAGTCCATCTTTTTTTGTATTTGAAGTTTTTAAAAGATAAATCAAGCAAACACCGCTTGATACTCGCCCTCATCAAAGCCAATCACCGCCACCGGCTTGCCCTGATAGTCGCCAATGACGATGGGGCGCTTTAGCATACTTTGGTTATTTTTGACAATCTCATACACCGCCTGCTGACCGCCGTCCACCACACCAGCAAGCACCGCTTTGGTATCATCATCAAGCTTGCGATAGGTTGTGCCTTGTTTATTAATCACTTTTTCGCCAAACAGACTGACAAAATTGCTAAAGTCATCTGGGCTAAGTACTTGTTTTTTATAATCAAAAAAGTCATAACTCACGCCAAGTTCGGTCAGCTTATCAAAGGCTTTTTTCATGGTATTGCAATTTTTGATGCCATAGACAGTGATTGTCATCATATCCCCCAAAGTTTTTTGGTTAAAGTTTGCCAAATTATAGCAAATTGGCACGGATTTTAGGTATAATAACCTGTTTATATTTTCTTTTTTTACCGCATTGGATTTGATATGAGTAAGATTTCATCAGACAGCCACTTGGACAATTACGATTTTTCGACGATTGAGCGTACATTGCAACAACAATGGGACAGCGACAAACGCTATCACACCACCAATGAGCCAAGCGACAAGCCAACTCGCTATATGCTGTCCATGTTCCCTTATCCAAGCGGTAAACTGCATATGGGTCATGTGCGTAACTATGCCATCACCGATGTGCTCAGCCGTTATTATCGCCAAAAAGGCTATGATGTCATGCAGCCGATGGGCTGGGATGCGTTCGGTCTGCCTGCCGAAAATGCCGCCATTGCCAATGCGGTCGCCCCTGCCAAATGGACTTTCCAAAACATCGACAATATGCGCACACAGCTTAAGGCACTGGGTCTGTCGATTGACTGGTCTCGTGAATTTGCTACCTGTACGCCTGAATATTATCGCTGGGAGCAGTGGCTATTTTTACAACTCTACAAAAAAGGACTGGTTTATAAAAAACTTGCCACAGTGAACTGGGACCCTGTGGACAATACCGTTCTTGCTAATGAGCAAGTGGTCGATGGTCGTGGTTGGCGTTCGGGTGCGATTGTCGAAAAGCGTGACATCCCGATGTATTATTTCAAAATCACCGACTATGCCGATGAGCTACTCGATGACCTAAAAACCCTAGAAGGTCATTGGCCAAAACAAGTGCTATCAATGCAGCACAACTGGATTGGCAAAAGTCGTGGTATGGAGCTTGATTTTACTTATACGCTCGGTGAGCAAAGCGATGTACTGCGTGTATTCACCACCCGCCCTGATACGGTGATGGGTGTCAGCTATCTGGCTGTGGCTGCCGAGCATCCATTGGCACAATACGCCGCTAAGCAAAACGAAGCCATCGCACAATTCTGCGCTGAATGTAAACAAGGCTCAGTGGCTGAAGCTGACCTTGCCAAAGCCGAAAAAGTCGGCATGGATACAGGGCTATTTGCCACCCACCCAATCACAGGCGAAAATGTGCCTGTCTGGGTCGCCAACTATGTGCTAATGAGCTATGGCTCAGGTGCAGTGATGGGCGTGCCTGCGCATGATGAGCGTGATTTTGAATTTGCCAATAAATATGGCTTGCCAATCACCCAAGTCATCGACTGGAGCGACAAACAAGGTCAATACGACAGCCGTGAGTGGCAAGAATGGTACGGCGACAAAGAAACTGGCCACTGCATTAATTCAGACGTGCTTGATGGCCTATCATCAGCTGATGCCATCGCCAAAGTCGAAGAAATCGTCGGCGCAAAAAATCTTGGTAAAGCCACCATCCAGTACCGTCTGCGTGACTGGGGTGTGAGCCGTCAGCGTTATTGGGGCTGTCCGATTCCGATGGTGAACTGTGCTTACTGCGGTACTGTGCCTGTCGATGAAGCGGATTTGCCTGTGGTGCTACCGACCGATGTCATCCCTGATGGTCGTGGCAATCCACTGAAGAATATACCAGAGTTCATCAACTGCACCTGCCCAAAATGCGGTCAGCCTGCCGAGCGTGAGACAGATACTTTTGATACCTTTGTTGAGTCTAGCTGGTATGCACAGCGTTTTGCCAGCCCACATGACGACACACAAATGATTGACCGTGCTGCAGCTGACAAATGGCTGCCTGTGGATCAGTATGTTGGTGGTGTTGAGCACGCTGTCCTACATTTGCTATACGCACGCTTCTTCCACAAGGTGATGCGTGATGAAGGCTTAGTGAGCGGTGATGAGCCATTTGCCAATCTACTTGCCCAAGGCATGGTACTGGCTGGCACGTATTATCGTGAAAATGCCGATGGCTCAAAGTCATACTATTTCCCACATGAGATCGACCTTGTGATGAATGGTACTGAAGTCAGTGGCGCGACGCTCAAAGCTGATGGCAAACCTGTCATCATCGGCAAAATCGAAAAAATGAGTAAATCAAAAAATAACGGTGTCGATCCCCAAGAAATCATTGAGCAATACGGTGCGGACACGGTGCGTCTATACACGCTATTCACCGCCCCTGCTGATCAGACTCTCGAATGGTCAGATTCAGCACTCAAAGGCCCACATAACTTTGTCAAAAAAGTATGGCGTACCGTTGGCGAGCATATTGACGCCATCAGCAATAAAACCATTGGCGATATCGATAAAGCCAATTTATCAAAAGTTGCCAAAGACCTACGCCGTAAGACACACGAAACCATCGCCAAAATCGATGTCAGCTTAGGCGAACATTTGGCACTGAACACACCAGTATCTAGCCTGATGGAGCTGTGCAATGAGATTGCAAGCTTTGAAGTAGCAAATGATAATGAGCTGGCAGTCCGCCATGAAGCCATTCTTGCGCTACTGACCATGCTATCACTGTATGCGCCGCACGTTGGCGAATATTTGCTAGATGCGCTTGGCATTGATACACGCATGGTTGCGTTCCCTGTGCTTGATGAAACCGCCCTAGTCAATGACACCATCACGATGGTCGTACAGGTCAATGGTAAAGTGCGTGGTAAAATGGAAGTCGCTGTCGGCACTGACAATGACACGCTAATCCGTGAAGCCAAAGCACTAGAAGGCGTTGCTAAGTTCATCACCGGCGACATCAAAAAAGAAATCGTCGTACCGAACAAACTCATCAGCTTCGTCGTGGCAGGTGCATGATGACAACATTAAAAGCCCTTTCGATCAGCCTAATGGCAGTCGGTGCATTGTCACTGACCGCCTGCGGCTATCAGCTGCGTGGCATGGGCGAAAATAGCCTAAAGCTTGCCCCGGCGTATAGTCAGGTCAATATCACCACCGAAGACAATGCACTGGCTTATGGCTTTAAGCATAAGCTTGCCACCCGTTTGGCTCAGCTTGGCGTGAGCACCAGTAGCGACGCCACCCACACCATCATGGTGCAAAATCTGCGTTATCGTCGCTATGAGCTTCTTGGTGTACTGACCGAAGTACGCCTACTGATGATGGCGGATGTGACTTATCAAATCAATGGTAAAAGTGTCACCTACCCAATCCAAGTCGAGCGTAGCTATCAGTACAATGAAGCAGGTGTCGCCACCAGCGACCAGCAAGGCGAACAGGCTCAAGCATGGCTACAGGACAACTTAGCCGAGCGCATCGCCGAGCAGTACTATGCGATGGGTAGTCAGACTAGCCAATAATCATGCAGCAGCGTTTTTTGGCACTTGCCCAAAGCCTATCACAAGCACCACAAACCCTGTGTGGATTGTGGCTTGTGCATTCTGATGAGCCATTAGTACTTCAGTGGCTCATCGATGCTTGCCGCCCCAGTTGGCAAGCAAACGCTCAATTGCCCAAACGCATTGAGCTGAACAGCCCCAAACAGTGGCAAGAAGTCATCAATGAGCTATCCGCCCTATCGCTGTTTGCCGAGTCCACCGCCATCATCGTCACAGGCAAGCATAAGCCTGATAATGACACGATAGATGCACTGACACGCTTTGCCGATGATGTCAAAGCAGGCAACAGCACCAACCATCTGATTTGGCTACTACCCAAACAGGACAAAAAATCCCAAGCCGCCAAAGCTTTTCGGCTATTTGATACGCATGGCACGATTATTGACGGCAATGTCTCTAACGAAAATCAACGCCAAGAGCTACTACAATACTGGGCGACACGCCTGCATCTAAAGCTAGATACCGATGCTTGGCGGATGCTGATGAGCCATACCGAGCATGATTTACTCACCGCTTATCAGTGTCTGTGGCGACTGTCGTATAGCCATACCACACCCGACCAAAGCACGCCAACAGCCATCGATATACCGATGCTGATGCAGTCGCTGTCCGATGGCGGTAGCTTTAGCGTATTTGATTTGTCCGATGCGCTCATCCATCAAGACGCCATTACTTGCCAAAAAATCCTACACCATCTTAAGCAAACCGACACCGCACCCAGTATCATCCTATGGGCGATTAATAAAGACCTAAAACTAATTGCAGGCTTACAAGCGGGTAAAGATGCCCAAAGTCTAGGCATTTGGCGTAACAAAGAAAACAACTACTATCGTCTATCAAGACGACTAGCACCGAGCGCACTTGGCGTGCTACACACCCAAGTCTATCACTGCGACAAAGCCATCAAAGGGCTTAGCAATGATGATGTCTGGCGACTGCTTGAACGGCTGATTTTGGGCGTGTGTGGTGTGGCGTTGCTACAGGCTGATGTATGAAAACTCATCCGCTCGCCATTGTGTTCCCAATCATCATCTTTATTATCACCATTGCTCACTTTCTCATCAGTGGCGAGCGACCATATGGTCGTGATAAGCCCTACGCCAATCGCTCACAGATTTTCCAAGAATTTCAACAAGAAATACCCAAGCTCACCAAAGGCTTGGGTGAACCCGCAAATATTTCTCATACGCATAAACAAGGGATTGATTTTGTAGGTATCAGCTACTCATACCCCTATAACGAACAATTAATTCAGCTTGTACACGCCAATGCCATCGAACACAATTGGCAACCAGTCAATATCCAAAAGCCAAATACACTAAAATTCTACTGCCGCAATCAACAAGAATTAAGCATTGAGCCATCATCACTGTATCCAAATCACGCCATCATCAGCCTATATTTCTATATCAATCCCAAAGACCAAAGCTGTCCATAACGCCATTTGTGATAAAAAATTACAAAAACACAACAATTCTCTACATAAGTTACGTTTGCCAAAATCCTACTATAAATAAAAACTGTTATCATTATCATCATTTTATAGGTACAATATCATCACTGTTTTTGACATTTTTTAGGATTTATCATGTCATCCGCCAAACCAACTGCCAAATCGTTCAGCTCTGTTAAATTCATCCGTTATATTAAGTGGATTATCCTTGCCTTAGTGTTGGCTGCCCTTGCTTTTTTTGGGTATAAAAAACTAAACCCAACCCCTGTCGCCCCACAATATCTCACCACCACCGTCGATACAGGCAACATCGAAAACACCGTACTGGCATCAGGCAAAATCAAAGCCATCCAAACCGTCGATGTCGGCGCACAGGTCTCAGGCGAGATTACGAGGCTCTATGTTGAGATTGGCGATGAAGTCAAAAAAGGTGATTTGATTGCGCAAATCAGCCAAGTCGAACAAAAAAACACCGTCTCAAACGCCCAAGCATCGCTATCACAAGCCGAAGCGAGCCTAAACCAAGCACGGGGGGATTTGGCAACTAAGCAAGGTGAAGTCGCAAGCGCCCAAGCCACCATTGACACTCGCCAAGCCGAGCTCAACAAAGCTCAGCAAAGCTTTAATCGACTCGCAGGACTCATTGATATTGATGCCATCAGCCGTGAAGAATACGACACAGCCAAATCAAACCTTGAAGTCGCCAAAGCTGCCCTTGCCACCGCCAAAGCCAATTATCAAAACACCCTGACGGCGGTCAATAATGCCAAGCTTGCCATTGACAGCCAACAAGCTGCCATCACCAAAGCCAAGAACGATGTCATCACCGCCCAAGAAGACCTAAGCTACACCACCATCCGTGCACCGATGGATGGCACAGTCGTCGCCATCAGCCAAAAACAAGGCACGACGGTCAATGCCAACCAATCCGCCCCAACCATCGTGACGCTCGCTGACCTAAGCCGTGTGCGTATCAACGCCCAAATCTCTGAAGCAGATGTGGTGAACATCACCCCAAATATGGCGGCACGATTTAATATCATTGGCAATCCCAATCAGCAGTTTGACGCCATCTTAAGCGGTGTCGAGCCTGCGCCCGAGACCATTAGCACCACTAGTAGCACTGACTCTGCGGTGTATTATATCGGCTACTTGGATGTGGATAATAGCGAAGGTAAATTTCGCATCGACATGACCGCACAGGTCAATATCATCATCAATGCCGCTCGTGGCGTGCTTGTCGTGCCATCATCTGCCATTGAGACCAAAGATGGCAAAAGCACCGTGCGTATCATCGGTGAAGATGGCTTTGCTAAGCCCGTTGAAGTCGTCGTCGGTATCGACAATCGAGTCAATGCTGAAATCAAATCAGGACTAAACAAAGGCGATGTCATCGTCATCGGCGAACAAAGCCAAGAGCAGTCATCGAGCGGCGGCAGAAGCAATAACCGCCCACCGATGATGTAAGGTGATGATGATGCAAACAACGACATCCCATCAGGGCAAGACGCCCTTGATTGAAGTACGTGAGTTGGTGCGAGATTTTCCAGCAGGCGATAGCCAAATCCGCATCTTGCACGGCATCAATCTGACGCTATATCAAGGCGAAATGGTCGCCATCATCGGTCAGTCAGGCTCAGGCAAGTCCACTTTGATGAATATCTTAGGCTGTCTTGATAAAGCCAGCGGCGGACACTATGCCATCTTTGGTCGCTCGGTCGATGATATGGACACCGAAGAGCTTGCCAAGCTACGCCGTGAATACTTTGGCTTTATTTTTCAGCGATATCATCTGCTTGGCGATATCAATGCGCTTGACAATGTCACCGTGCCTGCCGTCTATGCCGGTATGGACACCGCCAAACGCCGTGCCCGAGCCGCTGAGCTACTCACCGCACTGGGTTTGGGTGATAAGACCCAAAACCGTCCAAATCAGCTCTCAGGTGGTCAGCAGCAGCGTGTCTCTATCGCTCGTGCCTTGATGAATGGTGGTGATATCATCCTAGCTGATGAGCCTACAGGCGCACTCGATAGCCACTCTGGTATCGAAGTGATGAAAATCTTGCACGAGCTCAAGGACAAAGGCCATACCATCATCATGGTCACGCACGATCCTAAGCTTGCTGCTGAAGCTGAACGCGTGATTGAACTCAAAGATGGTCAAGTCATCGCTGACTACTACACCGAGCACGCCACCCATCGCACCAGCATCAGCCACAGTGACCATTCACGCCAAAAATCAGATACAAAAAACGCCTTATTTGGCTTTTTTGATCGGCTAAAAGAAGCGTTCAAAATGTCGCTCTACGCCATGAAAGCCCACAAGATGCGCACCCTGCTGACCATGCTTGGCATCATCATCGGTATCGCATCAGTGGTATCGGTGGTGGGTCTGGGTCAAGGCTCACAACAAAAAATCCTAGCCGACATCAATCAGCTGGGCACGAATACCATCACCGTCATCGATGGCTACCCCTTTGGCGACCCACGGCGTAAATACGGTCATGACAATCTCACCACCGCCGATGCCGATGCCGTCGCCGCTCAGCCGTATGCCAAAAGCGTCAGCCCGCAGGTCGATAGCAGTGTCACCGCTCGCTACAAGAACATCGAAGCATCCGCCAGCGTCAATGGCGTGGGCAAGGATTATTTGGCCGTCACCGGCGAAAAGCTTGCTATGGGACAAGGCTTTAGTGCCGATAGTGTCAATAAACTCACCCAAGATATCATCATTGATAACAATGCTTATAAGACCTTTTTTAATGGTCAAGGCAATCCCATCGGCGAGATTATCCTAGTGGGCAAAGTCCCGGGGCAAGTGGTGGGCGTACTGTCTAGCAAAAACACAAGCTTTGGTCGCCAAAACAACACACCACAGCTGTATATGCCCTACACGACGGTGATGCATCGGATGCTTGGTACAAGCTACCTAGACCGCTTTGTGGTGCTGATCGATGAGAACACGCCATCCAATGTTGCCGAAACCGCCATCAGTGAGCTCATCAAATCACGGCACGGCACGGATGACTTTAATATCATGAACACCGACTCAATTCGTCAGACCATCGAATCCACGACAGGCACGATGACACTACTTGTCTCATCCATCGCCATCATCTCGCTCATCGTCGGCGGTATCGGCGTGATGAATATCATGCTCGTCTCAGTTACCGAACGCACGAGCGAAATCGGTGTGCGTATGGCGGTAGGCGCTCGCCAAAGCGACATCATGCAGCAGTTTTTGATTGAAGCGGTGCTTGTATGTATTCTTGGCGGAATTTTGGGTGTGACGTTTGCCTTTGCCATTGGTGAGCTGATTAATAAGTTTGGCGGTGGGGATTTTAGCGTAGTATATTCGCCCTTATCCATCGTTGCCGCTTTTATCTGCTCGACCCTAATTGGCGTGGTATTTGGCTTTTTGCCTGCCCGCTCTGCATCACAGCTTAATCCTGTGGATGCCTTGAGTCGTAATTAATCGTGCTGATGTAGAATTGTGGTGCATTACACGCCCAAGCACAGCAGACAAAATTCAATAAAATCAATGCTTGGCGTGATTTTTTGCTAAAATTTTGAAAATTTTTGGATTTTTTGCAAATTAATGCTTGCAATCATAAAAATTATGCGTATAATATGCACCACATTAGCGATACGGAGTACCGTATCCGACTAGATAAATGGGTCGTTAGCTCAGTTGGTAGAGCAGTTGACTTTTAATCAATTGGTCGCAGGTTCGAATCCTGCACGACCCACCATTTATCCTAGTATCGCTAACGGGTCGTTAGCTCAGTTGGTAGAGCAGTTGACTTTTAATCAATTGGTCGCAGGTTCGAATCCTGCACGACCCACCATCATTCCCCAATAGCTCAGTCGGTAGAGCATCGGACTGTTAATCCGTGTGTCCCTGGTTCGAGCCCAGGTTGGGGAGCCATATTCAAAGAAGCCCTTGGTGATTGCCAAGGGTTTTTTTATTTGCATCATGATAATTTGCCAAACCATGTAATTTGACAAGCCTAGCTATCATGCTATAATCATGGGCGACCATTCAGATTTTATAATACAAAGGATTTGCCATGCTACCCCCACACATCAAAAATCGCTACTCAGATCATCCGCAGACCATCATGCGCCCTGTGCATCTGCGTCTATCCGAAGAGATTATCAAGCATCTTGAAGTCACCGCCCAAGATCATGGCTTTGACCGTATTCAAGGCTTGATTCGCCTGTATATCCGCCAAGGGCTTGACCGTGATAATTCCAACTACACCCTAGCTGATGATGTGCTATTTATCGAAAAACTACGCAAAAAGGCGTCAGCCAAAAAATCATCGATGAAGCCCTAGCCGATGTCAATCAAAAATGCGATTTGGGCTAAATTCACACCGCCAAACACTTATCAACACTGATTGACCAATCAAAGCCATATAAAAAATGCACCACCTACCAAGATGGTGCATTTCTTTGGACTGATTTATAGCAATGCTGATTGCAATGTTGATACAATGCTGATGGAAAGTTTATTGCAATTTGGTCGCAGGTTCGTCAAAGCTTAACTTTACGCCATCGCCAAGCCCTTTGCCGATTTGCACACCAAATCGATCAAAAAACTGATTCATCGGATCAACATAGGTATAATCCACCGTATCTAGCTCAAGCTGTTTTTTGAGCTGGGTGATGCCACCGGTTTTGTCCGCCAACCCGAGTGCCACCGCATCTTTACCCGTCCAAAAAAGCCCTGTAAATAGCTTATTTTGTTCAGGATTTTTGAGCTTATCGCCACGACCTTGTTTGACGGCATTGATGAAATTTTGGTGCGTGGTATCGAGCATTTTTTGGACATGGGCAGCTTCTTCTGCGGTCATCTCACGGCTCATACTCAAGATGTCCTTGTACTCGCCTGCGGTCAAGGTGCGATCTTTGACGCCGACTTTTTTCATCAGCTCTTCGATGTTGTAGCCCGACATGATGACACCGATTGAGCCAACCAGACTTGATGGATTGACCCAAATCTCATCAGCTGCCGCTGCGATATAATACGCACCAGATGCGCCGACATCGCCGATGATGGCATAGAGTTTCTTATCAGGGTATTCTTTGCGTAGATCCATCGCCGTTTGCCAAATCTCATCTGACTGCACAGGTGAGCCACCAGGCGAGTTGATGTTTAGAACCACTGCTTGTGCGTTGTCATTTTCAAAGGCTTGAGTCAGTGACTCGCCGATATTTTGGGCATTGGTATCAGTGTCGCTGGCAATCACGCCATTGACATCCACCACCGCAATGTGCGGTTCAGCCATGCCCACCGTGTCAAGTGTCGATGATGACGAGCTACAGCCATAGCCAAAGGCGATGATGATAAATACAATATAAGCAAAAGTGAGTAATTTAAAGAAAATCCCCCAACGACGGCTTGCCTTTTGTTCTTCGATGCTGGCAAGTAGGGTTTTTTCGAGCAGACGCCATTCTTCGCCCTGTCTTGGCGGTGTTATTGGCGTTTGCTCAAGCTTTGGTTGGTTGGATTCGTTGGATTTATTGGGATTTGGTGGCCACGCCATAAAAATTCCTTTGATGGATAAATTTGATAACTAAAACCACTCTATTCTACCCCAAAAATCCCTTTGGCGATAGTCCGCAATCCATGCCATCTATCTTGTGCTCGGATAGATGGTCGCCGCGGGAAGTTGTCTTGTGATGGGTTTGGTGTCGGTAGCGTTTTGTGTGCCCAAAATCAGTGGCTGATGCCCTTGCTTTGGTGCAACTGCCAAAGATGGCTCGCTATCGCACAGCATCGCCCATAATTGCCATAATAGCGGCTCACCACCGGTCATGGTTACCATCTGCACGCCCTGCTGATTGGGTGGATTTAATGGGTTTGGTTGTGGCAATTGTGCATCATCTTGGTCCAGCTCATCCAAAGCGGCCGCATCAGCATCCATGCTTGGCATATCAACCGCAAGCATCGGCAAATCGCTGATAATCTCAAGCTCACAGTGCTGGACACGCTCATCATCAATCATCTGCCACCCTGTCAAGGCACGAATACTGAGTGCATCATCTTGCCACGCCATCCCTGCGGTGCATGGCTCATGATATGGTGATGGCAATGGCTCATGCCGCCCTGCTTGCCAGTAGCGATGAATGGGGATGGTTTGTTGAATGTGCGCCACTACAGGCATTAGTTTGGCACTTGGACTTTGGACGATGACACCATCAAGCGTATCCACGCCTTGTCGATGTAGTGTATCTATGAGCTGATTTGTATAATTATCCTTAAGCCGAGCCCCTTGTTCGGATAGTAGTAGCCAATGCCGTGTACCGTTGTCATCATGCACTTTTAGTAAATATTGGCTAAGATTTGGGCTATCACTATCTAGCCAAATCAGCTCAATGCCTGATGAATGCTTTGGCATACCAATCAAGCATAACGCCACAAGTGGCACGCATAGCACGGTCTTTGGTAGCACCTTTGGCAGTAGTAATAATGCCACCATCATAAAGCACAGCACAAAGCCCGCCATGCCAAACGGCGCATACAGCCAAGCACTGATACCGCCTAATTGCTCCACGAGCGTAAACTCAAGCCCTGTGTGCAATAACTGCAAAATCTGCGCCGACACATCCCACAGCATATCCGAGATACTTGGTGCGATGACAAATACTGCCCCTGCAATCAGATTGATCGGGACAATTGCCGCACCAAATAGCGATACGGCAAATACATTGACCACCAAGCCCCATATTGATACCTTGCCAAATAGCATCACCGACAAAGGTAACATCGCAAAAAATAGCCAGCATTGTAGCTTAATGAGTTGCTTGGTGCGCACCCAGCCAAGTGTCATCGCCCCGCCTTGCACCAGCTTAGCATCATCCATCTCATATCGCATGAGTAGTAGCACAGCGATGAACGACAGCCAAAATCCTGCTTGCCACAGCATATACGGGTCAAGCCACACCATCACCAAAGCCACGACGCACAGCACCGACAGCGCCGATATCGGCAAAGCAAAATAACGCACCGCCCACACCGCCATCAGCATATACACAGTACGCACCGCCGGCACATCAAAGCCTGTAAACAGCGCATAGAGCAGGCTTGCTGCCACCATAATCGCCATGCGAATTTGCCATCTGGGTATGGCTTGATAGACACTCATCGCAAAGCGATCAAGCACCCACAGCAGTACAGCCGCCAACATCATCGCCAAAAACAGCACATGAGCGCCCGAGATGGCGAGCAAATGCGAAATGCCAGCAAGCTGATACATCTGCTTAGTGGATTTATCAATCAGCGCACGATCACCGGTTAATAGGCTTAGAGTAACCGCCTGTGCTTGCGCTTGCTCGGTGGTGAGCTTATGCCAATCTTGATAAAAATGCGTACGCAAGCGATGGCGGTATTGCTCAAGCGTGATAATCAGCCCTTCGCCAAAGCTCTGTGGCGTGTGCGTGCTGATAGAACCCGCTTGGATAATGCGCGCATTAGCATGGATATGGCGTGTGCGTAGCCACTGATTGGCATCAAAGCCACCAGCACTGACCGTCCGCTCAATCGGCGTAATCAAGAGCACCACATCAGCGACATCGCCCGGCTTTAGCGTGTTCAGCACTGATAAATCTTGCTTACTAAAATTAGGATTGGCAGACATCATCACACTAATGCCATTAAGCGCATCTAGGCTGATATCAGATGGTGGCGGTTGGTTGGTTGTAGCCGTCGCCGTATCAGATAATGGATTGGCGATGGTCTGCACCCCAATGGTATCACTAGGTGCTTGGGCAAGCTTGACATCAGACAGCACTGCCATCTGTCGATAGCTTGTGCCCAATACAGGGTCATAGACACCATCACTGATGGTAGGCATATATGCTTTGGCTTGGACGATATGCCGAGTGTCGAGCGTTTTTTGGTCAAAGGCTTCTGCCGCAATCAACGCACGCATGGCAAATAGTATCGCCATCAATGCAGAGCATAGCGTCATGCAAATAATGCGATATCTACCTTTGATACAGCAAATCAGCAAGGCGCACAGCACAAGCAAGCACAGTCCCGCCACAGATGCACCGCCTGATGACAAATAGCCAAGCCATACATCACTTAGCATAAAACCATCAGTCACGCCCAATATCACAAGCACCAAACTACTGATGCCAACAAACAGCCAAACCGCCATCGTGCTATGCGTTTAGCCTTGTTTGGCTTGCAGAATTAATGCCAATATCGGTAAATCATCCTTATAGGTCAGCTTCATATTCATCCGTGACGCAGGGACGATACGCACAGGCTTATTCAGCATCTCAAACGCACTGGCTTCATCAGTAATGTCAAGCTTTTGCTTATCCACATAATCAAGCACCACTTCAAGCTCAGATAAGCGAAATGCCTGCGGTGTCAATGCACACCACAACTGCTCACGGCTGACCGTACGCTCTATCAGCCCATCCTTGACACTCTTTAGCGTATCTACCACAGGCGTCGCCAAAATCAGCCCCTGCACTTCATCACCATCTGCTTGTTCGATACAAGTCAACAGGCGTGCCAAATCATCATCAGGTAAGCATGGTCTAGCAGCATCATGAATCAGTACCCAGTCATTATCATCTGCCCCACGACTGCGAATGGCTGCCACGCCATTACGCACAGATTGCCAGCGCTCATCACCGCCATGTGCTAGATGAATCGTCTGTCCATACTGCACCATCAGACGTGGCAAAAGCTTGGCAATATACTCATCATCACAAGCGTGCACCAAAGTCAAATCAACCATTCGGGGCGATTTGAGTGCCAAGACACTGTGTTCAAGCACTGTTTTATCCAGTAGCTTTGTGTATTGCTTTGGCACATCTGCGCCAAATCTCATCCCTTTGCCAGCTGCCACCATCAATGCAAAAATCTTGGGCGTGCTCATTTATTATCACTCAATGTATTATTAATGATTCATTTAATGTACAAAAAATCGCCAAACACTCGTTGGCGATTATTATCAAAAAAAGCTAACTATCAGGCATCAGGCGAATTGCATTGTATTTTAATTACCCGTCGTCGATGACTTTGTCGCACTTGGCTCAAGCTCAGGCACTGAATCCACACTTTCGAGCGATTCGGTTGTGCTTGGTAATGGCTGACGACTATAAGTAATCGGCGCATTGGATAATTGGATGAAAGTTTCACCCGGTTTAATCAGCCCCAAATCCAATCGAGCGTGCTCTTCGATGGCAGATAGTCCCGATTTCAAATCTTGCACATCAGCAAGCAAAATACTGTTGGTATAAATCTGCGATTCGTTGAGTCGCTGTTGTTCTTGGAGCTTGATTTTCAAGGCTTCAAGATTGGTACGGCCATATTCACCATGCCAATATTGATACTGCAATGCAATCAGCACAACCACGGCAAATGCGATTGCACACATATAGCCAGCATTCGTGCCAATGGTGCGTTTGGGTGTATAAGTCGAATTTACCACAGTCGTTATCCTGTCAATTAGCCGCGCAGACCGATGAACTCTTCACGGCCACGATAGGCAGCGCTGACTTGCTCTTCGATGCGAAGTAGTTGGTTGTATTTGGCAACACGGTCAGAACGGCATAGTGAACCAGTTTTGATTTGACCTGCCGCTGTACCCACTGCCAAATCAGCGATGGTTGAATCTTCGGTTTCGCCTGAACGATGGCTGATGACGGTTGCATAGCCGTTTTGCTTAGCTAGATAAATCGCATCCAAAGTCTCAGTCAGTGTGCCGATTTGGTTGAATTTAATCAAGATGGCGTTGGCGATTTGCTTATCGATACCTTCTTGTAGGATTTTTGGATTGGTTACAAATAGGTCATCACCCACCAATTGCACCTTGTTGCCAAGCTGTTTGGTAAGATACGCCCAGCCTTCCCAGTCGCTCTCATCCAGACCATCTTCGATTGAGATGATTGGGTATTGATTGCACAGACCAGTCAAATAGTCGCTAAAGCCTTGGCTGTCAAAGGCTTTGTTGCCTTCGCCTGCTAGGAGGTATTGACCATTTTTATAAAATTCAGATGACGCACAGTCTAGCGCAAGGAAGATGTCCTGACCTGCTTTATAGCCCGCTTTTTCAATCGCTTGCATGATAACAGTGATGGCTTCTTCGTTAGAGCGGAGGTTTGGCGCAAAGCCACCTTCATCGCCCACCGCAGTGTTTAGACCTTGAGCTTTTAGTACCGATTTTAGGCTGTGGAAAATCTCAGTACCAGCACGCAAAGCTTCTGAGAATGATGTAAAGCCAACTGGCTCAATCATAAACTCTTGGATATCCACCGTATTATCAGCGTGCGCACCACCGTTTAGGATGTTCATCATCGGTACAGGCATGGTCAGTGCGGTTTGACCACGCAGATTGGCGATGTATTGATGTAGCGGTAGAGCTTGTGATAGTGCCGCCGCTTTTGCTGCTGCCAAAGACACTGCAAGCATGGCGTTAGCACCCATGTTGCCTTTGTTCTCAGTGCCATCAAGCTCAATCAAAATGTTGTCAATTTCGCTTTGATTAGTGACATTTTTGTCAAGTAGCGCAGTGCGAATTTGGCTGTTGGCATTGGCGACGGCTTTTTTGACGCCCTTGCCCAAATAACGAGCCGAATCGCCATCACGCAATTCTAGCGCTTCACGAGAACCTGTTGATGCACCGCTCGGTGCTGCCGCACGACCACAGATACCATTTGCCAAAATCACGTCCGCTTCGATGGTTGGGTTGCCACGTGAATCTAGGATTTCACGAGCACGGATATCTTTGATTTCAATTTGGTTTTTGGTTTCTTCTGCGTACATAAAAAACTCCTTTGGTAGATTGATGGCAAGCCATCACTGTAAATACTTAGCACCAAGCCAAACCCTGCTTTGTGCCAAATGAATTATTTGGTATTCAATACTTCAAAGCCTTTGACCAAATCGTCAATTTGCTTTAATTGTGTCAAAAATGGCTCAAGCTGATTTAGGCGTAGCGCACATGGACCGTCGCATTTTGCCTTGTCAGGGTCAGGATGCGCTTCTAAGAATAGACCAGCCAATCCCGTCGCCATACCCGCTTTGGCAAGTGTGGTAATCTGATGACGACGACCACCTGCACTGTCAGGACGACCACCCGGCTCTTGTAGTGCGTGTGTGACATCAAAGAACACAGGCACATTCATCGCTTTCATGGTATCAAAGCCAAGCATATCAACGACCAAATTATTATAGCCAAATGCCGAGCCACGCTCGCACAGGATAACTTGGTCATTACCCGCTTCTAGGCATTTATTGATGATATGACGCATCTCGTGCGGTGCTAGAAACTGTGCTTTTTTGACATTAATCACTTTGCCAGTACGAGCAATGGCACTCACCAAGTCAGTTTGGCGAGACAAAAACGCAGGTAGCTGTAGCACATCAGCGACTTTTGCCACTGGTGCGGCTTGGTATGGCTCATGTACATCAGTGATGATTGGCACAGAATATTTTTCTTTGATGTCATTAAGCCAAGTCAAACCCGTCTCAAGGCTTGGGCCACGAAACGAATGCAGACTTGAGCGGTTCGCCTTATCAAAGCTTGCCTTGAACACATAGCCAATACCCAAACGGCTACAAATATCAATGTATTGCTCAGCAATCTCAAAAGCCAGTTCACGACTTTCAAGCACATTCATCCCGCCAAATAGCACAAATGGCTTGTCATTGGCAATCTCAATACCGGCAACATTGACGGTTGATTGAGCAACTGTTAATGGCTGTGTCATTATAAAAATCCTTATAAAAATGGCAAATTGGCTGGTTATCACCTTAGCCAAACAAGCCACTCTATTATACTAGGAAACTTGCGTAAAATGCACCCATCAAAACAAAAAGCACACCAAAATTTGATGTGCTTTTTGTTGTTATGCGTTTTTCACATCAATTGCCGCTTTGATAAAGCTGTTAAACAATGGATGTCCGCCACGAGGCGAGCTGGTAAACTCTGGGTGATATTGCACCGCAACGAACCACGGATGGCTGTCAATCTCAACCGCTTCTACCAAATGCTGTTTGGCTGAATAGCCTGAAATTTTCATACCAGCATTTTCAAGTGGCTCAACATAGCGATTGTTCATCTCATAGCGATGGCGATGACGTTCGGTGATGTTGTTCGCACCGTAGATTTTGGCAAGTTTTGAACCTTGAACCAATTCGGCTTCTTGAGCACCAAGACGCATTGTACCGCCCAAGTCCGAATCATCTGAGCGGATTTGTAGTTCGCCTTTTTCGTCGAACCATTCGGTAATCAGACCGATAATTGGGTCTGGTGTCTTACGGTCAAATTCGGTTGAGTTGGCTTGTAGTCCAAGCACATTGCGAGCAAATTCAATCACCGCAAGCTGCATACCTAGACAGATACCCAAAAACGGCTTGCCGTTCTCACGAGCATACTGAATGGCTTTCATCTTGCCAAGTGTACCACGCTCACCAAAGCCGCCCGGCACCAAGATGGCATCAGCTTTCTTAAGCTCATCCATCGCACCACCATCAGTCTCAAGCGTCTCTGCGCTGATGTACTGGATGCGGACTTTGGTTTTGTTATGGATACCCGCGTGTAGCAATGCTTCATTGACTGATTTATAAGCATCAGGCAGTTCAACATATTTGCCCACCATTGCCACGACGATTTCACCTTGAGAATTAAACAGGTCATTGACCACCTGATCCCAATCAGACAAATCCGCTTCAGGTGCAGTAATACCAAAACGCTCACAAATCAAATCATCCAAATCCTGCTCATAGAAACGGCGTGGGATTTGATAGATAGATTTGGCATCTTCACAGAGAATGACACCACGAGTCTCGACATTGGTAAATAGTGCGATTTTTTGGCGATTGTCTTCAGAAATCGGCTGTTCTGAACGGCAAATCAGCACATCAGGCTGTAGGCCGATTGAGCGCAGTTCTTTAACCGAATGCTGTGTCGGTTTGGTTTTTGATTCGCCTGCTGATGCGATATACGGCACAAGCGTTAGGTGCATCAAAAGTGAATTGTTGCGACCTAGCTCGACTTGCATTTGGCGTACCGCTTCCATAAATGGCAAGCTTTCGATATCACCAACCGTACCACCGATTTCGATGATGGCGATGTCATAGCCTTCGCCACTGGTGCGAATTTTGTGCTTGATTTCATCAGTGATGTGTGGAATAACTTGTACAGTACCGCCCAGATAGTCGCCACGACGCTCTTTGGCAAGTACGGTCTGATAGATGCGACCACTGGTGAAGTTGTTGGCTTTGCTCATTTTTGAGCGGCGTAAGAAACGCTCATAATAACCAAGGTCAAGGTCAGTTTCAGCACCGTCTTCGGTAACAAAGACTTCGCCGTGCTGGAACGGGCTCATGGTGCCCGGGTCAACGTTGATGTATGGGTCCATTTTGGTCATGGTCACTTTTAGACCACGAGCTTCCAAAACAGCTGCAAGAGATGCGGCGGCAATACCTTTGCCAAGAGATGACACAACGCCGCCGGTTACAAAGATAAATTTAGTCGTCATAGTAATGCATCGGTTACTGGTAAAACCGAATTTTACTAAAAAATAGCAAAAAAATATAGGGGGCTGACCAAATTTTTTATGTAAATAAAAAAGAGCTACGGATTGTAGCTCTTTTTGGATATTGCGATTGCAATTATTGTGCTTGGTTTTGTGATAGTGAACGCACATAGGCTGCAAGTAGCATTACACGTTCGTTACCAAGCTTGGTTTGCCATTCAGGCATCACACCAGCACGACCTTTACGGATGGTCTCTTCGATGGTTTTGCGATCACCACCAAACAGCCAAATATCGTCGGTTAGGTTTGGTGCACCTACTGCAGTCATACCTTTGGCATCTGGACCATGACACGCCACACAGTTGGCCTCAAACATGGCTTTACCTTGAGTCACTTTGGCAGGATCAAGCGTTTCTTGGTTTTGGTTGCCAGAAATGCTCATCACATATTCCGCAGCGGCTTTTACACCTGATTCGCCCAAAGTTTTGGTCCATTCAGGCATCGCACCGACACGACCATTGTGGATGGTCATTAGGATTTGATCCGCTGAACCACCATATAGCCAATCGTTGTCAGTTAGGTTTGGATAGCCCAAGTTACCTTCAGCGTTTGTACCGTGGCATAGTGCGCAGTTTTGTAGGAATAGACGGTTACCGATTTTTTGTGCTTCAGGGTCGGCAGCCAATTTATCTACATAAGGCGCAAGTAGCGCAAGTTGTGCGTCGATTTGCTTTTGTAGCTCTTGGTTCTCTTCGCCATCTTTGCGCTGTGCTTGCAGTTCATTTAGCTTCGCCAATACTGCGGTAGCTTCAGATGCGCCAGCATTTGCCAAGATCACTTGCTCAAAGTTTTCGGTGAAGACTTTGTTGTTCGCTTGCAATTGGCTGTTTAGCTCATTTGCCGAAGTCCAAGGCACTTGTTGACCATCAACTTCAACTGTAGTCACACCTTTCCATACGTTTGGTTGGATTGATGGGAACAGCACAAAATAACCAAGACCCCAAATCAATGTACCAAAGAAAATTACCAACCACCATTTTGGTAGTGGCTTATCATACTCACGGATACCATCGTATTCATGACCAGTTGTGCCATCTTCTTCTAGTTCTGGTTTAGATTTTAGCGTCCAGACCAAAACACCGAAGATGAATAACCAACAGCCTAGCGATAGGATGGTAATCCAAGAACCCCAAAAAAAGCTCATTGTGTATCCTTAGTGCGTTGTTGTGATGACAAGCTGTTGATATCTTTGTCATCTAACGCAAGTTGTGCATCTTCTTCAAAGCGTTTTTTATTTTTTGGTGAGTATGCCCACCATGCGATGCCGATGAATGCAATAAATGCACTCACCGTCGCAATACTATGTAAAACGCCCAAATCCATTAGCGCTGACCTTTCATCGCAATACCAAGCTGTTGTAGGTATGCAACGACCGCATCAAGCTCGGTTGCACCCAAAACTTGGTCAGGTGCAGCCTCAATGTCAGCTTCAGTGTATGGTACGCCAAAACGCTCTTTGAATAGACGCATCTTAGCTTGTACTTTTTGGCCATCCACTTCATTCTTGGCAAGCCAAGGATATGAAGGCATCACTGAATCAGGCACAACAGAACGCGGATCGATCAAATGGTCGATATGCCATTGGTCAGAATAACGTCCGCCCACACGAGCTAGATCAGGACCAGTACGTTTTGAACCCCATAGGAATGGATGGTCCCAAGCTGATTCTGCCGCACGGCTATATGGTCCATAACGCTCTACTTCTGCACGCAGTGGACGTACCATTTGCGTATGGCAAACATGACAACCTTCACGGATATAGATGTCACGGCCTTCAAGCTCTAGTGCAGTCCATGGACGCATATTTGGCAATGGCTTGTTCACACCACCTTCTTCAGGTGCGTTTTTATCAAAAATCAGTGGAACAATCTCAACCAATGTCGCAAAGCTAATTGCGATCACGATAAATGTAACGAGTAAACCTGTATTTTTCTCGAAAACTTCATGAGTCAATTTAGACATTGTTTACCCCTTATGCTTGTGCTGTTGCAGCGTCGTCAGCTTGCTTTTCTGCAGCTGGCTCAACTACGCTTGGCATCTTAATTGTACGATAGCAGTTATATGCCATCACCACCATACCAGCGACATACAAAGCACCACCCAACGCACGGACAACAAATGGCCAGTGTGATACCACAACCGTTTGGATAAAGTCATAAGCCAATGTACCATCTGGGTTGGTTGCACGCCACATCATACCTTGGGTAATACCCGAGATCCATAGAGCGACGATATATAGAACCGTACCGGTCGTTGCCAACCAGAAATGTAGCATGATTAGGCTAGTTGAGTACATTTTTGCTTTGTTATAGATACGTGGCAATAGTACATAAATCGAACCAATCGTTACCATACCAACCCAGCCAAGTGCGCCTGAGTGTACGTGACCAACTGTCCAGTCAGTGTTATGGCTAATAGCATTCACTGCTTTGATTGACAGCATTGGGCCTTCGAAGGTACTCATTGCATAGAATGATAGTGCAACAATCAAGAAACGGATGATTGGGTCAGTACGCAATTTATCCCAGCTACCTGATAGCGTTAGCACACCGTTAATCATACCACCCCAAGATGGTGCGAATAGGATTAGCGAGAATACCATACCCAATGACTGAGTCCAGTCGGGTAGCGCTGAATAATGTAGATGGTGACCACCTGCCCACATATATGAAGCAATCAATGCCCAGAAGTGAACAATCGATAGACGATATGAATACACTGGACGACCTACTTGCACAGGGATGAAGTAGTACATCATACCCAAGAATGCAGCAGTTAGGTAGAAACCAACGGCATTATGACCATACCACCATTGAACCATCGCATCAGTTGCACCGCCAAATAGCGAGTATGATTTCCACAGACCAACTGGAACTGCAAAGCTATTCACGATGTGTAGTAGAGCAATGGTAATGATGAATGCGGCAAAGAACCAGTTTGCTACATAGATGTGTGAAGTTTGGCGCTTGATGATTGTGCCAAAAAATACGATGGCATAAGCAACCCACACCAATGCAATGGCGATGTCGATTGGCCATTCTAGTTCGGCATATTCTTTGGCTGATGTGATACCTAGCGGTAGTGTAATCACCGCAGCGATAATAATCGCTTGCCAGCCCCAGAAAGTAAACCACGCCAAATACGGTGCGAACAATCTGGTTTTACAGGTACGCTGAACGATGTAATATGATGTTGCAAATAGTGCCGATCCCCCAAACGCAAAAATCACCGCATTGGTGTGTAGCGGTCTTAAGCGTCCAAAAGATAGCCAAGAAGTGTCAAAGTTCAATACTGGCCATGCCAACTGCGATGCAATAAATACACCGACAGTCATGCCAACGATGCCCCAAACCACAGCCATGATGGTAAACAATCGCACAATGGTGATTTCGTACTCATGGTCAACAGAGAGTGGGGCTACTGCTGATTTATATAGACTCATTGGATATTTTCCTGTGCAGCCCGATTTATTTAGCGATTCAGTTTTGGTTAACAAATGCCCAAAACTGTACTTGCTTTTGATATTGTGTGTCTATTGTAACGCAAAGTTAGGCAAATATCATCAAATCCGACAAGCAAAAGTGAAAAAATCCCCAATTTTTTTAAGGAATATCTGTTCGGTTTTGACGCATGGTTATATACAAACCGCAAAACCCGATAAAATGCTTGCTTACAAATAATTTGCTTGGCTTGCGTAAGACTAGGTGGGTAATCCCACATTTTCATATATCCATACTAGCAATAAGGTATTGCCAGCGGTTTATCACCTTTTATTATACAACACAATTGTAATTTTTGGGTATATTTTGTAAAAATAATGAAATTTTTTGGCAATATTTGAAAATTTGCTTGTTTTTTATACATTTATTGTGGATTTTCAATGGCTTAGGCGGTATTTGATTTGGCAAATTGGACAAATTTTGGGCAAAATTGACCAATTTTGGCAAAATTTTTGTACTTTTTTATACCAAACTTACATCAAACTATTTCGCACCTGATGATTTTTTGCTTTATAATAGCCCAAAAATCGTACCAAGTTTGATTCTTTGTTTATTATAAAAGGCACTATTATTATGGCAAAATTTCTAAGCCAAGCATGGTTTGACGAAGTTGCAACACTCAATGAGCAAGCAGGCAATCTCAACCTACCGCCAAATTTGGATGCGGTGTTGTTGAATGCTAAAGTAACCGGCACTGACAGCACCGAGCTACACCTAAAACAAGGCAAACTCTATCAAGGCTTGATTGACAATGCCATCAGCACGGTGAGCATCGATAGCGATACACTTAGCCAAATCATCAATTCAGGTGATGTCAATATCGCTATCGAAGCATTTATGATGGGCAAAATTCGCATTGATGGCGATATGACGCAGGTGATGGCACTACAATCTGCCAAGCCAAGCCAAGAACAAAAAGCACTGTATAAACAAATCAAAGCAATGACTGAATTTTGATGGTGCTAAGTGCCTGTGATACTTACACCAAGCATTGATTGCATGGTATTTATCCAAATCTAACATAAGCCTGATGCTTCTTATCAGGCTTTTTTGTTTTTGATTTTGAATGACATTTTTAGAAAAAATCCTGATTTGATTTTAATCATTAAAACTGATGATTGTCTAAAAAAAATTCATCACATTTTATTACAAACAGTGGTAGAATAGACATAATTGCACTCGCTAGGACGCTTATTACTCGGTCATTTTTTTGCAGCACCGAGCAGTCTTGGCGATTTTTTTAGCCCCAGCCAGCCTAAGGTTTGCACCATCAATGTGTGCAAATTTATGTCGCACTTGCAATGCGATGGCAACTGCCAAGGTTTATATTATGTCAGAGCAAGAAAAACCCAAGAAAAAACCCCGCCCTGCACCCGAAAAAATCATCCCAACATCCAAAGACATGGATGCCACCAAAAAACGTGTCCATCCACGATTTGTCACGGGTAAATATCAAAACATCCGCCTATTTAGTATGTATGCCATCTTGATTGGCTTTTTGATTGCACCGTGGATTCGTTGGAATGGTCGCCAAGCGATTTTGTTTAATGTCACTGAGCCGAAGTTTTATATCTTTGGGGCGACATTCATGCCGCAGGATTTTTATTTCTTTGCCTTTGTATTCATCATCGCTGCGTTGATGCTATTTATGGTCACTGTCTATGCAGGTCGTGTGTGGTGCGGTTATGCCTGCCCGCAGACCATCTATGTGCATCTGTATCAGCAAGTAGAAAAATTGGTGCTTGGCGAACGTAACAAGCGCATGAAATTTGACCGTGAACCGATGAGCGGTAGCAAATTTGCCAAACTTGCTTTGATTCATACGATTTGGGGTGTGTTCTCGATTGTGACGGCGTTGACTTTTATGTCGTTTGTCGTCGGGATTGATGAACTGATTTTGAACGGCAATCCACTGTTTTTTATGGAGTGGAGCAAGCTTAGCTGGATTTTCTTTGGTATCATCACCTTTGTGACCCACATCAATGCAGGCTATATGCGTGAACATATGTGCGTGTACATCTGCCCTTATGGTCGTTTCCAGTCAGTGATGTTTGATAAAGACACCTTGATTGTCTCTTATGACTATGAGCGTGGCGAACCGCGTGGCGCACGCAAAAAAGACAGCCACCCTGAAGGCTACGGCGACTGCGTGGACTGCACCATGTGTGTGCAAGTGTGCCCAACTGGTATCGATATCCGTGATGGCTTGCAAGTTGAATGCATTCAATGTGCTGCCTGTATCGATGCCTGTAACGAAATCATGGACAAAGTCGGCTATCCACGTGGTCTGATTCGCTACACCACCGAGCGTCAATTGGTCGAAAAACAAAAGACCAAAATCATCGGCTGGCGTATCTTTGCCTATATCGGCGTGCTGAGTGCGTGTATCGTAGCGGCGGTGCTTGTGGCAACGGGTCGTGCGCCACTTGAGATGGAAATCCGCCATGACCGCAAACAGCTATCTACCATCGGTCGTGATGGTATGGTCAAAAACAGCTATGTGCTTAAGCTAGTCAATAAAACTGACGAACGCAATGTCTATAAGGTCAAGCTTGAAAATGCTAACGGTATGCATCTCAAAGCCCGCTTTGACGAACTACCGCTAGACGCCAACGAGCCTTATGATTTGCCGGTAAACATCACAGCTGACCCTGCGACCTTGCAAGCAGGTAGCACGCCAATTACCATCACTGTGTATAGTAAAGATGGTAAATACAGTGCATCAGCGCAAGATGTGTTCATCTATGAACCGCCAAAAGGCAAAAAATAACCTGCCTAGCCTTAAAAACCAAGCCCTGTTGTGATACAATGGGGCTTGATTTTTGGATACTTACTTGGGAAAAATAATCACATGACTACCCAATCGAACAACAAGCCACAAGCCAATATTTGGTACAAAAACTACATGGTGCTGATTTTTGTCATCGGTCTGCCTGTGTTTGTCGTGATTGTTTGTTTGTATTTTATTTATTTTTCGATAAAAATCCAAGACTCTACCGTGCGTGATGACTGGTATATGGACGGTAAAACCCTATACCAAGATGCTTCTCGAGATAAGATGAGTTATGATTTGGGATTGGCTGGTGTGATGCGTCTCAATACTCAAGGCGATGAGACTCAGGTCAGCTTTGAGCTTCGTTATCCTGATGACAGCCTATCTAGTGGCAAACTTCGTGATGGCTCACCGCTCACCTATCCTGATACTTTGGCGGTGCGTATCTCTCACGCCACCGATGATAGCAAAGACCGTGATTTTACACTTAACCATACCCAAGCCAATCTATATCAAGGCACGGTCAAGCTTGACCCAGATGCCGGCAAATATTATCTGCAAGTTGGCAATGATGGTGCGCACAATTGGCGTTTGGTACAAACCGAGAAATTACCCGCCCAAAATGTGGTTTTCTATCCCCTATCTAGCTTTAAAGAAAGCCAAACCACCTTGCCCGACCAACGGGATAAGCGGATAAATAAAACCAATTAAAAAAGGAGTTAATAAATGAGAATTCTGCCCCTGGTTGCGATAGCTGCATTGTCTTTTTCACACAGTGCATTTGCTGTATTTGGCTATCCCAAAACCATCGTTAATGACGGACTGCTCGCGGTAACCAATCCAAAAGTTCTATTGGCAAATGCCGACTTGAATAAGATTGATTATTCAATTCCTTATAACGAATATGTATACGAGGGGCGTGACGAGGTTATATACTTTGCCAAGATTGCATTTCTTTCTGAAAGAATCAAACAAAATAAAGCTGATGCGACAGATATCATCTACTCTGTTAATAATCTCACAGATGCATATGAGTCTGCACGTTATGACTCTATCAAGCAAAGCCAGCTAGAGAATTATGTATATAGTGATATCATCCCTGCGGTTCGCAACAAATATCCTCTATACAAAAAGACTATTAATCTAGATTTTGGTCCATACGATCAAGCTACCGAACTTGGTGCTATCAAGGTTGATTTGGGTTATTATGACAGCAGTAAAGGCCTGTATACTGCCATGATTAATGCCAACAAGGGGTATTTTACATACAGCCTTTATTCATATGGATTGTTAAACGATTGTTTTTCTGGTTTTAAAATGAACCCTGAAATCGCAAACCAAATCAAAACCTTAGAAAGCCAAAATAATCTTGCTACGGTTAGCGCTGTTGGATATTATCTTACACCGCGACTCTACAACCTTCACGAAGATAAAAGAAAGTTGCGCTATTTGCATCCATTGCCAATTTATGTCTCTATCGCATTTTTTGACAATCAAACTAGACAAGTAATATACAGCAATGCCATTAAAGTAAAATACAATAAAAGCATAAAAGAAATGCAAAAACCAACCATTGTAACCGATGGGTTTGATCCCAATCAGGTTCGTTGCCACTCATATGAGGACTTAGGGTCTGGTTTAGAATTTGTTCAGCAAACATGGCAAGAAAAAATAAAAGTAGATTCAATGCAGTTTAATTAATATATCAAAAAAACCTATCAAGGCAATCACCATGATAGGTTTTTCTATACATCAATTAAGCAGTTTGTGTTTTTTGGGCTTTTTGAGCTTGCTCTTCTTCGGCGATGACTTGACGAGCCACGTGCAAAATCAACTGACGCAACCAGCGATGTGCAGGATGGTGCTGAAGTAGTGGCGACCATGCCATAGTGAGCTCAAACTCTGGGATAAAAAACGGCGGTTCTTTGACGACGATTTGCGAATTATTATCCGCTTGCAGTTTTGCCACACGGGTCGGCAATGTCGCAATCAAATCCTTATTTGCCGCAAGCATCGCAGGCATCTGATAATGACGGGTAAAAACGCTGATTTGGCGTTTTTGTCCAAGTCGTTGTAGCGCTTGGTCGATTGAGCCTAGACCGCCTGATTTTTCGGGATTTACCCCAAAGCCCACGCCCATACCTGTCTTTGAGACCCACACGTGCTGTGCTTTTAGGTAATTTTTGAGATTAAAGCGATTGACATACGGACTTTCGGCGGATAGCAGGCAGCTAAAAGTATCTCGCCACACCAAGACCTGATGAAAGCTTTGGGGGATTTCATTAAAGCGGTTAATCGCCAAATCCACTCGCCCCTGTTCCATATCACGGTACGATACATCCGACGGCGTCAAAAAGTCCAAGATGACATTCGGTGCTTCTGAGCGTAATGCCTTGACTAGGCGTGGTACAAGCGTTGCTTCGGCATAGTCGCTCGTCATAATGCGGAACACTCGAGATGTGCTATAAGGGCGAAACTCGGTGCGTGGCTCGAGCAAGGTTGTGATGTCTGACAGCACTTCACGCACTCGTGGCTGTAGCTCAAAGGCACGCTCGGTCGGCGTCATCCCTTCGGACGAACGCACAAGTAGCGGGTCATTGAACAACGAGCGTAATCGACGCAGAATATTACTCATCGCAGGCTGTGTGATGCCAAGCTGTTCGGCGGCTCGGGTGACATTTTTTTCACGCAAAAGCACATCCAGATAAAACAGCAAATTCAGATCAACTTTTTGTAAATTCATAAAAACAACCTTGTAATTTTGATACCATCACTACAGACTATTGCGTCGTATTTGGCGTTGGCAAGCCAATCTCATGCACGGTATCACGCTGTACGCTGAGTACGCCGGTTAGCTTTTGGTAAGCATTGATGGTATCGTCAATACGATGATAAGTCGGGCGAATGGCAATACCATTAAAATTCTCATAGCTATAAATCAGCTCATCGCCACGGCGTTTGACCATCTCAAGCACGCCTGCTTTGGCAGATGGCTCAAAAAAGATAATCAAATTGCCTGTTTCGGCGGCATTTTGGGCGACTTGTGGGGCATATTTGAGCGCATTATCTGCAGGCAAGCTATGTTTGGGTGCGGTCTTTGGTACGGCGGTTGTCATGCCGTCTTTTTTGGTGATTTTTAGTCCATCATAACTTTGGCAGGCACTGAGTGCCAAAGCTGTCGCCAAAACAATTGCTAATTTTTTCATCTGAGTTTCCTTAATTTATACAATCACAACATCACAGCCGACAGCCACTTGGTCATACAGCCACACCAGCTCATCATTACGCATCCGCACACAGCCGTGCGAGCGTGGCACGCCCATCGGCTCGCTATCAGGCGTACCGTGGATATAGATGTAGCGAGATTTGGTATCAACACAGACACCATCGGCATCACAGCCTTTATTGATGCCATCTTCACAGCCATCGAGCCACAGTATCCGACCCAAAATCCAATCTCGCTCGGGATACTCGCAGGCAAGCTTATCATCATACAGCTCACCGGTGAATTGACGCGCGACAAAGACAGCGTTATTTGGCAAGTCATCACCAAATTTCTCGCCAATCTTATGCTTGCCAAGCGGTGTGCAGCCTGTGCCTTCGGCTTGTCCTGTGCCATTTTTGGCGGTTGAAACCAAAAAACTTCGCAGCACTTGACCGTCTTGGATTAGGCTTAGGGTCTGTGTCTGGGTGTCGATATGTAGCTGTGTCGTCATGGCATTTTCCATGCTTGGTACAGTATTCAGCCACGGTATTCAGCCGATGCATGAACGCCCTACCAAGAAATAATCATCATTTCTAAAATTGATAGTATAACAAAGCTTTGAGCCTTTTGGGTATAAATATCAAAGTTCGCTGACAAAATTTATCATTTTTTTAAGAAATTTTCTGCAAAAGCCCCCACAACAACCGCCAAAATGTTATAATCAGCCATGACCTTATTTCTTTTTGTGATAAATCAAGGATTATGCAATGAGTAATGCAACCATTTTACAGCACCTGCCTGTCGGCAAAAAAGTCGGTATCGCTTTTTCGGGCGGTCTAGACACTTCTGCTGCCCTACTTTGGATGAAACAAAAAGGCGCTGAGCCTTATGCTTATACCGCCAATCTGGGTCAGCCTGATGAAGATGATTATAACGCCATCCCTGCCAAAGCTGAGCAATACGGCGCAGTCAAGGCACGCCTAGTTGATTGCCGCCTACAGCTTGCCCAAGAAGGTATCGCAGCCATTCAGTGTGGTGCATTTCATGTTACCACAGGCGGTATGCCGTACTTTAATACCACGCCACTTGGCCGTGCGGTGACAGGCACGATGCTTGTGTCAGCCATGCGTGAAGATGATGTCAATATCTGGGGTGATGGCTCAACTTATAAGGGTAATGACATTGAGCGTTTTTATCGCTATGGCCTGCTTGCCAATCCTGAGCTAAAAATCTACAAGCCATGGCTTGACCAAACTTTCATCGATGAGCTTGGCGGTCGTGCTGAGATGAGCCAATTCTTGATTGATAATGGCTATGACTACAAGATGAGTAAAGAAAAAGCCTACTCAACTGACTCAAATATGCTTGGTGCAACACACGAAGCCAAAGACCTTGAGTATCTGGATGCCAGCCACAAGATTGTCGAGCCAATCATGGGCGTACGCTACTGGGATGAGACTGTCGAAATCAAACCTGAAACCGTCAGCGTCACATTCGAAGAAGGTGTGCCTGTCGCCATCAATGGTGAGAAATTTGACAGCCTAGTTGATTTGATTCTAAAAGCCAACGAAATCGGCGGTCGCCACGGTCTAGGCATGACTGACCAAATCGAAAACCGCATCATCGAAGCCAAATCTCGTGGTATCTATGAAGCCCCGGGTATGGCACTACTACACATCACCTATGAGCGTCTCGTGACCGGTATCCACAACGAAGACACCATTGAGCAATACCGTATCAATGGTCTGCGTCTCGGTCGCCTACTGTATCAAGGTCGCTGGTTCGACTCACAAGCTCTAATGCTGCGTGAAACAGCACAGCGCTGGGTCGCCAAAGCCATCACAGGTACAGTTACCCTTGAGCTACGCCGTGGTAATGACTACAGCATCCTAAATACCGAGTCACCAAACCTAACCTACGAAGCTGATCGCCTATCGATGGAAAAAGTCGAAGATGCGGCATTTACCCCGCTTGATCGTATCGGACAGCTGACCATGCGTAACCTTGACATCGCCGACACCCGCCAAAAACTGGGTCTGTATGTCCAATCAGGTCTGCTTGGTCTGGGCGGTGGCAATGCTGTGCCACAGCTTGAGAATAAAGGCAAATAAGCCAGTTTTTCTAAAACCATCAAATTCCCAATCGTACTGCGGTTGGGAATTTTTTATCTTTTTTTGCCTATTTATTGGACGCTTTTTTAGGCACTTTTTTAGGTATACAGTATCAATTTGGCTTTTTCTGCTCTGCTTGAGAAATTTATCCTGCAAACAGCTTGACAAAACCGCCCCATACTAGAATAATGACAAGATATTGATTTTTAGCCATTTCATTGAGAAATATTGTATAATTTATCAATCATTACTCAATAGATTATCAGCCAAGCGAGCCTTTTATGACCACTACTCTTACTCTCATTCAGCCTGATGACTGGCACATCCATCTGCGTGATGGTGATGCCCTAGCGACGACTGTGCCACACGCCGCAGGTAGCTTTAACCGTGTGATTTGTATGCCAAATTTGGTGCCGCCTGTCAAAACCACAGAACAAGCCATCGCTTATCGTGAGCGTATCTTGGATGCACTGATGGCAAGTGATTTGGCGCAAGCACGCAAAGATGCCTTTGACCCACGCATGGTGCTGTATCTGACTGACCATACCACGAGCGATGACATCCGTGCCGCAGTCGCATCAGGTGTCGTGTCAGCGGTCAAACTATACCCAGCAGGCGCAACCACCAATTCAGCCGATGGCGTCACCGATATCAAAGGTCGCTACAGTGTCTTTGAGACCATGCAAGAGATTGGCCTGCCACTACTGGTGCATGGCGAAGTGACGCACAGCGATATTGATATCTTTGACCGTGAAAAGCGATTCTTGGATGATGTATTAAGCGATATCATCAGCCACTTCCCATCGCTCAAAGTCGTCTGTGAACATATCACCACAAGCGATGCAGCTGATTTTGTCCTAGCACAAGCTGACAATGTCGCTGCCACCATCACGCCGCAGCATTTATTGTTCAATCGCAATCATCTACTGGTCGGTGGTGTCAAACCGCATTATTATTGCTTACCAATCCTAAAACGCCAAAGCCATCAACAGCGTCTATTACAAGTCGCCACCAGTGGCAATCCGAAGTTTTTCTTGGGTACAGATTCTGCACCGCACGCCACCCACACCAAAGAGTCCGCCTGTGGCTGTGCTGGCTGCTATAGTGCTGTGCACGCCCTACCGCTGTATGCCGCCGCCTTTGAACAGATGAATGCGCTTGATAAGCTTGAAAACTTCGCATCGGTCTTTGGCGCAAACTTCTATGGCTTACCCGTCAATACCAGCACCATCACGCTTATCAAACAAGCCCAAACCATCCCAACTAGCTACACCTATCTTGGCGATAAGACACTGACGCCACTACTGGCAGGCACGGATATCGACTGGCAAGTGGTGAGCCAATGAGTGATGCTGTAACACCGACCATCGCCAATCGCTTTCGTGGATTTTTGCCGGTGGTTGTCGATGTTGAGACCGCAGGGTTCAATGCTGTGACCGATGCACTGCTTGAGATTGCTTGCGTGCCGATTTTGATGGATGAGCAGGGCAAACTGTATCAAGGCGAAGCGCTCAATGCACATATTGAGCCTTTTGCAGGGGCGAACCTTGAACCTGCCGCGCTCAAATTCACGGGCATCAATCCTGACAGCCCATTTCGCAAAGCCATCAGCGAAGACGAAAAAGTCGCCTTACGCCGTATTTTTAAGCAGCTCAAAGCACTCAAAAAAGAACACGGCTGTCGTCAGTGCATCCTTGTGGGTCATAATGCGCATTTTGATTTGGGATTTTTGAATGCGGCGATTGCCCGCACCAACAGCAAAAATCATTCGCCATTTCATGCCTTTAGCGTGCTAGATACCGCAAGCTTTGCCGCCCTTGCCTATGGTCATACGGTGCTTGCTCGCACTTGTATCATGGCAGGGATTGAGTTTGATAATTCGCACGCCCATTCTGCCTTGTACGACACCCAAAAAACCGCCGAACTGTTTTGTCACATCGTCAATCACACACCGCTACTTAGCCCTGTCTACCCAAGCGATGATGCTGATACAGCCGATGGGGATGGGGATGACCATGCCGATGATAATGGCGTAGAATGTTGATTTTAAAAGTTTTTATGAAAAATTTGGAGTAAATTATGCCGTCTTTTGATATCGTATCTGAATTGAATGTCCAAGAAGTCCGCAACGCCATCGGCAATGCCGACAAAGAAATCGCCACTCGTTTTGACTTCAAAGGCAGTGACATCAGCATCGAGCTGAACGAAAAAGCCAAAACCGTCACCATCACCACAGACAATGAGCTACAGGCGGACAATGTCTATGCCATCTTTGAAAAACAGCTCATCAAGCGTGGCGTGGATTTGCAATCGCTTGACCCACAGGACAAGGCACAATCAGGCAAGCACACCAAACAAGTCATCAACCTAAAAGACGGTCTGGATGCCGACAGTGCCAAAAAAATCGCCAAAGCACTCAAAGAATCCGACCTAAAAGTCGCCGCCAGCATCCAAGGCGACAAGGTGCGTGTCACCGACAAGAAAAAGGACAATCTACAAGCAGCGATGGCATTTCTAAAAGAAAAATCCTTTGGCGTACCGCTACAATTCAATAATTTCAAAGATTGATTGATACCAAGCCATCAAACCGTTCGTTCTTTGCCTTTTATGAATCACAGAACGAACGGTTTTTGTTTGTTAAAATAAATCGATGGCTTGGGCTGATTATGGTGGATAATTTGCAATTTAAAATCTATATAAATCAATGAGTTATAAAAATATTATGCATTTTGGCAAAATTTTTATAAAAATCGCTTGACCAACATCAAAACTGTGCTATAATGTGCCCACTTTCGGAACAACGGTGAAAGCGCCGAAAGTTGGTAAAGCAAACTGATACAGATTGACTTTACGACCTAGTGTCCCATTCGTCTAGAGGCCTAGGACACCGCCCTTTCACGGCGGTAACAGGGGTTCGAATCCCCTATGGGATGCCAATATTCTAAAACACGCTTGAGCGATTTGCTTAAGCGTGTTTTTCTTTGTGGGGATTTATACGGCAAGGTGCATGATGTACGCCTTGCCGTGCTACACAGACCCCAAGTTTATAGGAGTAAAGCTAATTAACATCCCTGTTTTTAGAATACAGGCTATTTCATAAATTAAATACACCTTGTGCAAAACCTTATTATTTGGATTTATACAAATAAAATCATATAGAATTTTTCCCAACGCTTCAAAATCCTTAAAAGAAATCAATTCATCTTCGTAATCACCGACCAATACATCCAGTTGTTTATTGATTTCAATAAATATTCCTGTTTTCAATAAAGAATCAAATTCAGATTCTTCAATAATTATTTCAAGTAAATCCCCGCTCTCGCAAACATCGTAATTTAATCTATTTAAAGCATCCATAGATATAGGTATGGAAATTTTTCTTATTTTAGCCATATTTAATTATCTGCTCACCTTGAAATGAGTAACTTCATGATACTCAGCTTTTGTTCTGCCAGTGCGTAGGGAGCGCACGGCGCACCATCAAAACCATTCAATCAATGATGCGTGGTACGCACCCTGCTGGACTATGCTTAAAAACCTACAAAGCCCGCCTTACATAAGCAACGATATACTCTGGATTAGCAGCGAATAAAAATAAGTTTTGTGAACTCGTCATCATGCAAAACTCGGTATGATTATCAGTAGCAAGAGCACCCATAAAATCACCAAGCAACATGTAATAATATTCAGCATTACAAGGAGTTTCGGCAATCATCGGTGGAGTATACCATTCAAGTGTTTCAATGATGGCTGTGCCTTTTTTTCAGAATCGGAAAAGAAGATAAGCGTATCGTCTATTGCACAATAGCTTTGTAGCAACATTGGAATTACCACTTCACAATAATTGGTTTCAAACTCCAAATCATCATCGGTAAAATCAATAGCATAAGGAAATTCTAGCTTGCTATAACCAGCCCTAACAAATAATTCATCACGAATATCTCGATTATAAGTTTTTAAAAAATCATACAGCAGCTTGATCGATTGTTCTGTTGGATTAAACAGCGGCTTGATTTCATTCAAATTTAGATCAAAAAAATGGCAGGTGGATTTCTTGGTTTGTCATGATAATTTACCTTGTTGGATAGTGCGTAGGGTGCGCACGGCGCACCATCAAAACCATTTAGTCAATGGTGTGTGGTATGCACCCTACTAGACTACAGACTTTTTAAAATCAGTAAATTTAATTTGGACAATAATGGTTTTTTCTGTACCAGTACATAGCAACTTTTAATCCATGTTCTTGATAAATATTAAAGGCAATATTATTATTGCATGATGCATATATAATATTATCTTCATTTGGAAGGTTTATATCAATCCATCCATTATTTTTAGCATTATTTTTTATCTTCTCAATGTCACTCAATGTAAAACTATCATAATAATAAATAACAAACACCCCATCTGATCTATTTGTTTCCGATATGTCAGATATTTGTGATATATTTTCAGTTATCTTTTTCATATAATATTTTTGATTTTTAAACATTTCATATCTATATGTAAAATTATACTTATCATATTCATGATATGGACTTGGATCTTTACTGAATAAAAAATAGATAATTATAAAGAAAAACAAAGCAATTATTATAAATGTATTATTCATTGGATTCTCCTTTGACTATTTTTGGGTGCGCACCATACACCATTTATCCAAAATATCTTTTTAAAAGCATGATATCCGCTCAATACACTTTTATCGATATTATAAGCGGTATCGCCAAGTTTGCCTATAGTGCGTAGGTGTTTAAAACAATCTACACCGAGCATCTTGGCTTGAATAAGCTCGCCATTTGACTTGTTATATTATAATAAAAAATGGCAAATCCAATCTGCCAAATGGGGTATCGGTGTCTTTGTACTGTTCCTACTTGGTATGTTTAGCTTTGGTGGCGTGCCACTATAAATCCGCCAAAACAAAAAAATTAGCATCCGATTGGGTGCTAATTTTTTGTCATCATATCAATCACTATCTCGCCAATATTAAAGCCTAAGCACTCATCGCAATCTTGTGGCACATCTCAAGCAAGCGGTTGGCATAGCCCCACTCATTATCATACCAAGCAAAGACCTTAATCAGCTCACCTGCTGCCATCAGCTGACCGCCATCAATCACCAGCGAATGACTATCACCAATAAAATCACTCGACACCAGTGGTGCATCGGTATAACCCATGATACCTGCCATATCGCCTGTGCTCTTGGCTTGTAGTGTGTGGCGAATCTCATCAATGGACACAGCTTGGCTAAGCTTGACCGTCACATCGATGGCAGCGACATTGATGGTCGGCACTCGGATAGAATGACCGTTAATCTTGCCACGCATCGCAGGCAGCACTCGCTCGGTGGCATTGATACTACTTGATGTTGTCGGAATAATATTATGCCCACTGGCGCGCGCACGGCGAAAATCTCGATGCGCTTGGTCAAGCACGCTTTGGTCTGCGGTCACCGCATGAATCTCGGTCATCATCACCGAATGAATATTAAAGGCATCATCAAGCACCGACAATAACGGCACAAGCGCCTGTGTGGTGCAGGACACCCCTGAGATAATCGGCAATTGTCGATTCAGGACACTATCATTCACCCCAATCACCACGCTGGCATCCACTTCATCAAATGGCGCTGCCCCGACGATGACCTGCTTTGCCCCTGCTGTGCGATGGCGACTGGCATCCTGATATGAGCGAAAATGCCCCGTGCATTCAAGTACCACATCAACACCGAGCGCCAACCAAGGCAAGTTTTCAGGCTTAGCTTCATTGACAAGCAAAATCTGCTGTGTCTTTGTACCATGCGTGATACATAGATAACGCTTGTCGTCTTGCATGGCAATCTTGGCAGTCGTCGTCACGCCATAGCACAGATTGGCAAGTCGCCCATGCACGCTATCATACTCAAGCAAATGCAACAGCATCGACGCATCCGCCACATCATTGATCGCCACAATCTCAAGCGTGGCAAACGCATCACAATGCTTGAGATAGGCTCGCAATAAATTGCGCCCAATACGCCCAAAGCCATTGATCGCCAAGCGTAGTTTTTGGTTATGATTCGCTGTCATCAGTGGTTGCCTGTGTTGTGTTGGTATCGATGAATAGTAGCGCAAGACGCACTTGGTTGTAGCTATAAGATTCTCTAAGCTCTTCGACGATGGGTTTTAGGCGGATGCCATCGGCAAATTCGCCTTGCGATTCAAGCAGCTCAAAGGCTTGTTCGACTTCTTGTATCATCTCATCATCCGGTCGATAGCTCGTGATGGTTGGCAGTGCTTCAAGTAGCGATTTGCCATCAGCGCTTTTTGATAATTTTTCATCAGCTTGCGTAGTTTCGATACGCTTAAGCAAATCTTCTAAATGTCCGATGATGGTCGATACTGCCAAATTTCGCTCGGCGGCGATATTCTCAAGCGACATACCCGTTTTCATCAAATCCAATGTCGCTGACAAGGTTGGGCTAAGTAGCACGCCTGTATTATCTGCATCGGCTCGGGCTTTGGCTTGCGCTTTTTTGGCTTGTACGGCTTGTTTTTTTAATGTCAAATGTTTTTCATTTTGGGCAATCTGTACAGGGTTGGTGATACCACCACAAGCATCAATAAAGGCGGTATAGACAGTGGCAAGCATCTCATCATCAAGGATGGCAAATTTCTCGGCGTGCTCAGCAGACAGCTCAATCAATCGCTGATCCACTCGCTGTACCCATTCATCGAGCAATAGGCTTTTTAGGTTAAATCCGAGTAGTTTTAGCCCATCCAATGACCGCAATCTTGATAGCGCCACATAGCCCTGCCCCATCTCAAAGGTCTTGGACAAATCAATCTCGGCAGCATCCAGCGTCATACCCTGTGATTTGTGCACAGTAATCGCCCATGCTAGGCAAAGCGGTACTTGGCAAAAGCTTGCTAGCACTTCGCCGTCGCTACCTTCGACCGTCCATTCTTCAGGCTCGGCAAGCACTTCACCGCCATTATTGAGCCGTACAATCGGATACACCTGCTCATCGACATCATCAGTTTGATAAGTCTTGCCCGATTGCCCCTGCCATCCGACCACCTTGCCCATCGTGCCATTATACACGCCAAGCAGGGGTAAGTTTTTGACAAACATCACTTTTGCGCCAAGCTTGAGTGTCAGCTCGCTTGGTGCTCGCACCGATTTTGCTAGTGCTTCTTGTAGCGGTTTTTCGCCCGAAATGGTCGCAGTAAACAACTGTGGCTTGGTGTCTAGATTGGCAATTTCTTGTAAGTTAATCTTATCAACATCGGCATTATGTGTATATAGACGAGTGCGGTTGAGCTCAATGGTATGATGCAGGGTCTGTGTCAGCACATCGACTGCCTGTTGAGTGACCGTCTGCGAGCGGATTTGGTTCAAAATATCATTGAGCGATAGTCCGTATTGCTCTCTTTCGCCATGTCCTGCTTGGCGGTGCTGTTCGGTCAGATAGCAGATTTGAAAATTACACTCAAGCCAAGCCTTTGACATAAAAGCATATTTTTCTTTGGAAGTTTCGCCTTTTTCGCCCACAGGTGGCAGCTGAAAAAAATCACCCGAAAAAATCACCTGCACGCCACCAAAGGGCATATCATTTTTGCGAAAATATTTCATCACCGCATCAATGGTATCCACCTGCTTAAGATGCAGCATTGAAATCTCATCAATAATCAGCACTTTGGCATTACGCAGGCGATCGACGAACTCTTCACGACTGGCAAGTTTTTGTAGATTTACTTTATCAAATTCATTTTGGATACCAATCCCCGACCATGAATGAATGGTCATGCCATTCATGTGTGTGGCGGCAATGCCTGTGCTGGCGGTGATTGCCACAGGCACGCCACGAACACGCAGATAGTCAATGTATTGGTTGAGCACATAGGTCTTGCCTGCGCCTGCCTGCCCTGTCAAAAAGACATTTTGCCCTGTTTTTAGAATGGATAATGCGGTGGATTGTTTCATTGTGTGTCGATTTGGCAATCAAATAAATTGCTTAGGATAGCATATTTTTGGACTTAATTTGTAGAAATTAGCCATATCTTTTCGCAACAAACCCCAAATAGCTCATGCACAACCATCGAAATGGTTTGAAAATGGACAGATTTCCATTAATCAATTTCATTATTTGCTAATAAGTTACTTGTATTAATCAATGCAATTATCTATAATAATATAACAAACCCATAAAAGGATTTTTTTATGAAACCAGTTATCAAGATTGCTCTAGCTACAGCCTTATGCAGTGGAATTGCCATAACTTCGACCAGTTATGCAGCATATGATGAAAGTAGCAATACTCAAACCACTTGCTATATTTTTAAAAACAACAAAAATATAGCAAAAAGCAAATGCACTTATGATTTTTCAGGCTATAGCGGTGGTGCTGGCACTTGGGGCTCATACACCGTTCGCATTCCACAGCATGGCACTTATGAGCTAGGCGTAACCAATAATAACGGTTCATCCAGAACGCTCATTGGCGATTTTAATGAAAAACCAGCCACTTACCAAAGACGCATTAAAAAATCATTAAAGTTGGCAAAAAACAAGGATTATTCTGAAACCACCATGCCATGCATCAAAAATCGTCAAGGCTTGGAGATTTGCTGGATTGACCACTCTATGCTTTAACCAATATAAGAAAAAAATCGGGCATATCACACGATACGCCCGATTTTATTTAGTTTAGCGGATTAGACCAAAGATTTGACCGCATCTACCACAGCTTCGGTCGTGATACCAAAATGCTCGAACAAGTCCTTAGCAGGTGCTGACTCACCAAAGGTCGTCATACCGATGATTTTGCCATCTAGACCAACAAACTTGTACCAATAATCAACGATACCTGCTTCAACGGCGACACGAGCACGCACCACAGATGGCAGTACTGATTCGATATAGTCGCTTGATTGCTTAACAAAGATTTCGGCACATGGCATTGATACCACACGCACGCCCACGCCCGCGTCAGTCAGCTGTTTGTGTGCATTCATCGCAAGCTCTACTTCTGAGCCTGTGGCGATGATGATGGCTTGTAGCGCGCCTTGCTCGCTTGCCAAGACATAGCCGCCTTTTTCGATGCTTGCGATTTGCTCATCGGTACGTGCTTGGAATGCCAAGTTTTGACGAGATAGGATTAATGATGATGGTGCATTGGTGGTTTGTAGTGCTTTTTTCCAAGCGACTGCTGTTTCGACCGTGTCGCATGGACGCCAAGTGAAGTGATTTGGCGTATTGCGTAGGCTGGCCACTTGCTCAACAGGCTGATGCGTCGGGCCATCTTCACCTAGACCGATAGAGTCATGCGTATAGACATTGATGACACGCTGCTTCATCAGTGCTGACATACGCACCGCATTGCGTGCATACTCCATAAACATCAAGAAAGTCGCTGTATAAGGGATAAATCCGCCGTGTAGTGCTACACCATTAGCAATCGCGGTCATACCAAATTCACGCACGCCATAGTGAACATAGTTACCATCAGCATGATCTTGGACGCCTTTTGCACCTGACCATAGTGTCAAGTTCGAGCCTGCTAGGTCAGCTGAGCCGCCTAGGATTTCAGGTAGATTTGGCGCTAGTGCTGCGATGGCGTTTTGGCTGGCTTTACGAGTTGCGATGGTCTCGCCTTTGTCATTGCAGGCTTTGATGTAGTCATTCGCCACAGTTTCAAAATCAGCAGGCAACTCACCGCTCAAACGACGGCTAAGTTCAGCTGCTTCGGTTGGATAGGCTGCTTGATACTTGGCAAATTGTTCATTCCACGCCGCTTCACGCGCATCACCTGCCTCACGAGCATCCCACGCTTGATAAATCTCATCAGGGATGGCAAATGGCGTACTATCCGCCCAGCCCATCGCTTCACGAGCCAATGCAATCTCATCAGCACCAAGCGGTGCACCGTGGCAGTCTTCTTTGCCTTGCTTATTTGGTGAACCTAGACCGATGATAGTCTTACAGATGATTAGGCTTGGCTTGGTGGTTTCGGCTTTGGCTTCGATGGTGGCTCTACGGATGGCATCTTGGTCATGGCCATCCACATGAAGCACCTGCCAGCCATATGCTTCAAAACGCTTGGCGGTGTCATCACTGAACCAACCTTCCACTTCACCATCAATCGAGATGCCGTTGTCATCATAATAAGCAATCAGCTTGCCCAACCCCAAAGTCCCTGCCAATGAGCACGCTTCATGGCTGACACCTTCCATCAAACAGCCATCACCCAAGAATGCATAGGTGTAGTGGTCAATGATGGCATTATCCGCTTTGTTAAACTGTGCTGCCAAAGTCTTCTCAGCCAAAGCAAAACCGACCGCATTGGCGATACCCTGACCCAATGGACCTGTGGTAGTCTCGATGCCATCAGCATAGCCATGCTCTGGATGACCTGCAGTTTTTGAATGTAACTGACGGAAATTTTTAATGTCATCTAGGCTAAGATTATAGCCGCTTAGATGCAATAGTGCATAAATCAGCATTGAGCCATGACCATTAGATAATACAAAGCGGTCACGGTTTGCCCAGTTGGCATTGTTTGGGTTGTGGCTTAGAAATTCACGCCACAGCACTTCGGCGATATCCGCCATACCCATTGGCGCACCTGGATGGCCTGAGTTGGCTTGTTGAACCGCATCCATCGCTAGAATACGGATGGCATTGGCATTTGGTCGTTGATTCAGTTGGGTTGGCATAGTATCCACCTAAGTTTTAAGAAATTTTTATAAAAAAATAAAATAATATCAATATCAAAGCATCAAATAGCTTGTTGATTGGTCATTGGCAAGATAAATCAAGCCAAAATTACGCAGTAATCACTGTCGCACCGCCCATATAAGGCTGTAGCACAGCAGGGATAGCCACTGAGCCATCAGCGTTTTGATGGTTTTCAAGAATCGCAAGCAATGTGCGACCAACTGCCAAGCCTGAGCCATTTAGCGTATGCACCAGCTCAGTTTGCTTGCCGTCTTTTAGGCGTGCTGCCATACGGCGTGCCTGAAAATCACCGCAGTTTGAGCAGCTTGAGATTTCACGGTAGGTATCCTGCGACGGTAGCCACACTTCGATGTCATAGGTCTTGACCGCACTAAAGCCCATATCGCCTGTACATAGCTGCACCACACGGTACGGCAGCTCAAGCGATTGTAGGATGTATTCAGCTTGAGCAGTCATGTCCTCAAGTGCTTGCATCGATGTATCCGCTTTGACGATTTGTACCATCTCGACTTTTTCGAATTGATGCTGACGGATCAGACCACGGGTATCACGGCCTGCCGAGCCTGCTTCAGAGCGAAAACATGGCGTATGTGCGGTCAGCTTAATCGGCAAATCGCTTGGTGACAAGATGGTGTCACGCACGCTGTTGGTCAATGGCACTTCTGATGTCGGGATTAGATAATATTCTTTGTCGCCACGCAGTTTGAATAAATCTTCTTCAAACTTCGGTAGCTGACCTGTGCCTTGTAAGCTGTCGGCATTGACCATGTACGGCACATACATCTCAGTGTAGCCATACTTTGTAGTGTGTGTATCTAGCATAAACTGAATCAATGCACGATTTAGGCGAGCAACCGCCCCTTTTAGCACGCTAAAACGAGCACCTGTCAATTTGGCAGCCATCTCAAAATCCAGCATATCAAGCTGTTCGGCGACATCGGTATGATCTTTGATCTCAAAATCAAAGGCTCTTGGCACCCCCCAGCGACGCACTTCGACATTGTCATTTTCATCATTACCCACAGGCACGCCATCGGCAGGGATATTTGGGATTTGTAGGCTTGCATTGGTGATGGTTGCTTGCAAATCACGCAGTTCGTTTTCGGCGGTTTTCATCGCTTCAGAAACCGCTTGCATCTGATTCATCAGCTCAGTAGCATCTTCTCCGTTACGCTTGAGCTCACCGACTTTTTTAGCACCTGCGTTCTTTTGGGCTTGTAGCTCTTCGGTTTTTACTTGAATGGATTTTCGCTGCTCTTCCACTGACTGCCAAAAAGCGATGTCGAGCTCATAGCCACGAGTTGCCAATTTTGCCTTAAGTTCGTCTAAATTACCACGCAAAAATTTTGGGTCTAGCATATCAAAAATCCTATCAAAGCATTTTGGGTGATTAACAAACCTAGTAGCCCAAAATGTTTTTGTAAAGTTTATACTGTTTTTACTAAGTTTAAAAATTTATGTATGACACATAAATACTTGCCAATGATAGCAAATTTTCCCCAAAATTTCAGCCAATTTCATCATTTCATGCCAATTTGCCCAAAAAATTTTTGCAAATTCCAAGTTTTGGTTTATTTTTTTGTATAAAATGGTAATATAAGCACAGTCTTTTTATGGAAATGAAAATTATGTCAAAAGCGTTGTACCCTTATACCCTAAAGCCTGTTGCCCTAAACATGACCGAAGCGGAGTTTCGTGCGGCACAGCTTGCCCTGTTTGACAAAAGCTCAAGCCATTATTCCATCAAATCCATCAAGCCAAAAGAGTGGATTGTGATGGCGATTGCTGTGGCTGCTGCGATTGCTGGTCTTGTGTTTGTCAGTGGCTATTCGACCATTATTTTTTGGTTGATGCTTGTGCTTGTGGGTTTGTATCTACTGGCGCGCACATTGGGTCTTAAATGGTATATGCAAAGAGAATACCAAAAACAAGTCGCTAGCACCGAGATGCCTGAGCAGATGAGTGGCATTCAGCTTGGCGTGCAGTCGCATGGCTTGGTTATGGCAATCCCTGCACCGCAAACCATCATGAACTCGCCACAGATGCGTGGTATGCAGATGAAAACCGCACCAACCCAATCGGCGGTAATTGGCTGGGATACAGTAACCAGCTGGGATGAGACGGATGAATTTTTGTTTATGATGTTTGAAATGAAAGGTCAAAAAGGCAGCCAAATCATTCCAAAACGCCTAGATAAGCAAGGTTTGCCAATTGACACCATCAAAAAACACCTAAGCGAAGTCAAGCCAAAGGGTTTGGAATCTGTGATGCAAACTGCCAATAGCTGATTTATAAGCTTAAAATAAAAAGCGAGAATGGATGTTCTCGCTTTTTTTGTATGATACACAATCAGCAAATAAAACAGCGATAACCTGATGATTATCGCTGTTTTTTATCGTCACTTAAACTCAGTTTTGACGATAGTTCGGTGCTTCTTTGGTGATTTGGACATCATGGACGTGCGATTCTTTCATACCTGCTGATGTCACTTTGACAAAGGTGGTATTAGCACGCATCTCTTCGATGGTGCGGCAGCCTGTGTAGCCCATTGATGATTTTAGGCCACCTGCCAGCTGATTAATGATGCCTGCCACTGGACCTTTGTATGGTACACGGCCTTCGATACCTTCTGGGACAAGTTTTTCAACACCGTCTTTGGCATCTTGGAAATAGCGGTCTGATGAGCCGTTTTGACCACTCATCGCACCTAGCGAGCCCATGCCACGATACGCCTTGTAGTAGCGACCTTGAAATAGCTCAACTTCACCTGGCGCTTCTTCGGTGCCTGCCAATAGACTACCCACCATGATGCACGACGCACCTGCTGCGATGGCTTTTGCCATATCGCCTGAGAAGCGGATACCGCCATCAGCGATCAATGGGATACGGTCTTTGAGTGCGGTGGCGACATTGTCAATCGCACTGATTTGCGGTACACCAATACCTGCGATGATACGCGTGGTACAGATAGAGCCAGGGCCGATACCGACTTTGACAGCGTTTGCACCTGCATCCATCAAGGCAAGTGCTGCATCGCCTGTTGCGATATTACCGCCGATGACTTGGATGTTTGGATAGTTTTTCTTGATCCATGCCACACGGTCGATGACGCCTTTTGAGTGGCCATGTGCTGTATCGACGATGATGACATCGACATTAGCATCAATCAAGGCTTCAACACGTGCTTCGGTATCTGCACCTGTACCGACAGCGGCACCGACACGCAGACGGCCACGGCTGTCTTTGGCGGCATTTGGGTTATTTTCAGCTTTGGTGAAGTCATTGACGGTGATGAGACCTTTTAGGCGAAAATCATCATCGATCACCACGACTTTTTCGATACGGTGCTTATGAAGTAGCTCTTTGATACGCTCTTGAGACTCACCTTCTTTGACAGTCACCAGCTTATCTTTTGGTGTCATGACATTGGACACAGGCTGATTTAGGTTGGTTTCAAAGCGTAAATCACGGTGCGTCACGATACCCACAACCTGATTGCTACCTGCTTCGACGACAGGTACACCACTGATTTTGTGCTCACGAGTGATGCGTAGCAAATCGCCCACAGTGGCATCAGGATTGACAGTGATAGGGTCGGCAACTGTACCTGCTTCGAATTTTTTGACATGGCGGACACGGCGGGCTTGGTGTGCGATGTCCATGTTTTTGTGAATGATGCCCAGACCGCCAAGCTGAGCCATCGCAATCGCCATCTTGGATTCGGTGACGGTATCCATCGCTGCTGAGATGATTGGCAGATTTAGGTTGATGTCGGTGGTTAGGCGAGTGGTTAGGTTGGTTTCTTTTGGTAGGACTTCTGAGTAGGCAGGTAAGAGCAAGACATCGTCAAATGTCAAGGCATCGTAGGCAATGCGTAGCATAGGTTATTTCCTTGTGGTGTGCCAAATTATCCAAAAATCAGATAATTAGGATGATGAAATAACGCCGTATTGTACCAAAAATTACGGGGTGTTGGCAATAGGCGTTATGATGATTAGCGATAAATTTACGGTTATTTTTGTTTTAAATTTGAATGTTAGGTGAATTTCGATTAAGATAAGTGAACAATGATTTTGATTGGAATTGATGATGAAACACTTACTATTAGCATCTAGCTTGCTACTTAGCAGTACTGTATTTGCCGCTGATTGGACGCCTGCATTTCGATATTTGGAAACAGGTAAAAGTGGTGATGGCGGTGCTATGCTTGGTGCAATTATGGATAATACTTTTTCAAAGGCTATCTATGATTATGATGATGGCAAATTACCCAAACAGCCACTGACCAAAATGGCAGCATCTGGCAAATTTACCGCCATCAAAGCCCCATATCGCAATGATATGTTGCCAGCCAAATCTTATTACGGCAAAGATGACTTATTGTTGACGGCTGTTTATCCACTGAAAAATGCCAAACTATACGGCTATCCATTGGAAAATTTAACATATTATCTAGGCTGTACCGAGTGCGGCCATGTTGGTTTTTATGCAACATTCAAGCCCATGACCAATGCTCAATACAATGCACTTATCAAATCGGTTAAATTCAAACAAGAAACCGAAGGTGATGGCTGTTGGGGTATTGGCGAGCCTTTGGCAAACTTTACCCGTCAAGGCAATGTCACACAGCTACACCTTACTATGGGTTGTTAATTTTAGAAACTTGAGACTACTATGACCACCAAAACCACCCTACTAACTGCCATCTTCACAAGCACCCTACTACTGACCGCCTGTGGTGATAAGGCTCAAACCCAAAACCAAGCAAAAACCGACACCAAAGCCACCGCCCAAACGACAAGCAGTGGCGATACCGCTGTTATCCAAGCCCTGCAAGCCAATCTGGACAAATCGGGCGTCACCATCAAAGTCACCAATGCCATTGCCACACAGATGCCTGATATTTATTGGGTGAGCTTTGATAATGCGCCTGCCATGTTCACTGACAAATCAGGCACTTATCTTATCCAAGGGCAAATTGCCAAGCTTGGCGATGGCGAGCCTGTGGACATTGGCGCCGATTTATTATCCGCCATTGCCAAAGACGCGCTTGCCAAAGTCCCCGAAAGTGAGCAAATCATCTACCCTGCCAAAGGCGACAAAAAAGCCCACATCTATGTGTTCACCGACCCGACTTGCCACTATTGCCAAAAGCTACACAGTGAGATTGACGCCATTACTACAGGCGGTGTTGAAGTTCGCTACTTGGCTTGGCCACGCGCCCAAAAAGATGTGCCGCTTGCCAAGGCCATCTGGTGTAGCAGCAACCGCCAAGATGCACTGGCTCAAGCCAAACAAGGCAAAGCCATCAACGCACCTGACTGCGACAATCCTGTCGAGCAGCACATGGCATTGGGGCATACACTCGGTGTCAGTGGTACGCCAGCGATTTTTACCGCATCAGGTATGCAAATCGGCGGCTACGTGCCTGCTGATGAACTCATTAAATTAGCGATTGATAATCAATAAACCAATGCCTGATTATCCGCTTAAATCAGCCAAAGCTCATCACTGACTTTGGGCTAGATTCAGGGCTTTGCTTGGTGAGATGTCAAACAAAGCCCTTATTTGTACTATTACAAATTCGGCAATCAAAACGCTTATTCCAAAAGGCTTAAGCGATTCGCACCAAATTTCATAAAAAATTAGTAGCACGAAACCATAAGATGTGGTAATTTAGGCAGTTTATTAGGCTTGTTAAGTTAAGCCGCTATTTTTTCGATTTTTGGCTACATTTGTAGCGATTTTACTTTATTTCAAAGATATATCCCACGGGGCTATTTGTGAATAACACGATCAATCTTGCCGTACTTGGCTTAGGCACTGTTGGCACAGGTGTGCTAAATCTACTCAAGGACAACGCCGACGAGCTGTCACGCCGTACCGGTCATCAGCTCAAAATCACCCATGCAGGCACTCGCCGTCAGCGTGATGATATCGACCCTAGCATCAACCAAACTGCCGATTTGATGGCGATTGCTGCTGCTAATGATGTTGATATCGTCATCGAAGTGATTGGCGGTACTGGTGTGGCTTATGATGTCATCACCCACGCCATCCGCCACAAAAAACACGTCGTCACCGCCAATAAAGCACTACTTGCCAAACATGGTAACGAAATCTTTAAACTTGCTGAAGAAAATGGCGTGCAAGTCCGCTATGAAGCTGCGGTCGCAGGCGGTATCCCAATCATCAAAATCGTGCGTGAAGCACTTGCTGCCAACAAAATCGACTGGCTGGCTGGTATCATTAACGGCACTGGCAACTTTATCATGTCAGAAATGCAGCTTAAGAACCGCAAATTTGGCGATGTCCTCGCTGAAGCACAAGCCTTAGGCTATGCCGAAGCTGATCCGACTTTTGATGTCGAAGGTATTGATGCAGCACACAAACTGTCACTACTGGCATCGATCGCCTTTGGTATTCCTGTGCAGTTTGATAAAGTATATTGCGAAGGCATCACCAAAATCAGCCTACAAGATGTCGTCTATGCCAAAGAGCTTGGCTATACCATCAAGCATCTAGGCTTTGCTATCCGTCGTGATAATGGCGTCGAGCTACGCGTACATCCGACACTGATTCCCAATCAAGCACTACTTGCTAATGTCAATGGCGTCAAAAATGCCGTGATGGTCGATGCACACCCACTTGGACAGTCGCTATACTATGGCGATGGCGCAGGTGCAGGTGCGACTGCATCGGCAGTGATGGCGGATGTGATGGACTTGGTTCGTGCGATGAGCTCACACAATCACTTTGCTGTGCCGCATCTAGCGTTCAAATCCGACCAACTGTCAGACACCCGCATCCTACCAAGCGATGAGATGACTTCTGGCTACTATCTACGCCTGACAGTCAAAGATGAAGTCGGCGTACTGGCTGACACCACGCGTATCCTAAGTGATAATGGCATCAATATCGATGCTATCCTACAGCGTGATGCACACAAATCAGGTCTGGTGCCAATCATTATTCTCACCCTGCCTGTGGTCGAGAAGCAAATGAACACCGCCATTGAGCAAATCGAAGCCTTGGGTGCGGTGGTTGAGCCTGTGGTGCGTATCCGCCTAGAAAGCTTGGAATAATCGCTTGGCTTTAACTGTCGCGAAAACTAAAAGACGGTCTGATGGTCGTCTTTTTAATGGTGATAGATTAAATCAGTACGGCATGACACCATTAAACAATTAGTCATTCACCAAAACGCCTTGCTCATCATAAAGATCATAGTTGCCGTCAGCCCGTTTGGCAGACAGATAGGTTTTGTTGTCATGATATGAAGATTTTTCGTAGTTAATATCCACAGAGTCATACATCACAGGCACGACAATCTCGCCTTTGGTATTGATCACGCCGTATTTATTGGACTGCTCTACCAGATATAAACCCTGAAAATCCAAGTCTGAGATCAGATCGTAATCATAGCCAGTTAATCGGGTTGAATGAATATCCATCAAGGCATATCGGTCACCATCTTTGACAGCGACAAGGTTTGGCTTTAGCAGTTCAAGATGTTGGTGCTTAAAATCGATGACTGCGCGATTATTGACATCGATGACGCCATACAGACCCTGATATTTGACCCCAGCCAAGCCATCAGAAAATCCAAAAGCATAGTCATACATCAGAGGAATGACAAGCTCCCCTTTGGTATTAATAAAGCCGTATTTACCATCAACCTCGACTGCTGCCAAGCCATTGTCATAGAACTGATTGATCTCGTCATACATACCAATAGGGATAATAAAATTACCCTTGGTATCCACCAATCCCCATCCATCACTGACCACACCCAAATTACCAAACAAACTATCTTGGCTTAAATCTCGAGTCTCAACCAAAATCAGCGCATCAGACATCGGTAAAGAATTGTCATACCCCCAATCGCTTGGCATATAGATCTGATGATATTGATTGGGCAAGATCAGCTTACCCGATGCATCCACCAAGCCCATCGGATAAGGAAAATCGCCAAAAACCGTTTGCAAATTATCACCGACAATGGCGACGCCTTTTTTATTTAAGCAGCCCACATGATCAAACTCTAGTTCAGTGTTTGGCTTGATGCACGCCATCTGGCTGTAAGCTTCATCATCGATAGACGCATGACTGGTATTGAGCGATAACACTAACATCATTATTAGATTTAGCACATAAGATCTTGGGCTTATCATAACCATCATCCAACCAAATCAGAAAGTAAAGAGATCTATCACACCCGACGCCAAGTCGTGCCTGCTCGGCTATCTTCTAGCTCAATGCCTAGTGCTTTTAGCGCTTCACGGATGGCATCAGCCTTAGCAAAGTCTTTATTGGCTTTGGCTTTGGCGCGCTCGCTGATTTTAGCTTCGATATCAGCATCACTCAGCCCATCTTCATCAGCACCGATTTTGGCTTGCAAAAATTCGGTTGGCACCGCTTGGATGATATTAAGCACACTTGCCAAAGTCTTTAGAATCACTGCTTGATTCATCGCCTCATTGACATCATCCGCTTTGATGGCACGGTTTAATTTACCTGCTACATCAAACAGCACGCTCACTGCCTTGGCGGTATTAAAGTCATCATTCATCGCTGCTGCAAATGCCTGCCCTGACTCGCTTGCCCATGCTGTATCACTAATCTGGACATCGCCATAGCTTTCGGCAGATTTGAGCGCTTGGTATAGGCGAGTGAGCGCTGTATGGCTTTCTTTGAGCGCCGCATCTGAGAAATTGACAGGGCTACGATAATGGCTCGATAACAAGAAAAAACGCACCGTCTCGGCGTGGAATTTGGCAATCACATCACGGATGGTAAAAAAGTTATTGAGCGATTTGCTCATTTTTTCGCCATCGATATTAATAAAGCCCATGTGCATCCAGTTGTTGGCATAGGTTTTGCCACTTGCGCCTTCGGATTGGGCGATTTCGTTTTCGTGATGTGGGAACTGCAAATCATGCCCGCCCCCATGAATATCAAAGGTCTCGCCAAGACAGCAGGTACTCATCGCACTGCACTCAATATGCCAACCCGGGCGACCCAGACCCCACGGCGACTGCCAATGTGGTTCGGATGGCTTGGCAGATTTCCACAGCACAAAGTCAAACGGATTATGCTTATCATCTGTCGCACCGACACGCTCTGATGCCCCTGCTTGCATCTCATCGAGTTTACGCTTAGATAGCTTGCCATAATCGCTAAATTTATCCACCGCATAATACACATCACCGCCACTGCCTTGATAGGCAAGATTTTTGGTCATCAAAGTATTAATAATCGCCTGCATATCGTCGATATGGTCGGTAGCTTTTGGCTCGCTATTGGGTGATGCACAGCCTAATGCTTGCTCATCTTGGTGCATGGCTGTGATAAAGCGTGCGGTCAGCTCGTTGATGGTTTCGCCGTTTTCGTTGGCACGATTGATAATCTTATCATCAATATCGGTGATATTACGCACATAATTGACATCATAGCCAAGCGCTCTAAGCCATCGCACAATCACATCAAAGCCCACCATGACTCGTGCATGGCCCATATGGCAATAATCATAGACCGTCATACCGCAGACATAGATGCCGATTTTACCCGCTTGAATGGGTGTAAATGGGCGTTTGGTAGCGCTTAAGGTATCATAAAGTACCAAGTTGTTTTGGGTGGCGGTCAAAGGATTGGTCGTGGTCATGGCTTGCCTTTTGATTGGAATTTTTGGAAAAATAATAAAAGTGTCATCATACCAAAAATTCACAAAAATTGCCAAAAAAGCGATGAATTTATCCATGAAAAAAACCGCCTACCCCATCATTATAGGATAAGCGGTTTGGTTTGGCGTGCACTTTGTCATGCTTGATGCATGGTGGTGAATACACTAGCAGAAAAGTTAGTTATAACGCAGCTTATTAAACGCAAACTTATCATCCACCCACTCAACGCTGATGACATCGCCTGCGATAAATTCGCCTGATAGCAGCAGCTGTGCTAATGGGTTTTCGATCTCTTGCTGAATGGCTCGCTTAAGCGGTCGTGCGCCAAACACAGGATCATAGCCAATCTCAACCAAATGCGTCATCGCCTCATCACTCAGCACCAGTCCCAGCTCACGCTCTTTTAGGCGAGCACGCAAGCGATCTAGCTGAATCTCGGCAATGCCTGCCATCTGCGCTTGACCTAGACTGTGGAACACCACGATCTCATCGATACGGTTGATAAATTCAGGTCTAAAGTGGCTATTGACCGAACTCATCACCGCTGATTTGATGGTGTCATAATCATCGCCTGCCATCTCTTGGATCGCATGACTACCTAGGTTACTGGTCATGATGATGACGGTGTTTTTGAAATTCACCACACGACCTTGACTGTCGGTCAAGCGGCCATCATCGAGCACTTGTAGTAGGATGTTGAACACATCAGGATGTGCCTTTTCAACTTCATCGAACAGCACCACGCTATATGGCTTACGGCGTACCGCTTCGGTCAAGACACCACCTTCTTCGTAGCCGACATAACCTGGGGGTGCACCGACAAGGCGGCTGACACTGTGTTTTTCCATAAATTCACTCATATCGATACGCACGAGCGCATCTTCTGAGTCGAATAAGAAATTCGCCAAAGCTTTGGTCAGCTCGGTCTTACCCACACCGGTTGGTCCAAGGAATAAGAATGAACCACTTGGTTTATTTGGATCAGACAGCCCCGAACGGCTACGACGCACGGCATTTGCCACAGCGGTGACGGCTTCGTTTTGGCTGATGACTCGCTCATGCAGGATGTCTTCCATCGCAAGTAGTTTATTGCGTTCGCCTTGTAGCATCTTGGCAACAGGAATACCTGTGGCAGCTGAGACCACTTCGGCAATTTCGTTATCGGTCACCTTATTACGCAGTAGCTTCGGTGCGCCTGATGCGTTATCGCTCTCATCAAGCTGTTCTTGTTCCAGCGCTTTTTCAAGCTCGATAATCTCGCCATATTGTAGCTGTGATGCTCGTGCATAGTCGCCTTCACGCAACGCCTTGTCGAGTGCGATACGAGCATTGTCAAGCTTGGCTTGTAGCTGTTTGCTGTTCTCAACGCCTGCTTTTTCGGTTTTCCAAATTTGCTCAAGCTCGCTGTATTCTTTTTGAGCTTCATCGATTTGGGCGGTCAATGATTTCACCTGTGCTTTTGCACCAGCATCATCTTCATTTTTGACCGCTTCTAGCTGCATCTTGAGTGCGATGATACGACGATCCAGCTTATCTAGGCTTTCAGGCTTGGAATCCAGCTCCATCTTGATACGGCTTGCTGCTTCATCAATCAAATCAATCGCCTTATCAGGCAACTGACGATCGGTGATATAGCGATGACTCATCTTGGCAGCTGCGATGATGGCAGAGTCCATGATTTTGACACCGTGATGTAGCTCATAACGCTCTTTGAGTCCACGCAAGATGGCGATGGTATCTTCGACACTTGGCTCATCGACGAGCACTTTTTGGAATCGACGCTCAAGCGCTGGGTCTTTTTCGATATATTGGCGGTATTCATCCAAAGTCGTCGCACCCACACAGCGTAACTCACCACGAGCCAAAGCAGGTTTTAGCATATTGCCTGCATCCATCGCGCCACTGGTTTTGCCTGCGCCGACCATGGTATGTAGCTCATCGATGAACAAGATGACATTGCCGTCTTGCTTAGCAAGCTCGTTCAGCACGGCTTTTAGACGCTCTTCAAATTCGCCATGATATTTCGCCCCTGCAATCAGCGAGCCCATATCCAGCGATAGCACGGTCTTATTGCGCAGGCTCTCAGGCACTTCGCCATTGACGATACGCTGAGCTAGCCCCTCGACGATGGCGGTCTTACCCACGCCTGCTTCACCGATGAGCACAGGGTTATTTTTGGTACGGCGAGACAGCACCTGCACGGTACGGCGGATTTCGTCATCACGACCGATGACAGGGTCAAGCTTGCCTTGTAGGGCACGGTCGGTCAGATTGATGGTATATTTATCTAGAGCTTGTCGGTTTTGTTCGCTGTTTTGATTATTCACGGTTTGATCTCCACGGATTTTTGTAATGATGTTTTGTAAAGTCTCGGCGGTAATGCCGGCTGATGCCAGTACTTTGTGCGTGCTTTTTTCTTCAAATAATGCAAGCAGCAACCACTCGACCGCCACATACTCATCACCAGCTTTATTGGCAAACTGCTCAGTCGCTTGTAGCACTCGGGCGGTATCAGGCGCCAATCCTATCTGAGCCGGTGGTGTCGTTGCCACTGCCAAATGCGACAGCAAAGTCTCACTTTGCTCTTGTAAGGTCTGCACAGCTGCTCCGCTCGCTGTCAGTATCGATACCGCAGTTTCGTTCTGTGTCAATACTGACAATAAATGCGCAGGGCTGATGGCGGTATGCTTGCGACTGATGGCAAGCTCATTGGCTTTACGGATGATGTCTTGTAAGGTGCGTGTATATTTATCAAAGTTCATGTTATTATCCTTATCAATGTTTGGTTGATTATTATATGGTTAGCCTGTGGATAATTTTCAAGCATCTGTATTTGTAATGGTATAATAATTTTATAAGATATTGATTTTATTGTTTTTATTTAAATTTTCTAGGAAATATTGTAAAGATAAAAATCATCCCCATCGGGGTGGCGATGGGGATTTTCAAGGGGTAGAACTTTTAGGGATTATCAGGCTGTATTTGGATAATTTATTTCACCAAAGCCATCTCAAAATCCGCACGCTTTACTTGTCCTAATAGCACTTGTTCAAGCTTGCCTTCTTGATAAATCAGCAAAGCTGGTGGCCCAAACAGCTGATAGCGAGCCAAGACAGCACGGCTCTCATCGGTCGTCTCGGTGATGTCAAGCTTGACCACTTGATAATCAGACAGCGCAGCAGGACGATGGGTAAATAGCTCTCGCTCCATGATGCGACATTCGATACACCAATCAGCAGTGAGATCGACAAGCACCTTTTGGCGAGTGGCGAGAATCTGATCCAGCTCATATAAAGTGGTGATATGCATATCAGGATATGTTTGGGTGTAGCCTGTGGTGCTCTGAGTGGTGTTCAGCGGTCGCCAAGCATCAGTTGCACCCATCGACGCCCCTGCCATCAGACAGCCTGCCCAAATCGCAGACAGCACCGATAGCACACGAAAGCCCATTTTTGATAATCGCCAAAACCAAAGGCACAATACCAAAAACCACACCGCCCACAGCACCAGCATCAACGAATTTAGCAAGATTCGCTCAATCATGAGCAGTGCCACACCAAGCAACATCAAGCCACCGAACTGACGCACTTTATCCATCCATGCACCTGCTTTGGGCATATATTTGCCCTGCATCGCACCAACCACCATCAACGGCACTGACAAACCCAGCCCCAGAGCAAACATCGCCAAAAAGCCAAACACCGCACTACCGCTACCTGCCACGGCTGTCAAAGCCCCTGCCATCGGTGCTGACACACAAGGCGACACCACGAGTGCTGAGAGCATCCCTGCCAGATAGCTGCCTGTGATACTCCCAAGCTTATCATCCGCTCGTGTGGCATTTTGTTGTAACAAATTGGCCAGCGCTGATGGCAAACGAATCTGCACCCAGCCAAACATCATCATCGCATAGAGCACAAACAGCCCTGCGACGATGGCGAGCACCCAAGTTTTTTGAAACCATGCAGTAATCCCAAGCGCCTGACCAAACCATGCAATCAGCGCACCCAAGATACCATAAGCACTCGCCACACCCACGCCATAGGCGGTGGATAGCACAAAGCCACGCTTGGCACTACTTGATCGCTGTTTGGCGACGATATTGGCGACGATGGGTAGCATCGGATAGATACACGGCGTAAAGGCAAGCACCAACCCTGCCAAGAACAACAAGCCAATCATCATCACAGGATTGCTACTACCTGCTTGGCTTGGCGTGTAGCTATGATCCAGCGTATAACGCTCAGCCGATGGCAGTGCCGTGCCATCTGTACCAATGATATCAGCTGATAGATTGGTATTGTCTTGGCTTGTGGCTTGTGTAGCAGAATTGGCTGTATTTGGCGTATCTGCTTTGGTGTCGGCTTGGTTATTATCAGCCATACCATCTGCCTGCATCGCCTTGACGGCATCAGGATTGGCGGCAAGCGATACTGTCACATTGGTGGTCTCAGGCGGATAGCACAGCCCTGCTTTGGCACAGCCTTGCCACTTTAGTCCGATGGCGGTATCAGTTATCGCTTGGGTGCTAGCAAGGGTCGTTGTTGCGATGACATCACTTTCAAACACCGCCACACGCCCAAACTGCGGATCATCCACCCAGTTCGGCGACTGGTCAAACTGCCACTGCCCTGCTACCACGCCATCGGGTAGCTTGAGCGCAATTTTATCTTGATAAATATAATAACCGTCAGTTACCCGAAACTGCACTGTCAGACGCTCGCCATCTTGGGTCGTGGTCACGCCAAACGCTTCATGCACAGGTAAGATGTCTTGGGACTTTGAGCCAAAAATACTGCTCAAACCGCCAAACGCCCCACTGCCAGAATTGGCATGGGTCACGCTAGGCACACCCGCCGAGATGCTCGCAATCATCATGGCGGTCAAAATCAGGTATCGTGGGCGAATGGCTTTGTTCATTATTATTCTACGGCTAAAAAAATTGCTAATATTTTAGCATTATTTTGCCCAAATAGGCAGTCAGCCACGCATAAAAATTGGCACAAATACCAATATTTGCAAGGCTTTGACCAGACTTTGCACGCTGATTTAGCCAATACAAATACAGTGCTAATCAGATGATAAAAATTGCAAAACTTCGGCAAATCACTAGTAAGAATTTGGCAAAATTGGTTTTTAAACATCTTGCCAAACACAAAAAAGCACCTTGAGTTGCCCCAAAGTGCTTTTATAACTTTCAAAATGTGACTTTCAAATTACGACTATCAAAATTTGATTGTCAAAATCGCTTAGGATTTATCCGAATCTGATTCGCCAAACGACTCATTGCGTGACGCTTCAAATTCCACCCAAACTGCGCTTAGAATTGCAAGAAGCACCGCAAATCCCAAGCCCAAAATCCATGCAAAATACCACATGAGTTACTCCTTAGTATAGGGATTTTTCATTTTCTTTGATGTAGGCTTTGGTCACTTTGCCACGCATCACGGCATAGCCCCAGCTGGTATAAGTCACCACCACAGGCAATAAGAAAATCACCACAAGTAGCATGATAAACAAGGTCAAATGGCTTGATGTCGAATCCCACACCGTCAAGCTTGAGCGTGGGTCGCTTGATGACGGCATATAAAATGGGAACAACGCCACGCCTGCCGTACCAATAATCCCAAGTAGGCTTAGGCTCGATGTAATAAATGCCAATAAGGTGCGACCAAGCTTCAACAAAGCAACGGTAATCAATGGCATCACAACGCCCAGTGCAGGCACTGCCCACAGGATAGAATGTGCGTAGAAGTTGTTTAGCCATGCGCCTTGTTCGGTGCTGACAGTCTTACTGATTGGGTCAATCATGCCATTGGGATTAATGGTGCTTGTGATGACATAGCCATCCAAATTCACCACCCAAAAGCCCGCTGCCACAAACAGCACCGCAGTCACAATCGCCGCCATCTTGGCATAAGTCGATGCACGCGCTTGGATACCATCGACCGTACGATGTGCCAAATACACACCGCCATGCATGATGAGCATCAGCACACTAATCAGACCACACAGCAGTGCAAATGGGCTAAGCAGTCCAAAGAATGAGCCGGTATAAGTCGATACCAAATGGCTATCAAGATGGAACGGCACGCCAAGTAGCAGATTGCCAAATGCCACGCCAAAAATCAGCGCAGGCACAAACGAGCCGACAAACAATAGCCAATCCCAAATCTTACGCCATGTGTCATTATGAATCATACTGCGGTATTTAAAGCCCACAGGACGGAAAAACATCGCCCACAGTGCCGCAATCAATGCCCAATAAAATCCACTAAACGCTGTAGCATACACCAATGGCAATGCCGCAAAAATCGCCCCGCCTGCGGTGATGAACCACACTTGGTTGCCTTCCCAATGCGGGCCAATGGTATTGACAATCACACGGCGTTCGGTGTCATCTTGACCGACAAACGGTAGCAATGAACACACGCCAATATCATGACCATCCATGATGGCAAAGCCAATCAGTAGTACGCCGACCAGTAGCCACCAAATCAGTTTGAGCGTTTCATAATCTAAAGGTATCATCATGGCGATACTCCTTTATTTTGTGAAGTATGAGCATCTGTCGTATTGATTAGGTGTGGTGAAGTTTTTTCGCCATAGTATTTACCTGTACCCAGTGATGCAGGCCCAATTTTGACATATTTCACCATCAAATACATCTCAACAATAGCAAGGATGGTATAAAATGCCACAAACCCTGCCAATGACATCAGTACACTATTGACATTGATATTCGATACCGATAAGTGCGTCGGCAAGACGCCATATACCGTCCACGGCTGACGACCATATTCAGCGACGAACCAGCCTGATTCAATCGCAATCCACGGCGCAGGAATCATCAGCACAGCAAATTTTAGCAGCCATTTTTTCTGCATAAAGTTGCCTTTGATGGTGAAAAATAGGCATAAAGAAAACAGCAATAGCATCAGCATACCCATACCCACCATCACACGGAATGTCCAAAACATCGGTGTCACCGCAGGTACACTGTCATCGACCGCTTGTGCTATCATTTCAGGCGTCGCCTTAGTGACATCATTGGTGTATTTTTTAATCAATAAACCAAAGCCCAAATCTTCTTTGTGCGCATCAAACTGTGCAATCATCGCAGGGTCAATGGCGACGCCTTGTTCTTTTTGGGCACGCATGGTATCAAGCAGACTGACCGCTGTGATGCCATTGCGGATTTTTTCTTCATTGATTTTTTTGATGTCATGAATGCCAAGAATCTGTTTGTCTAATGAACGAGTACCAATGATACCCATCACATAGGGCACATGCACTGACCAGTCGTTCTTTTGCTCAGCTTCATTGATGCCAGCGATGATATTAAAACTTGCCGGTGCAGGCTCAGTTTCCCACATCGCTTCGATGGCAGCTAGTTTGGTCTGCTGTGCATGACCAATCGAATAACCTGACTCATCACCCAAGACAATGACAGAACAAATCGCCGCAAAGCCAAAGGCAGACGCCACATGAAAGCTACGCTTGGCAAATTCGATATCACGACCCTTGAGTAGATACCATGCCGACACGCCAAGCACGAACATCGCCCCTGTCACATAGCCCGCTGATACTGTGTGCAAGAATTTGTTTTGGGCATCTGGATTTAGGAAAATCTGCGCAAAGCTTGTCATCTCCATACGCATGGTTTCATAATTGAACTCAGCGCCAACAGGGTTTTGCATCCAGCCATTCGCTACCAAAATCCATAGCGCAGATAAGCTTGTGCCCAGTGCCATCAGTAGTGTGGTGGTGAAATGCTGTAAGCGAGACATACGCTCCCAACCAAAGAAGAACAGACCGACCATCGTCGATTCTAAGAAAAACGCCATCAAGCCTTCGATGGCAAGCGGCGCACCAAACACATCGCCGACATAGTGCGAATAATATGCCCAGTTGGTGCCGAATTGAAATTCCATCGTGATACCAGTGGTAACACCTAGAACGAAGTTGATGCCGAACAGCTTACCCCAAAAACGGGTCATGTCTTTCCAAATCTCTTTGCCTGTTGTGAGATAGACTGCTTCCATGATGACAAGCATCCAAGTCATCCCAAGCGTCAAAGGCACGAATAAGAAGTGAAATAATGCAGTTACGGCAAATTGAAGCCGAGATATATCGACCAGATGCTCGGTAATCATACCAAACCCCCTTTTGATAAAAAAATAGGATGTTCGTACGACTTATCAAAGCAGGCAACACACTCAAGCTTGCTAAAAAGAATGGGGCAAAAATCAGCCCAAAGACTTGCCCATCCTTGTTATTAAGTCGGTGTGAACGCTTGCCATCATAACAAAGTATTTACCAAAAACCAACATCAATTTAGGTGCTTTTACATTCATTTTTTAAATGATAAACTTTGGGTAATATCGTTTTATTAATATGGAAATTTATTATAAACTAAATAACCTTTTTAGATAAGATTTAATTATTAAGATACAGATTTTTCTTATGAATGGTTGGTGTAATCGCCAAAAAAAAATGAGCAAGTTGATTTACTTGCCCAAATTTTTGATACTGAATACGGTTTAGTCAAAATGCTACAACCTTGCCACCACTTCGCCTTGTAGCACCCACCAAAAGCCCATAAAGCCAAGCGCAAGTAGCATCGCCGTCGCCCAAAAATACGGAAAATGCCCCAGTCGATGCGTCAGCCGACGCTCCGCGCTCAACGCCACACCAAGCACTGCCCCTGTCAGCATCCCACCGATATGCCCTGCATTATCAATCCCTGCAATGGCAAAGCCCATGATGATATTGAGTCCCATGACGATGGCTAGGCTTTTGGTATTTAGCTGAATACCGATGGGCGCTTTCATGAGTGCAAGCACGAGCAAAAACGCCCCCATACCCATGATACCGCCTGATGCCCCTGCCGAGATGGTGGGTAGCTCGCCTGCTAGGATGGCTTGCCATGATTGATAATTGGACAACAGATTACCACCCACCACCGACAAGCCAAACAGCACCAAAAACCGCACCGAGCCTGTGATGACTTCGACCACTTGCCCAAAAAAGTACATCGCAAAGCTATTGAACAACAAATGCATCAGCCCAATGTGCAAAAACGCACTCGTCAGCAGTCGCCACGGCTCATCGCTCATGCTCAGCAGCACAAAATCCGCCCCAAAGCGTATCAAATCAGCATTTGTCTGTGCATCAATGCTCACACCTGCCATCATCTGATAAATCGCCATAGCCACAAAGCTTGCGATAAGTACAATGGTCATCGGCGCATATCGCCATAGCTGTCGAAGTGTCATATTATCTGAGTCCATCACTAGGTATCTGCACCGAATTGTATCACAAATCCATTGACCGACTCCACGTCATAACAGACGATATTATTTAATTGATAATCATTTAATAATACAAATGGTAATGATAGTAATTATTATTTACAAAATAATTAGGCTGATTTATAATAGTGCAACATTTGCATAATTTGCTTAATGATGAACCAATAAGGATCATGACCATGACAACCCAAACCCATCCATCCGCGTTATCAGCACTGAGTTTATCCGTGCTACTTGCCATGTCCACACAGGCTTATGCCAATGATGGCGAACCAGCAGATACTCAAAGCACGACACCGACCGTCGTGCTTGAAGGTGATCAGATTATCCTTGAACGCACCGCCCCGACCCAAGTCGGACAAGCAGTGGTCAGCCGAGATACGCTGGATGCCCAAAATATCCAAGATGCCAAAGATTTGGTACGCTACAATACCGAAGTGGATGTCGCCGACGTGGGTCGCTACGGCAATAAAGGCTTTGCCATTCGTGGTGTCGATGGCAACCGTGTCGCGATGAATATCGACGGCGTGCCATTGCCTGATGTTGAGAGTAATGAGATTTTTTCACCCTATGGCTATATGTACGAAGGCCGCTTTAGTCCTGACCTTGAGTTGATGGATAGCGTTCGCATCACCGCAGGTGCTGACAGTCTGACTTCAGGCTCAGGCGCTGTCGGTGGCTCAGTGGCATATCTGACCAAAGAGCCAAGCGATATCCTACAAGGTGATGATACCGCTGGTGGCTATGCCAAAATCGGCTACAACAGTAAAAATAGCGAAAAGCAGATCGCCACAGGCCTAGCCTTTGACCACGGCCGTGCACAAGGTCTGCTCAACTACAGCTATAAAGAAGGTAGCGAAACCAAGAACCACGCCATGCGTCGTGCTGACTATGCACGTGTCAATCCAGAGTATCTATTTAGTGAAGAAGAGATGCCATCAGCTTATGATACCGCATCACTCATTTATCCCAACCCGATGTCGTTTGACAAAGAGAGCGTGCTTGCCAAGCTGTATTTCTTACCAACCGATGAACACCGCCTAGGCGTACACGGTATGTACCAACGCACCGAAAATGACATCAACGTCGAAAGCACCAACAGCACAGGCTCACGCACAGGCAACACCACTCGCCGCGCACACGATGTCGAAGAGCTCAAAAGCTATGGCGCAAACTATCGCTACCAACCTGACAACAGCTCTGCACTAGATACGCTAAGCGTGGATTATACGCACAGTGATGTGCTGGGTCTTGCAGATACTTGGGTGTATCGCCGTGAATTTACTTGCTCTGACCCGAGCATTTCATCATGGATGTGTGAATATCGTGGCAAAGAAATGGTGCTCAACAAAGACAACGTCACCCTATCCAACCGTGAATATCGCCCCACTCAGACAGTGACCGACCAAGTCAGCCTAAGCCTAAAATCCGTGCCGTTTGACTTTGGTAAATTTGGCGAACATAAGCTTAGCCTAGATGCCAAATACGCCAAGCACGACTACACAAGCTCAGCGACTTATCTATCTAATAGCTCATACATCAAGGACCACCTATCGTATGCCTTCCCCGATGCCGACAAGACCAACTACAGCATCACATTGACCGATAGTGTACGCCTAAATGACCGCCTGCGTGCTTTGGCAGGGCTTCGATATGATAATTTTACTTATTCACCGTATTTCCAAAATGATGTCAATGGGCTTAGCGAAACCACTCGTAATAATGATGTCTGCAACAACAGCTCAAACACCACCATCTACTGCCAACTGTATCGCTCAGGCAATGGCTTGGCACAAAGCAAATTTCATCATCTGACTTGGAATACTGGCTTTGATTATGAAGTCATCGCTGATAAGCTTGATGCTCGTTATAAGATTGGCACGGGATTTTTAGCGCCGACGGTATCGCAGATTTATAGTAACTTTGAAGGTATGGGTATTCGCCAAGTGCCAAACTATGCACTCAAACCCGAAAAATCACTCAACCAAGAGCTTGAGCTCAAATGGACGGTGAATGATGATGTTGCCCTGACCGCATCAGGCTATTTGACACAGTATGATGATTTTATCCATACCCGTTTTTGGCAAGGCAATACCAACGGCTGTGATAGTCGCAGCACTTGCCTACAGTCCACCAACCTTGATACTGCCAAAATCTATGGCGTACGCCTAGGCGCAAAAGCCGACCTATCTAATTGGCTCAACACCAAAGGTCGCTTGAGCGTCTCAGCAGATTATCATACCGCTCGTGACAGCGCCAAAGTCACACTCGATGATGGCTCAGTGGCGACCATTAATACATTGGCATCCGTGCCTGCGACGCTGATTGTCGGCGCTGATTATATTTCACCCAATGAAGACTGGTCACTGCACGCTCGTGTGCGTGGTATCGCCGCCAAAAAAGCCAAAGACACCAAATCTGTTGAAGTTGCAGAAATCAAAGAAACGGTTACTACTACTTGCACCGGTGGCTTTTATGAATGTTACTATGGCGGATATAATTACGATAGCGCCACAGGCAGTTATACCAAAACCGCCACCGCCGTCACAGGCTATGATGAATATGTAGATACCTATAAATACGCCGATAAGAGCAAAGGCGCAATGGTCGTGGATATTTATGGCACCAAAAAATTTGGTCAAAATAAACAGTTCATCGTCAATGCTGGCGTGTACAATCTGACCAACACCAAATACATCCCGTGGGAAACCCTAAGAATGTTCAACACCACCAACACCAATCAGATGGTAGGTGCTGATGGTTATGGCTTTGCTCGCTATACCGCTCCCGGTCGCAACTTTGGTATCTCAGCGACTTATCAGTTCTAAATCTGTTCACTTACCCAAACAAATTGCCCCAAGTGTGTGCTTGGGGCAATTTTATCTACCACTGATTTATACGTGCAAATCATGACCACAGCGGTCGCAGTATTTGGCATTGGTCGCATGGCCAAATTTACCGCAGTTGGGACAAGAGACTGGCTGCAGCTGTGGGCGCATGGTGCGGGTCAGCTCAGCGGTAAAAATCCCCGTCGGCACGGCAATGATGGCATAACCGGTAATCATCACCATGCTTGCAATCGCCTGACCAAGCGGTGTCTTGGGCGAAATATCGCCATAGCCTACAGTGGTGAGTGTCACGACCGCCCAATAGATGGACTTAGGAATACTTGTAAAGCCATGCTTTGGGCCTTCGACCACATACAGCACCGCCCCAAAGATGGTGACAAGTAGCAATAAAGATAAGAAAAATACGGTAATCTTATGCTGACTGGTCTTGAACGCCGCCGCCAAAAACCCCGCCTGCTGCATATAGGATTTTAGGCGAAATACCCGAAAAATCCGCAAAATACGCAAAATACGCACCACCAGCAGATAATGCGTACCCACAAAAAACAGACTCAAATAAGTCGGCAATAACGCAAGCAAATCCACCACCCCAAAAAAGCTAAACGCATAAGCTCGGCGATTGGGTGATGAATACAGGCGTAAGGCATATTCGATAGTGAATAAAATGGTAAATAGCCATTCTGCCACCGCAAAATAGCGACCATAAGCAATGCGTAGCTCAAGCACGCTATCGAGCATCACCACAAGGACACTGGCAATAATCGCCACCAAAATACAGACATCAAACAGCTTACCCGCAGGCGTGTCTGTGCCTTCGATGATGACATGAATCCGCTCTTTGAGCGAATGGGTTTTGTGGTGAGTTGGTTGCATAAATCGAGCAAAATAACAAAAGATGCTATATTTTAGCCTAAATCATCACGAATGAATAGCAACAGTTGCGCAAAAAAAACCATCCATAATTCATGGATGGCTTAGGTCTGTCAGACACTATTAGTATTAAATTGTATCAAGCCAATTAGAATTTTGCGACAAACTCGGCAAAGCTATTGATAAAGCCTTGTAGCGTGCCTTTGGCTTGCTCAGAAACCAATTCGCCTTGCTCATTGAACGCACCGGCAAAGATACCACCGACCGCCGCTGCAAATGGCGCAACAGGCATACTGATATAAGCACACGCCGCCACTGTACGCAGTGCATCTACGGCGCGATTGCTACCGCCTGCATTGACACTCACCAGACCTAGTGGCTTGCCAATCCACAGGCTTTGACCTGCTGGGCGTGAAACCACATCGATGGCGTTTTTTAGCATCGCAGAATAGCTGCCATTATGCTCAGGTGTCACCCAAATCACGGCATCAGCTGCTTTTACCGCTTCACGCACACGAGTGTACTGTGGCACATCTTGGCTGTCTAGGTCACGGTCATATAGGGGTAAATCGCCAATTTCTACGATATTTAGCTGAATCGACGCAGGAGCGATTTGTTGTAGATGTTTCACCGCTAGGTGGTTGAATGATGTTGTGCTGGCACTACCAATCAATACGGCAACTTGTTTAGTCATAAGAATTTTCCTTCTTTGTCTTTGATTTGTGGACTTAGCATACCACAAGATATTTTTGGTTAAATGGGTGTTTGGTAACAAATATTGCTCAATACCGAACTTGCTTGCTATTATCTGTGATTTTCATCTGTGCAACAAGTAGCATTTTTACAAGATAATTTTGCAAATTTGCAAAGATGGCTTGCTACACAGCCCAATCGTTGCTCAATCATTGATTGGTGGCACTGCGTACATCCATCGGCACATCCATCAGCAGAATCTGACTGTCGCCAATCGCACTCACATCAAAGCCATCAGTATCCCACACGCCCAAGCCATCTCGCTCATTGAGTACAATTTCACCGATTTTGGCACTGCCTTTAATGACAAAGATATACACACCATTACCATCACGCTTAACATCATAATGTTTGCTTGTACCATCGCTAAAATCCGCTAGGCTAAACCACGCATCTTGATGAATCCACACGCCTGCATCATCAGGATTTGGCGATAGAATTTGTTGAAAATCATTTGGTGTGGCACTGTCGGCGATGCGGATTTGTTGATAACGGGGCTCTACGCCATTTTTACGAGTCAAGACCCAAATTTGCAAGAACTTCACCGCACGGTCGGTATTGGCATTCATCTCACTGTGGCGAATACCTGTGCCTGCACTCATCACCTGAATGTCGCCTTGACGAATCACACCGCCATTGCCCATGCTATCACGGTGCGCCAAATCGCCTTCAAGCGGAATAGAGATAATTTCCATGTCATTGTGCGGGTGTGTGCCAAAGCCCTGACCGCCTGCGACCGTATCATCATTAATCACACGCAGTACGCCAAAATTGGTGCGGTCAGGGTCATAATAACCACCAAAGCTAAAGGTGTGATGGCTGTTTAACCAACCATGATTGGCAATGCCACGAGTATTTGCTGCATGATAAATGGTTTTCATAATTTTGCTCACTTTTTAAATTTTAAGTTGATGAGCGTATTATCCATGATTATCATTTTTGCAACAAGATGGGATTTAGCAATTTTATTTTGCAAATTTGCAAAGATAAATTAGGGTAACCCCACCGCCACCGACGTCATACTGATGGACGCAATGTCAATCTCATCATTAAAAATCATCATTTTTTCATCGCCGTCTGCCATCGCCATGATATAGATGAGCGGCAGATAATGTTCTTCGGTCGGCACTGCCAAAGACGCATGGGGCAAGGTGTGATAATTTGCCAAAGTGTGTAAATCCTTTGCCAAAATCGTTTGATTGATGGTGTGCTGAAATTCACTTGCCCACTCATAGGCTTGTCCGCCACGAAACTGCACCGCTCGCAGATTATGCACGATATTACCACTACCGACAATCAGCACGCCTTGAGACCGCAACGCTTTGAGCTTTTGGGCAATGGCAATATGCCATGCCATCGGCTGATGACGTTTGATGGATAATTGCACCACAGGAATATCTGCATTTGGGTATAAGTATTTGAGCGTTGTCCACATACCGTGGTCAAAACCCTGCTCGCCATTTTGGACAATGCCATCATCGTGCAGCAGCTCGCTGATGGTTTGCGCAAGCTGTACATCACCTTTGGCAGGATACTCCACCTGATAAAGAGACTCTGGAAAGCCATAAAAATCATAAATCATCGGCGGATTGGGACTTGATGAGACTTGTAATTGTTCATCATACCAATGGGCAGAAATCATTAAGATGGCTTTTGGCTTTGGTAAAGTTCGTCCAATATCCGCAATTGCACGATTAAACCGATTATCAGGCTCAAGCACATTCATCGGATTGCCATGACCCAAAAATAACACAGGTAGCTTGTTCATGATGATTTCTCCATAAGTTTAATGATTAATCAAATAGTTAGGCTTTACACAGTTTATTATCTAATGAAAATTTACCTGCACCGTTCAGCCAAAACAGTAAAAACACCATACAGTATAACGCCGCCGCTTCGCCCTTGTTGCTCATCGGGTCAAAGATTTGCGCAACGCCTGCATGAAACACAAAATACGCCACCGCCATTTGACCCGCCAACAAAAATGCCACAGGACGCACAAATAAGCCAAGCATCAACAGCACACCGCCGACAATCTCAAGCACACCGCCCACACCAAACACCGAAAGCAGCGGTACAGCGCCATTGCCACCTGTCATTGACACAGGAAACTCAAAGAATTTGGCTGTGCCATGTAATAAGAACATATAGCCCACCACCACACGGGTCAGTAGTAGGACATAATCATTTAAGCTGCTGGCAAGATGTTTAAAAGCAGTCATCGTATTACTCTCGTTGATTGATTAAGATGTGGGCTATTATAGTTGCTTTTATCTTTGCAACAAGGTACACTTTTACAAGACATCTTTGCAAAAATGGAAAGATAACATGAACACAGTCAGCCTTGATGATATTCGTCTTTTTGTCGCTGTGGTGCAGGCAGGTAGTCTAAGTTCGGCATCAGATTTGACAGGAATTCCTGTCTCTCGACTCAGTCGCCGATTGACCCAACTTGAAAAAACACTCGGCACTCAGCTGCTCAATCGTGGCAAAAAAGGTGTAAGTCTCAATGACTTGGGCGAGCGGTTTTTTGTTCACGCTCAAAATATGCTCAGCCAAGCGCAAATCGCCATCGAAAGCATTCACACCACCCTTGATAAACCCAGTGGACTGCTCAAAATCTCTGCCCCTGTGGACTTGTACCATCATGTGCTTGCCGAGCGGCTCGATGAGTATTTGTCACATTATCCTGATGTCAATCTTGATATCAATGCCACCCAACAAAAAATCAACATGATTCAAGACGGCGTCGATATCGCACTGCGGGTTGGCTCTATTATGAATGATAATGTGGTGGCTAGGCCGTTGTTTATGATGGATTTTGGGATTTTTGCCACCCAAGAATATCTGGACAAACACGGCACGCCTGCCACGCCCCATGAGCTGTATCAGCATCAGGTTATCGGGCAGTCGCTATCTATGCCTTGGAAATTTGACAAACAAGGGCAAACGGTCAAAATCACCCCAGCGAGTAAAGTCGCTGGCAATGATTTTTTGCTGATTGAGCAGATGATTAATAAAGGCATGGGCATTGGGATGTTGCCCCGTTTTATCAGTGATAAATATCCAAATCTCGTGCAAGTGCTAAGTGATTGGCAGATTCCCCAAGTGCCTGTGTCGATGATTTATTATAAAAATCGCGGTGCAGTGCCTGCGGTGAGAAGTTTTGTTGAGTGGTTGGCACAAAGCCTTGGCAATCAATCAGCGTGAGACACTTAGTTTGCTAAGCTTAACTAAGCTTGGTTTGGTTTAGTCCGTTTAGCCTAAGTCCATCTTTTAGCATCTACCCCTTAGCGTCTATCATGAGTGATGGACGCTTTTTTATTCTCTTGAATTTACACTCTAAGCACAACACAAGCGCGCCAATCAAGCCACATCAAGTTGAAACAAAATTTCATTTGAAATTACAAATCAATAATAAATAGTAACTCTAATGATAATTATTCTTGTTTTCATTAACAAATTGAGTTAAAATTAACCAAAATGCATTTTTATAACATATTTTTTGGTGGTATAGCAAAATGAGCCCATGCTCAACTGCTGTCATGCATTGGCCTTGCAGGATGATGCAGCTGTCTCATTTTAACCACCGACAATCACAGTTTTTCTTGGAGCTTTGCTAATGACTTATACCAAGTATCATGTTTTGGCACTGGCAATTGGTGCTATTTTGGCAGGATGCACAACCAACAAAGGCGGTTTTGAGACCGATGCCGTCACCCCAACCAAAACGGTGAGTGCAGACACCACACCCACCGCCCTAACCGATGTGGCAGGCACACCCCGTCCATCTGATGAGACACTAGAAGCACTCATGGAGCCAAGTCTTGGTGCTGCTATCAAAATCCCGATGCGTAATACCTATCCTAATTTGGTCGAAAATGAAGCCAATCTAAATAGCGATAACATCATCACACTCGCCGATGGCACGCTTGATATTCCTTTTGTCAATGAGCTAACCAGCACCAATGGCAGTAGTGGCTGGGTGACACATACGCATGATGGCTATGGCGATACTCACAAGCGCAAATTTGACTATGTCCGCTCAGGCTATGTCCAAGACATCGAAGGTCGCTACATCGACCGAGAAAATAAAACGTGGTATCGTGGCGCAAATGGCTATGTGTATTATCGTGGCATCAACCCTGCTACCCATTTACCCGTTGGTCAAACTGTCACCTACAAGGGCACTTGGGATTTTGTCACCGATGCCAAAAAAGACCGAGTGATTGACGGCTTTGAAGACCTAACTTATGGCGTCTATACAGGCGACCATTTTGGTGCCACTTCCGCCCAAGAAAAGACCCAACGCAGTCATGGCACGGCCACTGATGGCACACCTTATGCCATCGGTCATAGCAGTGAATTTCAAGTTGATTTTGGCAACAAGACCCTAAGTGGCAAGCTGACCAAAAACGACCTCGCCCGTGGTGGTACACAAAGCACCACCGAGCGTTATACCGTCGATGCCAAACTACACGGCAACCGTTTTCGTGGTACTGCCACCGCAACCAATCCCAATGACCCACTATTTGGCAAAAATTCATCATCGCTTGAAGGGGGATTTTTTGGTGCTCATGCCGAAGAGCTGGCAGGTAAATTCATGGCAGATGACAGCTCAGTCTTTGGGGTATTTGCCGCCAAACAAGATGGCAAAGCCGATACCGAAACAGCGTTTGATGCGCACAAAATCCATGTCGCCCGTGATTTGACACTGACCGATGGCACGCTTGACACCTTTGGCAATGCCACACAGCTTGTGATTGATGGCAAGGCGTTTTCGCTATTGCCTAGTGCGACCAACCAAGAATTTGCACCGATTTTAAACTATGATTTGGGCAATGCCAAAACCTTGCGTATTCTTGGCTGCTGTCAAAATCTGGACTATGTCAAATTGGGCAGTTATTTTTATCGCACCGACGATGTCAATGCTCAAGATTATACCTACTTTATCACTGGTGAACGCACATCAAGCCAAGATGTCGCACGCCAAACAGGGACTGCTTATTACAAGGGAACATGGGCAGGAACGTTGGTGGACAAAACTGGTCAGCATCGCTGGATTGCTGATGCGGGCAATCCAGCCAGTGCAAGCCGTGCTGATTTGAGTTTTGATTTTTCGGGCAAGACCTTTAGCGGTAGCCTATTTGCCGCAGGCGGTGTCAATCCTGTGTTGACGCTTGGCGGTCAAATTACAGGCAATGGCTTTAGCGGTACTGCCAATACAGGTGCAGGTGGATTTAATCTTGATGGTGGCAGCACTGGCGCTTCAGCGTATGTCAATATCAACAATGCCACAGTGACGGGTGGCTTTTATGGGCCAAATGCCCAAGAAGTCGGCGGTCATATTTATAAAAATACCGATGGCGAAGACAAAATCGGCGTGGTCTTTGGTGGCAAACGCCAAACCCAATAAGCCACATCCACCCAATCAACAAAGCCTAAAAAAGGCATAACAGCAAAGTATAAAAAAGCTGAACAACAAGGATAATCCATGCATCATAATACATCCATCAACACAGCCAACGCCCTGCCGCAGCTTGGCAAACCAACACTGCTCAGTGTCGCCATCTGTGCTATTTTGGCAAGTATCAGCAGTACTGCTTATGCTGATGATGATACCCAAGAAGTTACCACAGACACCGTGCCCACTGTCGTCCTTGAAACTGATACTATCGTTGTCAAAAAACGCATCAGCCGTAAGGATAATGAAGTCACAGGACTGGGCAAAGTCGTCAAAAGCATCCAAGATATTGATGATGAACAAATTCTTGGTATCCGTGATTTGACCCGATATGACCCCGGTATCTCAGTCGTCGAACAAGGACGTGGCGCAACCAGTGGCTATGCCATGCGTGGTGTGGATAAAAACCGTGTCGCCCTACTGGTGGACGGCTTGCCACAGGCGCAGTCTTATACCACGCTATTTTCCAAAGCCAATGGCGGTGCTATCAACGAAATCGAGTACGAAAACATTCGTGGCATCGAGCTAAGCAAAGGCTCTAGCTCATCTGATTATGGCAACGGCGCATTAGGCGGTGCGGTTGGTTTTGCCACCAAAGAAGCCAGTGACATCATCAAGCAGGACAAAAACTGGGGGCTCAACACCAAAACTGCCTATAGTAGCAAAAATGGTCAACTCACCAACTCCATCGCCGCAGCCGCTCGTCAAGGTGCCTTTGAAGCAATGGCAATCTACACGCATCGTGATGGTCATGAGACTGCCGTCCACAAAGATGCAACCACCCATGAGCACACCATCACACGGCTATCAGGCTATGCTGATGTCTATGATATGCGACTTGGCACTGCCCAAAATGCCTATTCAAACGGCTGGTTTATCCTAAAAGATGAATGTCCAACGCTAGATTGCGCACCCAAACCAAGTGCTGCTTTGACCAGAGATACACTACCGACACTGCGCACCCATCCACCGCTAAGCGAGCTTGAGCTTGCCAATCGCCAAAGTATGCTACATCCTAGCGAAACTTTGACAGCAGATGCCTACACAGGTAGCGAGCGTATTATGCCTGACCCGATGGATTATCAATCAGACTCACTGCTGCTCAAAAGTGGCTATCGCTTTAGCCCCGAGCACCATGTTGGTGGTGTCTATGAACACACCAAACAGCAGTACAACATCCAAGATATGAGCGTCCCTGCTTATTATCTGCCCGAAGAAAATGCCAATGGCACAAGAGTGGCTCACAGCGTCTATGCCAATGACCAATTACTCAATGGACTCAGACTCAATTACACCAATCTACCTGCTGGTCTGAACTGGACACGTACGCAGTTTTTTGATGAAGAACATCGCAAAACCCGTGCAGGCGTGTTTTATCAATTTGACAACCAAGACTTGGGCATCATTGATAAGCTCAAACTTGCCTACAACCGCCAAAGCATTGAGCTAGATAGCACAAGCCATGACAGACGCTGCGCCCCTTATCCAACTGTCGATGCCACCTGCCGTGCAAGCACAGATAAGCCGTGGTCATATTATAAATCCGAAAAAAATGGCTACAGTGAACAAGTGGACCAGCTAGACATCAGCTTACAAAAAGCGTTTGACTTTGCCAAATCCAGTCACAAACTACAGCTGGGTCTAGGTGCACAAAAACAACAATCCACGCTCAAACGCAGTGACTATATGCACGAATACGCCGAGCAAACTTGGCAAAGCGTGCGTGATGGTCTCACTTTTAGCCCAAATGGTTCGTATGACAGACCTTATGTCTATACCGCCAATCCAGCCACCATCGTGCGTGCTGATTTGTGTGATTATAGTGGCAACAGCACGGATTTGAGCGACTGTTCAGCCAGACGCATCGATGGCAAGAACTACTTTATTACTCTCAAAGATACCATTGCTTTTGGTAAATTTGCCGATTTGGGGCTAGGTCTACGTTATGATGAACATCGCTACAGCTCAAATGATGACTGGACAGCCACAGGCAATTATCGCAATTGGTCATGGAATGCTGGCTTGACCATCAAGCCGACCGATTATCTGGCACTATCGTATCGTATCTCAAGCGGTTTTCGTGTGCCGGCATTTTATGAAATGTTTGGTCGCCGAGTTCAGGGCAGTCAACGAGACACATCAGGCGAGTTTCATCATGTCGGTCAATTTCGACCCGAAAAATCACTTAACCAAGAATTTGGCATTGGTCTAAAAGGCGATTTTGGTTATCTAGAAACCAGTTATTTTTATAATCGCTACAAAGACATGATCGCCTTGGCAGAACTGCGTGGCTTAACCAATAACCAATTTGGCTATCATAACATCCAAGACGTCACCTTGCATGGCATCAACGTGCTTGGCAAAGTGGATTGGCACAGTGTGCACAAAGCCATTCCAGAAGGTTGGTACTCAAGCTTGGCATACAACCAAGTCAAAGTCAAAGAACGCACCGTCAATCCAAACTTCACCAACACCAGCGATCCACTACTTGATGCGATCCAGCCAGCTCGCCTTGTTGCAGGACTGGGTTATGATAACCCAACAGGCACTTGGGGTGTCAGTGCTACCACAACCTACTCTAAGGCTAAGCGAGATGATGAGTTGACAGGCGTGAATTATGTCGGCAACACCGCATACAATGCCAACAACCAACGTTCTCGCCATTGGTACACGCATGACCTGAATGGTTATGTCAATCTCAGTGATAACGTCACTCTGCGAGCAGGTGTGTATAATTTGTTCAATCGCAAATACAGTACTTGGGAAGCGGTACGCCAGTCATCTGCCAATACCGTCAATCCAAGCACTCGCCAAAGTGCAAGTTTTGCCGCACCTGATCGCAACTTTGTTGTTTCACTAGAAATGAAGTTTTAATCCTATTTTGGACAGCCTTAGCATTAGGCTGTCCTTTTTTTGTTTGGATATTATGACAATTTTATCTACACTTAACACACTGACACGCCCAAAGATACGCCCTATGGCGATTTTGACTGTACTTGCCTACAGCTTACCTGTATCAGCATCTGATGACACTGCCAATGTCAAAAGCTTGGATGATCGCCATGCCCAAGAGCTACTCTCTGTGGCACAGATAACACCCTTGCCCACGATTGTGGCGACATCATCTACGCCTACAGATGCAGACTCAGATACAGGCATTATCACACTGAGTCAAGATGAGTTACTTGCCCAGCCACAACTACTGGCACACGCCTTTGGTAGTGCTTTGGCTTATGGGCAGGTATCAGCCGTGCAGTACTTACTACCTTTGTATCAAGCTCATGATCAACCAGATGATGCACTCATTTGGTGGGCACAGGCTTTATTGGCACAACATCAAGGTAAATTTGGCACTGCCATTGAGCACTATCGCCATCTGATTGCCAAGCATCCAGAGCACAACACCATTCGACTTCAGCTTGCAATCGCTTTATTTTATGATCGCCAATATGATGCCGCCAAAGGTCAACTACAAAAGCTTGAAAGTCAAAGCAATTTATCCCCCATCATCAGCCCGCATATCACGCATTATTTGACCTTGATTGATAAAATTGACGACTGGCAATTGACAGGCGGTATCAATTATATCCAAGATCAAAACATCAACAACGCACCAACCAACCCCAATCTATCGGAGCACTGGACAGCACAAGAAGCTCAATCCGCACACGGGATTGGCGCTCATGTCGGCATTGCCAAAAAACATACCTTAGCACACGGCTATCAGCTTGATGGCGACCTACATCTGGGTGCTAAGTATTATCATGATGCCAAGTCTTATAATGAAGCCACAGGCAAATTAAGTATCGGCATCACTCACCATGATGCCCATCATGCCGTCCGTCTCGCCCCTTATCTTGAGCACACCTATTATGCCGGCGGTCATAGTCAAAACAATCCATCCGCCAAGCTTGAGCATTTTTCGCAGACAAAAGGTCTAAGCCTATCATGGCAATATACACCACATCCCCAGTGGCAAAGCACTGTACTGCTTGATTATGCCAGACCACGCTACCAGACACGTACGCATTTAGATGGTGAGACTTATTTTACCCAAGCAAGTCTGGCTCATGCACCATCTGCCATGCAGCAATGGCAACTGGGCATCAATTACACACACGCAGATACCCAAGACAAAGATGACAGCTATCATCGCTATGGCGTACGTGCTTCATGGCAACAAGAATGGGCACACGGTATCAGCACTCAGCTTGACCTTGGTTATGCTCACAGACGCTATCATGCCCCGATGCCAATTTTTAACCAAACTCAGTCCAATCACGAGTATCACATCCAAGGCAGTATCTGGCATCGCAATATTCATTTTATGGGCATCACACCGCGTCTAACATGGCAGTATCAACACCAAAACAGCAACATCGCCTTATATGAGTATCGCAAAAACCATGCATTTGTAGAATTAAGCAAACGGTTTTAGCTCATCGTACACCAATCAAAAAAGACATTGGAAAAAATCAGCAAAAAAGCGTATAATACCTAGTTATTTTTTCTGAATTTTGTTCAATTTTTATCCCAAATGCTTGGGTTATTGTTAAAAGGTGCATTATGGCAGGTCATAGTAAATGGGCGAACATCAAACATCGTAAAGCCAAACAAGACGCCGCAAAAGGCAAGATTTTCACCAAAATCATCCGTGAAATCGTCTCAGCTTCAAAAGGCGGTGACCCAGACCCGAACAACAACCCACGCCTGCGTGCCGTGCTCGAAAAAGCCAACGCCGCCAACATGACCAAAGATGTCATCAAGCGTGCCATTGAGCGTGGTCAAGGTGGTGGCGAAGGCGACAATGTCCAAGAAATCACCTATGAAGGCTATGGCGTCGGCGGTGTGGCGGTCATCGTTGAGACCATGACCGACAATGTCAACCGTACCGTTGGCGAAGTGCGTCACGCCTTTAGTAAGCACGGTGGCAATCTTGGCACATCAGGCTCAGTCGCTTATCTATTTAGCAAGCGTGGCGAGATTGTGTTCAATGACATCTCACTAGAAGACAGCGTAATGGAAGTCGCCCTAGAAGCAGGTGCTGACGACATCGAAAACGATGGTGAAAGCCTACTGGTCATCACAAGCCCTACTGCCTTTGGTGCGGTGGTCGATGCGCTACTGGCAGCAGAATTAAAGCCTGATAACATGGAAGTCACCATGTCACCAAGCACCACAGCGGATATTGACAACATCGATGACGCCCAAAAAGTGCTGAAGATGATTGATATGCTCGAAGATTTGGACGATGTCCAAGAAGTTTATACCAATGTCAATTTTAGCGATGATGTGATGGCACAGTTGGATGCTTGATTTGTCATTGAATTTATAAGACAAATTGGATATGATAGCTGATTATCATATCCAATTTTTTTAATCAAAATAAACGGTATCAAATTTAGGAAAATCCAATGATTGTACTAGACCTACCGCCACAAACATTACAAATCATTGAACAAGTTGCCCAAAAAAACGGACAAAGTATTCAAGATTTTATCACCATTAGTGCTTACGAAAAAGCCCTACAATCTTTTGCTACGCCAAAGCAAGACGAGCTACTCACTGATTTTATAAAAACCCTACCAAACCGCAACCAGCTGGGTGATGGCTTGGCAATTCAAAAGGCATTGCGTGATGAGTGGGACTAATTATCTATTGGACACCTGCTTTATCATTGAGCTGTATAATGGCCATCCAGATGTCATTGAGATTATTAAGAATAATCGCATTGATTTAAACCATTGCGTCATCAGCCCAATCAACCGTATGGAAGTTTTGGGCTTTGGTCAATTATCAGACCAAGACAGACAAAATCTTGAACATCTCTTAAACAGCATCAGCAAAGTGGCAATTGATAAAACTGTTGAAGATACTGTCATCAATCTGCGCAGTCGCCACAAAATCAAACTGCCCGATGCGATTGTCTTAGCAACTGCATTGACATACAATTTAGAATTATTAAGCTTAGATCATGGCTTGATGAACAAATACCAAAAAGAAATTTCTCAATCAAATTCATAATTTAATATATCAAAGGAAAACCCCATGCTTACCCCTTATGTTCGTGCCATCCTACAAGCCACCGTCTATGATGTCGCTGTCCGCACACCGCTAGAGCCTGCCGTCAAGCTCTCCAAACGCTTTAATAACGACATTCGTATCAAGCGTGAAGATTTGCAGCCTGTGTTTAGCTTTAAATTGCGTGGTGCATACAACAAAATCAGCCAACTATCCGATGCCGAAAAAGCCAAAGGCGTCATCTGTGCATCCGCTGGCAACCATGCCCAAGGCGTCGCCTACTCTGCTGCCCGACTTGGGATTAATAATCTCATCGTCATGCCAACCACCACACCTGACATCAAAGTCCAAGCAGTCAAGGCACTTGGCGGTACGGTACATCTGCATGGCGATAGCTTTGATGAAGCCAACCACTTTGCCATTGACAAATCGCAGACCGACGGACTGACCTACATCGCCCCTTATGATGATGAGCTGGTTATTGCAGGTCAAGGCACAATCGGGCTTGAGCTGACTTCACAATGGCGTGAGATTGATTATGTCTTTGTTGCTGTCGGTGGTGGTGGTTTGGTTGCAGGCGTGGCGGCATTTTTGGGTGAAGTCGCCCCGCACATCAAGGTTGTCGCCGTCGAGCCTGAAGGCGCAGCCTGCCTAAAAGCCGCTCTTGAAGCAGGCGAGCGAGTTCGCTTACCACAAGTCTCACTCTTTGCCGATGGCGTGGCAGTTGCCCAAATCGGCGAAAAGCCTTTTGAAGTCGCCAAAATGATGAAATCAGACGGCACAGGCACGGTCGTTGAGCCTGATGTCATCACCTGCACCAATGACGAAATCTGTGCCGCCATCAAAGATGTCTTTGAAGAAAATCGTGCCATCGTCGAGACTGCAGGGGCATTGTCTGTGGCAGGGATGAAAAAATACCTAAGCACGCACGGCATCACGGGCAAAAACTGCGTCGCCATCGTCTCTGGTGCGAACATGAACTTTGACCGCCTACGCTACATCGCCGAGCGTACCGAGATTGGCGAACAAAAAGAAGCGATTTTTGCAGTGGCATTACCCGAAAAAACAGGGGCGTTTTTGGACTTTTGTCGTGTGCTACAAGGTCGCAACATCACCGAGTTTAACTATCGTGTCGATGCTTTGAACCCCACCGCCCCCGCTCATGTGTTCGTCGGTATCGGGCTTAAAGAAGGTCAAAAAGAGCGTGCCATCATCAGCGATATCCTAGCCAAAGGCGGCTACACCGCTCATGATTTGACCGATGATGAAGCATCAAAAACCCATATCCGCTATCTAATTGGCGGTCATGCCAATCTGGACGATGAGCAGTTGTTCCGTGTGATTTTCCCAGAACGCCCGGGGGCATTGCTTAATTTCCTTGAAAAACTGGGTCAAGATTTTAACATCACCCTATTTCACTATCGCAATCATGGTGCCGCCGAAGGTCGTATCATGGTCGGCTTACAAGCATCCAAAGGCAGCAGCCGCCAAATCCTAGACGCACTCACCGAGATTGGTTATGAATGTGATAATTTGACGGATAATGTGGGCTATCAACTGTTTTTGAAGTGATGGATATCAGCACCCTACCCCATTGGTCATTTGGCGATAATCCACAAATGGCAAATGAACTCGTACAGCTCGTGCTAAGTGGCAAAAAGACAGCCACTTGCACGGCTTTGGCATGGCATTTGGCTGAGCCACTCCCGCCTGTGGGCAGCCTACAGGTCATCACCGATGGGCAAAATGTTCCCGCCTGCGTTATCCAAAACACCGCTCAATTCATCATCCGCTTTGATGAAGTGGATGAAACACTTGCCAAAAAAGAAGGCGAAGGCGATTTATCCTTAGCATATTGGCGGACAGTTCATCAAGAATTTTTTGAAAAGTTTGGCGTATTTGATGATAAAATGTGGCTAATTTTTGAAGAATTTACAGTGATTGAAATTTTATGACGTTTGTTATCCAATCTACTGCCAAAGCTTAATAGGGATTTATTTTGGGGTTGAATATGATTCAGCTGACATTGTTGCAGCCACAGCATCATTTATCATTGATGTATTCTCTTGATGATGAGCAATCGAAATTTACCAGACCACCCCACGAATGGCTTGACAATCATACGCTTGACGTACATAAAATTGTGATTGTATCAGATGATGAGGTTGTTGGATTTTTTGTATTAGATCAAGGTGATAATAAATATCACTATACCGACGATCAAAATTCCTTGCTGCTACGCTCAATGTCTATCAATCCTGCCCATCAAGGTAAAGGCTATGCCAAACAAGCTTTGATGCGATTGGGTGAGTTTATTTGCCATCATGGCTTGCACGCCAATAAAGTTGTGCTCGGTGTTCACCACAAAAATATCACCGCTCAAGCTTTGTATCAAAAAGTTGGGTTTGTCAGAACTTCAAAAGATTATATGGGAATAAAAGGCTTGCAATATAGCTACGAATTGGTAATTAACTCATGACAGAACACACTTTAACTCGGGTACGAGCCGATAAATGGCTATGGGCAGCACGATTTTTCCGCACTCGTAGCCTAGCCAAAGAAGCCATCGAGTCTGGCAAAGTGCACATGAACGGTGCTAAAATCAAGGTAAGTAAAGAACTGCAAGTCGGCGATACACTCGCCATTATGTAGCACCTGCACAAGAACTACCACTAAAAAGCAGCCAAATGGCTGCTTTTATTTGTGAATGTAGCTGATTATTCAAGGTTTTGTTGATTTGCTGCCCATAAATATTTCACTTCACCCCGCTTTGAGCCAATCTTATTAACCACGCCATCATTGATTAAAAAATTCAGTGCATTACGAGCAGCTTTTAGGTGTTTGGCGGTGACTTCTATGGGTTCTTGGTTTGATTGTGGTTGGTTGTCAAGTGACACCGCCTGTTCTGTAATCTCATTGGCGGATAAAGGCTGTGTTGCTTGCTTAAGCACCTGTACAACAAGTGTCTTGATGCTTTGATTAAACACTGAGCTGCGTAGCCTTGGTAGTTGTTCGGCCTCACCCATGATGTAAGCTGCTTGGGTGAGAATGCTGATTTGTTGATCGATATCTTGGATTTGCTTAAGTAAAGCTTGCTTGTGTTTATTTAGGAGATTGATTTTGTTGGCGATACCGCTTGTGACATGAGATTGAGCTATGAGAGATACTCCAATGATTGATTGTTGTTTATGTAAGTTATCGTGGTTTATCGCAGTTTATCGTAAGTTATCGCAATCTATCGCAATCATAAAACTACGCTGCCAAAGTTTCGACGCGCTTTTTATTGCCTTGCCAATAACCACGCCAATCATCAGAAGGCAAACTGGTTAAGCATTTGGATACCACATCATTAAAAATGACACCATTACTAAGACGGCGAGTATCTTCACGATAAGCGATTTCATTGGCGTATTCGTATAGGTAGGTATTATTCATCTTGTGAACTTGCCCATAGTACATACGCTTAAAGCGACTAAAATAGCTTTCTGCTAAGTTATTGGTCACACCAGCATCAGAGCGATATTCCTTTTGATGGTTGACGCGCTTTAGGTCGTGAAAATAAATCAGGTTGTCATAAGCTGGGCTTTCATCGGTATGGATGGTACTGCCTTTGGCAATATGTTTATTGGCAAGATTATTAACAACTTTGCTGTTTTCAGACTTGGCAACAAAGGCAATGGTATTTCTTGCACCAATTTGTTTGGCGTCTTGTTTATCATCTTGCTTGGCAAAACTATCCCGCATAACCAAAATCGCACGCTTTAGCGGGTTCTCATGCTGTTTTAAGCGTCTATCAACACGCTCACTCTTTTTATTCTTGGGTTTTTGACTAGAATGGACATAAGTAGCGTCCATGTGCACCACGCCACTCAGTTGCATCGACTCTCGCTGTTTATGCACCTTTAAAGCTTCTTTGATTTTATGCAGCAGTACAAAAGCGGTTTTGTATTGTACATTTAAATCACGGGCAATTTGTAAGGCAGAAATACCCTTGGCTGCATTCACATACAAGCTACAGGCAAATAAAATATCACGAAGCGGCAATTTGTGATGAGTAAATAACGTACCCGCTGTCACTGAAAAGCGGTAATTGCATTCCTTGCATTGCCACTGTTTACGAGATTTGATGTAATAAGCCTCATGCTTCTTGCCACAACGAGGGCATATTACATCCTTACCCTCACCCCAACGCAATTTCTTCATTGTCATCACTGCCTCATGTTCACTCATGCGAGCAATAGCAATCGGTGATAGATTGCGTGCTTCAGCAGAGAGGAGGAAGTGTTGTGGCATGGTGTTCTCCAATAATAATTAATTAGCAACCAATATGTGTTTATATCATCATATATGATGATTATATCACAATAATATACATTTGCAAATACTTTTTTCATCATGTATAATGAAAACATATATTTAGTGTTGTTAGAGAAACAATGATGACAAAACAAAATCACGATTTTTCCGATGAAACTTACTGGAAAGACTATGTAAGAGGTTTGCTTAAGGCTGAAATCGCCAGACGCAATATCAGCTATGTAGAAATCTCAGAAAGATTGGCGACCCAAGGCATTCATGAAAGCCCACAAAACATCAGTAATAAAATCGCCAGAGGTACTTTTGGGGCGATTTTTATGATGCAGGTGTTAAAAATTATAGGTTGTGAGAATTTGTCTTTATAAGACAAGCCATTTTTTTCTATAAAATATTGACTTAAATAAAGGATTGACTATGCTTTACAGCACAGCACAGCACAGCACAGTATAAAACTCAAGGGGGTAAGTCATGACTGAGCTTACCCAAGAAACCTTGTTTTCATCAAACACGCAGCCTGAAAATGAACGGCTTGCACTCTTAAAACAGCATTTCCCCAATTGCTTTGACAAGCATGGTGCATTTTTGCCTGATAAATTGGCAGAAATTTTGCATTCAGACGGCATTCATACACAAAAAGAAGGTTATAGCCTAAATTGGCTGGGTAAATCCTATGCGCGTGTTTTGAAAGATACGCCCCCTGAAACTTTACTGGCAGAAGATACGGAACACAACAGGCAGCCTGAAAACGCCAACAGCGAAAACCTGTTGATTAAAGGCGACAATTTGGAAGTGCTAAAACACTTGAAACACGCCTACAAAAACCAAATTAAGATGATTTACATTGACCCGCCGTATAACACAGGTTCGGACGGCTTTGTCTATCAAGACGATCGTAAGTTTACGCCGCAGCAGTTGGCGGAACTGGGCGGTATGAGCTTGGAAGAGGCCGAACGTGTACTGGAATTTACCGCCAAAAATCCAATTCGCACAGTGCGTGGCTGACGTTTATGTATCCGCGTTTGTATGTGGCACGTGAATTATTGCGTGAAGATGGTGTGATTTTTATCAGCATTGACGACAATGAACAGGCACAATTAAAGATTTTATGTGATGAAGTGTTTGGGGAAGAGAATTTTGAAGGACATATTCACTGGAGACGTAGGCACAATCAACCAAATGATAAAACAAAAATGATAGGTTTGGTCGCAGAACATATTTTGTGTTATGCAAAAAATTCACAATATTATAAAACAAGTGGTGTTGGCAAACTGCCTCTAACTGGAAGGTTTTCAAATCCCGATAATGACCCAAGAGGGGATTGGGCAACTAAACCTTGGAAAACTGGTTCTGACCAAACTGGAACAACCTATTCAATTACTACGCCTACTGGGAAAGTATATATTGAAGAATGGATGGGAGAATATGAAACTTTTGATAAGTTATTAAAAGACAATCGTATTATATTCACAAATAATGGGGATGGCTTGCCAAGAAAAAAATATTTCAAATTTGAAAGAGAGGAAGAAGGACAGTGTGCAACAAACTGGTGGGAGCATACTTTATTTGGTCATAATCAACTGGGTAGCCAAGAACTAACTGATTTATTTGGACAGAAAAATATATTTTCAAATCCCAAAAACACTACTTTAATTAAATCACTTATTGCTATATCTAATGCAAAAAATAATGACTTTGTATTAGATTTCTTCGCAGGTTCTGGCACAACTGCCCATACTGTTAAGCAACTAAATAGAGAAAATCAAGACTTAAATTTAAGATATATCTGTATCCAATTACCAGAAAATTTAGATGAAGCATTAAAGACTGCAAGCGCAGAAAACAAAAAAATAATTCAAAATGCAATTAATTGGTTGGAGAAACACCAAAAGCCACATAATTTATTTGAAATCACAAAGGCAAGAATTGAATTAGCGGCCGTAAAAATCCACGCTGAAAATCCCGATTATTCAGGCGATTTGGGTTTCAAAATCTTTGAAACCGTCCCCAATTTTCAGGCTGCTTTAACCGATGATTTCAACCCACAACAAGCGGATTTGCCCGATACCAAAGATACGGCTTTGAGCGATGAACAATTACACACGCTTTTAACCACTTGGCGTGTGTATGACGGTTGCAGACTGCCTGAAAAAGTGCAAGCCATTGATTTGGCAGGCTACACGGCTTATTACTGCCGTCAGCATCTGTATTTGCTGGCAAGCGGTTTTCATTCTGAATGCGTCAAAGCCTTGATTGAAAAACTGGACAACGACAAGGATTTTGTGCCTGGACGCATTGTTTTGTTTAGCCAAAATATGGACAGTGCCATACAGAAAGAATTGGCGCAAGCGGTGAAAACCTATGCCAATAAAAAAGGTTTGAATAATTTAAGCGTGCTTGCGAGGGTTTTTTAATGGCTGGTTTTACTTACGAAAAAAACTTACCACACCAAGAACGGGCGATTGAATCGGTTTTGAGTGTGTTCGACTGTGTGCATTTAAAACACGGCGGCCGAGATGAAAATCCCGAAATTGTGTTTTCAGGCAATCTGAAAACGGATAATTTGCAGAAAATCCAAAGAGCCAATGGCGTGGAAGACATACCGCTTTCAGGCAGTAATGTACTAGATATTGCGATGGAAACAGGAACGGGTAAGACTTATACCTACACCAAAACCATGTTTGAGCTAAACCGCACACTTGGCGTGTTTAAGTTTATCGTGGTAGTGCCGACCCTTTCCATTAAGGCAGGAACGAAGAATTTTTTGCAAAGCACGTCCCTTGCCGAGCATTTTCGCAAAGATTTTGAAGGGCGTTATGGCGAAAAAGAAATCAAACTGTATGTGGTGGAAAGCCAAAAGTCTAGGGCAAAAAAATCGTCCATGCCTTATGAAATCGTGCGCTTTGTAGAAGCGGATGATGAACAAAAAATCCATGTACTACTTATCAATGCAGGCATGATTAATTCCGACACGATGGCTGGCACAGACAAAGGCAATGATGGCAGTTATCTGCTCAAAGATAAATATCATGTGCCGTTTGAGGCGTTGGCAGCAATAAAACCGTTTGTGATTGTGGATGAGCCGCATAAATTCCCAACCCGAGATACAGCTAAAACATGGGCAAATATTCTAAAGTTCAATGCTCAATTTATCTTGCGATATGGCGCGACATTTAATAATCAATTTGATAACTTGCTTTATCGCCTAAGTGCGATTGATGCCTTTAATGATGATTTGGTCAAGGGTATTCGTGCGTTTACCGAACAGATTGACGGCGATAGCGGCGAGCGAATTAAGCTGATTGATTTGGACGGCAAAGAAGCGACTTTTATTTCAAATAAACAAGAACTTAAATTAAGCAAAGGCGATTTGTTAAGCCGTATTCATCAAGCGATTGATGATTTGTTTGTTGCGGAAATGAACAAAAGCAAGTTGGTGTTGAGTAACGGTATCGAGCTGAAAAAAGGGGATAGCTTAAACCCTTATTCATACAATGACAGTGTGCGAAATAAGATGATGCGCCAAGCGGTAAAACAGCATTTTGCATTAGAAAAACAACTGCTTATGCGTAATGGCGGACGCATCAAACCGCTGACTTTGTTTTTTATTGACGATATTCAAGGCTATCGTGATGACAAAAATCAGCTTTCAGGCAGTTTAAAAAGTATTTTTGAGAAAACTGTAAAAGCCGAATTAGAAAATATTCTCAAAAATGAAAGCGATGAGTTTTTACGCCAATATTGGCAAACGGCATTAAGTGATATTAGTAAGACACATGGCGGTTATTTTTCACGCGATAACAGCGATAAAGACGACAAAATCGAGCAGGAAGTAAATGAAATTTTGCACGATAAAGAAACCTTGTTATCGCTGGCCAATCCTCGTCGTTTTATTTTCTCAAAATGGACATTGCGAGAAGGTTGGGATAATCCCAATGTATTTCAAATTTGTAAATTACGCTCCAGTGGTAGTGAAACCAGTAAATTACAGGAAGTTGGGCGTGGTTTGCGCTTGCCAGTGAATGAATATATGGCTCGTGTGAAAGATCATGCGTTTTTCTTAAACTATTTTGTGGATAGCAGTGAAAGTGATTTTATTGAAAAATTAACAAAAGAAGTTAATAGCACGATAACAAAGCCAATTATTTTTACAGAATTGAATGATGAATTGCTTGAAAAAATCTTGGCAGCCTATCCTGATGAAAGCAAGAAAAATATTCGTAAGAAATTAGCAGATTTGATTGATGACAATGATGTTTTTGTGGAAAACGGTTTTACTGAAACCAAAAATATGTTTCCCAAAGCGTTTGAAGTTTCAGGTAGCCTGAAAAAAGACAAAATTATCCGCTCGGGTGATAAGATGGAAAAAGTCAAAATGCGCGTGGGTAAATATGATGAACTCAAAGCTTTATGGGAGGCGATTAACCAAAAAGCCTTGTTGCAATATAAAATCAAAGATGAAGCAGAATTTCTGGCTTTATTCACACAGTATTTGCGTGATAATACTGATAAATTCACACCAACAAGCATACGCACTGCGCAGCAAGAAATCAAAGTGAGTAATGGGCTGTTGACCTCTGTAGCGACAGGCAGCGTGTATGATGAAGTGTTTGAGCCGATTAATACGATTAATTACCGTGAATTTTTATTGAAATTATCGCAAACGGCGTTGATCCAAATCAAAACCTTGCATCAAGCCTTTTTTGCTGTGCGTGATACCCTAGATATTTCAAAATATCTAAATGAACAAACGATCAGAGCAATTCATGCAGGTTTTAACCGCTGGTTGCTACTCAATTCATTCAATACATTTGAAGTAGGTTATAATCATATTGGCGGCAGCATTCATCCGACAAAATTTACCGATAATCAAGGCAATGCCTTGACAGAAGTTAATGCTTCGGATTTGGGTACGCAATATGACAATGCCACTCCGTTGTCAGAATTTTTGTTTGAAAGTGTATTTTACGACAGCGGATTAGAGCGTGAAAACATCACAGACAATCAAGTTCAAGAAGTGATCGTATTCACTAAAATCCCAAAAAATTCTATCAAAATTCCAGTAGCAGGTGGTGGGACTTATTCGCCCGATTTTGCTTATATCGTGAAAACCGACTCTGGCGAGACGCTGAATTTGGTTTTAGAGAGTAAAAATGTGGCGGACTCTGATTCATTGCGAAAAGAGGAAAGCAAGAAAATTAAACATGCGCAAAAATTATTTTCTGAAATTGGTTGTGGCGCTGATGTTGTGTTCAAAACACAATTTGAAGGACAGCGAGTTGCGACGATATTGCAGGAAGCTTTGGGGCTTTTAGTGCGATAGAGTGGTACAGCCAAAAAAGCAGCTATTTGGCTGCTTTTATAACTAAAAGTTTTGTGCAAGTGCTACATAATGGCGGATACACTCACCATCCGCCAAGGACACGCCACCCGCCTAGAAGAAAAAACTGTGGTCATCAAAGCCTTATCCGAAAATCGTGGCAATGCCACCATCGCAGCAACACTGTATGATGAGACCGAAGAGAGCATGGTACAGCGAGAGTTTTTTGCCGAACAGCGAAAGCTTTTGAACCTTGCCCGTCCCGACACCAAACCTGACAAAAAACAACGCCGAGAGCTGAATAAATTCAAGCATCAATGGTGATACCACACAGCACTACTATTGATGCAACGCAAGATAATGCCCAATACAAAACCCCTTGATGACATCACCAAGGGGTTTTGCTTACTAAGGCGGCTGATTATAGCACTGCGTTTAGTGTAACAAAAGCAATCGCACTGATAGCAGCAGCGGCAGGTAGTGTCACCACCCAAGCCAAGCCAATCGGACGCATTAGCTTCCAGTTGGTGCTCTTGTTGACGATACCGATACCCAATACCGCACCGACTAGGATATGCGTACTTGAGACAGGGATGCCTAGGCTTGATGCACCCATCACAACCGCAGCAGCAGCAAGCTCCGCTGAGAAACCTGATGCAGGATGCATTTCGGTTAGGTTAGTACCGACAGTTTGGATAACTTCTTTACCGATAAACCATAGACCAACAATCAATGCCACACCAAAGGTTACCATCACAGGGCCTGGCACCATACTCTTGGCTTCGATGGCATTAGTTCTGATGACTTCCATGACGGCAACGAATGGCCCGACAGCGTTAGCGATGTCGTTTGAGCCATGACTAAAGGCGAACGCACACGCAGTAAATACCTGCATCCAGCTAAATAGGATAAATGTCGCTTTGCCCAAGTCTTCTTTGTGCTTACCACGAATGGTCTTGGTGTAGATGAACGCCGCAAGCCAAACAATTGCACCTAGCATACCCATGACCAGCGCTGCTTGTAGCGTTGATAGGTTTAGACCAGTATTTGATAGACCCTTGAACACAACCATCGCTGTCATGATGACCGCACCAAACGCTGCAATCAATGGTACCCAAGTTTTTAGTGCTTTTAGCGTGTCGATACTGTCACGCTCACGCTCAAGATCATACAGCGAACGATAATAATCCGTTTCTAGATCTTCACGAGCGCAGTCTGCATCTTTATAGACTTCTTGGTCACGCAACATGGCGTTGGTGTATGGCAGCTTGTCTTCTTCGCTTAGGCTATCAAAGTGCTCTTTTTGCTCACGTTTTAGTGTCTTTTTGTTGATTTTGATCACTTTGACACGTGCTTCAGCTTGATCATTATATGCCAAGATGTTCTTTTTGATGATGCTATAAATGATGTATGACAAGATAGCACCCAATAGTGGTGACACTACCCATGAGATAGCGATTTCACCAATCTTAGACCATTTGACCGTCTCAAATGCCAATGCTGTACCGCCGTGGCTGATACCAAGCACAATCGAACTACCGACGATACCACCGATAATGGCGTGCGTGGTTGAGACTGGCAAACCTTTTTTGGTGGCAAATAGTAGCCAAAACGCCGCCGCAATCAGCGCTGATAGCATCAGATAAATGAACTGATCAGGCGATACGCCAAGCTTACCGATATCAACGATACCGCTACGGATGGTGTCTGTTACCGCAGCACCAGCGAGCACCGCACCTGACACTTCAAAAATCGCCGCCACCGCCAATGCTTGAGTGACAGTCAACGTCCCTGCACCAACTGATGTACCAAATGAGTTGGCGACATCGTTACCACCGATGTTGAACGCCATAAAGATACCAAAAAAGCTTGCGATCAAAAATAGCAACACTTGTTGGTGCATGGTGTAGTCCAGACCCCACCAAATAAAATAGATGCTGACCGCCGCCATCATCAAGCCAAATAGCAGGTTGCCTGCCATTGGTGTTGTTTGTTTTGCTGAATTTACCATAAATCAAGCCAAAATATCATAACAAAAAACCGCCCAAGGCTGTCACAATCGCATCCTTGTTGGGCAGTCACTCAATATTGTCATATTATAAGTGCCAAATATGACAGTTTTATGACAATTTTACCACATTTACCCAAAGGTAATCATTTTATTTTACAAAATTACTGAATGTAAAGTTATGTAAACAGACCACAAGCCGACCCAGCAAGCTTTTTGGCGTGTGCGATCATTTTATGCTAAGATGATAAGCCATTCATCACTATGGAAATCATCATGTCACTCATCTCTGATATGGTGCAGATGCTCGAGCGGTATTTTGCCCTGCCCCACCACCAAGACACTGAGCTTGCTGATGCACTCCGTCAAATCCAAGCATGGCAACGCACCCGTATTCACCGTGCCAATCATACGCTATTTACTAACCCAAAAACCGCACCGCTGGCGCACTATATCATTGACCGTATTTATAGCGATACGGCGTTTGATATACTAGCCGAGCAGCTGCTCACCGCAGGCAATAATGCCCAAGCAGGCTCAGGCAAGCTTGAAAAACTCATCCCAAAAAACACCCTAGCCACAGGGCTAATGGGCGTAAGTGCCACTTGCGATGCCATCGAGCTTGATTTGGCACTTGCCAAAGTCTATGTAGCGCACCATCAAGGCACACCGATTGATGACGCACTGATGATAAGGCTATATCAAGCGGGCAATGATAAGGCCGAACGCATTCGCCAAATTCGCCATATCAGTGATGTCTGCCATGCGTCGTATCAGCAATTTAATTCATTTTTATTACAAAAAGCCTTTAAGCTTGCCAAATCCACCGCCTACAGTAACGGCTATCAGCCCCTGTATGACTTCATCCATGATGGACTACAGGCCATCGCTGCGATTGATAAGATTGACAGCTTTAGTGTGCCGTTTGTTGCCACCGAGCTTGGTATCATTGAGCGGATTTATGATGACAAGCCGATTTATGACACATTCGCCTGATGGCGTGCGATGACTGTGTTATTTGCGGCTTTGATTGACGCTTTGATTGACAATTTTATGACAGAATTTGGCAAATTTTCCCAAAATGATGGCAAAATAGTGTATTATTAAAGGTTGAAAATTTTATTCAAAATTAGGCTTTAATTATGACAAGCGAAAACAACACCGACACCCAATTCACCAACCCAAATATCTTGCCAACGGGCGCACCCCAAGGTCAAAGCGAACTGCAACGCCCACAAGGTAGCGAGCCTGTCTCCGAAGAAACCACACACTTTGGCTATCAGACGGTGCGCAAGTCAGAAAAACAAGCCAAAGTCGCCGAAGTATTCACTTCTGTGGCTCGCAAATACGATGTGATGAACGACTTGATGAGCTTTGGTATCCATCGCCTGTGGAAACGCTATGCCATCAGCCTGACAGGTGTGCGTAGCGGTCAGCACGTACTTGATATCGCAGGCGGTACAGGGGATCTTGCCAAGGTATTTAGCCGTGAAGTGGGTCGCTCAGGTCGAGTGGTGCTGTCCGACATCAACGAAGCAATGCTAGAAGTGGGTCGCACTCGTCTGATCAATGCCGGCTGTAATAATGTCGATTTTGTCCTTGCCAATGCTGAGACACTTGAGCCATTTGCGGATAATTCATTTGATCTGGTGACCATCAGCTTTGGCCTGCGTAATGTCACGGACAAAGACAAAGCCCTTGCTGCCATGCACCGTGTGCTAAAACCAGGCGGACGCCTATTGGTACTTGAATTTAGTAAGCCTGTGTTTGAGCCACTGTCCAAAGCATACGATTTGTACTCATTCACCGCTCTACCAATCATGGGTAAGCTGGTCGCAGGCGATGCCGAAAGCTATCAATATCTGGCTGAATCCATCCGTATGCATCCTGACCAAGCCACACTCAAAGGCATGATGGAAAATGCAGGCTTTGTCAACTGCGATTATCACAACCTAACTGGCGGTATCGTCGCTGTGCATCGTGGATTTAAGGCACGCTAATGAGTATGCTTGGTGTACTCAGCCTAGCGATGTGCGAAAAGCTACTCAATAGCGCCATCGCCACGGACAACTTCACCCAAGACGGGCTGTCTGCACTGTCAGGCAAGACCTTGCGTATCGTCATGCACGCCCCTGCCATCAGCGTCGATGTGCTGTTTGGCGATGGGCGTGTGCGATTTGAGCCTGTACCCCAAGCGATTTTTGAGCCACAAGGCGGTATCAGCACGACACCTGACTGCACCTTGAGCGTGGATAATCCGGCACATCTATTTAGCCTAATCCAAAACCCTGTGGGCAATCTGCCTATTCGTGGCGACCATCAGGTGCTACTACAAGCCAAAGCCCTGTTCGAAGGCTTTGAGCCTGATATTTGGTATCAGCTTGAGCAAGTCATCGGCACTGATGCCACAAGCCATCTGTATCTACTGGGCAAAGAGCTTAGTCCTGTGTTATCACCGATTGCACAGATGCTTAAAGAGTCCGCCGCGCAGCTATTGACACCGCACAGTCCGTCAGCGCACGCTATCGACGATGAATTATTAGCCCTACAAATCCAAGACAAAAAGCAAGAACTGCTACGCCTACAAGCCGACATCGAACGCAGTCAAGCACGCCTAGCACAGCTACAAAGCGCACTTGACGACCAACACAACGCCTAACTCAAGCAGACCAATATGCTCATCACTCATCGCAAACGCCTATTGACACTGTATCGTATCGCTGCCAAATATCGCTTGGATACGCATTTTGCGGATGTGCCCGAACTTGCGCCCATTGCTCGGCTCATTCGTCTGCACCCTGCTGCGCTTGGCAAATCACACCAAGAACTCGGCGTCAAGCTGGCACTCGAAGAGATGGGCACGCTATTTCTAAAGCTAGGTCAGCTACTCTCCACCCGTGCCGACTTACTCCCGCCTGCGATTATCGCTCAGCTATCCTTGCTCCAAGATAAAGTTGCGCCATTTGATGTCGCCACCGCCAAATCCATCATCGAAGATACCAAAGTCGGTCTGGGTCAGCCGATTGATACGCTATTTGCTCGCTTTGATGAGACACCGCTGGCAGCTGCTAGTATCGCACAGGTACACACCGCTGCCTTGCTCGATGGTCGTGAAGTGGTGGTCAAGGTGGTACGCCCTGATATTCGCACAGGCATCATTGATGACTTTGAATTACTACGCCAAATGGCATCATGGGCATCGGCTCGTATCGAAGCGGCTCGTGCCATTCATCTGATTGACATCGTCGAAGACTATCGCCAAATCATGCTCAATGAGCTGGATTTGACACTCGAAGCCGCCAATAGCACCAAGATGCGCAACAATTTCACCGGCTCACGGCTCATCTATGTGCCACAGGTCTATGCAGCCACCAAGCAGGTGATGGTCGCTGAGCGTGTGTTTGGCGTGCCGATTTCGCAGACCCAAGTATTTGATAGGCTCAATTATGACCGTGCGACACTTGCCGAAAAAGGCTTGACCATCTTTTTTACCCAAGTCTTTCGAGATAACTTTTTCCACGCGGATATGCACCCTGGCAATATCTTTGTGGAAACCATGCCTGATGGTAGTGCGGTCGCTGAGCCACGCTATATCGGGCTTGACTGTGCCATCATGGGTGAGCTGTCCAAAGCAGATCAGCTGATTGTCGCTCGCCTGCTCTTATCGGTGATGAATGGCAATTATACCGCACTCGTCGATATCATCGCTGCCGCTGGCTGGATACCGCCATCTGCCGATAAGCACGCCTTGATCCGTGATATGAGCCGTACGGTCAGCCCGATGGTGACCAAGCCCATTGATGAGATTGACTTTGCCGGTGTGCTGTTTGAGATTTTATCCATCGCACGACGCCACCGCATGAGTATCCCGCCACAGCTGATGCTACTGCTCAAGACTTTGGTTCATGTCGAAGGGCTTGGGCGTGAGCTGTATCCTGAGCTTGACATTTGGTCGCTTGCCAAGCCGATTTTGACCGCTTGGGTCAAAGATCAGCTGGATCCTGTCAAAAATCTACAGGACATCAAAGCTGAGCTGCCCGAGATTTTATTGTCCACCACCGATTTGCCAAAGCTACTAAGCCAAAGCATCCAAAGCCTTGCCACACTTGGTGCTAGTCAAGATGCCACCATCCGTGAGCTACAAGCCATGCGAGCAGATGCACTCAACGAACGACGCCATGACTGGATCGCAGGTGGTGGCTTTGTGCTGATGATTGCCTTGGCATGGTGGTCAGCAGTTGCCATTCATCTGTATCTTGCACCTGTGTTTTTTGTGCTTGCTATTGGCTTTGTGATTTGGCGAGTACTGTTGTAATCTTTTTATTTTTTTATGAGTTGGAATCTGTTATGACACATCCATTATGGGAACATATCCGCACTGTGCCTGATTTCCCAAAATCAGGCATCGAATTTTATGACATCACGCCACTACTGAACGGCCATCATGATAAGCTCATCGATGCGATGATTGCTGCTGTGCCTGCCGATGTGATGGCTGACACGGATGCCATTGTCGGTATCGAGTCGCGTGGCTTTGTACTGGCAAGCCTGCTGGCTGTCCGCCTAAACAAAAAACTGATCCTAGTGCGTAAAGCAGGCAAACTACCGCCACCTGTGCACGCCCAAAGCTATGGGCTAGAATACGGGCAAGACACCCTAGAAATCAGCGCCGAGCTTGAGCCTGCCAAAGTGCTGATCATCGATGATGTGCTTGCCACCGGTGGCACGCTCAAGGCTGCTCATTCGCTGTGTGTCAAGGCGAATCTGACACCGCTTGGCTCATTGGTATTGCTTGATTTGCCGGCATTGCATGGGGATCTGGGGCTAACCTATTGGACTGTGCTCGAAAAATAAACCCACCAAAAGCGTCTGCAACTTTGCAAACGCTTTTTTTATTGGTTTTGATGGTGTGTGGTACGCGCGCTACTCCTAATCGCATCAAAAGACATATTTTTGTAGATGAAATACCTGCTACCAAGAGATAGAATATGAGTAATATTTCTGAACTTGAAAATATCTGTAATGATTTAAATATTTCATTCCATATTATAAATGGAGATGAAGCCAATGAAATAATAGCACAAGCAATTAATCTTTTTAATCCAGAAAAGATAACTGGTCATCTGTCAATTTCCAATAGCAACAATAAAGTATTTAAAATTTCATTAGAACACAATGAGTTTACATATTCAAAAAAATTGCCAGAAGGAAAAGGATACATTTTTTTTGATTTGGAATCTAAAGATAAAAATAATATTTTTGTTTTGGATAATGTACAAAATACATGTGACATTATGTCTGAAAGCTTTGGTATGGAATATTTTCTTTGTGATGAAAAATTTAATTATCTCATTACTGTTAATTGGTATGTGATAGAATTGACGAATGGGGCAAAGGAGTATTTAATTACTTAAAACCAGTGCGTAGGGTGCACACCGTGCACCATTGATTGAGTGGAATTTGATGGTGCGTGGTACGCACGCTACTTTTAATTAATTGAAATTTATGATGATTTTTATATAACACAGGGACAATAAATGCTTAAGTCTATTATTGATGGCTTGGTGGCTGCTTTTTCAATCGCCATGTTGCTACTTTTCGCCTTTATCATCTTTGCGATTTTCTTGCTTGTCTTGAACTTTTTGGGCGTGATTAATTAGTGCATAGGACGCACACGGCACACCACCAACCCAATTTTAGTGGTGCATAATATCACCACCCCCACCATAAAAAAGCGTTTGCACGATACAGTTGCAAACGCTTATCAGCCATCAGTGCTTAAACTTCACCACTTGCTCGGCATTTGGGTAATGATGGTCATGCTCGACATCACACTCTTCGCCAATGGTATTGCCCTGCTTATCTTTGGGCTTATGGATATAGCCTGTGCGTTCGGTGACGGGCAGATACTCATGTTCCCACACCATCACCGCTTGCATACAGGTGGTGCGTTGTGCGTCGGTGAGTTTTTCGCCATTTTCCCAGCGACCAATCTCGATGGCGGTGCGGAATTTTTCGACGATTTCGGGGGTTAAGCTGTCTAGAATATCTTGTTTGTTCATTGTAGGATTCCTTATGTACGCTTGGCTGTCGTTGGGTTATTTATCTAGGGCAAATTCTTCGCTGTATAAGTTCCAGTTCAGCTTGGTGCGACACGCTTCATAAAAACTATAACTGTCAGGGTGCAGCAGCAGTAAGGTCTTGTCATGCTTGGCAATCAGTAGCGTCTGGTCATTCTCAAGCGGTGCTGAAGCCTTGCCGTCTGCACCCACCATCGGCTGCGTGCGGTTGTCCTTGTGGATATTGATGGCAATCTGACAGCTACCTGCCACCACTAGCGGACGACTAGACAGCGTATGCGGATGCATCGGCACAAGACAAATCGCATCAAGCGTCGGATGGATAATCGGCCCGCCTGCCGAGAGTGCATAGGCTGTCGAGCCAGTTGGTGTCGCCACAATCAGCCCATCAGCGTGCTGACGATAGACATCGTGCTGATTGATTTTTAGTTTAAAATCAATGGTATGCACCGATTTACCTGCGTGCAGGACGATGTCATTGAGCGCGACATCTTCGTGGATGACTTCATCGGTTGGGCTGCCTTGTTCGTCGTTTTGGACGATTTGGAATTTTAATAAAAACCGCTCAACAAGCCAATACTGTCCGTCGAGCACCTGCCCAACTTTTTCGCTGACATCTTCAGGATTAATGTCCGCCAAAAAGCCCAATCGACCACGATTGATACCAAGCACAGGCACATCTGTACCCGCCATCACCGATGCCGCTTGTAGCATTGAGCCATCACCACCGACGACGATGACTAGGTCGCAATGCTCACCCATCTTTTGGCGTGGGACGATTTTTAGCATCACGCCATCAATCTTGTCAAAATCAATCAAAATGCCATCAATCGCCGCTGTCTCGGTATCGATGACCACCGACAGTTGGCGTGCGTTCAGCAGCCCAATCAGCTCATTGAGCGTCTCAACCACGCTGGATTTGCCTGCTCGACCCATCAGACCGATACGACGAAATTGGGGGCGTTTTGGGTGATTATTAATAAAATTTGACATGATACTGCACTTAGCGACAAATTAAAGGTGTATGATACCCAAATTCGCCCATCAACACAATAAAACTGATGGCTTGGGCATAAATTTTATACCATCTTGACAAAAACCCTTGTATTTTGTATTGTTAAACACATATATAGATTTCAATACAATGAACAACTTTTGAATAATTTGACTTAAATCATTTAGCTCAATTATTTGACCCAATTATTTGACTAAGTATTTAATAAGGAACTTAATTTTATGGCAAATCCCATCATCAGTCGCACCACGCTCATGACGAGCAGTGTCGCCATGCGTACCAAAGGCGTGGTCGCCAAGAGCGCATTTTTGTTGAGCTTGGCAGCAGTGTCAGGCTTTGGTGTGTTTTTTTATGCGTTGGCAGCCGGTCTGTCATCAGGCATTTTGTATGCGATGGCGATTGTCGCTGTATTTGCAGGGATGGGGCTGGGTCTAGCCAGCTCATTTAAGCCACATCTTGCCAAGTCGCTTGCTGTGCCTTATGCACTGACCGAAGGTGTGCTATTGGGCGCATTTAGCATGATTATGTACCGTATGTATCCTAGCGTGCCACTATCAGCACTGTCGGCGACCTTTATCACCGCTGCAGTGATGCTAACCTTGTATGTCACAGGCATGATTAAGGTGACGGACAAATTCCGCTCTATCATCACATCTGCCATCATCGCCATCGGTATTTTGTACCTTGTACAGCTTGGCTTTAGACTGTTTGGCTCAAGCTTACCGCTACTATTTGACGGTGGCTTGGTGGCGATTAGCTTTAGTGTGTTTGTGACTTTGATTGCGTCATTTAGCCTGTTGCTTGACTTTGATAATGTCGAAAAAGGCGTACAATACGGTGTCGGTCGTGAATACGAATGGGTGTTTAGTATCGGTATTTTATCGACGCTTGTGTGGATGTATATTGAGTTCTTACGCTTGATTGGCTATCTACAAAATGAGTGATAAATCATAACTATCAAAAAAAATCCGCTTAATATACGATTAAGCGGATTTTTTATTTACATCGCTTGTTTAATAGCGCTGACAAGTGCATCGACATCCTGCTGTGTGGTATCAAAGCTACACATCAGGCGTGCCATACCATCTCCACCCCAATCATAAAACGCAAACGACTGACGCACCGTGTCCGCCACACCATCAGGCAGACGCACAAAGACGCTGTTGGCTTCGACAGGATAACAAATCTCAACGCCAGACAATACGGACAACTGCTGTGATAAATACATCGCCATCGCATTAGAATGTGTGGCAAGCGTGCGGTACAACTCATCTTCGAGCAAGGTAATCAGCTGAGCTGAAATATAGCGCATCTTGGATGCGGTCTGCATGGACATCTTACGCAGATAACGCAGCTCATCACCTGTATTGCCCGTCACATCAATCAAACATTCACCAAACATCATGCCGTTTTTTGTACCGCCAAGCGACACCATATCCACGCCTGTTTTGGTAATCATGGTATGAAAATCAGTCTGCAAATGACATACCGCATTGGACAGTCGTGCGCCATCGACGAATAGCTTCATACCATAGCGATGTGTCGCATCCGCCAAATTCGAAAGCTCATCAAGCGTATAGCAAGTGCCACATTCGGTCGCTTGGCTGATATACACCACCGCAGGCTGAGAGCGATGCTCATTACCAAAGCCATAAGCTTCTTTGGCAATCAGCTCTGGGGTCAATTTGCCATCAGGTGACTCAACCAGCATCAGCTTACAACCGCCGACCACCTGTGGCGCATTACTCTCATCGGTGTGGATATGCGCTGTGCTTGGGCAGATGATAGCACCCCAGCGTGGCAATAGACACTGTAGCCCCAAGACATTCGCCCCTGTGCCATTGAATACAGGATAGCCACGAGCCTGCTCGCCAAAGTGCTGTTTGATTAGGCGTTGTAATTCGTGGGTAAAATAATCATCCCCATAAGCTGCCACGTGTCCTTGATTGGCAGTGTGCAAGGCTTGCATAAATGCAGGATGCACCCCTGAATAGTTATCCGACGCAAAGTGCTTGCGAGTATTGTTAAATTGCATAAGCATTCCTTTTTGATTTATCTTGTTCGATATAAAACAAACTCAATCAAAAACAGCAAGCGAAATCGCCTGCTGTCCTGTATGCACTATGCTAATCAAAACTATTAGTTTTGTCAATCATAGATTTTTTTCATGATTAATTTAGCTGTCAAGGTCGCTGATGGCACGATACCAATTACAAGATACCATAAGCCACGAGCGCATTCGCCACTTGCGTAAAGCCTGCGACATTGGCGCCGGTCATATAGTCGATTGCACCTTTGGTTGTGCCATATTTGTCAGCAGCGGCACGGGCATTATCATGGATATTTTTCATGATGTCTTGTAGCTGAGCATCTAGCTCTTCAAATGACTTGTACTGACGCACTGAGTTTTGGCTCATCTCAAGACCTGAGACCGCCACACCGCCTGCGTTAGATGCCTTGCCTGGTGCATAAGCCACGCCTGCTTCACGCACGACATCGATAGCTTCGGCAGTCAGTGGCATATTCGCCCCTTCGGCGACATATTTGACACCGCCTGCGACTAGCTGGCGAGCTTCGTCGTCATTGACTTCGTTTTGGGTAGCGCATGGCAAAGCGATGTCAGCGGCAAACTGCCAAGGCTTAGCACCAGCTAGCCACTCACCACCAAACTGCGCCACATAGTCAGCTAGTGGCTTGCGAGCGTCTTTTTGAGCTTTAATCCAATCAATCTTGGCTTGGTCAAAGCCTTGTGGGTCGTGTAGCACGCCTTGCGAGTCTGAGAAAGTGATGACCTTACCGCCAAGCTGAACGACTTTTTCGGCAGCGTACTGCGCCACATTACCCGCACCTGAGACCAGTACAGTCTTACCATCAAGGCTGTCGTTATTGGCTTTTAGCATATTATCTAGGAAATACACCAAGCCATAGCCTGTCGCTTCGGTACGAATCAAACTACCGCCATGACCTACGCCCTTACCGGTCAAAACACCTTCAAATTCACGGGTCAAATTCTTGTACATCGCAAACATATAGTTCACTTCACGACCGCCGACGCCGATGTCACCGGCTGGCACATCCATGTCTTTGCCGATATTTTTGTGCAACTCACGCATAAACGCATAGCAAAAACGACGGATTTCAGCATCTGATTTACCTTTTGGGTCAAAATCCGAGCCACCTTTAGCACCGCCCATTGGTAGACCTGTTAGGGCATTTTTGAAAATTTGCTCAAAGCCCAAGAATTTTAGCACGCCTTCGTTCACCGTTGGGTGAAAGCGGATACCGCCCTTGTATGGACCGATGGCATTGCTAAACTGTACACGCCAGCCACGATTGACCTGCACTTCGCCTTTGTCATTTTCCCAGTTCACACGAAAGCTGATGATACGGTCAGGCTCGCATAGGCGTTCAAAGACTTTCAAGGCATCGTACTGCGGATTGTCGGCATAGACTTGCTCGACGGTCATCGCCACTTCTTGGACAGCCTGGATGAATTCTGGTTGGTGGGCGTAATTTTTTTTGACCGCTTCGACGGCTGACTGGATAGACATGATGTGTTCCTTTTTATAAGACCAAATACAAGGTCAATGAATGTATTAAGTGTCAATCAATCCGAATATATCATTAATATTTCATTAACAAATCATAAAAAACAAATATACTCATCGCAAAAGACAATATAACAGACCCAAAGCCTGCCTGACAAGTAATTTTTGGCAAATTTGTATAAATATTTGCTTGCTTAATCATAACCAAAAAAATACCCAATGCTAGACATTGGGTATATCGCTAAGGTGTCGCGGTGCTTGGCTGTGCATCAGTGTTTGATGCTGGTTCTGCACCTTGCTCTACGCCCTGTTCCGTGCTTTGCTCTGCACTTTGGGGTGCAAGTACGGCATCAAGATTAACCACAGGATTTGAGCCGTGCTCAAACAAGGCTTTTTCAAGCTCAGGCAAGGCAAGTTGCATCGTCTCGCCAATATATCGCTGCGGCTCAGATGGCTCAAAGCCCATCAAAGTCTCACGCTCACCCACTCGGCGCACCGCCTGCAAAAACGCCCCATCAAGACTGCTCTGCTCACGCATCCCTTCGGCAAAAAACGCACGACCAAAATAAGTCAAATCCGCATCATTGGTACAGCCAAAGCTTGCTCTGTCGGCACGGGCAGCAGTGATGATGAGTGTGTTTTCATCTTTTAAAGGCTCAATAAAAGTCCCCGAATAGCACGCCGATACCACAATCACCCGCCAACGGATGCCTGCTTTATCGAGTGCGGACTTCAGCCACACTGGGTCAATCGGTGATAAATCCAGCGGCTCATTAGTCACAGCAAGCTCGCCTAATGGCAAATCATTCTCATCGACCACGCCATGCGAGCTTAACGCCATAAATAGCACATCTTCATCGACATTCATTTTTTTGGCAAATTCATCCAAGCCCTGCTCAATGCCCGTGCGAGATGCAATCGGATAATCAAACCAAGTTTTTGGGTTATTGATAAGCACCATCGAACGCTCTGCCGTGCCAAATTTGACATCAAACAGCTGCTTGGCTTGCAGGATTTCGCTCATGAATACATCTTGCTCAGCATAGCTTGCCACACCCATAAAATACCATTCGCTCACGCCTGCTTGCCCTTTGCTGATATTATTGAGCGCCTTTTGCATCACAGGTGGCTGTGCATAAAATAGCGACTCGGCAAGCTTGTTTTCTTGGCTATATTCCTTAAAAATCGGCTGGTCAACGACATTTTTTTGCCATACAAGCAGTAGTGCAATCGTCGCAACGAGCATCAGCACTCGCTCCCACCACGGCCAATGCAACCGCTTGGCAAAAATCCATAAAAGTGCAGTGGTCTGCCACACAAACAGCATGGCAAACAAGGTCGGCATGATATGATGTAGCCAATACGGTAGCAGGCTTTCATTTTCAAGAAACTGAATGGCACTTTGTAGCAAGATTAACAAAGTATCCGCCGTCAACCACAAAATCGCAGGCACGAATAATAACGAATAATTCAGCGAACGCTTGGCAAGAATAATCCCCGCCACCACAATAATCGCCGGCCACACCAAGTAGCTAATCAGACCTTGTTCATTAAAATAACCGAAGGTCGGCGCCGCCAAATAAGCAAAAAGAATGTTGGCTGACAATGCCAGCACCAAAAAGCACACAAACTGCGCAAAGGTTGGCTTAACCCGCCCAAATGCTTTGGTACTACCCAAGAGCATCCACAAGGCGGCTGCCAAATTTGAGAAAAAATTTGAGAAAAAACCCATCAAGCTCTCGAATTTTTGGTATAAAAATGTGTGGCTATTGTAGCATATTGTAATTATGACGGTGGTAAATTTTTTGTATCTGTTATTTTTATTACATACAACATTCAAAAACCGCCCTATCCATGATAGAGCGGTTTTGATTATGCACAAACAGATTTTTAGACCGATAAGCTTATTTCATCAACAGCTTATTGATACGCTTTAGATACCCTGCTGGGTCATCAAGCTGTCCGCCATCGGCAAGTAAAGCTTGGTCAAAGATGACTTGCGCCAAATCATCAAACTCGGCACTATTCTCAAGCTTGGTGATGAGCGGATGCGTCGGGTTAATCTCAAGCGTCGGCTTGACATCAGGCACAGGTTGTCCCATCGCTTTTAGCATCTGCACCATCTGCGGTGATAGCTCGCCATCACCCACTACAAGACAAGCCGGACTATCCACCAGACGGCTAGAGACACGCACATCTTTGGCACGCTCGCCCAGAGCGGTTTTGAGCTTATCCACCACAGGTTTTAGGTTTTCTTCGGCTTGTTTAACTTCTGCTTTTTCGGCTTCGTCGGTCAACTCGCCCAAATCCACCGCACCTTTGGCGATATTTTGGAGCGGTGTGCCATCAAACTCATGCAAGAAATTCATCGCCCACTCATCCACACGCGCGGTCATCAGGATGACTTCGATGCCTTTTTTGTTAAACAGCTCAAGCTGTGGGCTGTTTTTGGCAGCTGCCAAATTATCCGCCGTCAGATAATAAATCGCCTTTTGACCGTCTTTCATGCGAGCCTTGTAGTCGGCAAAGCCTGTCTCAACGGCGTCATTTTGGCTGGTGGCATAGCGTAGTAACTTAGCGATACGCTCTTGATTGCTTTGGTCTTCGCCCAAGCCTTCTTTTAGGACATCACCAAATTCTTGATAAAATTCCTTAAATTTGGCTTGTTTATCCGCATCTTCACTGTTTGCCAAACTTGCCAACAAAGTCAGCACACGGCGAGCATTACCATCACGGATTGCCTTGACATCACGAGATTCTTGCAAGATTTCACGGCTGACATTGAGTGGCAAATCAGCGGTATCAATCACGCCCTTAACAAAGCGCAGATACATCGGTAGCAGCTGTTCGGCATCTTCCATGATGAACACACGCTTGACATAGAGTTTAAGCCCACGCTGTTGTTCACGGGCATATAGGTCAAACGGTGCTTTTTTTGGAATATACAGCAGCTGAGTGTACTGCACACGGCCTTCGACACGATTGTGCGTATGTGCTAATGGGTCTGTGTAGTCATAGCTTAGGTTTTTATAAAACTCGTTATACTCATCATCGCTGATGTCGCTTGGGCTGCGTGTCCATAGTGCATTGGCTTGGTTGATGGTCTCGTACTCATCGGTGGTGATGTATTCGCCCTTGCCTGCGACCACTTCGCCATTGTCATCAAGCTCATCTTGCCATTCTTGTTTACGCATCTGAATCGGCAAGCTGATGTGGTCTGAGTATTTATTCACCAGTGATTTGATGGCATGACGATCTAGATAATTGGTGGTCTCATCACCATTGCCTGCGTACTCATCTTTTAGGTGTAAGGTGATGCTTGTGCCACGACTGTCTTTGGTGATGGTCTCGGTGGTAAATGAGCCTGTGCCATCAGATACCCAGCGTACGCCTTGATCAGCCGCTTCGCCTGCTTTTCGGCTCTCGACAGTGATTTTATCCGCGACAATAAAGCCTGAATAAAAGCCCACGCCAAACTGACCAATCAGATTGCCGTCTTTTTTGTCGCTATCAGACAGCTTATCCAAAAATGCCTTTGTGCCTGATTTGGCAATCGTGCCCAGATGCTCGATGGCATCTGCTTCATTCATACCGATGCCGTTATCGCTGATGGTGATGGTTTTGGCGTCTTTGTCGATATCAATTTTAATCGCAAGCTCGCCATCGTTTTCATACAAGCTGTCATCGCTTGTCGCCAAAAAACGCAGTTTGTCGCAGGCATCAGAGGCATTTGACACCAATTCACGCACAAAGATGTCGGCGTTTGAGTACAGTGAATGCGTCACCAAATGCAGTAGCTGTGCGACTTCGGCTTCAAAATGATGGTTGGTTGTGGTCATAAAATTCTCCTTATTGTTTGCAATTGTTTTGATGGCTATCATAATCGGGTCGTAGCAAATTTTTTCAAGCAATTTATGAGCATTATCAGTATAAAAACCATCAACCATCAGCGTTGTAATTTATAGTGATTTTCAATAACTACACTTATTTACCAACTATTACTAGCTATTTTTTGTCAAACTGGTAAAATGGTCAGTTAGTTTAAAACAATTAAGCATGATTTTTTATGGCTGAAAAAACTTTTACTGCGACGCTTTGGTCTGTATTGCTAAAAATCTTGGTGGCAATCATTGCCCTGGTCTTGATTTTGGTATTGGCGTTTCCGATTGGCTTTTATGGGATGGCGATGTATCTTGAGCCAACCTTGCCTGATGTCAAAAACATCAACCAAACCGAACTTCAGATGCCACTACAGGTCTATACTTCAGATAATAAGCTGATTGGACAATATGGCAATACTTTATCATTGCCAGTGACTTTTGAAGAAATTCCACAGCATATGATTCATGCGTTTTTGGCTGCCGAAGACGATACTTTTTTTGAGCATAGCGGTATCAGTGTCAAAGGTATGGGTCGTGCGCTCACCGAAGTGGCATCAAATTCCGATTCGCAAACGGGTGGTTCGACCATCACCATGCAGGTGGCAAAAAACTATTTTCTAAGCCCTGAGCGTACCATCGACCGTAAGCTGACTGAGCTGTTTATCGCTCGTAAGATTGAAGCTGAACTCACCAAAAATGAGATTTTAACTTTATATGTCAATAAAATCTATTTGGGCGAAGGCACTTATGGTATCCAAGCGGCGGCACGTCGTTATTTTAGTAAGCCACTTGATAAGCTGACCATCGCTGAGATGGCAATGATTGCGGGCTTACCAAAAGCACCATCGGCTTATAACCCTGTGGTCAATCCAGAGCGTGCAATGGAGCGTCGCAACTGGATTATCGGTCGTATGCACGAAGAAGGCTTTATCAGTGCTGCTGAGCGAGATGCCGCCATTGCAGAACCGATGGGACTCAACCTATATAAAGAACAGCTTGATTTGAATATGCCGTATGTGGCTGAGATGGCTCGTAGCTCATTGGTCGAAAAATACGGCGAAAAAGTGATGGATTCCGGCTGGCGTGTACAGCTGACCATTGACAGTCAAGACCAGCTCGCTGCTGATTCTGCACTCGTTGGCGGTCTGCGTAGCTATGACCGTCGTCATGGCTGGCGTGGTGTCGAAGCCGAAGAAGGCGAGCTTGAAGGTCGTCGCAACTTTGACAACATCTATCCTGCCAAAGTCACTAAGGTGAATAACAACAGCTTTGAAGCTGAGCTACAATCTGGCGACAAAGTCACCATTCACTGGTCAGGCATGAACTGGGCAAGACGCTATTATAGCGCCAACCGTGTCGGCGGTGGCTACAGCAATGCCCACCAAATGGTCAAAGTCGGCAACATCGTGCGTATCTCGCCACTGAACGAAGCCAAAACCGCTTGGAAAATGGAATCCATCCCAAAAGTACAAGGCGCACTGGTATCACTCGACCCTGAAAATGGCGCATTGCGTGCGGTTGTCGGTGGTTTCCACTACAATCACAGCAAATTCAACCGCGCAACTCAAGGCTATCGTCAACCTGGCTCGACCATTAAGACATTTGTATTTGCCGCTGCACTCGAAACTGGCAAATACACACCAGACAGCCTAATCTCGGATGCGGCAATCCGTATCGGTAGCTGGCGACCAAAGAACGCCGACGGTCGATTTACTGGTATGATGACCCTACGCCGTGCATTGGCACTGTCTCGTAACACGCCTGTGATTCGCTTGATGCGTTCAGCGGGTATCGACGAGACACGTCAGCTGATGAACCAGATGGGTGGTCTTGAGATGGACCGTATGCCATCGACGCTTGCGCTGGCACTGGGCGCTGCTGACATCACACCGCTACAGATGGCGACAGGCTATGCGACCATCGCCAATGGCGGTCATCGTATTCAGCCATATTTCATCGAGCGTATTTATAACTTTAATAATGATTTGGTCTATCAAGCCAATCCTGTACAAGCGTGTGCATTGTGCTTTAATAAGAATCTTGAAAAAACCAATGCCAAACTTCTAGAGACGTTTGAAGCACAACAAAAAACTGCTAACGCAAGCAAGTCATCAGCTGCCAATACAACAAAAGATGGCAAAGCAGCAGATGATAAAGCAAGCGATGCAGTAGCCCAAACCAAAACTCATGACGGCACGCCTGCTGGCGACCGCCTACACCCAAAAACTGCACCACAGCTCATGATGGCACAACAAGCCCCACGTGTACTATCACACGAGACAGCTTATAATGTCGCCAATATGATGCGTGAAGTCATCAGCTATGGTACAGGTAAAAAAGCCCGTGCTGTGGGTCGTAGCGATGTCGGTGGTAAAACCGGTACAACCAACCTTGCAAAAGACGCTTGGTTTGCAGGCTTCCAGCCAACCAATGTTGCGGTTGTTTGGGTAGGCTTTGACCAGCCATCTACACTCGGCGCTAAAGAGTATGGTGGTGTTGCCGCCCTACCAATTTGGGTAAGCTATATGCGTAAAGCACTTAGCGGTACACCATCACAATGGGTCAGCAAAGAAGACCGCTCAAAAGCAGCCATCGAAACCCAAGAAGTTGTAGAATTAACTGATGACGGTCAAAATGCCAAAGCAGACAATTCAACAACCAAACCTAAAAACTAGATCTGCTTCACTGTATTGGTTAAACAAACATGGCTTAGGCAACTCACCTAAGCCATGTTTTTTGCTCTATTGATACCCTTTCATCAATGGCTGATTAAGATTATTCAGCCATCTTTGCCATCACCTGCCCATAGCCCACCCGATAATCAGGCACAGCCAGCCAGCCATCAGGCAGATTGTGGCGGATACGCTTGCCGGTCATAGCACCATCAATCGGTGTAGGTGGTGGATGGCCAAGCGTATCGGCGATAAAGCTAAGCACATCAAAGCTTGTGACAGGCAAAGTATCCGTCGCAAGATAAATAGGCTTTGGCGTACTTGTCATCAGAATACGCTCAAGAATGGCAATCAAATCACTATCCATGATACGGTTAGTATAATGATGACTTGGCACGCCTGCGTGGTGCGCAGATTTTGCCTGTTCAATCAGTCGTGTACTGCCCAGATGATAAATGCCACTCGGTCGCACGATGACTGCTTTATCACCAAAGACCGATTGCAACGCTTGCTCTGCCTGTAGTAGCACCTGTGCGGTCGGGCTAGTCGGCACGGCAGGCGTTCGCTCATCAATCCACTCGCCTGCATTCTCGCCATAGACCGCTGTCGATGAGACAAACAGCACCTGCTCAAGCTGTACCTGTGATGCACTATCACGATACAGCTGTGTCACGCTTTGGCAGACGGACAGATAGCTGCCTTTATAATCATCAGCGGTGGCGACTTTGCCCTGCTTACGCGGTGTGATGATGATAGCGATATGTGTCACGCCACAGATGTCATCAGCGGTGAGCGTTTGAGCGGGTTTTTGTAGCAATGTCACAGGCGCTTGATAAGCCTTAGTACTCGTTGCCACTGCCATCACCTGTCCGTGTACTGTCAGTCGCTCCGCCAACGGTTTGCCGATTGAACCTTGACCAATGATTAAAAATCGCTTCATAAAATCAGCTTAGTCCCCTTAAAAATACTTGGATAAATACAGCATGGCTTGGGTATTGGTGTTATCGTACAAGCGTTCGGTTTTTGATACCAGTCGCACGGCATAGTCACGGCTGATATCCGCCTGCGCACCAATACTGACCGACGGCTGAAAATAACCTGAGCGTACGCCATCGGCACTATCAGCATGATAATAATAAGGCACAGACAGCTCCACCAAGCCACGCACTCGCTCGGTGGCATAGTGCACACAGCCAGCAACTGCGCCAACGCCCACACGATAACCTTGATTCACCTGTCCAATCTGCACGCCACCATCGGCAAGTACATAGCAAGTCGTGTCAGCAATCTCACCGGTGTGTGCACGAGCTTGCCCAAGATTCCATGCCTTGCCTTTTTGTAGTCCGACATCCAGCACCAGATGGTCATCGTTATCATGCGTCGATGCGTCGATGACTTGGCTGAATTTGAGTCGTTGCCCCCATGCCTTGCCCACGCCTATTGGGGCAGTGGCGTTATTTTTGGCGGTATTGGCAGGATTGAGACTGCGAGTCGAGAATATGGTCAAGTCCTTAATTTTCACTTTCTCATCATCAACGATGGCTTCAAGCGACATCAATTGCAAATCAAGTAGCGGTCGCACGCCATTTGGATTATCAAGTAAATCTTGATAAGCACCATTCAATGACAGCCCATAAACTGCCTTATCAGTATATCGCTCATCCATACCTATACCCAGCCCAATGCGATGAACTGGTGTGGCATTGGCAGGATTATTACGACTTGGCAACAGTACATCTGTCGCATCAACTGCACCCGCCGACTGATGAGACGCATTAAGCCGAGCTTGGCGCAAGGTCGATACCGATGGGATAAACTGCGTCTGTGCCACCACGCCTTGCTCCACCAAAATCGATGCAATGCGTGACGGAATCACGATTTTACCCACTTTATCCTTGAGACGACCATCAGGACGCACGACATCAATCAAGCGCACAATCTCAGTGGCGCAATTATCATGAGTAAAAAAATACGGGCGTGCCATGTCCTTGACTTCCCAAATGTGTCGTACGATTTGTGCCACTTCTGCTTCGGATAAGTTTAGGGTGTATTGCCACAAATCCCGCTCATCTTTGACAAGATAGTCATTTTGCTTATCTTGATAAGGTAAAATCTCCATCACGCCTGCGTATTTGCCCGAGATGGATTTTAAGGTGGACTTCACAGTGCCATCTTTGGCATCGCTTGCCACCGTATAATTCACCGCCATCGCCCGCTTGTCCTCATCACTGCCATTATCTGCTTTGAGTAGCACATGAGCGAAGGCAGATGCCAGTGCGTTGGGATGCTCTTCGGCAAAAATCAGCGACAATCGCTTGGCATCCAATGACTTGGCAAATGCCTGAAATTCACTGCACGCCGTCAAATCAATAGTATGGGGCACGCCCATCTGCCCAAGCTGATTTGCCAAAAAATGTGCCCGAGCAGGAAACTGACACAGCACCGCTTGATTTTGGCGAGCGAGCGCATCCAAAGTCGCCACAAGCTCGGCTTTGGCATCGTTATGACCAGTTGCCGCCACAAAGAACTTGGGATTGTCCAATCGGCTCTCATCCTTGCCCGTTGGATAATCTTTGAACAATAGCAGTCGTCGCCATGCCACTGACGATGCGATGGCTTGTATTTGTACATCACTTAGCCCATAGGGATTTGCTTTAAGTGATTGATTTGACAGGGATTTAATCGTATCAGATAGCTGCGTGCCATCAGCGATACCATGCGCTGTGCCTGATGCCATCGACGGCAGACACGCCAATGATACTGTGAGTATGCCAAGTTTGTGGGCGATGTGTGACATAAGCCGACCTTGTGTTGATGCAAAGAGTGATGTCTTGTAAGTATCGCCATTGTATCACAGCATTTCACCCATTTGTCTGTGCGATTTGTGCTACAATAGCCAAAAACTTGCATGGATTTGTTATGACGACACAGTTTTTTATCAAAGATGGTATTTTGCATGGGGCGACTTTTTTGCCATCGCCCAATTTCAACGCCCGCCCAACCGACAGTAGCGGTGTCATTCGTGGCATCGTCATTCACAACATCAGCTTGCCGCCGTCAAACTTCGGGCAAGTCAATGCTGATGGCGTGCACCATGTCAAAGCGTTTTTTCAAAATCAGCTCAATGCCGATGACCATCCGTATTTTCAGACCATCCACACCATGCAGGTCTCGGCGCATCTATTCATCGAGCGAGATGGCAGCGTGACGCAGTTTGTCAATTTTGATGACCGTGCATGGCACGCTGGGGCATCTTGCTATCTTGGGCAAGACAATTGCAATGACTTTACCATCGGTATTGAGCTCGAAGGCAGTGATGATACCAATTATGAAAGTGTGCAATATCAAGTACTTAGCCAAATTATCGCCGAGATTTATAAGGCTTATCCCGCCACACGCAGGCACTTGATGGGTCATAGCGATATTGCCCCAACTCGCAAAACCGACCCCGGTGAGTTTTTTGATTGGCAAAAACTGCGTGCAATGGTCGCCAATCATTTGGGTTGATTGGATGAATTGTATTGCCAATATCCTAACTTTAGCTTTCGTTTGTTTAACGCTTAGCCATCATCGCCTGCCGTTGCACAAATTTACAACACTTTTGCCAAAAAGCGAGTAAAATATAGCACTTTTGGCAAACAAGTAACTTCTATGGCAAAATCACGGCTTTTTCGCTCGACTATGATCGTCAGCTCAATGACCATGCTATCTCGCATCTTAGGCTTGGTGCGTGATGTGGTATTGATGAGTGTGTTTGGTGCAGGCGGACTGATGGACGCTTTTTTGGTGGCGTTCAAAATCCCCAATTTTTTGCGCCGACTGTTCGCCGAAGGGGCGTTTAGCCAAGCCTTTGTGCCCGTTTTGACCGAATACAAAGAAACTCGCTCATTCAATGAAGTGCAGCTACTCATCAGCCGAGTATCAGGCGTGCTGTCGTCGATATTGCTTGTGCTGACGGTGGCGGTGATTTTGCTTGCGCCACAGGTCATCACCCTTTTTGCCCCGGGCTTTGTGGGTGATACGACCAAGTTTGACACCGCAGCCGAGCTACTTCGCCTAACTTTCCCTTATTTGCTATTCATCTCGATGACGGCATTTTTTGGTAGTATTTTGCAAAGCTATGGTAAATTTGCCGCGCCTGCCTTTGCCCCTGTGCTACTCAATCTGTGTATGATTGGTGGTGCGCTACTCGTCGCACCGATGATGGATACGCCGATTATGGCGCTTGGCTATGCGGTTGCCATCTCGGGACTATTACAATTACTCATTCAGCTACCACAGCTATGGCAACAAAAACTGCTTGTCGCTCCAAGTTTTGATTTCAAAGACGAAGGCGTCGTGCGTATCCTAAAGCTGATGCTTCCTGCCATCTTTGGTGTGTCTGTTACCCAAATCAACTTACTGCTTAGCACCGTATTTGCATCCTTGATGGTGGCAGGCTCAGTGTCGTGGATGTATGCCGCTGAACGCCTAAGCGAGCTACCGCTTGGCTTGATTGGCGTGGCGATTGGCACGGTGATTTTGCCAAGCTTATCGTCAAGCCGCGCCAAAGCCGATGACGAAACTTTTCGTAAGACGATGGACTGGGCGGCACGGCTAATTATCCTAGTGGGTCTGCCGGCTAGCCTTGCGATGTTTGTGCTGTCTGATGTGCTGATGGATGCACTGTTTGTGCGTGGGGAATTTAGCCACAATGACGCCTTGATGAGCGGTGTGGCGCTCAAGGCACTATCGGGCGGCATTCTAGGCTTTATGCTGATTAAGATTTTTGCGCCTGCGTTTTTTGCCGGTCAAGACACCAAAACCCCTGTCAAAGTCGGTATCGTTTCGGTATTTGCCAATATGATTTTTAGCGTGCTGTTTATTGGCGTGTTTTATTTGGCACAACTGCCACTTCATGGCGGTTTGGCACTGGCGACGACGGCGGCAAGTTTTGTCAATGCGGGGCTACTATACTTTATCCTACAAAAGCGTGGCATTTATCACTTTGGCACAGCTTGGAAAAAGCTATTTGCCCAGTTTGGCATCGCAAGCGCCGCGATGGTCGCCGCCTTGTACTTTGCGCTACCTTTTTATCCTGTCGGCGGTAGTCAATGGCTAAAAATCGCCATCTTGCTTGCCATCTGCGCCCTTGGTGCTGCCGTCTATGTCGTGGTGCTACTGGCAACAGGCTTTCGTCCAAGACAGCTACGCCACAATTAATTGTAGGTGTGATAAGCTATAAACCGTCTTGGCTATTGATAAGCTGATAACACGGCCACAAAAGCCATGCACAATTCACCACCCGACAACCATCATTAAGCCACAAGTAAGTTTGTGGCTTTTTTGCAACAAAACGCATACAAAACCCCGCCCGCAAGCGCTTGGTATTTTGTTATTTTATCCCTATCAAGATAATAAGTTATTGATATTCAATTAAGGAATGTATTATGCAAAAGCCATTTGCCACCCACATCGACCCAAGCATCAACCTAGAAGCGGTACGCCACGACTGCCAAAACCTTGCCAAATCTCGTGCCAAGATTTCAGCAGGCGTCGCCATCATTCCGCTACCGCTACTTGATGTCGCCATCGATGTCGCCATGCTCTCAAAGCTACTCCCTGAAATCAGCCGCCGTTTTGGACTGTCTGAAAGCGAGCACATCCAAGCGCAAAATGAGCAAAATCTCAAAGAAAAAATCATCGCTGTCGGTAGCCTAGTTGCTGCGCGTGGCTTGGTCAATAAGACCGTACAAGGCTTTGGCGGTAAGTTCATTGGCAAGCAAGTCAGCAAATATGTGCCGTTTGGCGGTCAGCTTGTGGCGGCGACTTTGGGTTATATGATTTTTAAAAAAATCGCCTTTGACCACATCGAAGAGTGCTACACTATCGCCAAAAAAGTCCAACAAGCAAGTGCGGTATAACAACCCGCTTAATTAGCAAACCTACTTATCAAAAAAACCGTTTATGCTTCAATCCATCCACGCATAAACGGTTTTTTCCACATTGCCTTTGGTATCACGGCGTGCGGTTTGGCTTATCATCTTTATGTATTTTTGATAAATTAAGCCATTTAGTGATTATCATTATCAATAGCTGATGGCTTTTGCCGTTTGATGGCATCTTTTTTCGATTTTGGCATAATAAAAGCCACAGTTTTGTTTGAGAAAATTTGCCAAACAGGATAAAATACACTGTCTAAGGGTGCACTGCCCATCTAGTTTATTTGCGAGTGATATCACATCGCTCGCCACAAATTCTCACCGAGCCAATAAGCCAAGGTACTATTATGACTTTTGTTGTAACTGATAACTGCATCCGCTGCAAATACACTGACTGCGTCGAAGTCTGCCCTGTTGATTGCTTTTATGAAGGCCCAAACTTCCTAGTCATCAACCCTGATGAATGTATCGACTGCGCCCTATGCGAGCCTGAATGTCCTGCCAATGCGATTTTTTCTGAAGATGAAATCCCTGCCGGTCAAGAAGAATTTCTTGCCATCAACGAAGAGTTGTCAGGCATCTGGCCGAACATCACCGAGAAAAAAGACGCACTACCTGACCACGAAAAATGGGACGGTGTCGAAGGCAAGCTTCAATATCTTGAGCGCTAATGCCCTATCTTTTGTGATGTCAATCACGCCAAAGCCCTGCTGTTGCGGGGTTTTTTGTTGCAAAAAAACAGCAGGCGTATTCACACGCCTGCTGTTTAACTTCATTGCTAAGCGGATTATTTCCAAATATCTGAACGCACCTTTTGGGCAAGTTTTGGATATTTGTTGATATCAAACACAGGCTTAGCAACGCCTGCTTTGAGCTGAGCATTATAGTCCTTGACCAGTGTAAACACATAGCCAGACAGTAGCACGATGGCAATTAGGTTGATAAACGCCATCACGCCCATCGTCAAATCGCCCATATCCCATACCACAGCCACTTTGGTCACGGCACCAAAGTACACAAAGCCAAGCACCGCCATGCGGAATAAGGTCAATAAAAATGCGTTATTTTTCAAAAACTGCATATTTGACTCGGCATAAGCATAGTTACCGATGATGGTCGAGTAGGCAAACATAAATAGCACGATTGCCAAGAAATACTGACCCCAAGCACCGACATGACTCTCAAGCGCTGCTTGAGTCAGCTGTACACCTGACAAATCAGCGGCGTTCTCTGGCATCACCGCAAGCAAAATCACAAACGCCGTGCACGAACAGACAATCAGTGTATCCACAAATACGCCAAGCATCTGAATGACGCCCTGCTCCACCGGATGCTTGACATTGGCAGCGGCAGCAGCGTTTGGCGCAGAGCCTTGACCTGCTTCATTTGAGTATAGACCACGCTTGATACCCTGCATCATCGCCACTGACACCATCGAGCCAAACAGACCACCGCCCGCCGCTTCAAAGGTGAATGCTTTGGTAAAAATCAATGAAATCACGCTTGGGATTTTATCAATATTCACGCCAACGATATACAGTGCAACCAACAGATAAAACAGCGCCATCACCGGCACAAAAGTCTCAGCAATTTTTGCCACACGAGTGATACCACCAAAGATAATCGGTGCTGTAATCACCACAAGCACCGCACCCACGACGTGCTTATAAATCTGCCAATCCGCTTGACACGCATCATTCTCACCCACACAGCCTGCTGCTGATTGGATGGCGAGCGCAATTGAGTTTGACTGAATCGACTGATACACAAAGCCAAAGCACACAATCAAGGCGATAGCGAATACCACGCCGAGCCATTTTTGACCAAGCCCTTGCTCGATATAATACGCAGGGCCGCCACGAAAGCGATTGGTGTGCTCATCACGCACCTTAAATAACTGCGCAAGACTGCTCTCAGCCAGCGCCGAGCACATACCAATCAAGGCAATCAGCCACATCCAAAATACCGCACCCGCGCCACCGATACCGATGGCAATCGCCACGCCTGCGACATTACCGACACCGACACGGCTAGCCAGACCCGTCACAAACGCCTGAAAGCCTGAAATGCCATCGGCTTCGTTATCATTACTGCGACTGCCAAGCATGGTTTTGATACTTTGACCAAATAAGCGAAACTGCGCAAAGCCTGAAATCACGGTAAAAAATAGACCAATACCGACCAACATCCAAATCAACACATCCCACAAAGGCGCATTAAAGGCATTGACCGTACAATGTAAAATTTCGACAAAGTTTGGCTTTGCCGTACAAGAAAGTGGATTTTCGTACATAACACACTCCATCTTATGATGGCAACCCATCGCCACCCAAGACAAAAAAGCACAAAAAAAAGATGACAGCACCGTGCCATCATCTTCCTTAATTAACAAGTTTTTATATTTGATTATACAATATAAAAAGTAATGCCTATTATAACTGATTTTTTGGTAACAATCACGCAATTTTTGGGCAATCTTTACACAACAATTGCCCAAAATGTTACATGATATGACACACTACTCAGTATGATTCTGCTTGACCTGCTTTTTCTTCTCGTAGGCTTAAGAACCAATGCAGAATAATCGCCGCAAAGGTCGCCGTACCAATACCACCCAGATTAAATTCACCAATCATCAAGCCAAAATCACCCGTACCTAGGATGATGGTGATGGCAGCGACCATCAGGTTTTTGTTACTGGCAAAATTCACCTTATTATCAATCCAAATCTTCGCACCTGCAATGGTAATCAGACCAAAGACCACGATAGATGCACCGGTCAAGACAGGGCTTGGAATGGTCTGAATCATCGCACCAAATTTCGGTGAAAAACCCAGCACCATCGCAAACACACCAGCCACCACAAAAATAATGGTCGAATATACACGAGTCACCGCCATCACGCCGATATTCTCGCCATAAGTGGTCATGCCTGTACCGCCCACGCCTGCTGACAGTGCGGTTGCCACGCCATCGGCAAAGAACGCCTTGCCAAGCTGTGGGGTCAGGTTCTCACCCGTCATCGCACCCACTGCCTTGATATGACCTAAGTTCTCTGCCACTAGGATAAATGCCACCGGTGCAATGATGAGCATGGCATTGGTGTCAAAAGTCGGTGAGCTAAAATTCGGCAGACCAAACCATGCCGCATCACGAATCAGCGCAAAATTAATCGGCTCGCCAAGTCCCATCACATTGGTGGCAATGGCATAAATCACATACGCCATCACAAGACCAAGTAGCAGTAGCAAACGCTGCATAAAGCCACGAGCAAACACCGCAATCATCCCCATGCACAGCACGGTAATTAGAGCCATCCACAGCTCAAATGGCTTACCTTGTACGCCTTTGACAGTCACAGGTGCTAGGTTTAGACCAATAATCATCACCACCGCACCCGTTACCACAGGCGGCATAAGTTTTTCAATCCAGCGAGTACCTGTCGCCATGACAATCAGACCGATGATGGCATACAAGACACCACACGCAATGATACCGCCGAGCGCTACCGAGAGATTTGGGTTTGCCCCTGAACCTGTGGCGTGTGCCGTCGCCGCTGCCACAACACCAATAAACGCAAAGCTTGAACCCAGATAACTTGGCACACGCCCACCAGTCATCAAGAAAAACAAAATCGTACACACGCCTGACATCATGATGGCAAGATTGGCATCAAAGCCCATCAATAGTGGCGCAAGCACCGTCGCACCAAACATCGCAAGCACATGCTGTAGTCCCAGCATGATGCTTTGACCCACAGGTAGATATTCATTGGTGGCGACAGGTTGTGTATTGATATCGCCTTGGTAAGGCTGCCATTTTGGGAACCAGCTCATAATAACTCCAACGGTATTTGATGCACCAAAAAACGGCGAATGGAATTTTCCAATCACCTTGCATCAACTGCTCAATAAAGTGAAATAATTTGAATAAAATCTCACTATTGTACTACATTTGGGTGATGAATGTGTAGGTTTTGATGAGAATTTGGTAGGTAAAACTTGACACAGAACAACTTACAATTCACATTGTTCAAATTTGGTCATCAATTCAGATGTTTTAACTCGATAAATTCTCTGCTATACTAAGTTCTTTTGATTTGACTTATTGATTTCATTGGATTATTTATGCAAACGCCATCAGAACCCAAACCAACCAATACATCAAACACATCGCCAACAACCTTAATTTTATTTGGCTTAGCAATTGGCATACTCGTCTTAGCAGCTGTTGCGTTAGGTTTCTTCATTGGTAAAAAAGATACTGTGTCACCCACCCAAGAATCATCTTCAACCAGCACTACTACCACTTCTTCGCCAAGCCTTGAGGGCGCAACCTACGAAACAGGCAATGCGACTGAAGAGCCAATCCAAGATGATGGTGAGGATTTGACGGATTTGCAAGCATTAGAAGAATCATCTGTTGAGGAAGATGGCGCATACGATATCTATGAAAATTCCGTACCGGTACAATTTGAATCAGGTACATACTGTGGCTATAATAGCAGTGGCTCGCATTTATATCGTCTAAACTTGGGTGCAAACCAAATTTTAAAAGTACAGGCTTATGCCCAAGATATCACCGTCCTAAATCCGGATGGTAGCGAATTACCCTATTATGGGCAAGATTATGGTGAGTGGCATACTATTTCTTCAGGTACTCATATTGTGATGATTCATCCTTATGAAGATACACCAAAATACTTTGATATCGAATTCTGCGCCTATTGATTAACTATCAAACCAAATGTCAAATTCAGTATAGAGTTTGACATTTTTTCTTAAATGGATTGGGTCATTATCCTTTGTAACTTGCATCATTTTGGCTTATAATAAGGAGTTTATTAAAATTATCCAGTAGCGAGATACTCATGAGCGAGCCAATCGATTATAAAAACACCCTAAATCTTGCCGATACCGCCTTTGCCATGCGTGGTGATCTTGCCAAGCGTGAACCGCAATGGCTTGAGCAATGGCAAAAAGACGATGTCTATGGTCAAATTCGCAAGGCTCGTCAAGGTCGCAAAAAATACACCCTACACGATGGCCCACCGTATGCCAACGGTCAAATCCACCTAGGCCATGTGGTCAATAAAGTCCTAAAAGACATCATTGTCAAATACAAGACCCTAGACGGCTATGATGCGCCATATGTGCCCGGTTGGGACTGTCATGGCCTGCCAATCGAACAAAAAGTCGAAGGTCTGCTTGGTAAAGTCGGTCAAGAAAAAGACGGTCGCATCATCTCATCGACCGAATTTCGTGGTGCTTGCCGTGAATACGCCAAAAGCCAAATTGCGCTACAAATGGCGGATTTTAAGCGTCTGGGCGTGCTTGGCGATTGGGACAATCCTTATTTGACCATGAATTTTCAGACCGAAGCTGATACCGTGCGTGCCCTTGCCAAGATTTATGACAATGGTCATATCGTGCGTGGCATGAAGCCTGTGAACTGGTGCTTGGACTGTGGCTCTGCTCTGGCTGAAGCCGAAGTTGAATACGAAGACAAAACTTCTGACGCCATCTATGTTGGCTTTGATATTGTCAATCGTGAAACTCTGGCACAGACTGCCAACATCACAGGCAGCCTACAAGCAGTGATTTGGACAACGACGCCATGGACGTTGCCTGCCAACCAAGCCATCAGTGCACACAGCGAGCTTGACTATGCCATCATCTCATCGGGTGAGCGTTATTTTATCGTCGCCAAAGATCTAGTCGAAGACTTTGCCAAAGCCATCGCTTTGGAAGATGTTGCCATCATCACGACCGTCAAAGGTAGCGAGCTTGACACCCTAAAAGCCCAGCACCCATTGATTGCTGAGCGTCAAGTGCCAATCATCCTAGGCGATCATGTCACAGCTGATAGCGGTACAGGTCTTGTACATACCGCTCCAGCACACGGTGTCGATGACTATAATGTCGGCCGTGCGTACAACCTACCGACCGAAAACCCAGTCGCAGGCAACGGTGTCTATCTACCTGAAGCCAAAGTATTCGTCGGAGAGCACATCTATAAAGCTCAACCAAAAATCATCGATACGCTAAGCCAAACAGGTCATCTACTGGCACACAACAAAATCCGCCACAGCTATCCGCACTGCTGGCGACATAAGACACCGATTATTTTCCGAGCAACGCCACAGTGGTTTATCAGCATGGAAGCCAAAGGCTTGCGTGAACAAGCTTTAAAAGACATTCCTGAAGTCATCTGGACGCCAGCATGGGGTCAAAACCGCATCGAGTCGATGATGAATGGTCGCCCTGACTGGTGCATCAGCCGTCAGCGTACTTGGGGTGTGCCGATTCCGTTCTTTATTCACAAGGACTCAGGCGAGCTGCACCCACGCACTTTTGAGCTGATGGAAGAAGTTGCCAAGCTGATCGAACAAGGTGGCGTAGAAGCATGGTTTGATGCTAGTGCCGAAGCGTTTATCGGTGCTGATGCTCAAGAATACAACAAATGCACCGACACGCTTGATGTGTGGTTTGACTCAGGTTCAACGAACTTTGCCGTATTGGCTAGCCGTGATGAATTATCAAACCCTGCCGATCTATACCTAGAAGGCTCTGATCAGCACCGTGGTTGGTTCCAATCATCGCTATTGGTCAGCGAATCCATCTATGGTCGTCCGCCATACAAGCAAGTGTTGACGCACGGCTTTACCGTCGATGCCAAAGGTCATAAACTGTCCAAATCCAAAGGCAATACCAAAGGCTTTGAGCCATCAGACATCGCCAATAAGCTTGGCGTGGATATCCTGCGCCTATGGGTCGGCTCATCGGATTATCGCTATGAGATGGCAGTGAGCAAAGAAGGCTTTGACCGTACGACCGATATGTATCGCCGTATCCGCAACACCATCCGATTCTTGCTTGCCAATACCGATGACTTTGACCCTGCAAGTGACTTGGTCGATGCTGATAAGCTTGTCAGTCTAGATAAATTTATCCTAACTCGTGCCAAAGCTGTCCAAGACGAAATCATCAGCGCCTACACCAATATGGACTTCCACCAAGTCTGCCAAGCAGTGATGGGCTTTTGTTCTCAGGATTTGGGCGGATTTTATTTGGATATCATCAAAGACCGCACCTACACCACTCGTGCAGACGGTCATCCACGCCGTTCGGCACAGACTGCCTTGTATCACATTGCTCATGCACTACTGCGCTGGATTGCACCGATTTTGTCATTCACCGCCCAAGAAGCATGGCAAGTGCTCAAAGGCACTGATGGCTATATCTTTACCGCCGAATGGTATGAGCTGCCACAGCCTGCGATGACCGACATCTCAAGCGATGAATGGCAAGCCATCGTCGATGCCAAAGACATCATCAACAAAGCCATCGAAGATGCTCGCACCGACAAGGTCATCAGCAGTAACCTGACTGCCAAAGTCGCCATCACAGCACCTGCCGAGACTGCCGAGATTTTGGCGAAGCTTGGCGATGAGCTACGATTTGTATTCATCACAAGCGACGCTACCGTCAGCACGGGTAGCGCACTGTCTGCTGTCATCACCCCTGCCGATGGTCAAAAATGCGTCCGCTGCTGGCACATCCGCACCGATGTCGGTCAAGACAGCGCACACCCTGAGCTGTGCACCCGCTGCGTAGAGAACTTAGGCGATGGCGAGGTACGCCACTATGCCTAATGCCAATCAAATACCAAACGGCAGCAAGGCGATGGGATACTATCTCATCGCCATCGTTGTGCTGGTTCTTGACCAGATTAGCAAATACTATTTTGAATTTGCCTTTGAAGAAGGCGATACGGTGAGCGTCATTGAGCCTGTGCTCAACTGGACTTTGGCGTATAATCGTGGCGCTGCCTTTAGCTTTTTGGCGGATCAAGCAGGTTGGCAAAAATGGTTCTTTGCCATTCTAGGGCTTGCCGTATCAGGCTTTATCATTGCTTATCTGCGAAAAGTACCAAAATCGGCTAGCGTACTCAGTCTAGGGCTTGCAATGGTGCTTGGCGGTGCGATTGGTAATGTCATCGACCGAGTATTGCATGGTCATGTGATTGATTTTATTCATGTGCATTATGCTGATGTATGGCATTATCCGATTTTTAATATCGCCGATATCGGTATCTGCGTGGGGATGATGCTTGTGGTCTATGATATGCTGTTCTTAGAAAAGAAACGCACACTTGGACAAAACTTATAAGACAATCAAAAAAGGCTTAATCAGATGAATTAAGCCTTTTTAGCATCCGACACCGCATTAATTCTGTGATGTACTCTCATTGGATAATTGATCCACGCCCAAGCGTCGAAACTCTGCTTCAAGCTTGGCAGGATCGCATTGGCTGATATCATTTGCTTTTTTGCATTCTTCACGCAAGAGTTCAACCTGCCATACTTTGGTAATTTTGCTTTGCTGTGTATCAATTTTAAAAACGATTGGATAATGAACTATCAGCCCGTCTTGTCTGTCATGTGGTGTCAATTTTGAGCGTCTAAGCTCTCGAATGATATTGTGATCAAACTCATTTGAACCAGTGTTCACATATGCTTTAGCAACGCTACCATCTGGATTAATCAGCATCTTAGCAGTAGTTCTTAGTTCATAATTACAGTGCTGAAACAGCGGTATATCAATTTCAAAGCACAGCTCAGGGTCGCTTGAAAAAGATGATGCATTCAGCGTGGACATCTTGGGCTTTTTCACCCATCGAATTTGACCGCTGCCTTGTTTGGATGTTTGGGATGCTTGCACTGATTGTAAGACAGGACTAGCATCATCCGCCATTGCCACTGTCGCCACGCTAAGTAGTCCCATTGCTATTAATTTATGAATCAATTTCATCACTTATACCCTATCATTAATCCGACACCGCAACTTTTGCACCCATCAACACAAACACCGCACCCGAGCCAATATCCATATAACGCTTAGCTTTTTGGCTGGTGAGTAGCTTGGATAATACCGCGCCTGCCAACATCGCCAAAGCCACAAGCCATACCGCCGAGATTATGGCATAAACCACGCCAAGTAGCAGATAGGCAGCAGCATTATCCACTTGTGTCGCCACAATAAACTGCGGAAAAAACGCCAAGAAAAACAGTGCCACTTTGGGATTGAGTACATTGGTCAGTAAGCCTGAACGATAGGCTTGCCATGCACTGATGGGGATGGCATTGCTAGAGCTATGAATGGCAAGCTTAGTTGGATTTTTGATGGCATGATAAATCGCCAAACTGCAAGAGTAGCTCGCCAAACATGGTCAGTCCTGTGATTTGGAAACTTGTTTAGATTTTGCAAGTTTTGGTGGTGAATGTCAATGGATATTATGCTAAACTAAAGCACTTTTTTTGATGTGTGATGGATTATGAATACTACGATTTTACCCAGCGAAGAAGTGCGTATCGCACACGGCAGTACAGTCAGCCTACATTTTGAAGTTAGCCTACCAAATGGCACTGTCATTGACTCTACCTTTGAGCGTCCTGAACCTGTCAGCCTAACCATCGGTGACGAAAGCTTGCTTGCCGGTTTTGAAAAGGTGCTCATCAACCTAAAAGCAGGCGATACTCGCACGGCACATCTGCCTGCCGATGAAGCCTTTGGGCAATGGAATAGTGATAATGTGCAGACCTTTGCCCGTGCGCAGTTTGCACTGTCTGAGCCAAATCCTGTGGTTGGGATGATGATGGAATTTGCCGATAAAGGCAAAAATTCGCTCGTGGGCGTCATCAGCGAAGTCAATGATGATGAAGTTAAGGTGGATTTTAATCACCCTTTGGCAGGTCAAGAAGTACTGTTTAAGGTACAAATCTTTAAGGTCACACCAAAAGGTGAAGTCGGTGTTCAATTAAGATAATTTGCACACCGTCCACACAAAACCCAGTTCATTGAACTGGGTTTTGTGTTATGATAGCCGCAGATTAAGCTTAAGCTGTCAGCACTCGGCGGTGTAGCTCGGCAAGCCCTGCTTCCATCGCTGATTGTAGCTCTTCGGTCAGCGTGCGTTGGTCTTTATTCTCTGGGTAAATCGGCGCAAGCGGTAGCACATGAGCGGTGATGCCTTTTGAATCGGCGACTTTTTTTAGGCTATCAGCCATCGAACGCTCGCCATAATACGCCGCATCATCAGATAGCTTACCATCCTTATCCACATAAGCAATCACCAGTGGACAAATCGGCAAGCCAGTATCAATGGCGGATTTGAGCAGTTTGCCATAGATTTTTTTGATTTGTTTGCCGTCTGTGGTGGTCGCTTCGGGGAAAAATACCACCGATGAGCCACCTTGCAAAAAGCTTGTAATCTGGTCAGACACCGAGCCTGTATCGCCCGAGCCACGCTTGATAAATAGCGTCCCGCCCGCCTTGGCAAGCTTACCAAAGATTGGCCATTCGCCGATTTCTGCTTTGGACAAGAAAAACACCGGCGCCACACTGCCGACCACAGGAATATCAAGCCATGACACATGATTACTCACCCACAGACCATGCGTCTGTGGCACAGGCTCAACCTGCACGACATTCACCCCAAATGAGCCTGCCATGCGACGGCAAAATTCTTGAACATAAGGCGAGAGTTTCTCACGAGATGCTTGACCGCCAAAAGCGCCCACTTTTTGGGCGGCACGAAAGCCACCCACCAAAGTGCCTGTCATGCCGATGAGTTTTTTGCTGCGATTGTATTGAGTGCGGATAAATGTAACCATAGCCTGTGCTTGTTTGTCAAAAATCTTAAGTGTACAAGCCTAAACCCAAATGCAAAAAAAATCAAGTAATTTTGGTGAACGCTTATACACTTTTTGTAAATTGACATGGCTTGGCAACAGCTTCTAATTGCTTATTAACAAACATTCAACCTGTTATGACTCACAAAAAAATCGCCCAAGCCATAGACTTGAGCGATGGTTAATCCTGTATGGATTAGTTATTAGTGGTGATGACCGCCGACACCATGCGCATGGCCGTGTGCGATTTCGTCTGCTGTGGCAGCACGCACTTCGACGATTTCGACATCAAAGGTCAGCTCAACACCTGCAAGCGGATGGTTACCATCAACCACGACCACTTCATCATTGACATCTTTGACAGTAACCAGCATCACATGACCATCGTCAGTTTGTGATTGGAACTGCATACCCACTTCGATATTGTCCACACCCTGGAAATTGGCGCGTGGCACTTCTTGCACTGCTTCTGCGATGTATTCGCCGTATGCTTCTTCAGGGGCGACGGTGACTTTAAATTTGTCGCCAGCAGCTTTGCCGGTCATTTCTTTTTCAAGACCTGGAATGATGTTGTGATGGCCATGTAGATACGCCAAAGGCTCGCCACGAGATTGGTCAAGGGTTTCGCCCTTGTCGTTGGTTAGGGTGTAGTTAAATTTTACAACGGTATCATTTGCGATAGTTGTCATAAGAGATTCCTTACAAAATTGTGCCAAAAGCGTCCAGGCCAAATGCCATAGCCGCCCAAATTGGCAAAAAGTTATCGCCATTATAACAGAAGTTTGGCAAATTTGCCCATCGATTACAAAAAAGTCGTTACAAGCTGTAAATTTCAGCCCAGTGATTGCAAAATCAGCCAAGTTTGCTATGATATTTCACCAATTCATCAATCACAAAAAACATTAAGGAAATAACCCATGACCATTCACTATCATCTTGATTTTACACGCTATTATGACCATCTGTGCGATGTAGAGTTGCGGTTTAGCGCGGATACAGATGCACCACAGTTATCGATGGTGACTTGGATTGCCGGCAGTTATTTGATTCGTGAATTTGCCAAGAACATTACTAAGGTTATCTACACGATTGATGGCGTAGAATATCGTGCGACCAAAGCCGATAAGCACACCTTTAGGCTCGACCACGCCAAAACAGGTGATGCTGTAACTGTGCGTTATGAAGTGTATTGTTATGATTTGTCCGTGCGTACGGCATTTGTCGATGGTCAGCGGATTTTTGGTAATTTTAGCTCATTATTGTTATTATTAAATCATGACAAATACTGTCCTGCGACTGTCAGCTTACATATCCCAAATACCTTTATAAATCAACACCAAAACTGCACCATCGCCTGCGGATTACTCCCTGTAAGCACGCAAAATGATGATGGTATCACTTATCATTTTGCGTCGATGCCTGCTTTTGATTATTTGGATTATCCATTTGAGATTGGCACGCAGGATGTGTTTGACTTTACTATCACAGACCAACACGGACACACCGTTCGCCATCGCTCATTCATCGCAGGTCGCCATCAGTCTGATTTAGCCAGACTAAAAAATGACCTACAAAAAATCTGCCAAGCTTATGTGGATTGGCTCGGTGATACGCCGTTTGCTGATTATACCTTTATGACAATGGTCACGGGCAATGACTATGGTGGGCTTGAGCATATCAATTCGACGGCACTTGTCAGTCCACGCACCGATTTGCCGAGCATCGCCGAGCCTGCCATGCCAAGCAGTGACTATCAGCGATACTTGGGGCTGTGTAGCCATGAGTATTTTCATGCATGGTGGGTCAAGACCGTCAAACCTGATGTGATGGTGGATAATCCGCTTACCAATGAAGCTTATACGCCGCTGCTTTGGGTGTTTGAAGGTTTTACTTCGTATTTTGATGATTTGATGTTGCTACGCTCGGGGGTGATTGATGAGAAAAATTATCTAAAATTACTCACCGCCCAAATCAATCGCTATCTACAAACCGACGGCAGAGTGCACCAAAGCGTCGCTGAATCAAGCTTTGATACTTGGATTAAGCTGTATCGCGCGGATGAAAACACCGCCAATCAAGGCATCAGCTACTATAACAAAGGCGCGCTGGTTGCCCTGCTACTGGATTTGGCGCTGCTTGAGCATAGTGATGGCAAGTATCGTCTGTTTGATGTCGTCAAAGCCCTGTATGAGCAATCAGGCGGTGAGCCTATGGGCATTAGCACTGATACGCTTGGTCAAGTCATCGCATCGATGATGGGTGATGCGCCATGGCAAGCATTTTATCAAGCCTATGTCATCGGCACTGATACGCTGCCACTATCGGACGCCCTTGCCAAAGTCGGTATCACACTTGAAAGCACAGATAAAGCCAAGCCGTGGGGCATGAGCGTGGACGAAAAAGCCACAGGGCTAAAAATCAAACACCTACACCGTGATAGCCAAGCAAGCCTAGCGGGTCTAAGCTTTGGTGATGTCATCATTGCCATCAATGGACTTAAGGCGACGACCGCCCTACTACACCGCCAAATCGCCCATCAGCAAGCCACAGGGCAAGCGGTACAAGTGCACGCCTTTCGCCGAGATGAGCTCATCATCTGCCAAGTACCTGCCGTTAGCGAAACTGTGCCCGCTACGATTCATCAAGAAGTTCGCTTAAGCGGCAACGGTGGTCAATGGCTGACATTTGGGTGATGGCACATTATTAAGCTAATACTAAACGAAATCATCCGCTATACGCCCATCATCCACCAAATTTCGGTGGTCGTGGGCGTTTTGGCTTTGATGCCATTAAGCGTCGATTTGCTGGCATTGATGACTTATGATGATGAGATGAATGAGCAGGTCTTGGTGCATCGCTGATGCCTAATTTTTTAAGTTCATCATCAGGCACATTTAGCATACGGTAATCACCCACTGCCAAATCATCCAACGTCCACTGCCCCACTTGATAGCGAATCAGACGCAGACATGGCAAGCCCACTTGCGCCACCATACGGCGGACTTGGCGGTTTTTGCCTTCGACGATACTGATGGCAAGCCAAGCGGTGGGGATTGTGGCACGAGTGCGAATCGGTGGCATACGAGCCCATAGCGTGATGGGTAGCTCATCATCAGCTAGATGCTTGACGATGGCAGGTAAGGTTTTGCCGTCTTTGAGCATGACGCCTGTACGCAGGGTATCTAACTGCTCAGCCGTCGGGATATTTTCAACTTGTACCAAATAAGTCTTGGCGTGCTTGGCATCATACTTGGCATTGATGGCGGTTGGCGGTGTGGTGATGGCGTGATTGAGCCCGCCATGATCCGTGAGTACCAGCAAGCCTTCAGAATCCTTATCAAGCCTGCCTGCCACTCGCAAGGTCTTATCCTTGATAAAGTCCGCCAAAGTCGCCATCTCGTCATAATCTTTGCGAAATTGGCTATGCACCCCATAGGGTTTATTAAACAATACAACTTTTGCCATATCACCACCCAAACATACTACCCAAACGCACCCACAGACCGGCCAAGCAACACACTTAAGCAACACGCTTAAGCCAAATCAAACCCACAAAAAAACCAAGCGATATCATACCGCTTGGTTTGATTTTTGGCAATTGCCGAGCGTCTTATTTTGACTCAGGCTGTGCAGTTGGCGCAGTTGCACCTTTGACAGCAAATTCAATACGACGGTTTTGGAAACGGCCTTGCTCGGTGGCATTGCTTGCTACTGGTTGGTCTGGACCCATGCCAGCAGTCGCCAAGCGTGATGCATCCACGCCTTTTGACACTAGGTAGTCACGCACGGCATTGGCACGAGATTCAGACAGTTTTTTGTTCATCTCAGCATTGCCTTGGCTGTCGGTATGACCTGTGATTTGTAGGCCTGCATCTTTGATTTCAGCCATTTTTGCGACTGCCAAATCAAGGATGGCTTTGTTATCCGCAGGGATGTCGCTCTTGCCTGATGCAAAGTTGATGATTTGTAGGTTCAATGCCTTGACCAAATCTTCAGCGGTTGAGCTTGCAGTTAGCGCTTCAAGTGCTTTTTTGGCAGCTTCGTTGCCTGATGCAGTTGCAGCAGCAGCGTCAAGCTTTGGTTCTGCTTCGACGGTGAAGTCGGCAGGTACGGCAGCTTTGGCAGCTTCAACCAGTTTTGCCACTGTTGCTTCATCAGCAGCATTAAAGCGGATGGTCTTATCAACGATTGACACAGACGCATTTGGCACGCCTTTCATCACGCCTAGGATGGCAGGTAGTTGCTCTGCAGCTGGTAGCGTAGCAGCGTGTGATGCAGCGACATCTGCTTGACACGCATCAGCGCCAAATGCTGTGCTTAGGGCTGATTTGATACCAGTAACGACATCTTCAGCACCTACTTGGGTACGGCATGACTGTACGGCATTACCAGTGTCATCCATAGCGATATTGACAGTTGCAGGGGCGGCATCAGCGTTGGCAGCTGCGTTAGCGTTAGCATCTGCTGCTTGTGGGTTTAGTAGCGATTCGATTGTACCTGCTTGGACATCAAAATCAGCAGGCACGATGCCTTTGGCTTGCTCAACCAATTTTGCCACAGTCGCATCATCAGCACCGCCAAAACGGATGGCTTTGTCAGCCACGCCCAAAGTAGCATTTGGCACGCCTTTGATTAAGCCAAGTAGTGCTGGTAGGTGCGGTTCGGCTGCCATGCTATCGGCACGGTCGGTTGCTGTGTTTAGCTCACACTTATCAGCGGTGAACACGCCTGCGATAGCGGCACGGATATTACCCACCAAGCCTTCTGAACCTGCTTGAGCGGTACATGATGCGATAGCCTCACCTGTGCTATCCATCGTTACGCCAAGTACGGCAGGGTTGATGGCGGTTGCTGCATTACCTGCGGTCGCTTCTTTGGCAACTGGTGCTGCCACAGGCGCAGGGGTGTCTTGACAGCTACGCAGTAGTAGCCATGCTAGACCTGCAAAAATCAACAAACCGATAATCGGCAATAGGCTCTTTAAGAAACCGCCCTTTTTCTCTTCGCTTGCCACAGGTGCTGAAGTATCAACATGGGTGGCAGCTGGTGCAGCTTTTGGTGTAGCAGCAGTGGCGGTAGTTGCGGTAGTCGCAGCAGCAGCTGTCGCAGCAGTTGCACCTACAGCCGCAGCGGCAACAGGGGCTACTGAGCCATCTTTTTCTTCGGCAACTGGTGCAGCCACAGGTGCTGCAGCGGTTTGTTTATTCACCACAGCATTTGCCAAAGTCGCGCCACCTGCCAACACGCCTGCAGGTAGCAGTGAGCTTGCCCATGCAGGTAATACGCCATTAAAGCCTGTCAATGCTGATTTAGCAAATTGAGCAATCGATGCACTGCCTGCCAATTCTTCGATTTTTGCAAAGCTATGCGCCGATGCTGATGCGCTAATGGCAGACACTGCATCACTTGATACGCCAAATTCCTGGGCAAGCTTAGCGCTCATCGCTTGTTGTACATCGCTTGGCATGACTGCATCAAGAACTGCTTTGCCATAATCTGCTGATTCATCAGAGACGTCGGCAACACGGGCAGCCGCATCACCTTGCGATAGATAAGCGGTGAATAGTGGATAAAACACAGACAAAATGTTTGATTTGGTTTGGCTATCACCTGCCACATCCTTAGTCATCGCAAGGACATAAGGGGTAACAAATTCGTTTAATTTTTCAAATAAATTCATGGGTTGCTCCGATGCAATCGTAAAAATAAGCGTAAAAAATAAGGCTTGCGCCAATCGATAAAACTTGCGTATATTTTGACCGATTTTGCAGACAGATAAAAGGGCTTGCAACAATAGATAAACAAAATCACCCCATTACCACCAAAAATACACCAAATTGTTACAAAAACATCATACAGCCGAGCAAATTTTATCAAATGCCATCAAGCGCTTGATTTTTCGATGGCAAATTTGCCAATTAATTGACCAAAAACACAGCCAAAACACGCAGATAATGCTATACTGACGGCAATTTTTTTAATAAATTCACACGATATGAACCACACTACTGCCATTATCATCATCACTGTCATCATCAGTATCGCCGCTTGGCAATCTCGAGCGTTATTTGAGCGGTTGATTTTTTGGCCACCTGCCATCAAGCGTGGGCAAGTCGATCGCCTATTGACGCATGGATTTATTCATGCCGATGGGATGCATCTATTGTTTAATATGTTTACGCTGTATTTTTTTGGGCGGGTGATTGAGCAGTTTTATATCAGTCGCTTTGGCAATTTGGGCTTTGTGGCGTTTTATGTATTGGCGGTGATTGTGGCGATTATTCCTACTTATCTGACCCACAAGGACAATCCCCGCTACTCAAGCTTAGGCGCATCTGGTGCGGTATCGGCGGTGCTGTTTGCATTTATTTTGTTTGCGCCGTGGGAGACGATTTATTTGTTTGCGGTGTTGCCCATTCCTGCGATTGTCTTTGCCATTGCTTATGTGGCGTATAGCATTTGGGCGGATCGCCGTGGCGGTGGTACGACCAACCATTCAGCACATCTGTTTGGTGCGGTGTTTGGCGTGGTGGCGACCATTGCCATTGAGCCACGCTTGATGCTACATTTTATTAATGCACTGCTTAATCCATCATTTTAATCAGCTACATGATGGGTTATCAAGCACTGATCACGGCATAAATTAGCGTTCATGCCGTGATTTTTTTTGCTTTGTAAAAGCTTACCAAGCGATAAAATGCCGATCCAGATGCGCCTGTGGCAAACTATCCACCGTATAATGCCACTTGGGGTTTTTATCCTTATCAATCAATAACGCCCGCACCCCTTCGGCAAATTCCCCAAAATGACAGCAATACAGTGCTACTATCAGCTCCATATCCATCACTTCATCAAAGCTTTTGTTCTCGACTTGATGATAAATCTGCCAAGTCAGCCCTGCTGATGTTGGACAGCCTTTTTGGTAATTGGTCAGTGCTGTTTTGATATAGTTATCACAGTCATCTTGCGTCATATAGCTTTGCACTTTGTTATCAAATGCCAATAGACTATCGACACTTACAAGCTCATTTGCCACTGCCTGATGTGGCAATAGCCACCCATCATCAAGTAAATCGGTGCGGTGTAGCGTGTCAAGCAAGTCATCTAGCATCTGATGATTGGACGCATCATCCGCCCAAGTCGCTGATTGTAGCGCATCAACCAATCGCCCATAATCATCGCTTGCCATCATCACATCCGCCACACCAAGCGCAATCGCATCTGCACCATTAAAGCGTGCGCCGGTCAAGCCCAAAAACAAGCCCAACCGCTTTGGCATCTGCTTAAGAAAATATGAACCACCCGCATCAGGAAATAGCCCAATCCCCACTTCAGGCATCGCCATTGTTAATTTCCGAAATAAATGTCACCTTTCTTTCGAAATAAATGTCATCTTTTGGGAAAAATTTACTCAATTTCGCCCAAAAAACCACCAAATTTCCGAAATAAATGTCACCTTTCTTTCGAAATAAATGTCGTTTCTTAAATTCATTTAAACCGCTTGCCAAGCCTTGAAATCAAAGGGTTTGAAAAATCCATTCCAAATGATTTTTCTTATTTTTCCCTAATTTTGCATGACAAGCAACCAACGCCTTCTAGCCTAACGTCATTTTTTGCTTTCGCCATGATTAATGTGTCAGATGGTTGGGTGAGTTGTAGGTGAATTACCATAAAATAGAGACATCAAGGTAAGTTATCTTGAATTGCCTATTCCAATTATCTTAATTATTTATTAAAATAATTAAATAATAGTTAAATTAATATTAACTTTAGGATACAACATGAAATTCAAACAAGCACGAAAATTTAAAGCCAATCACGGGAGCGTTACTGGCTACTACCCTTTTTGTGGAGAGCTGATTCCCTATGAATCTACACTTGAGCGAGATTTTATTATCAGAGAAAGCTTCTTTGTTAATACCAAAACTATCAGCGCTCAACCGGTCACAATAGAGTTTCAGAAAAATGGTAGAACCCACCCTTACACGCCCGACTTCTTTGTTGCATATCAGACGCCCAATGCCTACGGTCGAACCGGTATGTTTGTTGAAGTCAAGCCCAAGTCAGAATGGCGAAAACATCACAAGCAGTGGTTGTGTAAATGGGCTGCTATGAAAGCATTTGCCACCAAACTCAATTGTTCTTTCAGGATATATGATGAAGACAGGATACGGGATTTTACACTAGCCAATATCAACCAATTACTCAGATTTAAGAGCATGCATGTTGAGCCTTTTATGCTTGAGAAAGTAACTCGTATTACCAGTCAGGCGCACGCCATTTCAATCAATGACTTGGCTTGCTCGCTAGAAGGGTCACTTCACGCTTTACACACTGGTGAGACTGGCACAAAGTTTGATGTTTATCGCATCATTTGGCACGCCTTGGCAAATAGAATCTTAGATTGTGACATTGCGAATTACGATGTCATGCATGGGGAGACAAAAGTATGGCTCGCAAAATAACTACAGCAATCAACGAAACTGGCGGTTATACACCAAATCGAGAGCAAATTAGCTTCAAAGAAGGTCAATTATACCGACATAAGCAAACGGGTGAAGAGCACCTCTTGTTAGTGCTCATAGACAATCATAAGGCGGCTTTTAAGACACTTAAAAACCTTAAAACATCAGTGTTTAGCCTGGATGATTTCATGCCTTGTACTCAGCAAGAGGATGTCTCTACTATCGACCTGTCACAAATCAGTGATGAGCAATGGAAAGAGGCCTTTAAGCGCTACCGGGTGATTGACCCCCTAATTAACCAACATCGCTCACAAAGACCAACCCTTGTTGAAATCGCAAAAAAGACAGGTGTGCATAAAAGAACCATACAGCGATGGCTCCGAGACTACAGCTCAACAAACTCAATCGTGTCTTTAATTCCCTTAAAGCGAGGTTGGCAGAATGGTCGTCGCCGACTTTCAAAAGAAATCAAAGCGCTGATTGACTCTGTGATTAAAAAATTTTATCTCACGCCGCAAAAGCCAAGCGCTGAGGCAACCGTAAATGCAGTGTACCTTGAGGCAACTCGTTTGGGCATTCCAGAATCAAAATGGCCAAGCAGCAATGCCATCCGAAAATCAATTGATGAGCTGGATTTGGCAGAAACACTTAGGGCTCGTGGGCAAAGAAGGAAAGCAAAAGCATTGACAACACCAAAACCTGGTAGCTTTCCAACCACTAACTATCCTTTAGAGGTGGTACAGATTGATCATACACCTATGGATATTATTGTGGTGGATGATGTGTCACGCCAGCCCATTGGCCGCCCTTTTATCACGGTTGCGATTGATATTTACAGCAGAATACTCACAGGATATTACATTTCATTGGATGCGCCAAGTATGACCAGTGTTGGCATGTGTTTGGTCCGCAGTATTTTGCCGAAGCAAGATTTATTGTCTGAATACAACATTCATGACATGGATTGGGACGTATATGGCTTACCCAAGAAAATCCATGTGGATAACGGTGCAGATTTTCGTTCGCTTTCGCTACAGCGCTCATGTGCTGCTTATGGGATCCAAATCGAGTATCGCCCACTGGCAAGACCAGAATTTGGCGGTCATGTTGAGCGTTTTATTGGTCACATCATGAAACGAGTGCATGAACTTAGCGGAACAACGTTTTCCAACATCCAAGAAAAAGCTGAATATGATTCTGAAAAACATGCTTGTATGACCATGAGAGAGCTAGAACACTGGTTCTTGACCTATGTGGTTAAGGTGTATCACCAAAGCGTACATAGCGCAACCAACCAAACGCCTGCAAATCGCTGGAAAATTGGGATATATGGGGATAGACATCAGGCAGGCTCAGGCTTGCCAACCATGCCAACTGATAACCTAACGCTGACATTGGATTTTCTACCCATGTTTGACAGAACGATTCAAGTGACTGGCGTGACCATTGATGGTATTCGCTATTATGACCCTGTGCTCAACGCTCACATCAATCGAGCCAATGCCAAAACTGGTGAAAAAAAGAAGTATATATTTAGAAGAGACCCACGAGACATCAGTGCTATTTGGTTCTACGACGATAGTCTTCAACGTTACTTCAAAATCCCCTATGCTGACCAGTCTTTGCCTGCAATGAGCATTTGGGAATACGAACAAATTCGTAAGCAGGTCAAAAAATCAAAAGGCGTTGTGAACAATCGTTTGATTTACACCGGTTGGGAGGAAATGCAACAAATTGCTGAACAAGCCAAGAAAGCGACTAATAAGGCACGACGTAGCAATCAACGCAAAAAACTGCATAAAGAAAGCCAGAGTTATCACAAGGCTGAAGTAATGGTTGATGAGCAAAGCTACATGGTTGGTTCTGATGGCAAAATCATCAATAGCTCAGATGTTGCCAACAACGTTGTAAGTACGGTTACGGGCAGAAAATCCAAACTCAAACAAGCCAAGCCCTTGTTTGCCAAAACCGCTCAAAAGTCTCAGCTTGACAACGCTGATGACAATTTAGGTCAATCGGTTGCCAAATACAACAACAATCGGGTTGCTCGCCACTATGATGATGACGACATCATGTAAAGCAAGCTTAAATGGCCACAAAGATAAACTTGCACACACATCCAAACACCTAACTGGAGGATACTAAAATGACAAACCGCAAAGAAATGCCTGCTCATCTACACCCTAAATTTGCACATATGGCTTTTATGTCAAATGATGAAAGATTATTGTTCATGGCAGAACCTCGCTGGCTAACCTATCCTGTTGCCAAGCAAGTGATGGGCATGCTTGATTTCTTATTAAAAGTGCCAACGCAATCAAGAATGCCAAATATGTTGCTGATTGGTGAGTCAAATAACGGTAAAACCGCCCTGCTAAATAAGTTTGTGGATGCGCACGAACCTTATCTTAGTGCTGATGACAAGCCGGTGTTGCCTGTTGTATTTGTGCAAGCACCTGCAACGATTGGCACAAGCGGTAAGGAAATTTATATGAGTCTTTTAAATGCCTATTCTGCACCTTATACGCATAAATACACTGCATTACAGCTACAAGACCAACTGCTGCATTTTGTGAGATGGTGTCAGACACGACTAATTATTATTGATGAAATCCACTCCATCTTAACCGGCACATCCAGGCAGCAGCGCTTGGTAATGAATAGCTTAAAGCATCTATGCAATGAGCTTAAAATACCTTTTGTATTGTCTGGAACCATTGATGCAGTACAAGTGCTTCATACAGACCCACAGCATGCCAGTCGATTTGATGTGGTGGAACTGCCTTTATGGAAACTTGATGAAGAATACGCCACGATGGTTGCTAGTTTTGAACGCATCTTGCCACTAAAAGAACCTTCCTTTCTTGATGCTGCAGACAAGCTGCCTATGATTCATAGCATTAGCCGAGGCTGTCTTGGTGATACCAAAAGACTATTGGTTGCTGCTGCAACCTCCGCAATTAAAAATGGGCGCGAATCCATTACTTCAAAAGACATTGAAGAGAATAAATGGGTAAGCATTAACCGAGGAGAAAGACGTTTAATTCTGTAATTGAAGTAATTTAATACGCTCACACAAGGGTTGATGACATAAGATACTGGCCAAGTCTTGTCATTTTATACCCTTGTAGCTCCCAATCACTATAGTAAAACAACGATTTTTTTATATACATCAACAGTTATGGTTGCTTTGCAGTCATGGCAAAGGCTTTGTATTGCCAATATTATCATTCGGAGGTGCTATTTATGACTCAACCATCTGCCAAACAACCTTTGTTGCCATTGGCAATTAAACCCAAATTATACCCAAGAGAATCCCTATATTCATGGCTTATAAGAGCGGCTTCGTACAACGGTCTGCCAGCGCCTGTTTTTACCAACTTGTACTGGACATACAAAAATCGTCTCTTGCATATACAGCTTAACAAGAAATATCCCAATAAAACCTTTAAAGATGAAATATTGCAGCTTTGCGGGAAGCAGCCAATCGTCTTTGCTGACTTCTTAAATGTTGATGATTGCAATCACACCTACTTTCTCTTATCTCATCTTTACAAGAGAAGTGGTTCTGCACATGGCTATCAATATTGCCCCAAATGTATTGCTGAGCAACAAGAAAATGCGTACTTGCCAATCGAATGGGATATGGCCAGCCACACCGTATGCACCAAACATCATATCTTAATGCAAAATTCATGCACAAATTGCGGAAAGTTTTATACACCCCATAAGGCCAGCCTTAGACCAATTGAGCAATGCGCTTATTGTGGCTGTTCTATGGCAATCATCAATAAGGATATTTCCACACACCCTTTGTATGACAAGATTAATATACCGCGGCTTCTTAAGTTGCAGCAACAAATTAATAATTATATAGACAGCAGCATCCATCCTCAAATATGTGCTGATAGTCATCCAAATCACACCCACTCTTTTTATTATTTGGGTATGCAATTGGAGTTTAGAGATTTTTTGTCTTTGCTAGTCTATTTTATTAAATTAGCACGACATCATGCCGGCATACCTACACACAAGGAAAATAGTATTTACAACCAGTTCATTAAAGCAATGAAATGGGAGCGATATGCTTCTGGTTACAAATTTGTTGGTGTATTCAACACCCTATCAGCTGTTGAGAGAGCCTTATTACTCTCTTGCGCTTGTGATTTTTTAGATTTGAGTGCCGATAATTGGGTACAAATCACGCATGAGCTGAATATAAAACAGGGTTATTTCAGCGCCGTTCCCGATAAAGATAATTTACCAGAACCGCTCTTGCGAATTATTGGTAATTTGCCAGTGACCGAGTCCAAGAAAAGAGCCAAAAGTCACCGCCCAACTGAAGCAGGCAGAAGCCTAAAACAGGTTAAAACTCGCTGGTCACAACTGTTAAAAAAAATGGATAGAGAGTTTTATGTTTGATTTTAAATCCAATCCAGTAAATATTACTAAACAAAACACAGTGCAAGATTTCACCAATTCAGATTTTAAAGCACTTCTGGTTTGCCCAACATGCATGCACAAAGTGACAACATTGGTAGCAAGCATCTATGGCGATATTTGCAAACCTTGCCATAATAACTTCTTTACACTAAAGCATATCTGTGGACATTGCAAAGAATTAAAAAGGAAAACCTATCGATACAGGAATTCGCCCATTGACGCCCCACTCTGCCAAGAATGTTATGACAAACTTATACGACGCCATACTCGTGGACACTGCAAAGGGTGTCGCCGTAACCTCAAAGTATCAGATGATGGGTACTGTAAAGCCTGTTTAAAAGGAAAAGTTGCATGCAAAGTGTGTGGCGCGGAAACCTTTGCTGGACGAGAATCGGAGTGTATAAATTGTAGCTGCAAACGTTTAATACTAACCTGCGCTAAATTTGCCAGGCTTGCCCTACCAGAAGGCAAGCTTAGAGATGACTATATGGATTTTATGGAGTACTTAACTCAACCAAGAATTGCATATATGGCGTACGCACAAAAACAATACCCAAAATATCTACAGTTCTTCATTGATTGCAAAAATCTATGGGGCGAAATACCTGATTACAAAACCTTGGTTGCACACTTTAAGCCCAATGGACTTCGGACGTATTTAAGAGTGTTACGTTGGCTGATTCAATCAAATCGCATTGAAGAGGATTTGACACTTAAAAAATATTATGCTGCGAGCGAGAGTATAGAAAAGCTTAAAAATAAAATTTCAGATCCTCCCTTTGAGCTGACTCAATATATCACCCATCTTGAGAATAAGCTTAAAGATAATGCCAATATCGTACGGATAAGAGCATGCATGCAGCCTGCGGTCGATCTGTGTGTTTATAACAATCTACATAAAGGCGATGTGATTGAAGCGCAGTATTTTGACAGCTACTTAAAACATCGACCAGCTCAAAAAGGCAACATTTGGGGATTTGCAATCTATTTAAGGGATGTATTTGGCAGAAAAATTCAACTATCCGTAACTGACGGCAAAGTCAAACCAAGAACGCGCTGTAAAAACACATTTGCTGAGAAAGTTCTTATCCGTCTGGTTAACAAGCCGACCAAGCTCACCTTAAGAGAAAAACGGGAATGGTTTCGTTGCGGTATGTGGATATTCCATAAACAAAAGGTGAAAAAAGACCCCAAAGTGATGGATACGAGGGAATTAATTAAAACGTCCTCAGATGGTCAATTTGAGTGTTGGCGGTTTAACGGGCAAGATTTTTGGTTGCCAAAAATACCGACAAAGAATGGTTAAATTTCAGGTCTTACCAATCGGTAAGACCTCTTTTTTTTAAAAAAATATTTCAAAAATATATTAGAGATGCGCAAATTATGTATATTTTGTGTTAATGATTTCTAATTAGTATTTTTATTAATTGATTTTATTATTATTTTGAAGTAAAATTAAATTATCTCTTAAATTAAAAGAATATTAACTTAAACTTTAAGAGATAATCGATTTCAAAAAATTATAAATTACCGAGGTAAAAAAATGAACAAAATCTACATAACTAAACGCGGGCATGACGGTAAAACAGTTGTCTGCTCAGAAAAGACACGCGCTCGTGGTAAAGTTAAATCACTTGTGTTGGCTATGACTGCTGCATCAGCAATGTTGGCATCAGTAGATGTTATGGCTGCTACAACACTAGGTGAAAACCAAACTATTACAGATACAACATCTGTAGCTATTGGTAATAACGTAATTGCCACTGGTGCTGATACCGTAGCAGTAGGTGATTATACTAAAGCTACTGGTGATGAATCTACTGCACTAGGTGAAAGAGCAACTACCTTTGGTAATCAAGCAACAGCAACAGGATCTTATGCTTTTGCAGATGGCAATCAATCAACATCAAATGGTCATGCATCATCAGCTATGGCAATTGATACTATTGCTATTGGTGTAAACTCTGGTGCTGCTGGTGGATCAATGAGTAAGGAAGATTGGGATAAGCTAATTGTCATTGACAGAGAAATTAAAGAGCTTGACCCTAGCCAGTTTACTAAGACTGTGACGACGCCGGGCGGCGAACCTGATAGAACTCCTGTGGATGAGGCGAAGAAGGTGTTGGATGAGGCTTTGAAACAGGGGCAGTATACTACTGGTTACGCACAAAGTACCTCACCATCACCGATGTACATGTCACTACCTGATGGTGGAGAGGGACCACCACCGGCGGGACTAAACATTATTCAAAAGACAGAGCTTACTGGCGCTATTGCAGATGTGTATAATAAATTAGCCGTCCCTACTGGCAACTTACACGAAACCTTACCAGGACGCCCAGATTCGCCAACTACACGTAATTTTGCATCTCTTGGACATATTATGTCATTGGCTAAAGAGTCTGGTTTTGATATGAACACTATTTCAGACACTGTGGCACTAGCGAAAAAATACGGTGCTCCTTTAGATGGTGAAATATTCATGAACCCAGGTGCAAACCCAAATTCAAATAGTTTATTTGATGCAAGCCGAATACATTATCGCGATTGGTTAGAAGGAAATGGACTGCAGGGCGACAATGCTATTATTGTTCAAGAAACAACGACGATGGATGATGTTGAAAAGCAATACTTAGCCGGACAGGAAGTGCTATCAGTCTATAAAAAGTACGGTGGTGGGGACGTTGGCGATATGTATGCAAAAATGTGGGAAGATACCGTCCGCACATACGCCCAAAATGTAGACCCTCAGGTGAAGCAGGATGCTTTAAGCGCCCTCAACGATGGTCTAACACAAGAATTGTTGGATAAATATCAGGGCACGCCACAAGAGCAAGATTTCATCAATACTATGCTTGTGGCTGCCGCGGCTAAATCTGTGGATATTTATTCAGCGCTACCAGAAGACGGTATAATGCTAGTGGAGGAGCGAATTTTTGATGGTATATCAAACGCTGCATACACGCTTAGTAATACATATACAGTAGCTTCAAATATTGGAGCTGGCGGTCTAACTTCATGGGCATGGGTTCCAAACGACTACAGCTATATGCAAGGCTTCTCTAATGTAGACCCAGCGCAACTAGAAGCAGCCCTAAACCGTTCATACGAATCCGCCAAAGCCATCATCCAAGCTCGCCAAGATGCACAGGCTGCTTATGATCAAGCCCTAGCCGAATACGAAGCCGCTGTCGCAGCAGGTGGTACTGGTGGTACAACCACAACAACCACTGATTTGGCTGCTTATGAGGCTGCTTTGGCTGAGAAGCGTGCTGAATTGACTAAGTTGGCTAATGCTGCTGGTTTCGATGGTACCTTTGAATCACTATCTGATGTATTTGGTTCTAAAGCAGGCCGTGCGATTGCTATTGGTAACAGTGCTTATGTCTCAGGTGATGAATCTGTTGGTGTAGGTTATGGTAACAAGGTAACTGGTAATCAAGCAAATGTGTTTGGTACACATAACACCGTAACTGCTGATAATAACAATGTGGTTGGTAATAACAACACTGTTACCACTGCGGGTAATAACATCCTAGGTAATGCCGTAACCTTTGCAGCAGGTGTTGCTACTGTAGGTAATGTTGCCTTGGGTAATGACTCTGTGATTGGCGCTGCTGTACCAACGAAATCTGTTGATATTCGTGGTACGACCTATAACTTTGCTGGTACTAATCCAACCTCTGTTGTGACTGTAGGTTCAGCAGGTAATGAGCGTCAAATCACTAATGTTGCAGCGGGTCAAGTGACAGCAACCTCTACTGATGCGGTGAATGGTAGCCAATTGTATGCTGTAGTAAAAGCAGTACAAGATCTAGAAGCAGGTAGTGCAGATACCAATACTGATAAATCAGTGCGTGTGAAGTCAGGTAGTGAGCTATTGACTGTTACTGGTGCAGCAGGTACTACTGATGGTATCACTACTATGACTGATTACACAGTATCTATCAACAAAGGCACCTTTGGAACAGATCCTACCACAGGTGAAGTAACTGCACCAACAGATGGTGTTGCAACCACTGCTGATGTTGCTGATGCAATTAACTCAGGTTCATTTGTAGTCACTGCTGGTGGCACTAAACTTGCTGATGTGGGCTTTGGTGATACCCTAAGCTTTGTTGATGGTAATGGTACGAAAGCTGTTGTTAAAAACGGTGGTGTTGCTTATGACATAAATGTTAAATCAACAGATGGTTCTATTGTGACTAAGCCAAATACTGATGGCTCTGTTGATCTGACAGTTAATACCAGCATGATTCCAAGCACTGTTGTGGATGCAGGTAAGGGCATTGAAGTTACTCCAGTAACCAATGGTAATACAACTACCTACACAGTTGCTGTTGATGATACCATTGCTGATAAGCAGTTTGTCGCTGACGAAATTGCTAAAATCAAAATCCCTGAAGTTGATCTATCAGGACTGATCACCCATGAAGAATCAGTAGTTGCTGGTGATAACATCACTGTTAGCCAAGATAGTAAAAATGCTACTGGTGGTAAAGAGTTTAAGGTAAGTCTAAACTCAACACTAACTAGCATTGATAAGATTGGTGGTGGTACTGGTGCAGGATCATCAATCAGCTTTGGTGACAACACCATTAATGCAGGTGGTGCTACTATCAGTAATATCGCTAATCCAACCAATGCGACTGATGCAGCGACTAAAGCGTATGTGGATGATAAAGCCACTACAGTTGCTAAGGGTGATGGTATTAGTGTAACCAGTAAAACAACCACTACACCAAGTGGCGCGGTTAATACTGAGTACACAGTCGCTCTAGACGATGCTACTAAAGCACAGCTAGCTAAAGAAGAGTCAGTATCTGCAGGTAGCAACATTGTTGTGAAGCAAGACAAGCTAAACAGCACTGGTGGTAAGAACTACAATGTATCCTTGGCATCTGATTTGACTGGCATTAAATCAATCAGCAATGGTGACACCGCTGTTAAGCTGGGTGATGGTGCTGTGAATGTTGGTGGTTCTACCATCACTAATGTAGCAAGTCCTGTCAATGCTACTGATGCTGCTAATAAAGCCTATGTAGATAATAGCAAGACCACAGTAAGTAAGGGTGATGGTATCACCATCACAACCACACAAACCACTAAAGATGGTGCAACCAGTGTGGATTATGCAGTGGCTCTAGATGATGGCACTAAAGCTAAACTAGCTCAAGTAGATGTCAACAAAGCTGCCATTGCTAAAGGTATCAATACCACAGCAGATGATGGTAAAGTCACTAATCATCCACTAGGAGGCATTGTTGCTGTACTAGGTGATGGCAAGAACATCAAGACAGTGACTACCGATACTGGTGCAATCAGTGTACAAATGGCTGATAACTTAAAAGTAGGCAGTGTTGTCATTGAAGGCACTTCTGTGGGTATGGGTGCTGGTGGTATCAGCGCTGGTGGTAATAAGATCTACAATGTAGCAGCAGGTACCATCAGTCCAAGTTCAATGGATGCTGTTAATGGCAGTCAGCTATATGCAACCAATATGAATGTGGCTAATAACGCACAGAACATTGGCATGCTAAAAGAGCGTATGGATGAGTTTGATGATGCCCTAGATGCACAAGCTGCTGGTGCACGTGCAGCACTAGGTATCCCACAAGTCACACTACCAGGTAAGTCAATGGTGGGTGTTGGACTAGGTAACTATGGTGATGCTCAAGCACTTGCTGTAGGCTTTAGCCGTCTTAGTGATAACGCCAGAACCATCCTAAAAGGCTCAATTGATGCAAACACCAAAGATACAAATAAACTTGGTGTTAGCTTGGGTCTGGGCTTCCAGTGGTAAGGCACTCACAATCTCTCTCAAATAAAAGCAGCCCTGCTTGGGCTGTTTTTTTATTTTTACATTATTAATTTATTTACTTTTATTAAATTTGTGTTATAATAAACATGTTCATGTGCTATCCAATTATAAAATAAGCACTCTTAGCAATAAGAGTGCTTATTTTATGCACCCTACTCTCACCACGCCCCGCCCTGTGCTTAGAATTTCTTTTGCAATTTGTGGAGTTGCAAACATTCACCAGCGCAAGAAAATCAAGCGGGAATATGGTGCATGTATTCCAATTTTGGTTGAATTGCATAGCAATGATGCAGGATAACTATGTAAACCAAATTCTTGATTAAAAAAAATAACGCTAAAGAATTATTTTGAATTAAAGGTACAACTCGTCGCTCCAAGGGTGGTTATAAGATTTTTGGCAGTCGCCTTAAACCGTATTGGTATTTATATAAATCCAAGAAATAATTTTGACGAACAAAGGTGTTTGATTGACATTTTTATTTGCTGTATTAAAATGAAAACTCATTAGTTGCGAGCATAATCAATGTTTTATAAGCAGGATATTAAAGCTCTAAAGTATCCCAAAATATGAATTGAAATATTTTTTAGAATATATGAATAATATTTCAATGATAATACATTGGTGATATAGACTTTAATTGGCATGTCGCTCCATATTAATCTCCCAAACCGGCAAACAGGATATAGTAATGGTTACCGAACAAACCAAAGTCGCACACGATTTAGAAGACAACTTCAAACAAAACAAAATCTTACAATTAAAACAATTATTCCCCGAAATCTTTTGTGAAGAACAAATTGATTTTGAAAAACTCAAATTGGTGTTGGGCGAAGATAATCTTTGCACCCAAAATGAACGCTATCAACTGGGCTGGGCAGGCAAATCCGATGCTTATCGCACTTTACAATCGCCAACATTCAACACGCTTGTACCTTGCGTTGCTGAAAGCGTGAATTTCCACGACACGCAAAACGTCTTTATTGAAGCAGAAAATTTGGAAGCCCTGAAAATTCTGCAAAAATCTTACGCAGGCAAAGTAAAAATGATTTACATTGACCCTCCTTACAACACAGGTAGCGACAGCTTTATCTATCCCGACAAATTCGCTGAAACCCGTGATGAATACGCCAAACGCGTAGGTGACAAAGACCAAGACGGCTATTTATTGCGTGACGGTGCATTTGCTGGTGCGTGGCGTAAAAATAGCAAAGACAACGGACATTATCACAGCAACTGGCTGTCTATGATGTTACCACGCTTGCATTTGGCAAAAACGCTGTTGCGCGAAGACGGCGTGATCATGTTGCATATTGATGAACATGAACAAGCACAACTGAAATTACTTTGTGATGAGATTTTTGGAGAAGAAAATAATTTAGGGATAATTATTTGGGATAAGAGAAATCCAAAAGGCGATGCTACGACAATTGCTACACAACATGAATATATTGTATTTTTTGCTAAGAATAAAGATGAATTTATTAATAAAAATAAATTAGTTAGAAAAAAGGAAAATGCAGAAGTAATTATGACAAAAGCAAAAAATTTGATTGAAAAATTAGGAATAACAGATGAAATGAGATTAGAGTTCAAAGAATGGATTAGAAAACAAAATTTTAGCGGTGGAGAACTTGCATACAATCAAATTGACGAAAACGGAGAAGTATTCCGTCCAGTTTCTATGGCTTGGCCCAATAATAAAAAAGCACCAGATGAATATTTTCTTCCGCTTATTCATCCAGTTACAGGAAAACCTTGTCCAGTTCCTGCAAAAGGTTGGCGTAACCCACCTAAAACAATGAAAGAATTACTTGATAAAAATTTGATTTTATTTGGTTATGATGAAACAACTCAACCCAATAGAAAATATTTGTTAAAAGAAAATATCTATGAAAATGTGCCATCTCTTTTTTATTTTGGGGGAAGTGATACTGCATTAGATATGCCTTTTGAAAATCCAAAACCTGTTGCAGTTGCTAAAAAATTTCTTGAAGTAATTGTAAAGCCAAACGACCTAATCCTAGACTTCTTTTCAGGCAGCGGTACAACTGCCCACGCCGTGATGCAACTCAACGCCGAAGACGGTGGCAACCGCCGTTATATTTGCGTGCAGCTTCCCGAAGAAACGGACGAAAAATCCGAAGCACGCAAGGCAGGTTTTGCCAATATCGCCGAAATTTCCAAAGAACGCATTCGCCGTGCAGGAACGCAAATTTCAGCCAGCGTAAAAGACGGACAAAGCGTGGATACAGGTTTCAAAGTATTCAAATTAACCGAAAGCCATTTCAAACAATGGCGCAGACCGCTTTCAGCCAGCCTGAATGCACCGCAACAGTTGGCTTTGCTAGAAGAATTTCAAAATGTGGTGCATGAACACGCTAGCATTGAAAATATGGCTTATGAATTGATGTTGCGTTTGGGTTTTGAATTAACGGATAGCATTGAGTTTATTGACAATGTGGCTTGGCTGAACAATACCGCACAAACGCGCAAAACCGCGCTGTTGTTGGATACCGTCAATCAAGCGGTGTTGGACGAAGTGCGCGCCCAGTCGCCCAAAAAAGTGTTTGTGCTGGATAAAGCATTTGCAGGCAATGATGCGCTGAAAACCAATGCCGCATTGCAATTCAAAGATGCCAATATCAACTTTGAGACGCTGTAACGGTGGTGCCACATGGAATTGAAATTTGAACAACTAGATTATCAGCACGAAGCCATTAACGCGGCAGTACGCCTGTTCCAAGGCGAACCCAGTCAAGAACAAGTTTTTGCCTTGCAATCGAACTTCTCGCCCATCGTGAGCAATCAGCGAGTTTTACCATTGGACGAAATTGGCAAAAATTTAAACGAAGTGCAGCAATCGTTCAGTCTACCAGAGACGCAAATCAGCGAGCATGGCTTGAATTTCTCTGTTGAAATGGAAACGGGTACGGGTAAAACCTATGTATATTTGCGAACAATTTTTGAGCTAAACCGTCAGTATGGCTGGCGGAAATTTGTGATTGTCGTGCCAAGTGTACCCATTCGTGAAGGGGTGCTACAAAGCATTCGTGCAATGACAACGCATTTTAAATCAGTGTTTGATGGCGTGCACTTTTCCCACTCAGTGTATAGCAGTGACCGTTTGAACCGATTGCGTAGCTTTGCCATGAACACCCATATCGATATTTTGATTATGAATATTGATGCATTCAAAAAAGACGACAACGTGATTAACCGTGCCAATGAAAGCGGTGAAGCCCCTATTTTACAAATCAGCCAAACCCACCCGATTGTGATTGTGGACGAACCGCAAAACATGGAAACGGATTTGGCAAAACAAGCGATTGATTCGTTAAACCCATTGTTTGTCTTACGTTATTCCGCTACACACAAAAATCCATATCACAAAATTTATAGCCTAAACCCTGTGCAAGCCTATAACAAAAAATTGGTGAAACAGATTGAAGTGGAGCCAGTGCTAGCAAAAAATGATGTCAATGGCGCGTATGTGGTATTGAAAGAGTTTGTAGCTGGCAAAAGAAAATTAACTGCTAAAGTGGAAATCCATGTTCAAGATACAAAAGAAACCAAGAAAAAAACTATCAGCGTGGGTTCAAATGATGATTTGTTTGATAAATCAGGAAATAATGAAAGTTATCGACATGGTTTTATCGTCAATGGACTGGATGCAGAATCAGGTGAAATGCACTTGTCCAGCGGTCAAGTAATTACGCTGGGTGAAGATGATGACTTGATTCGCGATGAAATTATGAAAAAACAAATGGAATGCACAATCAAAGAGCATCTGAAAAAAGAAAAGCGTTTAAATCCTAAGGGAATTAAGGTTTTATCGTTGTTTTTTATTGATAAAGTGGCAAATTACCGCGAGCATGGTAAGTTTGCGCGCTGGTTTGCGGAAATTTACGAACGCGAAACTGGCGAAAGCGCGGATGGCGTGCATGACGGTTACTTTTCACAAGACAAGGGTAAGGAAAAAGATACCAGTGGCAGCAGCAAAGCAGATGAGGCAACTTATGATTTGATCATGAAAGATAAAGAAAAATTATTGTCGTTTGACAGTAAATTGCGCTTTATTTTTTCGCATTCCGCGCTGAAAGAAGGTTGGGATAATCCGAATGTGTTTCAAATTTGTACGCTCAACGAAACACGTTCGCCAATTAAAAAACGGCAGGAAATCGGGCGCGGTTTGCGTTTGGCAGTCAATCAACAAGGCGAGCGTGTGCGCGATGACGGTGTGAATATTTTGACGGTTATACCGAATGAAAGCTACGAAAGTTTCGCCGCCAATCTGCAAAAAGAATATGAAGACGAATGCGGTATCACATTTGCTAACGGTGGTGTTAAAAAGGCGAGCGACAGAACCAAGCAGACCTATCGCAAAGGTTTTACACTCGACCCTGAATTTTTAGCAATTTGGCAAAAATTATGCTCTCAAACCTATTACAAAGTGGCGTTTGAACGCGAGTATTTAGTTCAAGCTGCCGCTAAATTGGTTAAAGATATGCCGCCTATTCAAAAAACACAATTGGTTGTGCAAAAGGCCAAAATTAACCAAACACAGACAGACGGCATCTGGGGCGAAGAAATTTCTTCGCAAACTCACGCACTGGACAACAATTGGGAAATTCCTGATGTATTGCATGAAATCCAATGTAAAACACAACTTACCCGCCAAACGATTTTTGAAATCATTCATAAATCCGAGCGAATTGATGAATTGGCAAATAATCCGCAGCGCTTTATTGATTTGGTCAGCGAGAAGATTTTGTTGGCATTGCATGGGTTGATGATTGATGGCATTGAGTATTTCAGACAGCCTGAAAAAGATGCAGCCGCCTATACGCAAACCTTGGCACGTTGGCGTGATTTAGAGCATAATGGTGCAGAATTTTTCAAAAACGAGCATACGTTCGCGATTCAAAATGCTGATAAAACGATTTTTGCGGACTATATTTCACTGGATTCTGGCACAGAAAACACGTTTGCCCAACAGTGTGAAAGTCGTGAAGATGTGCGCTTATATTTCAAATTACCCGATTGGTTTAAAATTCCTACACCGATTGGCAATTACAATCCCGATTGGGCTATTGTGATGAACCATCATGATAAAGTTTACTTTGTTGCTGAAACCAAAAACACAGGCAAAGGCATTCAGGATGGCGTTGATTTATCTAAACTACACCTGGAAGAACAGCAAAAAATCGCATGTGCGAAAAAGCATTTTTCTGTATTTGATGGCGTAAAATATCGCGTGGTACAGAATTTAAGCGAGCTTGAAATCAAGTAAGTAGCGATATAAATTCACCATCAAAATTGAAATGCTGCGCCATTTTATCAATAGCTTAAGCTGATTAAATGACGCAGCATAATTGGTTTACAGACTAAGGTTTGGGCTTAATCACAACAAAGATATATGTCTAATTAATAACATAACCATTCACCGCCCTTTCTCAACAAACAACTCATCAAGTCCATCAATCAGCGCCACGTGTCTGTACTTCACCAATTTGTTTATTACTGAATGTTGTACGGTCAAATAAGACCAAATTGTCTTGTTTGATATCAAATAGCGAACCAGTTAATAAAACTCTCGGCGATATTTGATATTTGACACCAATTTCAGCTTGGGTCGCAGTGCTTGGTTTTAGCGCATTTCCATTTTAATCTGTACCAAATTCAGGCGTGAAAGTTGTACCATAGCTCACATAAGGTGATACACCGTTATCAAAAGCATACAAAGCACCCGTTCGCCAAGTAAACTTACTATCACTTTGACTGCTAGATGTATCTGTCAGAAGATTGGTATTGTCTATTTTTGATTTGTCATATCGTCCACCAACCAAAAAAAATTTCACTTACCCCAAGACATCTCATTTTGTGCATAAAGACCTATTTGGCGATTGCTTTGTTCACTTTGGGTTCGTAGCGCAGGTTCGTTGACAGTAACACCATAGACGTGGCCTGCCAGTCAATATTTGGCGCATCACCCAAATAAGTGCTTTCTTGACGGTCAATATTTGTAAAGTCCACACCTGCCATAATACTATGTGACAACTTGCCTGTATTGGTCTTAAAATGCAATGAATTATCTGTCTGGAATGAGCGGTTAGTATAATCAAAAATACGCGCTTTTCGAACAAGGTCGCTACCACCAGCTGAATACCAAGTGATGAGCGATTTGAGATAGTCGTTGTATTTACCATATCGGGTTTTTTGACTAAATGTTAAATTATCATTAATTTGGTGATCCAGCTGATAGCCAATTTGGTTTTGTTTGGTGTTTAGATCATGATAATTTGGATCGGGTGCAAAAAAAATCATAAGGCATATACTGGCCATTGACAGGAAATAGCAAGCCTTGAGCAACCAAAAAAAATTGCGATCGCCTGCTTTAGGTTGATTTTCATGCAAAGCAAATAATTGTAAATTGGTTTTATCACCAATTGACCACCAATTGACCAATTGATAGATGGAGCAAAAGAATAACTTTCTTGTTCAGCATTGCCAGCTTGCTATTCTAGCTTTTTAAATGCACCAACCAAGCGATAATCAATATTTTCATTTAATTCATTGTCAATATCAACACCAACTTCCGTGCGATTGTTTGCACCAAATTTTAAAACACCTCTCTTTCATTACTGCCACTTGCTTTTTAAGGTTAATGTTAACCACACCATCAGGAGATGATTTGCCATATAATGCAGAAATACCGCTTTTTAGAACATCAATACTGCCAATCAAATAAGGATTAAGCTCCAAAGATTCAGCATACGCCATGCCGTCCATAATCAAAGCAGAGTTTCCGCCATCGTGATTATTACTAATACCACGAACACTCATTTCGACCTTCTTACTCGGCTACCGTTGCAGCTTTTCGATAGCCGTTTTCACCCAGTTGCCCTCTTCTGTATGATTGTATTTTGCATATTTGACATCTGTTGGCAATTTCTCCGATTCCAGCTTCATTATTCCACCTTTTTTTGCTAATAAACACAAAACATCATAGATTGTTTTACGTAGCAGCTCTTCAGATTGACATCGTATCGCCACACCTGCCAAATTGTGTGTTGAATTCTTAGGGACCAAATCTATAAAGGCATACCAGCAACCCTGATCACACCCATACAATGCCAAAAATTTATTCGGAAAGTTATTGGAATGTAGGCGTTTTAAATCCCCATAGGGTAAATTTTGAGGATCTGTTAGACGGCCATAACCTCCAACAGAACGATAATAATAAACATTTTCATGAAACTGGTCTTTGACCTGTCTATATAATTCTTTATGCCTTTGGGTTAGTGGATAGCTATCAATAGAATCAAATTTATTGGCATTTGATAGCATTGCCTGACCAATCTTACCATGCGCGCTCTTACTCTTATCTTGCCCAGTAGCAAATTCTTCAGGCAATAACACACCTTTGGTTTTTGTCTTTTCTGCAACCATATCAAAAGCGCTAGTACTCTCACCATCCTTTATTTTCACAAGTTTGCGCATGCCAATAACCCCTGTCTTACACATAACCCATAAACGGGTGGGATTATTAGCATCCCCATCAACAAGTGTTATACTCTCTGAATCATAGTTCATGTCCGATGTTAATATCTTAACATGCGAACTTTTTACTTCTGTATCTAAGATTTCGTTTTCTAATTTATCATCAGTAGGTTCTGGTTTGCTAAAAACTTCATATTCTAGCGGTGTGCCATCCCCATTTGGGTACGTTATGGATGTGATTGACGTAATCAGATATTTATTTTCACCAATATCTACTGCATTAAATTGGAAGCCAACAGCTTCATCGTGCCAAATGCCAATGTCTGACAAAAAACCGTTACCACTTACAATCTCTTCGGATTTAAACTCTATCTGATTTTTATTTAAATTTTTATTGCTAGTATGAATACTTGAATCAAAACTGCCTTGAATTCTTCGGATATGGGCTCTTGTCTCTTCATTAAATTTAAGATAATGCAGAAAAACCACATCAGGCAGGCGCATCCAATCAGAAAGCAATACCGAGTTAGGACTGTGAGTCTTAACATTTAATCTTAAACCATCTTCTAACAATGGGGCTTGGAAATTTTTAGAGCGTCTTGTTTTGGGCTTATTGAACTCAAATGACTCAGATAGTTTTTTGCTTAATATGTATCGATTAATACGCTTGGTTGAGGCATAATAAGACAAAAACCAAGTTAGCGGGTGCATAACAAATGTGTACCCATCGCGCTTAAAGCAAAGCACCTGATGTCTGTTATACACCCGACCGATTATTTCGTTGAAGCTTGAGCTTAAACTTTTGTAATGATACTCCTTAGGGGGTTTATCCTGCGCAACACTAACAGACGTTCTTTTTTCACGATAGAAAGATAAATCCTCACAACCCCCTTCTTGGATTGCGTATGCGAATGTTTCTGGTTTTAGATATCCAACCAATACCAAAGTTTTTTCATTTTCATTGTCGTTTTGTTCGATACGCACTACCGAGCCAATAGTCAATCGATGAGCATACTCCAAATTAATAGATATGGTTTTTATAAATGCTAAGCCTTTAGAATCCCTGGATACTAAGCCTTTAGAATCCAATTTTACAAAAATCGCAGAAACTTGCATTCGTGTACCATATAGCGCCCCGTTGCGTTTGATGGCACCATACCATATCAGAGCCAATCTATCACCATCATTGAGCGTGTTGTCCTCTTGCTTTGGATTGTAGATTGAAATTTTAACTCTTGATGCGGACGATATTGTTTCTGATGGTATTGGCAATTTGACCTCCCATTAAATTGCTTAAAGAAGATGAGTTGTTCAGCAGCTTAGAATAAATAGGGTTTACCGTAGAGTTAGATTAAAGACTGGGTGAAAAAGGTGACATTTATTTCGGAAGATTTTGAAAAAATCATAAAAGGTGACATTTATTTCGAAAGAGTGACATTTATTTCGGAAATTCACAGCCATCATCGTCGTCTCACTGACGATGCGATGACTGCACGGCGTGGCAAGCCCCATACCACCGCCCATCACGATACCGCTTGCCCAGACGATGATGGGCTTGGCATAGCTATTAATCTGCTTACATAGCCCATATTCCACCTGAAAGAACTTAAGCGGCTCGGGATTGGGGAAAATCTCACTATTATAAGCATGATACAGCCCACGAATATCACCGCCTGCACAAAACGCCTTTTGCCCTGCACCACGCATCAGCACCGCCACCACCGACGCATCATCCGCCCAAGTGCTGAGTAGCTTGGATGTGGTTTTGACCATGTCATAAGTCTGGGCGTTGAGCGAATTTGGATTATCCAAGATAATCTCGCCGATACGCTGATACTCATTAATCGTGATAAATTGATGGATGATACTCATACGACTTGCCTGCTACTTCCTTGTGATATTTGGTTATTCACTGTTGATAAATTGGTTTTGATAAACCGCCTTGCCCAAAATTGTATAAAACTTCACCCAAAAACTCAATCAATAATCACAGCCCACGCAGTCAGCATTTGCTGGCTAAATTTGTTATAATGATGGATAATTTCTGTTGATTGATTGGAAAATTTACAATGTATTTTTTAATTTCACCTGCAAAAAACCTAGACGAAAAAACCCCCGTGCCACTACCGTTGGCGGACAGCTACACCACGCCTGCACTGATTGATGATGCGACAACGCTCATGCAGACGCTCAAGCACTGCGATGTGCTCGACATCCAAGAGCTGATGGGCGTGTCTGCCAAGATTGCAGAGCTCAATGTCGCACGCAATCAGCGCTGGGCGTATCCATTTGGCGATGATGCCAAGCCTGCGGTGTATTTGTTTGATGGCGATGTCTATACAGGGCTTGATGCTTATGCGCTTGACGCACAAGAAATCAGCTATCTGAACACGCATTTGGGGATTTTGTCAGGTTTGTATGGACTACTTAAGCCACTGGATTTGATGCTACCGTATCGCCTTGAGATGGGGACAAAATTTAAGACACCACAAGCGGACAATCTGTATCAATATTGGGGCGATACCATCACCCATCTGATTAATGAGCGTATCGCCGAGAGTGGCTCGGATGTGCTTGTCAATCTGGCATCTAGCGAATACTATGGCGCTGTCAATCCTAGCAATATCAACGCTCGTATCATCACGCCACGCTTTGAAGATGAAAAAAATGGCAAATTCAAAGTCATCAGCTTTTATGCCAAAAAAGCCCGTGGCATGATGGTGAACTACGCCGCCAAGCACGGCATCACCGACCCCGAAGCACTCAAGGGCTTTGATACCGATGGCTATTATTTTGACTCAGGTGTCAGCGATGATGATAACTGGGTGTTTCGTCGCTTTGAGCAAGCCTAAAGGGATTTGGACAAATTTATGGCAAAGCCCACCAAGCGTCGCACCAAAGCCAAGACACCCAAAAAAAGCACGTCCATCCATCACTTGACCGCATTGCCCCAGTGGCAACGCCTGCTACTGTGGGCGATGGTGCTTGTGATGGTGCTGTGTGCATTTGCCATGATGATGGTTCAGCCCATTGCAGGTGTGCTATGGCTGATTGCCGGTATCTTGCTTGCGCCGCCTGTGATTAGCCGTCTCAGATGGCGAGTTTTAACCCATGTGGCGACTAGCCTTGTGCTGACTGTGCTTGGCTTGATTGTCTCGGTGATTGTCGGTAATCGTGACCACAACCCCACCGCCACGCTAGACACCAGCGCCCAAATCGCAAGCCAAGCGCAAGCAATTGCCACACAGCGTGCCAAACAAGCCGCCGACAGCATCAGTGATGGTATGAGCGACGGCATCTTGCTCGGTGCTGATACAGATGGCAAAGAGAGCAATCAAAGCACCGCCAAGACAGCCAATCAAGATGACAGCTTATCCAACAGCATTCATGATGCCATCAAAGACATCAGCACACCCATCACCGAACCCATCATCAAGCTACAACGCTCGGTGCAAACGCTTAGCGACCAACTTGCCAAGCTTAGCGGTAGCACATCAAGCACCAAGCCATCTGCTGACAGTGCTGATATACAATCAAACCCATCGGACGACACCAATGCCATCACCTGCCGTATCGTCGGTATCTCTGATGGCGATACCGCCACTTGCCTAGATAAACAAAATCAACAGCTCAAAATCCGCTTTGCCCAAATCGACGCCCCCGAAAAAGGACAAGACTTTGGACAAGCTGCCAAAAAACAACTCTCTGAGCTGATTTTTGATAAGCAAGTCGCATTAGCCGTGCATGATAAGGACCGCTACGGACGCACCGTCGCCGAAGTGTTCGTCGATGGCAAAAATGTCAATAAACTGATGGTCGCCACAGGCTATGCATGGGCGTATCGTGCCTATATGACCGACAGCGATTATCTACTGCTTGAGACCCAAGCCAAGAGTCAAGGCATCGGTCTGTGGTCAGCCCCCAACCCCATCTATCCTGAAGACTACCGCAAGGCGAAAAAGACCAACTGACCAACTGACCGCACCATCAGCCATTTATCATGATTTATCTGCTACTTTGTATCATCATCTGGGCAAGCTCATTCATTGTTGGCAAAAGTACTACCAATGAGCTTGACCCTGTGATACTGGTGCAGATTCGGCTTGTGATTGGTGCGCTGATTGTCCTGCCTATATTTTTGCCTGCGTATCGCCGTATCCCAACGGGCAAACAGCCGATGGTATGGCTATTGTCATTTTTGACATTGCCTGTTTGCTTTGTGTTGCAGTTTGTGGGTTTATCGATGACTTCGGCATCGAGTGCGATTGCTATTTTGGGGCTCAATCCTTTGTTATCCGTGCTTGTGGGGCATTTTTGTTTTGGACTGCGGGCACGCATGATGGATTTTGTGCTAAGTATTGTGGCATTTGTGGGGATTTTTATGATGATTTTTGCCGCCAAAGGCAGTGGACAAATCAGCCTATTAGGGTGTCTGCTGGTGATGCTTGGTTGTCTTAGCTTTATCCTTTGTATGTTTGTCAGCAAATCTATTATCGCACAGATGTCATCGCAGGCTTATACGACGGTCAGCATTGTGTTTGGGGCGATTAGCTGTCTGCCTTTGACCGTGATTTTTGCCAAGCAATGGCAACTACCCACCACCGCAACAGCAATCTCATCAGTACTCTATCTGGGCGTGGCGTGTAGCTATTTGGCAATGGTGTTTTGGAATAAAGGATTGGCAAAATCCAATGCTGTCATCGCAGGATTTTTATTAGCATTAGAGCCTGTGATTGGACTTGTGATGGCGATGATTGCATTTGGCGATAGTCTACCTTGGCTGTCGTGGCTTGGCATTGCATTAGTGATTGGTTCGGCGCTGTGTTCTGTAGGCGTACCAGTGTCAAATTCCACCAAGTCCTAAGCTTAAATCAACGCCATTTATGCACAATTGCACCACGATGCATCACCGATATATCACCCATCGTCAGCACCCAATGCTTAAATTGCTCAACGCCCTGTAATTTAAGGACTTTTTACCCATATCAAGTGATCAATCAAATCGCTTATCTTATCAGTCTTATCGGTATGATTGGCTATATGAGCAAAATTTTTGGCAATAAAAAAAGACCAGCTTTCGCCAGTCTCTTTTTTGGAATTTGGTGGGGTCGGAGAGACTCGAACTCTCACACCTCGCGGCGCTGGAACCTAAATCCAGTGCGTCTACCAATTCCGCCACGACCCCAAGTTTTGATTATCAAGTTATTCGCATCACTGCGTCGTCTTGATGGTGCGTATTATATAGAGTTTTGAAATTTTGGCAAGCATTTTTTTGACAAATTTGTCATAAATAAAAAAATAGTTTATAACTCATTGATTTTACAAGATTTAATATTGATGATTTTTGAGCGTTTTATGTCAATTATCCGCCTTGTCCGCTGTTTGTTTTGTCAATGCTTGACGGCTCAATGTCTGACGATTTGGCAAATTCGCTCGAATCAGTCGTGAAAATTCAGCCGATGACAAAGTTGCCGTTGTCGCCATCTGTTCAGGCGTACTTGATACTTTGGTATTAATCAAGGCAAGCTGCCGCCATTCATCAAAGGGCAAACGATTATCAATCGCACCAAGCTCATACAGATATTCGGGCAATCGCCCTGACAATAGCACTCGATAATCCATCGGTACAGGGTCAATCTGTCGTACGAGTTCAAATAACGCTGTGGTGCAGTTGGCAGTCAGCGTATTGTACCATTCAGGCTCAAGTCTAAGCGCATCCGCCTGCTCAAGCAGTGCCACAAACAGCTGACGGATTTTTTGCTTGGGATAGCGAAGCGGATACAGATACACTCGCTCATCACGGGCATTACTGCGAGTATAAATGATGTCTTTTTCGTCAGCGGCGATGACGGTCATCTCGTACTGTCGCACAAAGCCACCCACTGATGAGAAAGATTCGCCGATTTCTTTGCGAATTTCCACCGAAAAAGTCAGATATTGCCCATCATCAAAGCCAAACGACAATAGCGTATGCGCAATATTATCATTATCCCAAATCGAGATAATCAAATCGAGCGTCGCAAGCTTAGATAAATCATACTGACGAGTCTCCCAGCGTGGCTGATAATTAAATTCGCTCACCCACTCAAAATTACGCACATTATGAATGGTAATCACATCACCTGCTTTGTCATAGCTTAGCTGGCGTGCGACATCATCCTGCCACGCTCTATCATTACTCGGTGTTGATAACAGTAGCCACACACTAATCACACCCAGCCCCACCGCCAGTGCCACTCTTGCATGACGATATCTAGGGTGCAGACTCAGCCCATACGCAGATGCCATCAGCGCTATCGCAGGATAGGTCGCCACGCCAAAGGGCTTATGCACCCACAATACAAGACCGCCCGACGCCGTCCACAGCCCAAATGCACAATGCGTCGCCATACTTGTCAGTCGATGGCGAGTTGATTTGGGCTTGGTGTCAGCTGTCTGATGATAGGATTTTTGTAGGAATTTTGGTAAGCTTGGCATCGCAATCACGCAGTGTTATAAAATCCATTTTTACCATCATATCATATATGCTACACTAAAGCCTTGATTTTTTGATTCTAACCACTTTGACAAGCAAGGAGTTTTTTATGATTCAGACATTAGAGATTAGCCAATTCACCCCAACTGCTGATAAGGTCATTTGGGATGTGCGTGATGCGGACAAATACCGTGAAGGTCATATCGAACACGCTAAGTCTCAGCCACTTGATACGCTCAATCAAGCCCTGCTCGACGCTACCGATGGCGACATCTATGTGCTGTGCGGTGGCGGCACTAAGGCGGTCAAAGCAGTGGAGCTATTAAACGAGCTTGACCCGACACGCACCATCATCCATCTGACAGGCGGTACTCGTGGTGCGGCAGCGTGTGGCATGACCATTGTCGCAGAACCACAAGACTAAATTGGTAACACAAAGCCAAAAATCTTGCAATCTTTATAAAGAGTGAACTCTTAGCTATATTGCCATCATGCGTGTCATGACACATCCATATATCTGTGACAAGCATGATGGCAATATCTCAAGCATTGAGCAATCATCAAATTAACTATATAAAAATCAATAAGTTATAAACTTTATGCAAAATTTTAGAAATTTATTGTTGACACCATAGGCACTTCACTGTATCATACGCACCACAACGACGAGCTACTGAACAAAATGCTCGAAGTTAAAGAAAAATTCGGAGTGTAGCGCAGCTTGGTAGCGCATCTGGTTTGGGACCAGAGGGTCGGGGGTTCGAATCCCTCCACTCCGACCAGTTTTAAAGCCGAACAGGCTTTTTTTGTTGGTAAAGACACCAACATCCTAAGCCACTAGAGCGCCTGTAGCTCAGTTGGATAGAGCATCTGCCTTCTAAGCAGGTGGTCGCAGGTTCGAATCCTGCCAGGCGCGCCATTTGCCTGCTACTTAAAATTATGGCGGCTGTAGCTCAGTTGGTAGAGCCCCGGGTTGTGATCTCGGTTGTCGTGGGTTCGAGTCCCATCAGTCGCCCCATTTATCAAAGCTCATCGATATTCGGTGGGCTTTTTGATTATCCGCTTGCCTATCACTACCCTTTCCCTTTATTCTGACACCCAGCATTTTGCTAAAAACCCTTTACCATCGCATCGACAGCCGTTATACTGTACAATATTTGAGCATAATTTGAGCATATCAGCTGATTTACACACAAGGATTATCCATGAGCGCAGACTTACTCACCATCGGCTCTCGCACCTTTGGCTCTCGCCTGCTGGTCGGCACAGGCAAATATAAAGATTTGACCGAAACCGCTGCCGCCATCGATGCCAGCGGTGCCGAAATCGTCACCGTCGCCATTCGTCGCACCAATATCGGTCAAAACAAAGATGAGCCAAATCTACTTGATGTCATCTCGCCTGAGCGTTATACCATTTTGCCAAATACCGCAGGCTGTTTTGATGCTGATAGTGCGGTGCGTACCTGTATGCTGGCTCGTGAACTGCTTGACGGGCACAATCTGGTCAAGCTAGAAGTACTTGGCGATGACAAAAATCTCTACCCGAATGTCATCGAAACTGTCAAGGCCGCCCAAGTGCTGATTGATGATGGCTTTGAAGTGATGGTCTATACTTCAGATGACCCCATCGTCGCCAAGGAGCTTGAGAGCATGGGCTGTGTCGCCATCATGCCATTGGGCAGTCTGATTGGCTCAGGGCTTGGGCTACTCAACCGCCACACGCTGAGCCTGATCATCGAACAAACCCAAGTGCCTGTACTGGTCGATGCTGGTGTCGGTACGGCATCAGATGCCGCCATTGCGATGGAGCTTGGCTGTGATGGCGTGCTGATGAACACCGCCATTGCCCATGCCAAAAATCCTGTACTGATGGCATCTGCCATGAAACACGCCGTCATCGCAGGTCGTGAAGCTTATCTGGCAGGTCGTATGCCTGCTCGCTATATGGCACAGGCAAGCAGTCCGCAGACGGGGTATTTTTTTACCAAATAACAAAAACTTGCGCCAATACGCTTATCAAAGTGGCGAAATTTTGTTATCATGGCTCAATTTAGCCACAGGTGAGACAAGATTGTGCGTGCCTTAAGCATTGTTGATTTGCTTTTTTTGATTTTGGAAAATGCCAAGCAGCCCATGCACGTGGCAGGTCTTTGTACATTTGAAATCCCAGCCGATGGCGATGACGGCTTTGTCGCCAAGCTGATTAGCGAAATCAACACCGACGCACTGCCGAATTTCCCGTTTAATCAGATGCTGTATCGCCGATTGTTTTGGCGTACTTCAGATGATTTTCAGCTGTATCATCATTGCCATTATCACAAGCTTGAGACGGGCAGCGATGATGAGCTGATGACGCTGATTTCGCACATTCATGAGCGACGACTTGAGCGTACTCGCCCGCTATGGTCGCTACATTTGATTGACAATCTACTGCCCGAGACGCTGGGTGCACCCAAGCGATTTGCCCTATTTTTAAAGGTGCATCACGCACTGACCGATGGTGTCGCTGCCATGCGTCTATTTCAGCGTTCACTTTCCCAAAATCCACAGGATAAGAACATCCTGCCTGTGTGGGCGCACAATCTAAAACGCCAAAAAAATCTTGTGCAAGCACCCAAAACCATCAAGCAAGTCGCCCGTGAACAGCTCGATAGCATCCGCCCTGTATGCCGTGAGATTATGCAAGATTTTGCCAAAAAATACGCACAAGACACGCCGTTTATCAGTAGCTTTGATGCACCAAAATCCATTCTCAATCAGCGCATTGGCACGGCTCGCCGTCTGGGATTTCGCCCGTTTGACAAAGAGCGATTTGTCCTGATTGCCAAAGCCTTCGATGTCAGCACCAATGATGTCATCCTAGCGGTGTGTGCTCATGCACTGCGTCAGTATTTGCTTGGCGAAAATCAGCTACCAAGCCAGCCACTGATTGCTTTTGTGCCGATTTCACTGCGCAAAAATGACAGTGCTTTTGGCAATCAAATCTCATTTGTGCCAACCAATCTTAGCACCCATCAAGATGACGCTCTCACTCGACTGATGGACATTCACCAAAGCATCCAAGATGGCAAAAATCGCTTTAATCGGCTGTCATTTGCTGGTGTGATTAATTATACAGCGCTCAGCTACGGCTGGGCGGGGCTGAACCTTGCCACAGGCGCACTGCCCACCAAGCAAGCCTTTAATCTGATTATCTCCAATGTTCCCGGGGACGACACGCCGCTGTATCTCAATGGCGCACGGCTCACAGGCATCTATCCTGCATCCGTGCTGTTTGACGGTCAGGCGCTCAACATCAGCTTTACCAATTATCAAAATCGCATTGATTTTGGTATCACCGCCTGCCCAAGCGCCCTGCCACATATTGATAAGCTGATTGGGCTGATTGAAGAAGGTTTGCAGGTTTACGAAAATTTATTATCCAAAGACAAGCCAATCAATTAGCCAAATAAGCTTGGCAACTGTCGCAGCACAGGCTTTGCTAGGCCCAATTATCAACAGCATTGCCAAACATCAAATCTACCCAAATCAGCCATACCGCACAAACAAAAAAGCCGCCAAAAGCGACTTTTTTATAAACCCAATTTATGAAACTTGTTAGCTATGCTAAGCTAAATACTGCTTAGGCAGTCATTGCTAGCGGCTTTGGATTGCCTTGTGCCAATTTCTTGAGTACGGCAACAATCATCTCGCTGGTGATTGGCTGTTCTTTACCTTTTGATAGCACATTCATTTCGGTAATATTGGTCGCTGTTGCCATTGTGATTTCCTCATCTTATGGTCGATGGCGCGATGCTTTCGACACTGTATTTATTTGATGGATGTAGTATAACCTAAGTTTACGAATGTACACAACGACTTATTGCGATTTTAACCCGATAAAGTGTAAACACTTGTTTCATTTTTGACACAGTTTGTCATATTTAACGAAAAACAGTTGTTTAACGCCTGTTTAATAATAATGAGTCTTATTAACGCATTGATTTGAGTAATTTTTGGCAAAAAAAGCACCCGATTGCTCGAGTGCTTGATAAGCGTGGCTCAATACGCCAAATCAGCCAACCAGTGCATTTTCCCAGCGTGGGACAACCAGCTGCATCAGCGGCTTAAGTAGCTTCATATTACACGCAAAGACCGAACCTGTAGTCATGGCATTTGGTGCGCCTTTATGATCGACGACGACGCCACGCGCTTCGGTGACAATCAGCTCGCCTGCCGCCACATCCCAAGGCTTGAGTGACATTTCAAAATAGCCATCAAAGCGACCTGCTGCCACATAGCACAAATCCAGTGCCGCCGAACCAAAACGGCGTACTTGACCGCCATTTTCGCAGATGGCTTGTAAGCTAGCAAAATGCTGACGAGCAAAGCTCACACGCTCTTCGCCCACCATGCGCTCGTATGGATGACCAGTGGTGAATAGACCGCCTTCGATGGTTTTGCGTTCGCTCACCTGTAGGCGGCGCTGGTTCATCAATGCGCCACGACCACGACTGGCAGAGAACAGCTCATCACGCACAGGATCATAGACCACGCCATGCTCGGTGACGCCATTTTTTTGGACAGCGATTGAGACACAAAAATGCGGTACGCCATGCACGAAGTTTTGGGTGCCATCAAGCGGATCAATCACCCAGCACCAGTCGGCATCGTTGCCCTTGCCTTCTTGTAGCCCAAATTCTTCGCCCAAATAAGAATGATTTGGGTAGCTTTCTTTGAGCGTGGCGATGGTCAGCTCTTCAGCATAACGATCGATTTGCGTCACCAAACCATCAAGCCCTTTGGACTCAACCGCCAAATCTAGGCGGTGGCGATTTTGATGCGCACGCAAAATTTCATGACCCACTTTTTTGGCAGCGTTTGCCGCCATGACAACCATCGGTTCCATAAATCACCTTTACAAGTAAATGACTAAAGTTAAAAATCAAAGTTAAATAATACATCATCATTCGTCATGATGATGGGCAATTTGTTTATAGCCAATCTGCCAAAGACTGATAAATCCCATCTGTATCCAGACCGCAAGCAGCCAGTTGTTGTTCGTGGCTGGCGTGCTCAATAAAGCGATCAGTAATGCCAAGATTTTTGAGCATCACTTGATAGCCCTGTGCAATCATATATTCATTGACCGCACTGCCTGCACCACCTGCGATTTGGTGCTCTTCGACCGTCGCAAAGTGCGTCACGCCTTCGGCAACGAGCGCATCAATCAGCGCAGTATCCAACGGCTTAACCCAGCGCATATCAACCACAATGACCGCCACGCCCTTATCAGCCAAACGCATGGCAGCACGCTTGGCATCGGCTAGGCGTGTCCCAAAGGCAAGCACGGCAAGCTTTTGCGCTTGCTTCGACTCAGCATTATCCGAGCGCCACACGATATTGGCTTGACCAATCTGAATCGGCGTATCTGTCACATCTACCGCACGCCCAATGCCTGCGCCCCGTGGATAGCGTACCGCCGCCGTGCCTTGATACTGATAACACGCATTCAGTAACTGATGGCATTCATGCTCATCACTTGGCGCTGCGATGATGATATTTGGCACACAGCGTAAATACGCCAAATCAAACACACCAGCGTGCGTCGCCCCATCTTCACCCACGAGCCCCGCTCGGTCAATGGCAAAGGTCACATCAAGATTTTGTAGTGCCACATCATGGATCAGCTGATCATAGCCACGCTGCAAAAATGTCGAATAAATCGCCACCACAGGCTTGAGCACACTTGTTGCCATACCTGCCGCCAAAGTCACAGCGTGCTGTTCAGCAATCGCCACATCAAAAAACCGCTCGGGGAATGCTTTGGCATACTCAACCATGCCCGAGCCTTCTGCCATCGCAGGAGTGATGGCGACAAGCTTATCATCGGCCTTGGCGGTGTGCATGAGCCATTCGCCAAAGATTTGTGAATATTTTTTGGCAGGTGGTGTGCTTGGCTTGTTTGGCTTGCTTGCATGAGCGACATCAGTTGTTTTTGGTAATTTACCAATGGCGTGATAACCAATCGGATCAGCTTCAGCCGGCAAAAAGCCCTTGCCCTTGACCGTATGCACATGGACAAGCACCGCGCCTTTGAGCTTGCTTGCTCGCTCAAGCACGCTGACAAGCTTTGGCAAATCATGCCCATCAAACGGCCCAAGATAAGTAAAGCCAATCGCCTTAAACAGGTTATCTGCAAATAACTTATCGCCAATTTTCTCAGCAATCTTATCAGGCAGTGGCGATGATGGCGTACCGCTAAACAGTCCGCTGATTTTCTCACCAATCTTGCTTGGCAGACGGCTTGAGACATCTTCGAACGCCTCATTTGCCATGTGTAGATAATGGCGAATACGGCGGTCATCGGATGAAATATCACGCTTGACCATCAAAATATTGCCATGCTTATCAATATCCATCGCAAGTCCACGCTGCCATAGGCGTGCCAAATGGCGTGAAAATCCGCCAATCGCCGCCGAGATGGACATGTCATTATCATTGAGCACAACGAGCAAATCGGCATTTTGTTGCACAGCATCGTTCATCGCTTCAAACGCCATACCGCCTGTCATCGCCCCATCGCCAATCACGGCTGCGACTTTGCGATTTTCGCCAAGCAATCGGGCAGCTAGGCTCATGCCAAGCGCTGCTGAAATCGATGTCGATGAATGACCGACGCCAAAGGTATCGTATTCGCTTTCGTTACGCTCGGGAAATGCCGTCAAGCCATCTTTTGAACGGATGCTTGGTAGGCGCTCACGGCGACCTGTCAGCACCTTGTGGGCATAGGCTTGATGACCGACATCCCACACCAGCTTATCATAAGGGGTATTTAGCACAGTGTGTAGCGCAATCGTCAGCTCAACCACACCAAGATTGGCACCAAAATGCCCACCGCTCACGCCTGTCGAGTACAGTAGATACGCACGCAATTCATCAGCAAGCCCAATCAGCTCATCACTGGATAAGTGCTTTAAATCGGCAGGCGATGCCACCCGATCCAAAATCGGCGTATTAGGACGCACCGTCAAAATCTCATCAAAGACTTGAGCGGCGTACGATTTTTGGTGAGCTGGTGCAAAATCTGACATGACTGGCTAACTTCCAACAAAATAAGTTTATTTCATCATCGAAAATAGTGTGGCATAATAGCATTTTTGATGATGTATGGCGAATGATTTTATCATGAGCGATGCCCAAACTTCATTTGCCATTAAGCGACTATTTTACAAGATAGCCTTTGTTTTTGCTAGAAAAACCCCATTTATTCCTAGAATTTTCATCAAAAATTACTAAATATCGACTTTTGCTGTGTGATTTTTGACAATTATGCCTGATTTTGGGCAAAATCATCACAGCCAATCCCACAACAAGGGGCAAATTTTGTATCAATTTATCACCCAAGCCAAATTGCCAACCATTCATGGCGAATTTGACATTCATGTATTCGAAAACGAAAACGGGCAAGAGCACATCACCCTAAGCGTTGGGCTGCCAAGTGCTGACTCTGCCACCTTACCACTGGTGCGTATTCATTCAGAGTGCTTGACAGGCGATGCTTTTGGTTCGCTCAAATGCGACTGCGGCCCACAGCTCAATGCCGCCATGCAAGCCATCCAAGCGCATGGCTGCGGCGTGATTTTGTACCTACGCCAAGAAGGTCGTGGCATTGGCTTGACCAATAAAATCCGTGCCTACGCCCTACAAGACCAAGGTCATGACACGCTGGACGCCAACCTGCTACTTGGTCTGCCTGCCGATGCACGCACCTATGAGATGTGCCAAGTGATGCTCACGCATTTAGGCGTGACACGACTAGCATTGATGACCAATAACCCCAATAAAGTCAATGACTTGGTGGAACAAGGCTTTGAAGTCGTTGAGCGTCGTCCGCTGATTGTCGGTGTCAATGAGCACAATCAAGACTATCTGGCTACCAAAGGCGTGAAGATGAATCACTTTATCAATGCCGATGATTTGGATACGCATTGATAAAGTAATTAACCAAACACCATCAAGCATATTTTAAACATATTTTGAGAATATTACGGAAAAAACCAATGGAAAAGCAAATTGCCACTGTGCGTGAATTTTTATTAAGCCTACAAGACAATATCATCAAAGCACTTGAAAATCAAGAACATACAGGCGGTGTTGATGGTCGTAGCGACACCAAATTTATTGCCGATATCTGGGAGCGTCCCGAAGGCGGTGGCGGTCGCTCGTGCGTGTTTGCAGGCGGTCAAGTCATCGAAAAAGCCGGCGTGATGTTCAGCCACATTCACATCAATCAGATGCCAGCATCTGCTACCACTCGCCATCCACAGCTTGCCGGTGCAAAGGCGCAGGCGCTTGGCGTTTCGCTTGTCATCCACCCAAAAAATCCGTATGTACCAACAAGCCATGCCAATGTGCGCTTATTTGTCGCCACCCCAACCGATGGCGGTGCGCCGATTTGGTGGTTTGGCGGTGGCTTTGATTTGACGCCGTTTTATCCTGTATTGGGTGATGTCAAGCATTGGCACAAGGTAGCACATGACTTATGTCAGCCCTTTGGTGATGGTGTCTATGACAAATACAAAGCATGGTGCGATGAGTATTTTTATCTCAAGCATCGTGGCGAGTGCCGTGGCGTGGGCGGACTGTTTTATGATGATGTCAATACCGATAGCACGGGCTGGGATTTTGAGACTTGCTTTAAATTCATACAGGCGGTGGGTCAAGGCTATATCGATGGCATTGTACCGATTTTTGAAAATAACAAACACCGTGCCTATGGCGAGCGTGAACGCAATTTTCAGCTGTATCGTCGTGGTCGCTATGTTGAGTACAATTTGGTGTATGACCGTGGCACGCTGTTTGGCTTACAGTCCAATGGTCGCACCGAGTCGATTTTGGTCTCGATGCCACCACTGGCTGCATGGGAATATCGCTATGAGCCGACGGCAGGCACGCCTGAATTTGAGCTGACTGATTTTTATCTTAAGCCAAAAGACTGGCTGGCACTTTGATGTCTTGATTTGATGGCTTAGTTTGATAAAATCACTATTTATTGTTATTTTGTGCTTTTTTGGTTAAAAATACAGCTTTTTATTGATTTTTTGGGTACAATGGGAGCAATTTATCATCGCTCAAAGGTGATAAATTGTTATGCCACCGATATTGAGCAAATTGTGTATTCAATTCACCAAATAAGGAAGCCCCATGCTTAACAAAAAACTTGCACTTACTGCACTACTTGCATCAGCACTAGCCATCAGCGCTTGCAGCAAAACAGAAACCGCTGCTGCACCTGCGACAAACACCGCCGAAGCAGGCGCAAACCCTGTAGAAGCTCGTGAAAATCTAATGAAAGATTGGCGCCGTGCTAACGAAACCATGAAAGGTATGCTAGAAAATCCATCAAGCTTTGATGCGGCAACTTTCAAACAAAATGCTGACACCATCGCAAACAGCACCGCAGATATGTGGAAGCACTTTGAAGGCGATGCTGCCAAAGGCGGTGATGCACAAGATGCCATCTGGACTGATGCAGCAGCATTTAAAGCCGAAACTGAGAAATTCAACGCTGCTGCGGCCGCACTAGCGACCGCTGCTACGACCGCTCAATCAGCCGCCGATGTCGAAAAACAATTTGGCGAAATGGCAAGCACCTGTGGTTCATGCCATAAAGTCTATAAAAAAGACTGATTGCCTATCAGTAATCTACATTCCCATTGTGTTTGCACTTTGGGAATTTTTTTGTAATTACCAAACGCAATCACCAAAAAAACCTAAGCAAAAACCCCTAAGTGCAAACTTAGGGGTTTTGAACAATGGGCAATCAGCAAGATTACTCTGCGTCTTTACGCGCACCCAATTTTTCTTTGATACGAGCAGACTTACCTGAACGCTCACGCAGGTAGTAAAGCTTCGCACGGCGTACATCACCACGGCGTTTCACTTCAATGCTTGCGATTAGTGGTGAGTGTAGTTGGAATGCACGCTCAACGCCAACACCGCTTGAGATTTTACGCACGGTGAATGCTGAGTTTAGACCACGGTTACGCTTAGCGATAACCACGCCTTCGAACGCTTGCAGACGCTCACGGTCACCTTCACGAACTTTTACTTGGACGACAACAGTGTCACCTGGTGCAAAAGATGGATGGTCTTTTAGTTGTGCATTTTCAACAACTTGTACTAGTGGATGTTTGTTGCTCATGGAAATTCTCCAATTATCATGGCATAGGCTAAAAAGTCTTTTTTATTAATCTTGTGATTAATCATGGTTAAAAGACCGCATACCATCGTTACATAAAGCGTCAATTGACGCAGCGCCTGAACCACACAGGCAAAATCAATCTTTCAAGTCTTTGAGCCACTTGAGTTGCTGTTTGGCGGGGCTAAATTTTGCCCACAAATCAGGTCGGCGCGCTTGAGTGCGTTTGACCTGCTCCAAAAATCGCCATTTGGCAATATTGGCATGATGACCCGATAACAGCACATCAGGCACGGTATCGCCATGAAAATCAAGCGGTTTGGTATAGTGCGGACAATCCAGCAAGCCATCAACAAAGGAATCTTGCAGAGCGGACAAGTCATCACCCATCACCTGTGGCAGTCTGCGTATCACACTATCCATGACCACCATCGCAGGTAGCTCACCGCCTGTCAGCACATAATCACCGATGGATATTTCGGCATCGACATAGCGCTTAAGCAGTCGCTCATCAATCCCTTCATAACGACCGCATAACAAAATCATGCCGTCTAATGACGCCATCTGCACCACGCTCGGTTCATCAAGCTGTTTGCCTTGTGGGGATAAATACACCACAGGGCACGCACCATCATCAACTCGGCATCCAGCTTGTCGTGCCAAGTCTTTGGCGTGCAAAATCGCCTTTTCAAGCGGTTCTGCCATCATTACCATACCCGGTCCGCCACCAAAGGGACGCTCATCAATACGGCGATAATTATCTGTTGTAAAATCTCTAGGATTAATCAGCGCAACGCTTGCCTGCTGTCGTTTGATGGCCCGCCCCACGACCCCAAAATCGGTCATCGCAGTGAACATCTCAGGCAAAATACTGATGACAGCAAAAAACACGGCAGTTGGCTTATCCTAAGTTTGGTTAACTGGTAAGTCTTGACGGCTGTCTTAATCAGCCTATGACAATCACACTTTTAGTAATCAGCGCCCCATGCCACGAGCATGGTTTTGGCTGACAAATCCACCGATAGCACCACATCACGATGCCACGGGATTAGGCGCTCTTCGGTATCAATACTGTCAGCAGTTGGCTTGACAGAAATAATCTCATGCGCACCTGTTTCAAACATCTCTTTGATTACGCCAAGATTTTCACCTTGCTCGTTAATCACAGTCAGTCCAATCAAATCTGACCAATAATACTCATCGTCGCCAAGCTCGGGAAAGCTGTCTTTGGACACCCAAATGGTCGTGCCATTCATGGTTTCAGCGATATTGCGATCAGCAATCTCTTCAAAGCAAGCAACCAAGCCTTGACCTTGAGTACGCCAGTCTTTGACGGTTAATGGCTTAAATCCTGTGGCTGTTTTCATCCACCATGGCGACATCTCAAAAATACCTGAGCGTTCGTCGGTTTCGCTAAACACCCAAAGCCAGCCTTTGATGCCGTAGGGTTTTTTTAGCGTAGCAATCTTGACCAATGTCGATGCATCTGGTGCGCTACTTTGACGAGATAAATTCGGTTTTGAAACAGTCACGATTTGGCTTATTTTATAAAAACAATAGGATTTGACAGCACAAAACGGCTTACACCCTGCATACAAGCTCATGCCTGTGATGGTGCAAACCGTTGGGACAAAATTGCGAATTAAGCAGCTTTGTTCAATGCTTTAACCAATGAAGCAACGCGGTCAGTTGGCTGTGCGCCTTTTGCAATCCACGCATTGTAAGCTTCTAGGTCGATACGAGTTTCAACTTCTTGACCACGAGCTAGTGGGTTGAAGAAACCGATTTTTTCGATAAAGCGACCGTCACGTGCTGCACGCTTGTCAGCAACAACGACTTGATAAAATGGACGCTTTTTTGAACCGCCACGGGCTAGACGAATAACTACCATGATAACTCTCTTTAAAAGTTTAAAAACAAAAAAAATAATTTGTGCAAGAATTAGAGCATGATACAGATTCGATGAAGTTGAGGATGAGCCGTTTACGAACCTGAACCACTAAAAGGCGTTAATTATAGCAAGGATTTTGTCATCTTTAAAGTAAAAATTTGCTTTTTTGGCAAATAATCTACATTTTTGCTACAAAAGCTGTGATACAATGGCGATAACAGGTTATTGGCAGATTTTTTATGAATAAAACTTTGCGACATATTTTATCAAAATTGCACTATCGCCTATATTCGAATACACTACAGACTGTTGCCATCGTGTTTTTTATTGTCTTTGTCAGTGTGTCGCTGTCAATTTGGTTATTTTGGCGTAGTCTGTATCTGCCAGAGCTCAAAAATCATGCCAGCTATCTAGCCAGTGAAATCAAGCTGTTAACTTCTGCTAAACAAGAATGGCGTGACAATCCCGAGCTTGTGGCTTGGCTCAAAGAAAATACGCACATAGAAATCATTGATAATCCTGCTGAATTTCCTGACGTGACCGACAAAGCCATCATCACCAACATCACGCAAATCATCGCAGATGAAGTGGGACGCTCATTGGGTCGTGAAGTTCAAGTGTATTTTAAGTTCAAGCCATCGCCAAAGCTCTGGATTCAAGACAGTGCCAATCCGCACATCTGGATTCGTGAGCCGATGATGCACTATTCGCAGTACAGTACAGGGGTGCTGGTTGGTTTTGTGTTTGGCATTCCTTTTTTGACTATGCTGACCATTTGGGTGCTGATTCGTGGCTTAAACCGCCCACTCAAGCGACTTGAGCGTGCTGCCAATGACTATATCACTCAAGGTCATGCAACAACACTGCCAACGCAAACAGGTCAAAGCGAAATCCGCCAAGTCAATACTGCATTTAACCGCCTATTCACCACGCTCAACCAAGCCCAAAAAGAGCGTACCATCATGCTAGCAGGCATCAGTCATGACCTACGCACCCCACTGACTCGGATGCGTCTGACTGCTGAGATGCTACCGGATGAGTTTTTTCGCGAAGGTTTGGTCTATGACATCGAAGACATGGATGCGATTTTGGAGCAGTTTATTTCATTTATGAAAGATGGCTCAGACGAGCCTGTCAAGCCGACCAATTTGGATGTGATTTTTAAGGAAATCATGATTCAATTTGCAGATACCCGCTTTATTTATGAATCCACCATTAATCAGCCATTGCCTGTCCGCCCTTTATCCATCAAGCGTCTGATTGTCAATTTGGTGAATAATGCCATTCGCTATGGTGAGCAGCCTATTCACTTGTCAGCGACGATATTGCCGCCTGATGATAATGAAGAAGAGGCGCACCCAACCCTAGTTATTTGTGTCCGAGATGAGGGTGATGGCGTCGCCGAAGATCAGCTTGAGCGTATCATGCAGCCTTTTGAACGAGGTGAATCCGCTCGCACCACACAAGGTAGTGGACTTGGACTTGCTATCGTCAGCCGTATTGCTCGCCTACATCAAGGGGAGGTTGAGGCAATCAATCACCCATCGGGCGGTCTGCAAGTCTGCGCCAAGATTCCTTTGATGACACAATTAATCCAAAAAGCTCAGCCATCAAGCTTACAACCTGACTAAAATCGACTAAGAAATGGTTTCTTAATTGATTAATTATTTGAAAAATAAATTCACAAAAAAAAAACGGCTTGTAGGTTTTACAAGCCGTTTTTTTATAGGCCACTGGATTGCTGAATAGTTTTTTCGACACGTTCTTGGGTAAGCTCATCTGCCAAAATGGTAACGCCCACTTGCTTGATTGGCCACACCATCATAAATCGCGCACCATGCAGGCTTGGACTTTCATCCACTGACAATGTCGCATTAAACCAAAAAGCAATACGACTCACAATCGATAAACCCAAGCCATAACCGCCCGATGCACGGGTGCGACTGTCATCAAGACGGGCAAACGGGATAAAGACTTTTTCACGATCTTCTTCGGCAATGCCTTGACCATTATCTTCTACACAAATAAATGCCATACCTTTATCCACCCCTGCCGACACCATGACAGTATCTTCGGCATAACGTAAGGCATTACCCACCAAATTTTGTACCACACGATGCAGATATCGACGATCCGCCATGGCAAATATCTTGGGCGATGGTAGTTGGCTGACGATATTAATTGGCTTACCCAATGCCTTAGTTTCACGCTCAATCTGCTCAAGCAGTTCACGCAAATTGACCATTTCCCAATCCAGCTTTGGCGAGCCTTCTTCTAGCTTGGCATAGGTCAAAATCTCATCAATCAATTCATCCAACGATTCGATATCATCATCGATATAGTTTTTTTGGAGCTGACGAGAATCGGCATCATCGGTATCAGCAAGCATATCCACCGCAAAGCGAATACGAGCCACCGGCGTACGCAGTTCATGCGATACCGCACGAGTCAGTTCACGCTGTGATTCAATCAGCCGCTTGATGTGTGCCGTCATCGCATTGAATGTCGTCGTCAAGCGAGCAATATCATCATTACCAACCACTTGCACCTTAGTATCAAGATTACCTTCAGAAACTCGGTCAACACCAACTTGTAGTAGTCGCAAGCGCCGCTCAAGTGGGAAAATCAAGCCATAAACCCCAAGCCCAATCAGCAGCATACAAATCAATACGACACTAGCCAACAGATTAAATGGAAACCATTTAAACAGTGATACAGGCCCGATGACAATCACACGACCTTCGACATCCGATGGCGCAATCACGGTAATCACCGAGTTTTGGACACTACCCCCTTCTTCATAGACGATCACAGGATCGTCACGGCGAAGGCGTTCGATTTGATCTTGATCAAGATTAATATCAGCAATCGATTGTAGGTTGATTGGGAACGAAAATTTTTGACTCAAAAAATCCAGACGTTGACGCTTGGAATCCAGCGTCTGATAATAAGATAAATCATCAAGCAAAAAAATCGCCAAAGCTCGCACTTGTCGCTCACCAACTTGCTGCACACGAACGGTCAAAAGCTGATTTTCACCTGCGATACGATGATAAATCGTGTACTCATTGGTAGCATGGTCATAGCGAACGACGGTCTTTTCTTGCTCAAGGCGTCTCAGCTCACGTGATTTTAGATCAACACTATCAGCAGGGACGACCGAAAATGCACTACCAAACAAACGACTAGCATCATCTAGCCAATATGTCCGTGCAGATTCGGAAGTCTGATTGGTTACGCCTTGACCAATCAAATAAAACACGCCTGTTGCAACAGTCTCACGGTAGCTTTGGACACGCTCTTGGTTGAGTGTATCCACCAATAGATAAGCAAAAAAAGCCACACAAACGCAGACTAATAAAAGTCCTGCATATATTCTAAAAAATATACTTCGTTCATTGAGCGTAACACGAGACATGGCACAACCTAACTACAAAAATAAAAGCCAGCAAAATGCCAGCTTTTAGTTCAAACAAAGGCATTAGTTGCCTTCTTTGACAAATAGATATCCTTTACTGCGAACAGTTTTGATGCGCTTTGGATTCTCTGGATCGTCACCGATTTTTGGACGAATACGAGAAATACGCACATCAATTGAACGGTCTTGACCATCATATTCGATACCACGAAGACGTTCAAAGATATCTTCACGAGACAAAATACGACCAGCATTAGAAGCCAATAGCCATAGCAAGTCATATTCAGCACTGGTGAAGTCAACCAATTCATCATTAAGCGTGACTGAACGGCCACCATTGTCAATGACCAAATCGCCAAACTCAAGACGCTGCGGTGAATCATCAGTTGGTGCTGATTCAGAACGACGGAGCAAAGCACGAATACGAGCCAATAGTACACGAGGCTGAACAGGTTTGGCGACGTAGTCATCCGCACCCATCTCAAGACCTAGCACCTGATCCATATCGTCTGTGCGAGCAGTCAACATCAAAATCGGCTGCTGATAATGCGGACGAACTTCACGGCAGACCGTCAGACCATCGCTACCCGGTAGCATGACATCAAGCACAACCAAATCAGGCTGCTCACTGATAATACGACGAATCGCACGTGTACCATCAGTTTCCAAAGCAACATCCAAATCGTTGCGTCTTAGATAGTCTTGGGTGAGCATTGCCAATCTTTCATCATCTTCGACGATTAAGATTCTCGGCATACCTTCTTTTTCAGGAGTTGCAGTCATGATTGATCCTTAAAGCGGATTACTTAACTCATAAACCGATTAGGCACGGTTTTTGTACTTTTGAATGGTTTGTAGCTGAGCCACAGATTCTGCTAATGCAGCTAATGCAGCGTTTGTTTGTAGCGTGTCAGACTGATTGACAAGCATTTGCTCTGCCGCACGGCGAGCTTCAGCAATCTTAGCTTCATCAAGATCTTTAGCTCGATCAGCACTATCAGCTAGGACAGTTACTACATTTGGTTGAACTTCTAGCACACCACCTGAAACATAGATAACTTCTTCAGATGTGCCATCAGCTGATTTTAGACGCATTGCACCTGGTTTTAAAAGCGTGATTAATGGCGTATGACCTGCCAAAATACCGATTTCACCACCATGACCCGATGCGATTAGCATGCTAACATCGCCAGAATACAACTCTTCGCGAGCACTTACAACTCGGCATTTAAAAGTTGCCATGATAATCTCCCATAATAACTAGGAACGGTTCTAAGTTGAATCAGATGACTGCACATAGGCAATCATCTGATTTGGCACAATTATGCAGCTTTAAGTTTTTCAGCTTTTGCAACTGCTTCTTCGATGCCACCAACCATGTAGAACGCTTGTTCTGGCATATGGTCGTATTCACCTTCGATAATCGCTTTAAAGCCAGCGATGGTGTCGCGAAGTGCAACATACTTACCAGGTGCGCCAGTAAATACTTCGGCAACGTGGAATGGCTGTGACAAGAAACGCTGAATCTTACGAGCACGATAAACAACCAGTTTATCTTCTTCAGACAATTCATCCATACCCAAGATGGCGATGATGTCTTTTAGCTCTTTGTAGCGTTGTAGAACTTCTTGCACGCCACGAGCGACGTTGTAGTGCTCTTCACCAATCACTTGTGGGTCAAGCTGACGAGAAGTAGAATCTAGTGGGTCAACCGCAGGATAGATACCTTGTGAAGCGATGTCACGGCTCAAAACAACTGTTGCATCCAAGTGAGCGAATGTCGTCGCTGGTGATGGGTCAGTCAAGTCGTCCGCAGGAACATAAACCGCTTGTACAGAAGTAATAGAGCCTGATTGAGTAGAAGTAATACGCTCTTGTAGCGCACCCATCTCTTCAGCCAATGTTGGCTGATAACCTACCGCTGATGGCATACGACCTAGAAGTGCTGATACTTCGGTACCTGCTAGGGTATAACGATAGATGTTGTCGACGAACAACAGAACGTCACGGCCTTTACCAGTCGCTTCGTCTTTTTCGTCACGGAAGTATTCTGCCATAGTCAGACCAGTCAAAGCAACACGCAGACGGTTTCCTGGTGGCTCGTTCATCTGACCATAAACCATTGCTACTTTAGACTTAGTGAAGTCTTCGGTATTAACAACGCCAGCTTCTTGCATTTCGTGGTAGAAGTCGTTACCTTCACGGGTACGCTCACCAACACCAGCAAATACTGATAGACCAGAGTGTTTCAAGGCGATGTTGTTAATCAGCTCCATCATGTTAACGGTCTTACCAACACCAGCACCACCGAACAGACCAACTTTACCACCTTTAGCAAATGGGCATAGTAGGTCAATAACTTTAATACCAGTTTCTAGTAGCTCAGTTGAGTTTGATTGCTCATCATAGCTTGGTGCTTCACGGTGGATAGACCATTTTTCAGCTGCGTTAACAGGACCAGCTTCGTCAATTGGGCGACCCAAGACATCCATAATACGACCTAGTGTCGCTTGACCTACTGGTACAGAAATCGGTGCACCAGAGTTAGATACCGAAAGACCACGCTTAAGACCTTCAGTTGAGCCCATTGCGATGGTACGAACAACGCCATCACCAAGCTGTTGTTGCACTTCTAGTGTAGTTTCTGTGCCATCTACACTTAGTGCATCGTAAATTTGTGGTACTTGACCACGGTCAAATGCAACGTCAATAACCGCGCCAATAATCTGTACAATACGACCGCTCATTGCGTTCTCCTATTTTTCTATAATTTAGTCAATTAAGAAACAGCGGCAGCACCGCCAACGATTTCCGAAATCTCTCGGGTAATCGCCGCTTGACGCAGCTTGTTATAAACCAACTGTAGTTCTTTAATTAAGTTACCAGCATTATCTGTTGCTGCCTTCATTGCTACCATACGCGCTGATTGTTCTGATGCAATGTTTTCACGCACTGATTGATAAACAATCGATTCAATATAGCGCAATAGCAGGCTATCAATTAGCGTCTTGGTATCAGGCTCGTAGATATAATCCCAGCTATGTGCTTGTAGCTTAGCATCATCAAATTCTGCTTCTGCCAAAGGTACAATTTGCTCAGCTACTGGTTTTTGAGCCATTGCATTGATAAATTGGTTGTACACCAAATAAATGCGATCCAACTTACCATTTAGGTAGTCATCAAGCATCGCTTGAACTGGCGTGTTAATTTGCTCAAGTGATGGATTGTCACCGTAATCGGTTACGGCACAAGTTACTTTGCCACCAAAGTTTTTGAAAAATCCAACGCCTTTTGCACCAATAACAGCAAACTCAATCTCAACAGATTGCTCTTGATAACTTTTGACTTTTTTAAGCAAGTTTTTGAACAAGTTAATGTTCAAGCCACCTGCTAAGCCACGGTCAGAAGTAACCACCACAAAGCCAACACGATTGACAGGACGGCTTACCATATATGGGTGCTTGTAGTCCGATTGTGCCTGCACTAAATGCGAGATAACGCGACGCATACCGTCAGCATAAGGACGACCTGCTTCCATTCGCTCTTGAGCACGACGCATTTTACTGGCAGCCACCATTTGCATTGCACGAGTAATCTTCTGCGTGCTTTTAATGCTGGTTACTTTTGCACGAATTTCTTTTAAGCTTGCCATAGTTATTCCAATACTGGACTTATCTTAGAATGGGTTTATGGTGCGTTAAAACAACGCTTAACACACCATATTGCTTGAATACAGCTTAGAAGCTGTGTGATGCTTTGAACGCTTCAACTGCAGCTTTTAGACGACCTTCAATGTCATCATTGTAGTTAGCAGTTTCGTCGATTTCAGTCATCAATGCAGCGTGTTCGGTACGTAGATAACGTAGGAACGACTCTTCGAACGCGCCAATTTTTTCTACAGCAACATCAGCCAAATAGCCTTCGTTTGAAGCATAAATGACAGCTGCTTGGTCAGCGATAGACATTGGTGCGTATTGCTTTTGCTTCATTAGCTCAGTTACACGAACACCATGCTCTAGCTGTTGCTTGGTTGCATCATCAAGGTCAGAAGCAAACTGAGCAAACGCTGCTAGTTCACGATACTGAGCTAGTGCAGTACGGATACCGCCTGATAGCTTTTTGATGATTTTGGTTTGCGCAGCACCACCAACACGAGATACCGAAATACCAGCGTTTACCGCAGGACGGATACCTGAGTTAAATAGGTTTGACTCTAGGAAAATCTGACCGTCAGTAATCGAAATTACGTTTGTTGGTACGAATGCAGAAACGTCACCAGCTTGGGTTTCAATGATAGGCAATGCGGTCAAAGAACCAGTTTTGCCTTTTACTTCGCCATTGGTGAATGCTTCAACATAGTCAGCATTGACACGTGACGCACGCTCTAGTAGGCGTGAGTGTAGATAGAATACGTCACCTGGATATGCTTCACGTCCTGGTGGACGACGTAGTAGCAATGAAATTTGACGATAAGCAACCGCTTGTTTTGACAGATCGTCATATACAATCAGTGCATCTTCACCACGATCACGGAAGTATTCGCCCATTGTACAGCCTGAATAAGGCGCGATGTACTGTAGTGCAGCAGGCTCAGAAGCAGATGCAACAACAACAGTCGTATATGCCAATGCACCAGTCTCTTCTAGCTTACGCACAACGTTTGCGATGGTTGAACGCTTTTGACCAACGGCAACATACACACACTTGATGCCAGAATCTTTTTGAGCGATGATCGCATCGATTGCTAGTGCAGTTTTACCGGTTTGGCGGTCACCAATGATTAGCTCACGCTGACCACGACCGATCGGAATCATGGTATCTACTGCTTTATAGCCAGTCATTACAGGCTCATCGACTGATTGACGAGCAATAACGCCTGGTGCGATTTTTTCAACTTTATCAGTGAGTTTCGCATTGATTGGGCCTTTACCATCGATTGGGTTACCCAAAGCGTCAACGACACGACCTAGAAGTTCTGGTCCAACTGGAACTTCCAAAATACGGCCTGTGCAATAAGCTTTTTGACCTTCTTGCAGGCTTAGATATTCACCCAGTACAACTGCACCGACTGAATCTTGTTCAAGGTTAAGTGCCATACCATAGACACCGCCTTCAAACTCGATCATCTCGCCATACATTGCCTCTTCTAGGCCATGAATCTGCACAATACCATCAGAGACACTGACGATAACGCCTTCAGTTTTTGCAGTTGCGCCTACGTCAAGGTCTTGAATACGCTGCTTAATCAGATTGCTGATTTCGGCTGGATTCAATTGTTGCATTGCCTTGTTTCCTTTAAATTAGACAGCCGACCGCTTACGCAGTTAGCTGAGTCTTTAATTGTTTTAACTTGCCACGCACTGAGCCATCAGTAAACTTGTCGCCCACTTTAATCGTCGCCCCACCAAGTAGCTCTGGATCGACTTCTTCATGCAAGATAACGATAGAGCCTGTCGAGATAGCAAGACGTTCTTGCAGGTTTTTACGCTGGGCTTCTGTTAGCGGATAGGCTGAAGTAACGTAAGCGTCAACCTGTTTTAGCTCTTGTGATTTTAGCTTACTGTAAAGCGCATGAATTTCTGGCAATAGCGCCAAACGGTCATGCTCTGCTAGCTGTTTGGTAAAATTACCCAACGCTTGAGAAGCTTCTTCTGCTGATAGTTTATTGCAGGCATCAATCAAAATCTCTGCCTTTTGATCTGCAGAAATGGCTGGATTGCTTAGTAGTGAAGCAAAGTCTTCATTACGCACAATACTGCTTGCAACTGACAAATAGGTTTCCCAGTTGTTAATTGCATTTTGCTCTTTAGCGTAGTCAAATGCTGCTTTGGCATATGGTCTTGCTAAGGTAGATAGTTCAGCCATGTTATCCTCTAATTACAGCTTAGCCGCCAACTGGTCAAGCATGCTGGCGTGTTCTTGTTCATTGACTTTGTCTTGCAAAATCTTTTCTGCACCTAACACAGCCAATTGAGCGACTTGCTTACGAAGCTGATCACGAGACTGAGCAACTTCTTGCTCGATAGTTGCGTGTGCTTGTGCAATGATGCGCTCGCCTTCTAGGCGTGCTTGAGCTTTTGCATCTTCGATCATTTGGTTAGCGGTTTTGTTTGCACGCTCAATGATAGAAGCTGCTTCGGTTTTTGCTGCGGCAAATTCTTGTTCGATTTGCTTATCAGCAGAAGCTAGGTCTGCTTTCGCTTTTTCTGCGGCAGTTAAGCCGTCTTGGATTTTTCTTTGACGCTCATTAATCGCGCCGATCAGTGGCGGCCATACGAATTTCATGCAAAATAGCACAAAAATCGCAAACGCAATCATCTGACCGATAATGGTAGAATTGATCATCCAATCACCTCGTTGTTAGTGAAAGTCAGGTGATACCCACCTTTGCTTGAGTGATCAATACAAAGGTGGTCGTTAAACTGACGGTTTCAGCTTATGCGAATGGGTTGGCGAACAATAGTAGCATTGCGATACCAACACCGATCATTGGTACGGCGTCAAGTAGACCAGCTACGATAAACATTTTGGTTTGTAGTTGTGAACCTAGTTCAGGCTGACGAGCGGTGCTTTCTAGGAATTTACCGCCTAGGATAGCGAAGCCGATACCTGTTGCTAGTGCACCTAGACCGATTAGTAGAGCTACTGCAAGTAGTGTGTACTGTGCGATTACTGGATCCATGATGTCTCCTTAATGACCTAAAATAAAAGGGTTAGTGAAAAAGTTTTCAAATTAATGTTCGGATTGTGCTGAAATCAACGACAGATATACAATCGTCAACATCATAAATACGAACGCCTGAAGAGTAATAACCAAAATATGGAAGATTGCCCAAGGTACACTCAATGCCCACTGAATCCAGAATGGCATCAATGCGATCAAGATAAAGATCAGCTCACCTGCGTACATGTTACCGAATAGACGCAGACCCAATGAGATTGGTTTTGCCAATAGAGTAACGATTTCTAGTACTAGGTTTACTGGGATTAGTACGGCTTGCAAAATTGGGTTTTTTGCACTAAATGGGTGCAAAGTAAATTCTGCAATAAAGCCGCCAATGCCTTTATACTTGATACCAAAACCGATGATTAGAAACAATACGCCAATCGCCATACCCAAAGTGATGTTTGGATCGGTTGTTGGTACAATCTTAAAGTAAACATGATGCGGATCATGACCCATAGCCGCACCGATTTGTTGTGCTAGTGATGGAATGAAGTCGATTGGCACAAGGTCCATCAAGTTCATCAAGAAAATCCACACAAAAATCGTAAGAGCCAATGGTGCGATCAGCTTTGATGGCCCATTGTATGATTCACGGACGCTATTGTCCACAAAATCTACAATCAGCTCAACAAACGCTTGCAACTTGCTTGGGACGCCTGAAGTCGCTTTGCGACCTACCGCCCAAAACAGTGCGCAAAAAAAGATACCCAAGCCAACTGACCATAGCATAGAATCCAGATGAATGGCACTAAAACCCATCTCAGCGGCTTCTTTTGCATCTGCTGCAACTTTCCAACCGTGCTCTGGGTGATTGCCATATGTCCAGTTGGTCAAATGGTGAGCAATATATTGTGAAGATGTCTGTTCGGCTGCCATAATAAGCTTCTTATTTTAACTCAAACAAAAGAAAGATTGGAGAAAATACGCCAAATCAAAAACGAAGTTACCATATCAACACATTCAATCCATTGTCACCAAAAAAACTATTTTTTGGAAATCCCATCTCGTAGATAAATCACCAAGCGATGTGTCTGACTTAGTGTGATACGATGATTAATGAGAGACTTGCCCAAACTGCGGCGAAGCTAAACAATAAATTGCATTTGTAACTAAATGAGTATATTACTTTAGTGTAGGCGATATGTAAAGAGCTAATGTGGTTTTTATTACTGAAATTTTGCAAATTTATGATGCTTTTTGATAAAAACAATGTTTTTTATTGGGTTTTTCTGATTTGGTAACATTTTGATGCAATTTTGGCTTGTTAGGCTTTAATTTAATCAGGTTTTTGTAAAAAACATCGTCACGCTATGTGCGATCATCATCAGCAAATAGCCAATAATAACAGCAATCACATTCGCCGTCGGCAAATATATAAAGGTAAACGCGAGTCCCACTAAAGTGATGAGCCATTTGGCCATCTGTCCTAGATACATATTAAGCATTATCTGCCGAGCATACCGAGCACCTGTCGTATGATATGCAATATAAGTAAAAGCACTTTGGGCGATGTAAGCCACGATACTACCCATCGCCATACCTTTGGCGATGGCATACTGAGCATCACCCATCACAAGACTTGTGATGACACCAATTACAATCACACCAAGTACGGCATAACTTTGGCGTTTTTGACGCTGATAGATAAGTGTCTGATGATTGCGCTTGGCGGGTTGGGTCATTATAAATGCCTTTAGAACCGATGGATTGGCCAATAAAAAATGACTTGGCAATTTACCAAGTCGTTGTATTATAAATAGCGTCATTTGCTTGGGCAAGTGTTATTTTGCATTCACACACTGCTGGATACTTGTCACAAGCATCTGCCATGCCCCGACAAAATCCGCTTCGCCACCGCTCATATCTTCTTGTTGGATGGTTATAGTCACATTGCCAAGCTTATTTTTGATACCATCTGACACAGGGCCTTGTGATACTAGGCACATATGCGGCGTTGGTCGTGTGCTATTAAGTAGCTTGAACTGGCTGGCTTTTGGGTTCAGGTGGTGGTCAGGTGTGAGTGCACCGGCAAATTTCAGCCCTGCTGATGACTCAAGATATTGATAAGCATCATGATACGCCCAATAAGATGCCGGCGCCGAGCCAGCAACTTTTGGCGTGGCTTCATCCATCGCTTCAATAAATGCTTGTGCATTTTTTTGGTATTCTTCTTTGGCATCAGGATTGGCATGACCATGAATGACGGCTAGTGCCATGACGATGGCTTTGGCGTTGGTTGGGTTTAGCCAAATATGCGGGTCTAGCGTATTCGGCTTGGCAGTACCGTCGATGTTACGCTGTGGATAGCGGGTAAAAGCATTGAACTGCAATAACGAGATGGCATTTGGCGCTTTATCAAGCGTCTTGACCAAATTTTGTTCCAAATCCGCCCCAAACCACACCACAAAATCACTGTCTTCGACAAGCTTGACTTTGCTTGGTGCAAGTGAGCCATGATGACCCACATCGCCCGCACCGAGCAGTACTTGTGCGTCATGATTACCCTGTGTGACGGCTTTTGACAGCAATGCCAACGGATAATTACTCACCGTCACCGTGCCTGCTTGGGCATAAGCTGTCATGGTCAATATCGCTGTCATTATTGTATATTTTAGTGTAGAAATCAGACGCACAAGGACACTCCTTTAAGTCGAACAAAGTAAATTAAATAACATCACATTGCCAATTTTATCATTAATGCCACCTTAAAAGATAGCCGTTTTTTGCTATGCACAATCTGCATATATCGGTATGGAAAATTTTCAATTTATATTCTTTTTGAAATGATATCATTTTTCAAATTTATTTTAGACTAAAAATTGTTCAAAATTTGAGCTACAAAGCATGAAAATTATATGTTATAATATTTCTATATACAAATTGTTAATGACTGCTTAATTTTTGAGCAAATGATTTACAATTATTAAACGAAACTATTGATTTTACTCATTGTGCCGATATTTGCAAAGCGCTTTATGTAGCTTATAATGTAACGAGTAGTAAGACGCCTTGGAAGATTATTCTATGGCGTTGTTTTTTGTGTTAAGTCGGCGACAGGTTGTATCATCGCCTTAAGGTTTTTTATGCAAGCCACTGTTTCATCTTCTCATTCTTGCCAACATCACCACCAACATGACGTCTATCATGGTCATGATAATGACCCTGCCAAGCGTATGCAAGACGCCAAAGACTATTGTTTAGAGCGTGGTGTACGATTTACCCCACTGCGTGAAGAAGTTTACGCCCTGATTTTGGCCGCTGATAAGCCAATGGGTGCATACGACCTAATCAGTGCCTTGCAGCTTAGTCGCCAAAATAGCAAAACTGCATCTATCGCTACCAAAAGCAAAAATATCGCACCACCGACCGTCTATCGCTCGCTTGAGTTTTTGTTGAACGAAGGCTTGATTCATCAGCTAAGCTCAATGAACGCCTATGTGCCATGCTGTCATCCACGCTCAAATCATGCGGCGGCATTTTTGATTTGCCGTGTGTGCGAAAAAGTCGAAGAATGTAGCAACCTACCTGTCAATGCCATGATGAACTTCGCCACCGATGATGCCAAATTCACCATCGAACGCAGTGTCATCGAGCTAAAAGGCGTCTGCCGTGACTGCCGACCTGCCGAATAACACATCGGTCGTGCTTGGCATTGACCAAGTCGGCTATCGTACTGCTGACGGTAGCCACTTGGTGCATGACATCACATTTGACATCAAAGCCGGTGAGATGATTAGTCTTATCGGCCCAAATGGCGCAGGTAAATCTACCCTTGTCAAGCTTATCTTGGGGCTACTTAAGCCCACCATAGGGCGTATCAATAAACAAACCAATCGCATCAGCTATGTGCCGCAACGCTTTAGCGTGCCAACAATTTTGCCACTGCGGGCGGTTGATTTGCTCGCTCAAGCCAATCGCAAACGCCTAAACGCCGACCAAAAAGCCTATATCTATGATAAGCTGTCCATCGAGCCACTGCTTGAGCGGCAAATGCATCACCTATCAGGCGGTGAAACTCAGCGTGTGCTATTGGCTCGTGCTTTGCTTGATAAGCCTGATTTACTTATCCTAGATGAACCCATGCAGGGGTTAGACCCCGAAAGCGAAGCTTGGCTGTATCAATTTTTGGATACTTTGCCGGATTTTTTGCAGTGTGCAATGCTTGTCGTGTCGCATGATTTGCACTGGGTGATGAAAGGCTCTCGGCGTGTGATTTGCCTGAACAAACACATCTGCTGTCAAGGCGTGCCTAGCCAAATCGCCATCTCGCCTGAATTTGTCCAATTATTCGGCTATCAAGCACCCTACATCCATCAACACACGCACTGTGAGCATCATCTTGACCATGATAACCACCATCACACGCACTGACGATTTATGACTGACTGGCTACCCATCATTGCCCCTGCTTGGATTGCAGGTACGCTCATCGCTCTACTGTCTGCACCGCTTGGCTGTTTGGTGCTGTGGCGTCGCATGGCGTTTTTTTCGGATACTTTGGCGCATGGGGCATTGCTTGGCGTGGCATTGGCATCGGCGCTCAGTCTGCCTGCTGATGTCGGTATCAGCGTTATCAGTGTGGTAGTGATACTTATCCTGACATTTATCAAAGATACTCGCCTGCCTAATGATGCCACACTTGCGGTGCTAGCATCGACGCTACTGTGTCTTGGGCTATTGACCCTAACTCAGCTCACTCAGCAACAGGCAAATGTGCTTGGTTTCTTATTCGGTAGCCTACTTGATGTGGACTGGGCAGACTTGCCACGACTTGCCCTACTCATTGTGCTTGGTCTGGTGATTTTGGCATCGATTTGGCAGGCGCAAGTCAAGCTTGCCACATCAGAAGCCCTTGCCCAAATCCAAGGTATCAATCCTGCGCATCAGCATCTGTTTTTTATGGGGCTATTGGCGGGCTTTTGTGCGGTGGCATTGCAAGCGGTTGGCAGTCTGTTGATTAGCGGTCTATTGATTTTGCCGGCGCTGATTGCTCGTTTGTACGCCAAATCCCCTGCCATGATGGTGCTATTTGCCATGATATTCGCCCAAATCGCCGTCACCGGTGGCGTGTGGGGCAGTATCTGGCTAGATATTCAAACTGGTCTTGCCATCGTGCTGATGCTGGCTGTTGGGTTTTTTGTATCGTTTACCGTACTCAAGCTTAGCGGTCGCATGGTTCAGCGTGGCTGATTGACCGCTTGTCTTGATTACGCTACACTGCCATCTTGATTTTAGCCTTGATTTTAACCTTGATGTCAATGAGTTAATCACACAGTGTATCACGACGACGAACCGCCCAAGCCGATGACCGATTTTAATTATCCACCTACCCATCTGACGACAAGCAAGCCAAGCTTTAGCATTGCTCAGATTTCTGATTTGCACCTATCAGGGCAAATCGGTCATGCGCCAAGCTATCAGCGATTTTTGCAAGTATTAAGCCTTGCTATTGATGATAAGCCTGATTTGCTACTCTTGACGGGCGATTTGGTCAATGACGGCAATAGCAGTGCGTATGATTGGCTATTTGAGCAGTTGTACGCCACACACCTACCCTTTGTCTGTATCGCTGGCAATCATGATGTGACGCATGAAATCGGCACAGGATTGCCCTTTGCCGAGCGGCAGCACATTCCCATCACGCCCGATGATAGGCTGTGTGATTGTCATAGCATGGATATCCGTGTCGGTGACTGCCTGTGGCGAGTGCTATTATTAAATAGCGCAGTCAATGGCGAGACACACGGCTCATTGCCACACGCATCGCTGGATTGGCTAGATAACGAGCTATACCATCATCCACACCCAACACTCATCGCCTTGCACCATCATCCTGTGCTGATGCGCTCGGCATGGATGGATGCGTATATTCTTGATAATAAAGAAGAATTTTGGCAGGTGCTACTCAAGCACCCCCACGCACACACGGTGCTGTGCGGTCATGTGCACCAAGCGCATGACATCCGCCCTTTTGCCCATCATCCTGTACGCCTACTGACCTGCCCATCGACCGACCGACAGTTTGCGCCATTTTGTGATGAATTTACCCTAGATGATGCCCCCGCTGGCTATCGCATGATACAGTTGAGCAACACAGCAACCCTATCAAGTTACATAAAAAATGTGCAAAATAGGCAACCAATTTTCCCCATTTGACAAAAAAGTATTGGCATTTGGACGATATTTTGTTAAATTAGGGCATTTTTATTTGAAAGATTATCAATTCGACTGATAAAATCATGCAAATTTTGCATGAATCAGCGAAACTTTTTCAACTCAACTCACCCATAAGGACTCACAGGGCATGAGCAACGCAACTACTTTTGCACCATACCAACCTGCCAAAGACGAAGACTATATGTCTGATGCACAATTGGCACACTTTCGCACCATTTTGACCAATTGGCGTGAAGAATTGGTGTCCGAAGCCGAGCGTACCAAACAACACATTCATGAAGAAACCAACACCATGCCGGACATCAATGACCGTGCTACCCAAGAAGAAGAATTTGCACTCGCTTTGCGTACTCGTGACCGTGAACGCAAGCTGATTCGCAAAATCGAAAAATCGTTGGCAGAGATTGAAACTGGCGATTATGGCTACTGTGAGACCTGTGGCACCGAAATCGGTCTGCGTCGCCTAGAAGCACGACCAACCGCCACCCAGTGCATTGATTGCAAGACTTTGTCTGAAATCAAAGAAAAGCAAAATCACGGTCAATAACTCATCGCTACGATGACGGCTGCTTTGATTGGGCGATTTGCTCCATCACCGACACATCATCTGCACTTAGGCTCGCTCACGACAGCCGTAGCGAGCTTTTGTCATATCAAGTCTTTGGGTGGTAAATGGCTACTGCGTATCGAAGATGTCGATTTTGAGCGGTGCAAACCTGAATATGCCGACAGTATTTTGCATGACTTGGATACGCTTGGGCTACATTGGGATGATGAAGCCGTGTATCAGTCCAAGCGTGTGGCGATTTATGATGAATTTTTGCACGAGCAATTATCCCCTGTCAGCTATGCCTGCCACTGCTCACGCAAACAGCTTGATGCTCACCGTCTTGCCCATCCTGTACCACACGGTCTAAATACACCCATCGTCTATCCACGCCTATGCCTGCACAAACATCACGATTGGCGACATCCTGATAGTAAGATTCGCCTACAACTGCCTGATGTACTGACCGCCTTTGTCGATGGTCTGCAAGGGGTGATTTGGGATAATCCTGCCACAAGTCTAGGCGATGTCGTGGTCAAACGCCAAAATCAGATGATTAACTACATCCTAGCCTGCGCCATCGATGATGGGCTACAAGGCATCACCCACATCATGCGTGGGCTTGATATCATGCCGATGACGGTAGCGCAGATTGATATTCTAAAGCTATGCCACCTGCCTGTGCCGAGCCATTTTTATCATCTACCCCTATTGTACAATCAAGATGGTCAAAAGCTCTCCAAGCAAAATCTTGCTACGCCGATTGATACCGCACAGCCTGCCAAGCTACTGTATCAGGCACTCACCCTGCTGGGTCAAGACACCACGCCCGAGATGCTGTCAGCGACACCATCCGAAATCCTAGCTCATGCTATCAAACACTGGGATCATGCACCCTTGGCACATAAACAACAATTGGCTGTCATCAAGTAGCGACAGCCAAATCGCAAGCATTGATATTTTTAATCAAACCCACCCTTTTCTTCAAGGATTTTAACCCTTATAAACCTAGCCAACCACCAACCATTCATGATAAGATACGGTGGTAATATATAAAAAATGAAGGACATAACAATGCTGATCGAATTTACCAAAATGCATGGACTTGGCAATGACTTTATGGTCATTGACTTAGTTACCCAACGAATGACTCTCACGCCTGAGCTGGTGCGACTGCTTGCTGATCGCCGTATTGGTGTTGGCTTTGATCAACTCTTGATTGTAGAGCCGCCAAGTCGCCCTGATGTGGATTTTAAGTACCGTATTTTTAATGCTGATGGCTCAGAAGTCTCACAATGCGGCAATGGCGCACGCTGTTTTGCATCCTTTGTACAAGCACGCAAGCTGTCATTCAAACAGCGTCTGCGTGTCGAGACTGCTAGCGGTATCATCGTGCTGACCACTGACCGCTATGGCTGGGTACAGGTAGATATGGGTAAGCCAAAGTTTGAGCCTGATGAAATTCCTTTTGCCCCAAAAGCCATCACCAAAATCGGCAACGCCTATCGCCTAGATGTCGATGGCACGCCTGTACAGCTGTATGTGGCAAATATGGGCAATCCGCACGCCGTCATCAAGGTCGATGATGTACTGTCTGCCGATGTTGAGCGACTTGGTGCACTGATTGAGTCGCATGAAGCCTTCCCTGAGCGTGTCAATGTCGGCTTTATGCAAGTGGTCAATCAGCGTCATATCCGCCTAAGAGTCTTTGAGCGTGGTGTCGGCGAAACCCAAGCCTGCGGTACAGGGGCGTGTGCTGCGGTCGCAACCGGTATCCGTGAAGGCTGGCTCGATGAAGGCGTGGATATCCGTGCACAGCTGTATGGTGGCAGTCTTGCAATCCGTTGGCAAGATGGCTACTCGCTGATGATGACAGGCCCGACAGCCTTTGTCTATGAAGGGGTGTTTAGCCCAGATGGACTGGCAGCATCAGCAGGGATTAAGCTTGATCCTGATGCGGATAATGTCTATTAATGCGACTTGCCAATATCCTAACCCAACTCAATCACAGCCCCAAGCCATCAACAGATGACCTGTCGGTAAGCCCGTCGGGAAACTCTGTAGCTTGGGGTTATTTGTCCGATTGGCTTGATGAATTAACTCGCCAAAATTATTCAGCTCGCACCATTGATACTTATCAGCTGGCATTGGTGCAGTTTTTGAACTTCGTTGATCAAGACAAAAAACTTCATGGCGATATCTTTGGCTGTACTCGGCAGGATTTGACACGGTTTTTTGGTACTCGGCTCGAAGAAGATGCCATCAAGCCCATCAGCGCCAAGCTTGCTTTGACTGCGGTGCGACGCTTTTATCAGCACTTGATCGAAAGACAGCTCACCACCATCGATCCCACCACAGGCTATCGCCTAAAATCTGCGCCACGAAAATTACCCACCGTCGCCGACGAAGATCTAATGCGTCAGCTACTTGACCAGCCCATGCCAGAAGAGAGCAACAAGGCTCGGCTGTGGGTGCGTGACAAAGCCATGTTTGAGCTGATGTACAGTAGTGGTCTGCGTGTCTCTGAGCTTGTTGGCTTGGATGTGGGCGATATCGATCTGCATGAGCGAGTCGTTCGTGTCATCGGTAAAGGCAACAAGGCTCGTCAAGTCCCTGTCGGTCAGCGTGCCTGCCAAGCCATCATCGACTATCTACCCCACCGAGATCTATGGCAAGAGCAAAACTCGCCTGCACTATTCATCAGCGAACGGCACGGCACTCGGCTGTCAGTGCGAGCAGTACAGCTACGGCTCAAGGTCTGTGCGACGATGGCAGGCATTGATCTCAACCTACATCCGCACCTGTTGCGTCACTGCTTTGCATCGCATCTACTATCTGCTAGCGGTGATCTGCGAGCCATCCAAGATATGCTTGGCCACCAAAATATCAGCACCACCCAAATCTACACCCAAGTGGATTTTGGTGCGCTTAGCCGTGTCTATGACAATGCCCACCCAAGAGCATCCATCAAACCCAAAAATTCTACCAACTAACCCTTTCTTATCACAGCCTTTAGTCACAATGTTAAGCATTGTTACCTAATGTGTCTTTTGCTGACTTTTTTGGTCAAAGTCTTTATAATGCTTAGTCTAGGATGCATTTGCCAATGGCAAGTGCATATTTTTTGCCTTGTAGATTTATATAACAATCTCAAAGCGTCACAAACATTCCAATTATTCTTATGAAAAAATTTTTGCGATTTTTGATTGCCGTCATCGCTTTGGCGTTGATTGCATTATTGATTTTCTTATTCCGCAATGTCGCCACCAAGCCTGTGGACACCGCCAATGACGAACAAGTCGTCGATGCGGTACTTATCGGTGGTGGCATCATGAGTGCCACGCTAGGCACCTATCTGAGCGAGCTTGAACCAAATTGGCAAATCCGTATGTATGAACGCCTTGATAAAGTCGCTCAAGAAAGCTCAAACGGCTTTCATAATGCCGGCACAGGTCATTCAGGCTTTATGGAAATGAACTACACCGCAGAAGCAAAAGACGGCAGCATCGATATCGAGCGTGCCGAAAAAATCGCCAGTCAGTTCGAAGTCGCCAAGCAGTTTTGGGCATATCAAGTCAAACAAGGCAGACTTGGTACACCATCAAGCTTTATCAATCCTGTCCCGCACATCGCCTTTGTCTGGGGCGACCAAGTGGACTTTTTGCAACGCCGTTATCAAGCGATGGTCAAATCACCACTATTTAGCGATATGACCTACACCGAAGACAAAGCCACCATCGAAAACTGGGCACCGCTGGTCATGCAAGGCCGTGATGCCGCCCAAAAAGTCGCCGCCACTCGTATGGACATCGGCACTGATGTGAACTATGGCGCTATCACCACACAGCTGGTTGATGGCTTACAAAAAAGTCCGAATTTCAAACTGGCTACCAACAGCGAAGTGACCGGTATCAGTCGCAATGCTGATAAGACTTGGACAGTGAGCGTCAAAAACCTACAAACCGGTGAAATGACCCACACCAAGACCCGCTTTGTGTTCGTCGGTGCAGGTGGTGCTGCCATCAAACTGCTACAATACACCGATTTGCCAGAGAGCAAATATTATGCAGGTTTCCCTGTGGGCGGACTATTTTTGATGACAGACAATCCTGAGATTGTCAAAGCACACACCGCCAAAGTCTATGGCAAAGCTGAGCTTGGTGCACCGCCGATGTCTGTGCCACACATTGATACACGCTATATTGATGGCAAAAAATATGTGCTGTTTGGGCCATTTGCTACTTATTCTAATAAGTTCTTGAAAAATGGTTCACAGCTTGATTTGCTGAACTCAACCACCAAAGACAACGCCCTGCCAATGGCAAAAATCGGTCTAGAAAATACCGATTTGGTCAAATATCTGGTCAGTCAAGTGATGCTTAGCGATGCAGAACGCCTAAAAGAGCTACAAAAATACTATCCAAATGCCAAGCTTGAAGATTGGAAAGCTTTCCAAGGTGGTCAGCGTGTACAAATCATCAAACAGCTACCAAATGAGCCTGCCAAGCTACAATTTGGCACAGAGATTTTTAGCTCAGAAGATGGTACAGTCGCCGCTCTACTTGGCGCATCACCTGGTGCATCGACTTCACCGCATATCTTGCTAAACTTGCTCGAAAAATCATTCCCAAATGAAGTGCAGGGCAAATGGCAAGCCAAGCTACAAGAAATTATCCCATCGTATGGCAAAGATTTGTCAAAAGATGCTGCCTTGCTTGACCAAGTACGCACCGACACCAGCCGTACGCTAGGCTTGGTTTATACCCCAAAAGGCGCACAAGCCCTGCCTGCACCATCGGATGCAGTAGCGGTAAAAGCACTGAATGAAACTTCACAAGAAGTCGTCATCCCGCCTGCTAAATAAGTGCTGACAATGAAATAAAAAAAAGGCGAAGTATCAGATGATACCTCGCCTTTTTATTGATAGTTTTGAGTTACGCCCAACACTTAATAGAATGTCGTCCAACAGGCTTCATTGCCATCCCCCACTCCCATCCAGCCACAATTTTTAAGAATTTTGCCAGATTTATTCGTCAGATAGATTTTATTACCTTTAATTTTATAAAATACACCACGACCATGCAGTCCACCATTACTAGGCATTAGCGTCTTATACTTGCCACGATAAGATACGCCAGCTGCATAAGACTGAATAGTCACATTGCCATTTTTACTAATAGTAATTGACTCAACCCCATCACCAATTCCTGTAAAATTAAATAGACGGTCGCCCACAAAAGGCAACTTACTATTTGCCAATGCAACAGTTGGTGTTGTAAGCATTGTCAATAAAACCGGTAAAATAAGTTTAGAAAATAGTTTCATTACTTCAGTTCCTTGTAAAGATCAAAAACATTGTTTTTTTGATTCTACTCTCACCCCAGTTTAATTGTCAAGCTTGAGTTGTTGCACTCATCAAAATCTTTAAAGCATGGGATTTGCGTTAATTTTGGCTTAAGTTTATAGCCGTGTGCAGTCATAGCGGATTTCAAACTCAGGTTCAAGCAATTTGAGCGTCTGTGTGCCAAGCTCGGTGATTTGTAAGCGGAAGTTTGGGTCGGCTTCAATGCTTTCACGATTCATAAATGGCTCTAGCTCTTCGGCGGCATCAAGCTTGATAATATCTGTCACTGCGGTGACAAGATAATCATCTTCGATTTGCCATGTTTCTGCAAGTATCGAATGATAAGCACCACCCATGCCAAATAGATACAACTGACCCACTTCATTGTTCTGCTTTGTGCCATCAGCTCGAAAATCCATCATGGCGCGCGCCTTGACTGTTATTAGCTCATCAGCATGATCAATCTTGCACGACCATTGACCCACCAACTGATTGGCTTGATACTCGGCAAATACAGGCGTGCTTAGCGTCATTGATGCCATCGCCAGTCCTAGTAGAAATTTTTTCATGATATACTCCAATTGATCATCAGTAAAATAAACTTATCATAACCAAAACGCATCACGAAAGCAATTTTACCCAATCATTTAGCCAATAAAAATCCCCAAAACCATCAAGATTTTGGGGATTGCTTATTTACCGAATCAAGTTATCAACACAACGACTATCCGATCTTTGCCATGGTGTACAGTCATTAAACATTTTACCCTTGCTATCGACGATATAGATTTTATTACCCTTAATTGTAAAATATCTACCCGATTCAAAAGCAGGCATCAGAGTTGAATATTTTCCATGATATACTTCACCATAGAAACCAGGGGCGTCCTCAATGACAACGTTGCCATTTTTCTTAATGGTAATAGATGACCCAGAAGCTGTACCATTGATATTGAAATAACGTGTGCCAACAAAAGGTACTTTACCACTCGCCATTGCCACATTCGGTGCTATAAACATCACTAATAAAACAGGTAGAACGAGTTTAGAGAGTGATTTCATCACTTCAGCTCCATAAAAAGTAAAATAATAAATTTGATTCTACCCCTACTCCAATTTGATTGTCAAGCTCAAACCATTATGCCAATAAAAATCCCCAAAACCATCAAGATTTTGGGGATTTTGGTTTAGTGCTTAAAAGCGGATTTTACGATGCTTAGTGTCAGGTTAGTGCTAGGCAGACAAGCGACGGTGTACATTTAGTACATCGAGCGAGTCCAACAAAGCAATAACCGACAATAAGCGAGTAAAATTACATCATGCCGCCCATGCTACCCATACCACCTGCTGCGCCCATACCTGCCAAGCCATTATCTTTCGCTGGTAGGTCGGTGATCATCACTTCGGTGGTCAGCATCAAACCTGCCACAGATGCAGCGTGCTCTAGCGCTGAGCGAGTCACTTTGGCTGGGTCAAGAATACCCATCTCTAGCATATCGCCATATTCGCCAGTGGCTGCGTTGTAGCCGTAGTTACCTGAGCCGTTTTTGACTTGGTTGATGATGACTGATGCTTCTTCGCCTGCGTTGGTGACGATTTGGCGAAGTGGCGCTTCCATCGCACGGCGTAGGATGTTGATACCTGCGTTTTGGTCGTCGTTATCGCCTTTTAGGTCAGCCAGAGCTGCCAATGCACGCACCAGTGCCACACCACCACCCGGCACGACGCCTTCTTCGACAGCGGCACGAGTTGCGTGTAGTGCATCATCGACACGGTCTTTTTTCTCTTTCATTTCGGTTTCGGTGGCAGCGCCGACTTTGATTACTGCCACACCGCCTGATAGCTTGGCGACACGCTCTTGTAGTTTTTCACGGTCGTAGTCAGATGTTGATTCTTCTGCTTGGCGTTTGATAGACTCAACACGAGCTTCGATGTCAGCTTTGTTGCCTGCGCCATCGACGATGACGGTGTTTTCTTTGCCGACAGTGATTTTCTTGGCAGTACCTAGATGTGCGATTTCAGCAGTTTCTAGGCTTAGGCCCACTTCTTCTGAGATCACCACACCACCGGTCAAGATTGCGATGTCTTGTAGCATAGCTTTACGACGATCGCCAAAGCCCGGTGCTTTGACCGCACAAGTTTTTAGACCGCCACGCAAGGTGTTCACCACCAGCGTCGCCAATGCTTCATTTTCAACATCTTCGGCGATGATTAGTAGTGGACGGCTGGTTTGCATTACTTTTTCAAGTAGTGGCACGATTTCACGGATGTTGTTGATTTTTTTATCAACCAATAGGATGAACGGGTTGTCAAATTCGCAAGTTAGGCTGTCTTGCTTATTGGCAAAGTATGGGCTGATATAGCCACGGTCAAACTGCATACCTTCGACCACTTCTAGCGCATCTTCAAAGCCTGAACCTTCTTCTACAGTGATGACGCCTTCTTTGCCGACAGTTTCCATCGCTTTGCTAATAAGCTCACCGATGGTGGTGTCTGAGTTGGCTGAGATTGAGCCGACTTGCGCGATGGCTTTGTGGTCGTTGGCAGGGGTTGATAGGTTTTTGATTTCGCTGACGGCAGCGCGCACCGCTTTATCGATACCACGCTTTAGGTCCATTGGGTTCATGCCCGCAGCGACAGTTTTCATGCCTTCGACTAGGATGGCTTGGGCAAGTACGGTTGCAGTCGTTGTACCGTCACCTGCGACATCATTGGTTTTTGATGCCACTTCACGCACCAGCTGTGCGCCCATGTTTTCAAACTTATCTTCAAGCTCGATTTCTTTGGCAACTGATACGCCATCTTTGGTGATGGTTGGTGCGCCAAATGACTTGTCAATCACGACATTGCGACCTTTTGGGCCTAGCGTGACTTTGACGGCATTTGCCAAAATATTCACGCCGTCAATCATTTTTTCACGAGCAGTTGTGCCAAAGCTTACATCTTTTGCCATGGTGATTTCTCCATTGATATTTTAATTTAGATAATTTATAAAGTTATAAAAACCGATAATTAGGCTTCTAGCACGCCCAATACATCTGCTTCTTTCATGATAAGCAGCTCTTCGCCATCGACCTTGACCGTCTGACCTGCATATTGGCTAAATAGTACGGTATCGCCAACTTTGACATCGAGTGCACGCACGCCTGCATCGGTGATTTGGCCATTACCCACAGCGATGACTTCGCCTTGTTGTGGTTTTTCTTGGGCAGAGCCTGGTAGTAGGATACCACCTGCGGTTTTTTGCTCTTCTTCGGTGCGACGAACAACGATACGGTCGTGTAGTGGACGAATTTTCATAAGAACTCCTTGGAATGATTATTTCAAAAATGTGCTATAAAACTTGCTATCTAAGTGCAATTGCTTGATAAAGTGGTGTTTATCTCGGTAATTTTCAAGCCAATTTGCCAAAAATTTCATGAAAATTATCGGCAAATGTATCAAGCCCCATCTGCCAAACCGTCCTTTGTGCTCATTGCAGTGCTTAACCAAATTGATGCTTTTGATAGAAATTGCAAATTAACCATACACAAACACGACAATTTATTATCAATACGCACTTGAATTTGTAACAAAATTTGTCCATTATAAACACATGGTTTGATACCGCAAATTTTTGGAGTACGATAATGATTAATAAACTCAAAACCCTACTTGGTACAGCTGCACTTACTGCTACTGCCGTCACGCCGATTGTGGCACAAGCGGCTGATTTGCCTGCATTTTCGGCAACTTATAAAATCAGTGCCGATGGCAAAACAGGCACTGCCACACGCACACTGATTAAGACGGGCAACAGCTACAAATATACCGTCAATGGTCGTGCGCTTGGCATTGCTAGCCTAAACCAAGAAGCGAATTTTAGCCTGTCAAATGGTCGCATCGTACCAAGCACTGCTACCATGTCTGCCAAAATTCTTGGCGTGGGCAATACGCACAATATCCGCTTTAATAATAGCTCAAAAACGGTGGTCAGCACCTACAAAGGCAACGCCACCACCATCGCCATGCCACGCCAAGCCTATGACGACCTAAGTATGGAAGCGCAAATCCGCCAAGAGCTGATTAATGGCAAATTCAGCGGTTCATACCCCTTGGTCAAGCGTACCGAGATTGAGACCACCAAATTCAAAAAAGCCGGCAACACCAAAATCACCGTGCCTGCGGGGACTTATGATGTGGTGCGTATCGACCGTGTCCATGATGACCGCAACCGTGCGACAAGCTTTTGGCTTGCCCCAAGTCTCAACTACCTACCTATCAAGGTCAGCCAAACCGCTGATGGCAAGGTGATTTCGATGGAATTAACCAAAGTGAATTAATCCAATTCATAATGCCTATAATAAGCAAAAGCCCTGATGTATCGTCAGGGCTTTTGCATTGATTTGCCTTATCATTAAGATTGGGCGTTTTGCTTATGCATGGCAGGCAGTCGCTTGAGCAGTACGAATAATTGGCAATTGATGAGTAATAACAAAACCGCTTCAACACATTGCACCGCCCACACCGCCACAGGTGCTGCTTCATAAACCCGAAAAAGTGCCATCACACTCGCCACACCCAGATAAACCAGTGCCACCATACTCACCCACATCAAGGCATAAGGCGAATTCCCCCGCCAAATGGCAGGTGTACACAGTAGCGCAGGTATCAAGCCAAGTAGCTGTACGCCCATGCCTGCCCACAAGGACGCCCCTGTCGAGAGCCACACCGCCACAGGATAAGCAATCAATACAGTCGCAAGCCATAGCCACCAAGTATGACGCAGTGCCGTCTGTACAGGTTTGGCGGGTTTGGCGGGTTTGTTGGACTTTTTCATGCATCACCTTGCTGTGCGTTTAGCTGCTTGACAAGACCTGCAAGTCTTGCACCTTGAGCAATGGCGAGCGTCTTTTCATCTTGGGTCAAGGGAAATTCTTGGCGAGCACCTGCCACATGGCTTGCCCCATAAGGCGTACCGCCACGAGCCGTCGTCGATAGCTCAGGATGTGCATAAGGCAAGCCCATCAGTAGCATCCCATGATGCAGTAGTGGCATCATCATGGTAATAAGCGTCGTCTCTTGACCGCCATGCAGGCTACCAGTGCTCGTGAACACACACGCAGGCTTGCCCTGTAATGCGCCTGACAGCCAGCTACTCACCGTATTGTCCCAAAAATACTTCATGCTCGCTGACATATTGCCAAAATGCGTCGGGCTACCCAGTGCAAGCCCAGCACAATCCGCCAAGTCATCTTGGGTGCAATACAAATCGCCATCATCAGGGATGTTATCCGCCACTTGCTCGCACACGGCAGAGACTTTGGGCACTCGGCGGATTTTCACCGCAACACCACCATCCATCACCCCTTGAGCAATCAGATAGGCAAGTTCTTTGGTCGCCCCTTTATTGCTGTCATACAGCACCAACACATAGGCTTGTGTCATGAAAATTATCCATTCATCGTCCAAAAATGAGCCATCATTATACCAAAAAATCCACCATTGCCCATGCCTGACATATCATCTACCGTCAAATATTCACATATTTTCACAAATTAAGGGTTAGCAATCGCTGATGAGTTTGTTACACTAGTCTAAATACTGATGAAAAATGACGACCCATGACCCAGTTTTTGAACAAATTACCCTTTGCACATCATGCATGGTTTATGTATCTTTGCTTGCTCATCCGCCATTTTGATGAAGATGAGTGTATGCAAAAAGCCGCCAGCCTAACTTACACCACCTTACTTGCCATCGTGCCTGTATTGACGGTGACTTTGGTGATTTTTTCGAGCGTGCCTGCACTCGAAGGCGTGCGTGAACAGCTACAGATGGCGATTTATAATAATTTCATACCATCATCGGGTGCGCAGATTAGCCAGCACATCCAAAGCTTTATCGAAAAATCAAGCAATCTTGGTATCATCGGTGTGGTCGGCTTGTTCGTTACGGCGATTTTGACCTTGATTACCATTGAGCAGGCGTTCAATAAGATTTGGCGTGTCGATGACCGCTCAGGTGGCATGGCAAGCATCATCCGCTATTGGGTGATGATTACGCTTGGCCCGATTGTGCTTGGTGTGGTGTTTGGTGCGTCAAGTGCGATTGCTAGTCTGAACTTCTTGAACCAAAAAATCGCAGGCTATGGCATTGACTGGGGCGTGTGGGCGTATATCCTATCTTTTGGGCTGATGGTGCTTGGCTTTATTGGGATGTATTGGTTTATCCCAAAAGCGCAAGTCCCCATCAAAAATGCCGTCATTGCAGGGGTGGTGATTGCCGTATTATTTGAGCTACTCAAAAAAGTCTTTGGCGTTGCGATGAGTAACTTCACCAGTTATGAAGCCATCTATGGGGCGTTTGCTGCGTTGCCGATTTTTCTGCTATGGATTTATTTGTCGTGGAATTTGATTTTGCTTGGCGTGCAAATCAGCTACACCTTGACCATCTTTGACACCAAAGAAGTGCCCGTACGCCATCCACTGCTTAGCCTGCTTGATATGCTTAATTTTACTTATAAAAATTATCAAAAAGGCAACACAGTCAGCGAAGATGCTCTGCGTCAATTGCTCGGGCGTAAAGAGCTGCCAAAATGGCACACTTATCTCAACCTACTACTAGATAACAATCTGATTACCCCAACTAAGGATAATAACTATACTCTAAAGACTGATTTAAATACAGTTAATCTATGGCAATTTTATAAAAGCTTGCCCTATCCACTACCGATCCGCAGTGAACTGGATCAACTCAAGTCCACCGACTATGATCCGTGGTTCGTTGAGCTGTATGACCACTTAATCAAAATCGAAAAAACCGCCAGTCACGAACTTCATCTACCGCTTGGCGTGTTATTCGACAGCACACCCCTGCGTGAAAAACAGCCCATTGTCAGCATCGAGACCCAAGACAGTATCGAGCAAAGCGACAATAACGGCTATGAACCAAAAGCACGACGCACCATCGATGAGCATGGCAATGTGGTCATCATCCCTGATGGCGATGCCAAATTCACCGAAGGGCGACTGGCTAAGGCGGTGCGTCTGATAAAACCCGCTCGGCATTTTTTTGGTCGCAACAAAAAACGCTTTGGCGGCATCAAGCGTGCTGTCAGCGATACCGACTCACAAGATGGAGAATAGGATAAGGCATGGGATTAAGCCAATTACTTATCTAATTCATCCATCCAATTTACTTAGCCAATTTTGCTAATAATAGCCATAAAAAATCACCGCATCGCTTGATACGGTGATTTTTTTGGGATGGTTTTTGGTGATAATTTTAATCTGCCAATGGCACAGCAGGGATTAACTCTGCTAAGGCTCGCTGATAAACCGATTTTTTGAACGGTACAACACCCGTCAACGGATACCAATAGCTCACCCACTGCCAATCATCAAACTCAGGCACACCCACATCAAAGCGGATATGGTCGGTATAAGCATCATCCAGATACAACAAAAACCATTTTTGTTTTTGTCCGATACACAATGGCTCTTGCCCTGCTCGTACATAGCGTTTTGGCAGTCGATAGCGTAGCCAATCGCGTGTCACAGCAAGCACTTTGACGTGCTCAGGTAACAAGCCAACTTCTTCGTACAGCTCACGATACATCGCTTCAAGCGGTGTCTCGCCACGGTTAATCCCCCCTTGGGGAAATTGCCAACTGTCATGTCCGATGCGTTTTGCCCACAGAACCTGCCCTTGTGCATTTACCAAGATGATGCCGACATTCGGTCGAAAACCGTCTGCATCAATCATAACTAAACTCTTAATTTATAAATCATTGAAATATCACCGGTTTTTTACCGATGACTTTACTTAATGACTATTAAACCAAAAAAACGAGCAAATGTGTAATGTTTTTTAAAATAATTTGGCTTTTTCGCCAAAAACCGCTAGAAAAATCGCATTTCGCCCCAATTTAGCCATCATTGCTTTGGTGGATGGCATCCAAAATAAGCCCAACTCAAGTTTGGATGCAAGTTGCCAAAGCCCATCAAAACCATTACAATGATTTGAATATTTTTTATAAGGAACATCTCATGGCAGAATTAAACGCAAGCTTGGTGTGGAAAGACGGTGTGCATTTTGAAGGCACTTCCCCATCAGGTCATATCGTACAGCTTGATGGCAATAAAGAACAAGGCGCAAGCCCAATGGAGCTGATTTTGCTCGGTTTGGGTGGCTGTGCCAGCTACGATGTGGTGACAATTTTGAAAAAATCTCGCCAAGATGTCCAAGATGTCCGCTGTGAGATGCGTGCGGTGCGTGCCGATAGCGTACCTGCGGTATTTACCGATATTCATCTGCACTTTGTGGTGACAGGCACCGACATCAAAGATACCCAAGTCGCCAAAGCCATTGAATTGTCTGCCGAAAAATACTGTTCGGCATCTCGTATGCTGTCCGCAGGTGGCGTGAATATCACTCATGATTTTAAAATCATTCCTGCTTAATTATTAAGCTGTATTTTATGATTATTTCATTCTTTGCCCAAACTGGTATCAAGCTTGCCATCATCTTGATGGTCATCGCAAGCTTGCTGCCGTGGCTGTGCTCGGTACTTGCCAAAGTCAGTGGCGGTTTTCGCTTTGGTAAGCACAACCAAGACCCCCGTGCTTTTTTGGCATCATCACAGGGTATCTCTGCCAGATTTAATCATGCACAAGCCAATAGCTATGAGACTTTGCCGGTATTTTTGGCGGCGGTGCTGATTGCGATTTATACCTTTGTGCCGATGGCGGTGGTGAACTTATTGGCAGCAGGCTATGTGCTGTTTCGCATTGGCTATATTGCAAGCTATGCCGCCAATCTTGGTATGCTCCGCTCGGTGAACTGGCTACTGTCGATGCTGTGCACGCTTGGACTGTTTGCCTTTGCGTTTTGGTTCGGGGTGTAGCTGATACGCCATCGCTCGGGTTTGAGATACAGGCGACACAATTTATCGCACCATCATGCTATAGTTGATGTAAACCAAGCAAACACTGGCAGATGATATGCATCCGATTAATGAATTTTATTTAGGCCTACGCAAGACGACGGCATTTGATTGCACCCTAGAAGATCTGTGGGCATTGCCACCTAGCATGATTGGCGTGCAGTATTTTTATATTGAGTGGCTATTTCCTGTGGATCACGCATCCAAATGGAACAGAACCGTGCCGACCCTACACGGCGATGACTTGCTATTTTTTCAAAGCAATCCTGAAATTCAGCAAAAATTCTTAACATCGTTTGATAGAATCATGCACTACTTTGGTATTGAGCGAGTCGGCAATCAAGTCTTTGCCGACGATACGCTCAAGGCTCGGGGTTATTGGCTCAAAGAAGTCGGTCATCAAGAAAAGAAAATCAGCCGAATCATGCGCTCGCTAGCTTGGTGCGGACAGCTGGAGCTCGCCAAAAGCTTGCAGGCTTTAGCCCTTGAGCTGATTGTCCAAAAAGGTCATCTTAAGCCAAATACCTTATACATTTGGCAACATCTCTTGGATGACTTGCAAGATGGCTTGGATAATCAAGCCCACCCCGTACATCTGATGACACCCTAATGATGGTTAAATTTTAGGCAAATTCACCATCACGGCAACGCTCAAAATACCGCTGTAAGCCTGTCAAAATCAGCCCTTCATCGACGATAGCACCGTGCAAATGCGGTGCAAGCGTCATCGCCCCACCCCCTGTCAAAACCAGCTCAAAGTCAGGATAATTTGCCTGTATTGATTTAACCGCACCGACAATCCCAAACAAAATACCGTGATGCACCGCATCATCCGTCGTACGCCCAAGCTCAAGACTGTCAAATCGCCCCTGCTTGACGCCAATCTGCTGCGTCCCTGCATACAGTGCGTGTCGCTGCATATAGGCATTGGGCAAGATATATCCGCCCAAATGCACACCACCATCAATGATATCAATGGTTAATGCCGTACCACAGCCGACCACGCACTGCTTAGCGCCATTGACCGCGCCGAGCATCTGTAGCCAGCGATCGACACCCAGCTGCAGCGGATCATAATGGCTGTGTAGCATCGGATGCTTGTCATTGACTTTGGCAAACTCAAACGGTACGCCAAGCTGTCTGAGCGTATCGGCGATTTTGGCGTTGATTTTTTCGCCAAGTACGCTTGAGATACCCACAAACTCTGGATGAAATTGCACAAAAGTCCCAAACAAACCCATCAGTAGCTCATTGGGTGCTTTTAGGTGTTCTTTGGCATCCGATGCGATGACTTCGCCATCATCGATCAGCCAGTATTTTAGTCGTGTATTACCCAAGTCTAGCCACAGTGCAATCATAGTTATCCTTTATAAATTTAGATTATCTACATTATGCAGATTGTATCATGCCTGCCAAGACACGCTCGATACTGCCCGCCTGCTCAAGCAATAACGCCCCATCATAATCAATGCCAATACATCGTCCCGACTGGCTCACCACCCGCATCTCATCTCTGGCAAAGACATTGACCACCTTGCCTATCAAGACATGAGCACGGTTGAACGCATCGATGAAAGCTGACTTGGCAGTATCATCAGACAGCTGATTGTGCTGATGGACAGCTTGGCAGATGGCTTGGCAAATCGGCTGATACAGTGCTTGATAGCTAGGCACACACTCAAGATTTGCCATATCTGCCAGCTGTCTTAGGCAGGTGGCTTGATACAGTCCATCGGCGATGGCAGGACTCATCTCAACATTCATCCCCACGCCTGTAACCACGCCGACCAGACGAGTTTTGTCATCGACTTTGGCATAGACAGGCTCGATCAAAATCCCGCACAGCTTTTGGAATAGGTGTGCTGTATCGTCATAGTAGCCGACATCATTTGCCCATTTGACACCGATGATTGATAAGTCTTTCTTAATACGCTCGGCATTGATGGCTTGGATAATCTCAAGCTGTGCCAAATAATACCCCACCGCCAATGACAAAAAGCCATCCAAGCGGAGAAGCCCAAAGCCATCATCACTCATCGCCTGCATCGGCGTATAAAGCGACAAAAACACATTGCCCTGAGCGCTCACCCACGATCTGCCATGCTGTCCACGCCCTGCACTTTGGGCGTCACACGTATGCAGATGATGATGGCGATAATCAAGCTTACCTGCACTCACCGCCTGTATCAACTGTGTGTTGGTGCTATCAGTCAGCGCATCATGCCGATGATGGCGACAAATCTCTGCCCAAATCGGCGCAAAATCCCACACCCCACCCAAATAATCCATCGAAAATGCATCCACAAAACTCATAAAATTGCGTTATAATAGCACAATTTCACTAAAACAATGGGATTTGAATCATGATTTATTTGTGGTTTTCGATCGCAGGGATCGTGGCAGGGCTGTGCGCAGGACTGTTTGGTGTTGGTGGCGGTATGGTCATCGTGCCAGCACTGATTTGGATTTTGGCGTATTATGGCTTGCCAAGTGAAATCGTGCCACACGTGGCAGTCGGTACGGCACTGGCGACCATCATTTTGACTTCGATCAGCTCAATGTCAGCACATCACAAGCGTGGTGGTGTGCGTTGGGAAATCTTTAAAAACATGGCAAAGGGATTGGTGCTTGGCAGTCTTGTCGGTGCTTGGATGGCGACACTCATTGATGGTGCGATGCTCCAAGCCATCTTGGGCGGTGGCGCAATCTTGATGGCGGTGAAAATGCTATTTTTCCCCAATCAAGAACGACTCGACATCCCACCCCCTGCCGACTACAAGCAGATGATCTCTGGCGTCGTCATTGGTATATTATCTGCCATCTTTGGTATCGGTGGTGGCAGTTTGACCGTGCCTTACTTGAGCCAAAATGGCGTACCAATGAAACAAGCTGTCGGCACATCAGCCGCCTGCGGTCTGCCGATTGCCATCGCAGGTGCTTTGGGTTTTATTTGGTTTGGTCATCAAGGCGGCAGCGTCGATCAGGTTGATGGCTTGATCGGTTTTGTGCATATCGGCGCATTCATCACCATCAGTATTTTAAGCTTTGTGATGGCAAAGGTCGGCGCACGCCTAGCGCACGCCCTACCTGCACAGACGCTCAAGCGTGCCTTTGGCGTACTGCTGATGATCGTCGGCGTACAGCTGATGGTGAGTGGTTGGCTGTGATTGCCAAGTAGCAACTCTTTTACGCAGCAACCCTTTTACAAAGCCTGTTAGCCAACAGGCTTTTTTATTGTTTGTTGGAAAAACACACCCAAAATACGCTATAATATCCCCATTTTATCCACAAAACGAGCATTGCATGGCTATCACCCACCCACAAATCAATCCTGTCGCCCTAGACTTAGGCGTCATTCAGCTACATTGGTATGGTCTGATGTACCTGCTTGCCTTTGGCATGGCTTATTTTTTGGCTTGGTATCGTACCAAATCTCGCACCGATTTTACCGCTGAGATGGTTTCTGATTTGGTATTTTTTGGCTCGGTGGGCGTCATTCTCGGCGGTCGTATCGGCTATGTGATTTTGTATAATTTTGGCGAATTTATTGCCAATCCGCTGTACCTATTCCGTGTTTGGGAAGGCGGTATGAGCTTTCACGGTGGCTTTGTCGGCGTGCTACTTGCGATGTGGTATTTTGCCTATAAATACAAAAAAGCGCCGTTTACCGTGCTGGATTTTATCGCACCATGTGTGCCGACAGGTCTATTATTTGGGCGAATTGGCAACTTCATCAATGGCGAGCTATGGGGTCGTGTCTCGACATCCGACATCAGCCATTTGATGTATTTCCCGCAGGCAGCCAATGCTGATTTTGAGCTATTGCAAGCCAATCCCGCCCTACAAAGCGTTGCGACCAATATCGGTGGCTATCTGTTACTACCACGCCATCCATCACAGCTGTACCAAGCAGCAACCGAAGGCGTGCTACTATTTATCCTGCTATGGTGGTTCTCATCCAAGCCACGCCCACGCTATGCGGTGTCTGCGCTGTTCTTGTTAGGCTATGGTATCAGCCGTTTTATCACCGAATTTTTCCGTCAGCCAGATGTCGGCTATGAGCTGATTTTTGGGTGGATGAGCAAGGGGCAATTATACAGTTTGCCGATGATTATTTTTGGTATTATCTTAATGGTGATGGCGTATCAAAAACGCATTTATGATTGGAAACAAGCCTAATGAAACAATATCTTGAGCTACTGACGCACATCCTAGAAACTGGTGGCGATAAAGGCGACCGCACAGGCACAGGCACTCGCTCGGTGTTCGGTCATCAGATGCGTTTTGATTTGTCAAAGGGCTTTCCGCTACTGACCACCAAAAAAGTCCACATGAAATCCATCATCCATGAACTGCTATGGTTCTTAAAAGGCGATACCTGCGTGGATTATCTGCAAGCAAACGGTGTCAGCATTTGGGATGAGTGGGCGACCGCCGAACAGACCGCTCGCTTTGGTCGTCCTGCAGGTGAGCTTGGGCCTGTCTATGGTCATCAGTGGCGTAATTTTGGCGCAAGCAAAAATGCCGATGGTGCGTACAATGTCGATGGCTTTGACCAAATTACTTGGCTGATTAACGAAATCAAAACCAATCCCAACTCTCGGCGTCTGATTGTCTCGGGCTGGAACCCTGCCGAAGCAGGACAAGTGGCACTGCCGCCGTGCCATACGCTGTTTCAGTTTTTTGTGATTGATGGCAAATTATCCTGCCAGCTGTATCAGCGTAGTGCCGATGTGTTCTTGGGTGTGCCATTTAATATCGCAAGCTATGCACTGCTGACGCACATGATTGCCCAAGTGTGCGATTTGGATGTGGGTGAATTTATCTGGACAGGCGGTGATACGCATCTGTATAGCAATCACTTTGAGCAAGCCAAACTTCAGCTTAGCCGTGAGCCACTGCCACTGTGTCAGCTTAAGCTAAACCCTGACATCAAAGACATTTTTGACTTTAGCTTTGATGATATCACGATTGAAAATTATCAATCACATCCTGCCATCAAAGCAGCTGTGGCGGTCTGATATGACAGATATCGATATCATCCATGTCGTCGCCAAAAGCACGAACCACTGTATCGGCAAGAACAATCAGCTACTATGGCACATCCCTGCTGATTTACAGCATTTTAAGAACATCACCACAGGCGGCGTGATTGTCATGGGGCGTAAGACTTTTGAGTCTTTGGGTCGCTTATTGCCGAACCGCAGTCACCACATCATCACCCGTGACACGACCTTTCATCACGATGGTGTGACCGTGTCGCATACGCTCGTGGACGCCATCAATGCCGCCAAAGCCGATGCCATCGCTCGTGGGCAGTCTGCCATCTATATCCTCGGCGGTGGTGAGATTTATCAGCAGAGCTTAGCGATGGCTGACCGCCTTGAGATTACCGAAGTAGATATCGACATCACAGGCGATGCTTATTATCCTGTCATCACTGATGAGTTTATCAAAGTCGCTCAAAGCGATACGCATATCTGTGACAAAAGTGGTTTGGCGTATCGTTTTGTCACTTATCAAAAAACTAAAACAGCATAAAGGGTACACCCATGAAATACGCTCCGATTGCCATCATCTGTTCAGCCGCTCTCATCAGCGCTTGCAGTGACAAGCCGACTTATCAAAAAATCGAAGGGCAAACCATGGGTACAAGCTACCACATCAGCTATCAGCATCCTGATGGCGCTGATGCCAAAGCCATCCAAGCTGCGATTGATAAACGCTTAGACGCCATCAACATCAGTATGTCCACCTATATGGATGACAGCACGATTAGTAAATTTAATCGCCTGCCGTCAGCGACGCCAATACAGATTGATGCTGACTTTGCCAAGGTGCTAAGCGACAGCCAAACCATCTATCAAGCATCTGATCATGCCTTTGACCCGACGGTGTATCCACTCGTTGAGCTGTGGGGATTTGGTAAGCACAAAAGCGTTGAGCGACTACAATCCCCACCAAGCACCGATGAGATTGCTAAGGCTCAAGCACTCATCGGGCTTGATAAAGTTGTGGTGAATGGCACACAAATTCACAAAACCGTCGATGGCTTGGGGCTGGATTTTTCGGCGATTGCCAAAGGCTATGCCGTCGACGTCATCGCTCAGACGCTCAAAGACAGCTATGGCATCACAAACTACATGGTCGAGATTGGCGGTGAAGTTGCCACCCTTGGACAAAATGACAAGGGCAAGCCATGGACACTGGCAGTCGATGCGCCTGTCATTGACAGCTCAGTCAAGACCCGTGACACCATCACGACGCTGACTCAGCCAAAAGATGGCTCGCTACACATCGCAACTTCAGGCGGTTATCGCAATTCATTTGAATACAATGGCGTACGCTATAGCCACACCATCAACCCCACCACAGGCAATCCTGTCGCAGGCAATGCTCCAAGCGTGACTGTGCTACATGACAGCGTGGCTTTGGCAGATGGTTGGGCGACGGCATTGACCGCCATGCCGTACGCAGATGCGCTCAAGCTTGCCAATCGTGAAGGCATCCAAGCCCTATTCGTCATCGAAAACAGTAGCAAAACTGGCTTTGACATCGTCAAAACCGACGCCATGCAACAACAATTCCCAAAATAGCACGCTATTGATGGCTTGATGTTTACTTTGGCTTAGTGTTTGATTTACAATACAGATATTCTATTTTTATAAGGGATAATCATGGCAAATTTTTCACCCAGCATTCAGTTTGCTAAGCGTTGGCTTGGCACGCCTGCCAGTGCTCGCTCTGCTGTTTATGATGAGCTTGATGACATCATTCGCCTGCTTGATAGCAGTGAGCCTGTGAGCGATTTTCGCTTTAGCCATCCTGATTTTAATCAAGCGATGCAAGGCTTTATGCAAGATGGCAGCAGCACCAATACCCAAGCCATGCGACTGGTGCACAGCCTTGACACCACATCACTCGATGGCGAAGCGACCGCCACGCTGACCGATAATGACTTACAAGCGCTTGAAGCTCGCCTCAACCACAATCTATCAGCACAGATTGATGAGTTTTTGGGCGACCACATGAGTCAGTTGTCTGATGATTTGCGTGCTTGGCTACAAACCACCATTCGTAACGAGTTGGCAAACTATCAACGCCAAAATTAAGCCGTCAAAACTAAGCCAACTTAGCCATTTGCCAAGATACGCTTATTTGCTTTTTGATAATTTTGGCTTGGCATGATTTAAATGCTTTACAAAGCTTAAAAAGTTTGAAAAATTTGACAAAGCTTAGCAAGGCTTAACAGGATTTTGGCGCAACCAAACATTGACTTTTGACACTGTGTGATTTTTAGGGGATTTTTATGAGCGACACCATGCATAGTGATATCATCATCGTCGGTGCAGGCCCTGCTGGGCTTGCCTTTGCTCGCTATTTTAAGGGTAGCGAGTTGCGCTTGACCATCATCGAAAAAGCCCCTTTATCAAGCCTACAAAACCCTGCTTATGACGGCCGTGAAATCGCCCTGACCAATCGTTCAAAAGAAATCCTACAAAATCTTGGCGCTTGGCAACGCTTCAACCCCGATGAGGTTTATCCGCTGGTCGATGCCAAAGTGTATAGCGGTACACTTGATTATGCCCTGCATTTTCAAGTGCCAAGCCTAATGAAATCCATGCGTTTGCTTGATAGACTCGGCAATCTGATTTCCAATCACAATATCCGCAAAGCCATCTATGACGAAGTGGCGACGATGGATAATGTCACACTGATTACCGAGATTGGCGTCACCGATGTCAAGACCGATGATGTGCAGGCAACGGTGAGCCTTGCTGATGGTCGCACACTGACAGCAGATTTGGTGATTGCCGCTGACAGCCGACTGTCTGGCGTGCGTCGTATGCTTGGGATTGGTGCGGATATGCATGACTTTGGGCGGACGGTGATTGTGTTTCGAGTCAGTCATCCGCTGTCCAATGGTGCAACTGCCCAAGAATGTTTTTTGTACGGTCGCACCCTTGCTCTATTACCGCTCAATGACCATCTGACCAACTGCGTCATCACTCTTGACAACACCCAAGCCGATGCCCTGCTTAGCCTATCACCACAAGCACTTGCCAGCGAAGCACAGCGAATGTTTGGCGATCAATTTGGTACATTTAGCATTGCAGGGTCGGTGCATCACTACCCACTGATGGGTGTGCACGCACATCAGTTCCACGCCAAGCGTGCCGCACTCATCGGGGATGCTGCTGTCGGTATGCACCCTGTGACCGCGCACGGCTACAATCTAGGACTTATCAGCGCCGACATTCTAGCGCCACTTATTATCGAAGCACACCGCATGGGGCGTGACATCGCATCTGATCGCCTGCTTGCCACCTTTAATCGTCGTCATCAAATCCATACTCGCCCACTGTATCACGGCACTAATGCAATGGTGACGCTATTTACCGATGATCGTAAGCCTGTGCGTGCGGTGCGTGATTTGGCACTACGAGTGAGCAACAACCTACCGCCTGTCAAGCACTGGATTGCCAAACAGCTCGTTGGCTGATGTACGATGCTTACCATCTTTTGTATAATTGCTATACCAAATCCAAATTGAAACATACTCAATTTGGATTTTTGCATTTTTGGCTTTGTCTTTTGATGGTAAAAGTGCTAAACTAATTGCGATTGTGATAGCATCATCAGAAAAATTGATGATACTCACAAGGTTTTTATACTTAACACCTTAACAAAGAAGGATTTACCATGAAACAACCTGTTCGTGTTGCTGTTACTGGCGCAGCTGGTCAAATCGGCTACAGCCTACTATTCCGTATCGCATCTGGCGAAATGCTTGGCAAGGATCAGCCTGTTATCCTACAGCTACTAGAAGTACCTGTCGAAAAAGCACAACAAGCCCTACAAGGCGTCATCATGGAGCTAGATGACTGTGCATTCCCACTGCTAGTTGATGTAATCGGTACTGACGATCCAAATGTCGCATTCAAAGATGCTGACTATGCCCTACTAGTCGGTGCTCGTCCACGCGGCCCGGGCATGGAGCGTGCCGACCTACTACAAGAAAATGCTAAGATTTTCACCGTTCAAGGTAAAGCACTTAACGATGTCGCTAGCCGTGATGTCAAAGTATTGGTCGTGGGCAACCCAGCAAACACCAACGCTTATATCGCAATGAAATCAGCACCAGACCTACCTGCCAAGAACTTCACTGCTATGCTACGCCTTGACCACAACCGTGCATTGACCCAAGTAGCGAAGAAAACTGGCAAGCAAGTCAAAGACATCAAGAACCTAACCGTTTGGGGCAACCACAGCCCAACCATGTACGCTGACTATCGTTTTGCCACCATCAATGGCGAGAGCGTCAAAGACATGATCAACGACCAAGAATGGAATGCTAATGTATTCCTACCTACCGTTGGTAAGCGTGGTGCAGCCATCATCGAAGCTCGTGGCCTGTCATCAGCTGCATCAGCTGCAAACGCTGCCATCGACCATATGCGTGATTGGGCACTAGGCACGAACGGCGAATGGGTAACTATGGGTATCCCATCAGATGGCTCATACGGCATCCCAGAAGGCGTGATGTTCGGTTTCCCTGTAACTACCGAAAATGGTGAATACAAAATCGTTCAGGGCCTTGAGATTGATGAATTTAGCCAAAAATACATCAACATCACTCTAAACGAGCTTGAAGAAGAGCGTGCAGCGATTGACCATCTATTTGCATAATTGACTGACCGCCAAAAAATGCCCGATTCATCTGAGTTGGGTATTTTTTATAAATTTAATTTGGTAAGAAACTTACACATCGTGGTAAGTGTTTTATTACACAGACGATACAATTTTGTAAAGTTTGGCTAAGTATAAGCTGTTACAATCTAGTCATGATTTTGAAAAGTGATACCCAAACAAAATCAGCCAACCCACAAAAGCAGGACTAAACTATGTTAGGAAACATCGAATACACCATGAACGAGCTATTTGCTCAGCTTGGACTTGATAGCAGTGATGAAGCCATCGAAAAATTCATCGCCGCACATCAGCTAGACGAAGATACACAGCTTGACCAAGCCCCATTTTGGAATGACAGCCAAATGGCATTTGTCCGTGAAGAATGGCGAAAAGATGCCGTGTGGGCGATGGTGCTTGATGAGCTAAACGCCCGTTTGCATGGTCAATAAGCAAACATACCACTTGGCGAAAACACACAGCCAATACTCGAAAAAAGCTAGGTTTATGGTGAGCCTAGCTTTTTTATGCCACTTTTTTATGCCCTAGTCTTTATGTGACAGCCTTTATGTGGCAGTCTTTATGTGATAGTCGTTATTCAACAGATACAGATGCTCGCCACGCAAGCAAATCCGCCACATCTTGACTGATACCTGCCTTTAGCGCATCCATGCCATCATACTTGCGTTCGCCGTGCAAAAAATACCGAAATACGACGGTTAATTGTACATCGTACAAATCCCCATCAAACTTCGGTAAATGCACTTCGATACGCCAATCTTGACCGCCCACCGATGGACGCAGACCGACACTTACCGCACCAAAGAGACTACCTTGTGCCACACCTGCCACACCGACAGCGTCATCATGAGCAAGTGTCGCCCAATCCAATCGCACGCCATCACGATAAGCAAACACATCCGCCCCATAGACACCGTGCAGGGCAGGCTTGATGCGGCTTGGCGCAATATTCGCCGTTGGGAAATCAAGCGTACGCCCAATCTTATCGCCATGCACCACACGCCCTGTAATGGCATAATCCCGACCCAATAGCCCTTTGGCACTATCCAAGCGGCCATCTGCCAAAGCTTGTCTTACCAAAGATGAGCTCACTCGCTGATTATCATGCATGATACTATCTAGGCTATCAACACTAAAGCCTGCCGCCGCCAAAAATGCCTTATCCCCTGCTCTGTCATGCCCAAAGCGAAAATCATCGCCCAGCACCAAATGGCGAGCGTTTAGCCCCTTGAGCATCAGTGCAAAGTCACTGGCGGATAATGAACGAAATTCATCATCAAAGCTTGCCACAATCAGATAATCCACGCCAAGCTCAGCGATATAGGCTGCTTTTTCGTCAAGGCTTGTCAGTCTCGCAGGCGGATTGTGCGGCGCAAAAAACTCTCTGGGCTGCGGCTCAAAAATCATCACCGCTGACGCAAAACCCATCTGCTTGGCATCATTTGCCAAAGCAGTCAATAAGGCTTGATGACCCAAATGCACACCGTCATAGTTGCCGATGGTCATCGCAAGCGGTGGCAGGGTTGGTAGCTGTTTGGGATTTAGATGAATGAGTTGCATGAGTATCGATTATTGTTTGCTCGCCATCGCATCAATCACAGGGACTGACAGCTTATCGGCGGCGACTTCTTTGGCAGTTTTGGCATCTGGTGACAAGCCCTTAATCAGTGGCAAGCTTTTGACATCGATACGCTTGCGTGTCGCTAGATGTACAGGCACCATACGGGCAAACTCAAACAGGTGTAGCCACATCTCTTCGCCACCTTCCAGGCTCTCTTCGTCATCTAGGCGAATGGCGGCAATCTCCATCAGCGTGCGAATCAGCTCATTTTCATCATCTCTTAGGCTGATACCTGCCACACCGATACCCGTGATATAGCCACCTGCCCAATCTTTGAGCGCAAGCACACGCTCGTACAGCTCATGCTCATCATCAGGCACAAGTGGCTCATAGCCATAGGCATCGTCTTTGTCTTTGAGCGCAAAGCTGACATCTTCGGCGTATTCGGTCAATAATTCTAGCGCATCTTCGCTTGGCACTTCAAAGCTTAGCTCTTCTAAAATCTGCGTCCAGCCATCGATATCCGTTGCATTACACACTGTCATGATGCCCGTCATAATACCGTGCAATTCGCTAATTGACACATCCGTCCATGTTTCAAATGCCTTTGTCCAGTCATCCCAACCTGACATAAAATCAGTCGCCATCGCCACACCTTTTATTATTCAAAATCAAACCCATGATTATATCACAGCCGATGCATTTATGCGTCCATTTTGGCAAATCACAAGGGCAATCTTTTGCCAAAATCACACCAATCATCGAAAATTTACTCAAGAATTTAAAAAATATTTGACAATAGACCTAATAGCCGTGATAAGATTAGCATAGCAATATCTCTATATTTCTATCGATTGACTTTATCAGGACATCTTATGCTAGCTCAACTTCAAGCCCTAGAGCAAACCATCATAGCGATGAAAAAGCAATATGCTGTTACCGCCACCGAACTTGCCAATCTCAAACAACGACTTGCCAACGATGACAGCCCACAGCAAATCATCAATCTTCAACAACAGCTAAACAAAGCAAATCAAGAAATCGACAGCTACTGCGAACAAGTCGATAGCCTTGAGCATTCTCGCAATGCCCTACAAAAACAAGTCGAAGATCTGTATCAAGCCAACCAAGCACTGGTACAACAAAACCAAGATCTCAAGGACAAAAACGCATTGGCAATCTCTCGTGCCGAAGTCATTCGTGATTGGCTTGGTAAAATTGACCGCTCAAACTGATGTCATCTTTTTACCCAATCCATATTGATTATTATATTGATTATTAAGGATATTTTATGAGCCAAGACAACACCCAAACCGCTTATAACTCGGCTGCCATCATCGCCAAAGAAGAATTTCGCCCTGTAGATATCAGCATCGCAGGCACGCCACATCGCATCGTCTGCCCTGTAGATGAAATCAAAAATCTAGAAAATGGCGCAGAATTTATCAACCAAAAAATCCGTGATTTACGCCGTGAAATCAAGCACAAAACCCCAAGCAACGAAGAGTTTTTGGTGCTTGTTTGCCTTGATTTGTACGACCAAATCCAAAGCCTACAAAATCAAGCCATCATCCATGCCGAAGACCAAAAACAAATCGCTGCGATGATTGATAAAATCAACAAAGAAGCTCGCTCAATGCTATAACTGATTGATTTAGCTGATTAAAATATCAAAAAGGACGAAAATTACTCGTCCTTTTTTGTGCTTAGATGATGGCTAAATGATGGCTAGATAAAGCTTTAGGCACTGGTTTTGTCCGTAGGGATTGGCAAATTTTCTGTAGGATGTGCCTGTGCGTAGGCGATGAGATGCTCATCATTACAAAAAAATCGCTCATTGTCTGATTTTTCGTGGAACAAATGCCCCCGATAGGTGGCAAGCTGTTGTCCGCAGTGATGACAAGTGCGGATGCTTGTGTCATCGCCATCTTTTGGAAAAAATGCTTTGGGCGGTTTTGGGTACATAAATTTGAAAAAAAACCACATCACCACCGCAATGATGACGATATTGAGAATAAATGCAAACATAACGACCTTTTTGTGGCAAATAAAGCATTACTATACCACAAAGCAAGGCAAATTGTGCTATACTATCATGCAGGTTTGCCGTAATTTGGCGAACTGATTAATTATTTTTGAGCGTTGCTCCGTATTTGCATCAGACAGTGAAGTTTGGGCAGTACAACATACCAATTAAGCACTTGGCACGATGCACGAGTTGCCCACCAGTTAGGATTATTAAAAATGCCAAAAACAAAACCAACAGATGCGCCAAATGGTGCAAAAACCACACTACACACCGCTGATTCAGCAGTCGGCACGATTACTTTTGCGATGATTCAGACCAATTTTTGGGTAGGTGATATCGCAGGTAATGTCAAAAAAATGCACGCACTCGCCATCGATGCCAAAAATCGTGGTGCGGATATCGTGGTCTTTCCTGAGCTGTCTTTGGTCGGTTATCCACCAGAAGATTTGCTACTACGCCCAACGCTTGGCGAGCGAGTGCGTGATGCGATGGCAAAGCTTGCCGAAATCGAAGGCATCGTCATCATTCTTGGCTATCCGCACATTGACCAGCATGGCACATTCAACTCAGCTGCCATCTTACAAGGCGGTAGCCAAAAAGGTTTTTATCATAAGCAATGCCTACCAAACTACGGCATCTTTGATGAGCGACGCTACTTCAAAAAAGGTCATAACAGCGTGATGTTTGACTACAAAGGCGCAACCATTGGCCTGTTGATTTGCGAAGATATTTGGCATGATGCCCCAATCAAATCACTCAAAGAAGAAGGGGCGGATTTGGTCGTGGTGATTAACGCATCACCCTTTGAAATCGGTAAACAAACCGCTCGCAAAGCCCTACTTGCCAAGCAATCTGCCGCTTATCAGCTACCAATCATCTATGTCAACACCGTCGGCGCCCAAGACGACATCGTCTTTGATGGTGGTTCGCTCATCATGCAGGCTGATGGTTCGGTGGCGCACGAAGGTTCTCGCTTTTTGAATCAGCTGATGATGGCAAAATACGATGTGGCAAGCCGTCAGTTTGACAACCAAAGCAAAGCCCCGCTTGTACTGTCCGAAGAATCAGAAATGTATCAAGCACTGGTCGTAGGTCTGCGTGACTATGTCAATCGCTCAGGCTTTAAGGGCGTTATCGTCGGTCTATCAGGCGGTATTGATAGTGCACTGACGCTATGCATCGCTGTCGATGCACTCGGCTCTGACCGTGTCTATGCGGTGATGATGCCGTATGAATACACTGCACAAATCAGCCTAGATGATGCCGAAGCACAGGCTGCTCGTCTAAATGTCTCTTATACCGTCTGCCCGATTCATGATGCGGTTGCTGGTCTGCGTTCAGCGCTTGCGCCACTACTTGCCAATAGCGAGCCTGATGTGACCGAAGAGAACCTACAAGCTCGTGCTCGTGGTACGATTTTGATGGCATTGTCCAATAAATTTGGACACATGGTCATCTCAACAGGCAACAAGTCTGAAAATGCGGTCGGCTATGCTACCTTGTACGGTGATATGGTCGGCGGCTTTGATGTGCTCAAAGATGTCTACAAAACTGATGTCTATCGCCTAGCCAACTACCGTAACCGCCTAGAAGACAATCCAGTCATCCCAGAGCGTGTCATCACTCGTGCACCGTCAGCTGAGCTACGCCCTGACCAAAAAGACCAAGACAGCCTGCCTGATTATGATCTGCTTGATAGCATCTTGCGTATGTACATCGATGAAGACTTGGGCTACAAGGCCATCTGTGCAGCTGGCTTTGACCCTGCCACCGTCGAAAAAGTGCTTGGACTCGTGGATCGTGCTGAATACAAGCGTCGTCAAGGTGCAATCGGCACCAAAATCACCAAAAAATCCTTTGGTCGAGAGCGTCGTTATCCACTGGTCAATGGTTGGTCAATCAAAGGCTAACTTTGCACCATCAGCACTTATACAGCTTTATGCACAGCCAATAGCCGTTTCGACGGCTATTGTTCTATTATAGCTATTGCTTTGTATATGAGCTTTTAGGAATATTCTACAGGGATACGCCATGTTTGGTATTACAGACATCAGTGGATTTTTGATTGCCACCATCATGATCATCATCCTGCCCGGGCCCAATAGCTTGTACTGTCTATCGGTCTCAGCATCACAGGGCAAGCGAGCGGGATTTTTGGCGGCGACGGGGATTGTCATCGGTGATAGCATCTTGATTATCGCCACCATCTTGGGCGCAGGGACGCTACTTCGCCTATATCCTGCGGTGTTTGATACGATCAAGCTTGTCGGCGGGCTGTATTTGGCATATCTTGGCATTCGGCTGTTGATGGGTGCGTATCGGACCTTTGTCAATCGCCATATCCTAGCCAATAGCCCCGTTGCACTTGCCAAGCCCACACATCAAAACTACCTAATGCGTGCGCTAAGCCTTAGCCTGACCAATCCTAAGGCGATTTTGTTTTTCTTATCGTTTTTTGTGCAGTTTGTTGATCCTGCTTATCCGAGGCCATATATCAGCTTTTTGATTTTGGCACTGATTTTGCAGGTGGTGAGTATCAGTTATTTATCCCTGCTGATTGTCGCAGGTAAGGGCTTGGCGTATCGCTTTGCCAGTCGTCCTTGGCTAAGCATTAGCGGTATGAGCTTGATTGGCGTGCTATTTTTGGGCTTTGCGGTGAATTTGTGGATGAGTAAGCTTTAGGCGAGTTTGCAAAAACCAACCAAGCAAACTTTCTATCTTAGCAATATACACCTAGCTACCATATTAATATCGTTACATTACTGCTGTTCACTCATACTCGCAACCAGCACCTATTTCAAATTAATAAAAACAGATTTTTTTGTTAAGCAGAACAAATCAAAATGATCCTAAGTCAAAATGCCATTCATAAACCGCTTTTTAAATTGTCAAATTTAAATTTTTTTATTTCCATAAACTATTTTTTAGAAACAATTATTACAAAAAACAAACAAACAAACAAACAAACAAACAAACAAACTATAATAACTAAAATTTTGCGTGGAGTGTATCTAAAATATGTCTATTTTTGCTTCTTTATTGCTATTTGGATCTTTAATATTGCTTATTTTAGGCTGCATTGGACTTTTTAACTTTCGAGCATTTGGTATGAAGTCACGCGGGCAATCATCTGCTATCTTTTTTGGATCGGCAGTTGCAAGTCTAATTCTGGGATCCATCCTAATGCCAACTTCGCAACAAGCCACAGCAGAACAAATTACTCAAACGCAGACAACTACGGAATCAACATCTGCAATTACAGAACCAGTAGCCGAAATTGAATATGTTGATGCAATAGCAGTTGGTCAGCATTTTAACTCCCTAACAGAGCTACAAAGAGATGCTTGGAACAAAGAAAATAGACTAGTTATTCCAACCAAAGGGTCTTGCACAGTTGTCCAAGTTCAAAAAGTCAATTGGACATCACAGGTACAAAATGCAGATTATGAAGTAGAATGTGAAACATTGGGTGAGGTTAAGCCTGTTGTATATTTCACAAAAGAATATGAGAGCCTAGTGACTGGTCTAAATATTGGTGATACATTGAATTATGTTGGCATGGTACACTCAGCAAATCATTTTGGTTTTTGGACCAGTGTTTACATCTTAGGCAATTAATTACAATTTAGGAGATTTTTTATGAATAAAGCTGGCGGTATTATTGCCTTAATCGCAGGCATCTTTGCTGTATTTGCCTCTTTGTTTACCCTATTTTTTGGCGGTCTTGATGCTGCATTAAACAATGACACGCGCATTGTTTCGATGGGTTGGCTTGGTCTATTATTTTCTTTTTTGGTTATTGTTTTTGGCGCAGTTGCAATGGGTGCAAAAACTAAAAAACAGGTATTGGCATCATCGCCTGTTCTATCATTGGTGGCATTTCAGGTGGTACTTTTGTATTCATTTGCATGATTTTGGCATTCATTGGAGGCATTCTAGCTCTAAATATCAAAAAAGACCAACCTCAAATTACTCAGCAATAAGAACGCATCCAATAAAATAAAGCCAGTTGCAAGACTGGTTTTATTTTTAATAATACACCCTACACCAACGCACTAATCTGACACACTGCCAAATCTTTAATGACAAGCTGTAAGCTTTGGCTGCCCTGCCACTCATTGATATCCAGTGTATATAGGATATGTACTCGGCTGGCTCGATAATCCCACACAGACGGCTCGTAGTTGAACCATATCGCATCAATCGGATATTGCACGCCTGCCATCTTCAAGGTCAGCTTTAGATGCTTATCCTTGAGCACTCGATGATTGAGCACTTCAAATTCCCCATCAAAGCTTGGCGGTGCAAAGCCATTGCCCCAGACACTGATTTGCGATAGCGTCTGTACAAACTGTAAGCTAAACTCACAAGCATCCAATGCGCCATCGGTAAATTGCTCTTCGTGAAATACCGACGCATCAAAGCGATCAATCTCATCGGCAAATGCCTTGGCAAAGGCGTCAAAATTGGCTTTTTTGATGGTTAAGCCTGCTGCCATCGCATGACCACCAAAATGCTCAATCAGTGTCGGATGACGCATGGTGACCGCTTCGATGGCATCACGGATATGGATACCAGCGATTGAGCGCGCTGAGCCTTTGATATAGTCATCTTCGCCGATTTCGTTATTATCCGCAGGCGCAAAAATAATGCTTGGGCGGTATAGCTTTTCTTTGAGTCTGCCTGCGACGATACCGATGACGCCTTGATGCCAGTTATCTTGGTACAGCACGATGGATTTTGGCGTGCTATCACAAGTATCACTCATCTGTGGCAGGCTATCAATGATGGCGATGGCTTCATCTTTCATCATCGTCTCGACACTACGCCGTGAGTGATTGAGTTTGTTCAGCTCAATCGCCAAGCGGTGCGCTTCGCTCCAGTCATCGGTCAATAAGCACTCGACACCGATACGCATATTATCCATACGCCCTGCGGCATTGATGCGTGGGGCGATGGCAAAGCCAAAATCATCGCTGGTAATCTTGGCAAAATCTCGCCCCGCCTGCTCAAGGATTGCCAAGATCCCCACACACGCCCGCCCCTGTCTGATTTGGGCAAGTCCATGACTGACCAAGATGCGATTGTTGCGATCTAGCACGCCCAGATCCGCCACCGTGCCAAGCGCCACCAAATCCAGATACTGCGCCACATTTGCCGATGATTTACCCAGATTTCTGCGATGCTTGGCAAGTCGTCCCATCACATAAAACGCCACACCCACGCCCACCAGCCATTTACTGCCAAACTCACAGCCAAGCTGATTGGGATTGACCACCGCATCAGCAGGTGGTGATGATTTGGTGGTCAAGTGATGATCGGTAATCACCACCTGAATGCCAAGCTCCGCCGCTTTGGCAACGCCATCATGGCTTGAGATACCATTATCCACCGTGATAATCAGCTTGGGCTCGTACAATGATGCGCCATATTCGACGATCTGTGGCGTCAAGCCATAGCCGAACTTAAAGCGATCAGGCACCAAAAACTGGGCATCCGCCCCCATCTGCCGTAGCACTCGCATCATCAGCGCCGTGCTCGTCGCCCCATCACAATCAAAGTCGCCGATGATTAAGATTTTATCACCTTGATCAATCGCCGTATCAATCAAGTCAATCGCTGCATCAATCCCCATCAAGCTATCAGCAGGCAATAGATGTGTCGTGCTGACATCGAGCTCATCGACGCTGTGGATGTGGCGTGCCTGTAGCACACGGGCAAGCGATGGAAAGCCCGTCGCATCAATCAGCATCTGCGATGTCGGCTCGGCTAGGCGTGGAGTTAGGGTCAAACGGGTCATGGCGTATCCAGTGGATAATGGGCAATCAAGGCTGTGGCGACTTTTTTAGCTTTGTAAATTACTTAGCTTTGCAAATTTCTTAAGATTTTAAACTTTTTAAGATTTTTAAGCTTTTGTCAATGATTTTGGTAAGCTAAAAGTCACATTCTCTTCGATACCTGACAGCTCCACAGGCTCATCAGCACCCCATGATTGCAAGGTATTTAGCACTTCTTGGATAAGTACTTCGGGTGCAGATGCCCCTGCGGTGACGCCCACATGGCTGACACCATCGAACCATGCTTTGTCCATTTGTCCTGCATTATCAATCAGATACGCACGCTTACCCATCCGCTCGGCCAGCTCTCTTAGGCGATTTGAGTTGCTTGAATTGGGGCTACCGACCACGAGCACTACATCACACTCTTTTGAGAGTAGCTTAACGGCATCTTGACGGTTTTGGGTGGCATAGCAGATGTCATCTTTGCGTGGGGCATTGATGCTTGGGTATTTATTTTTGAGTGCATCGATGACCACCGCAGTATCGTCCATTGATAGCGTCGTTTGGGTGACGAATGCCAAGTTTTCTTTATCCAAATCAAGCTTTGCCACATCATCGGCATCTTCGACCAGATGGATACGACCGCCAAAGCTTGTGTCAAATCGCCCCATCGTCCCTTCGACTTCAGGGTGTCCTGCGTGCCCAATCAAAATCGCATCCATACCTTCTTTGGCAAATTTACCCACTTCGATATGCACCTTAGTCACCAGCGGACAAGTAGCGTCAAACACCGTCAAATCACGGCGTGCCGCTTCATCTTCGACCGCTTTGGATACGCCATGCGCCGAAAAAATCACAATCGCCCCATCAGGCACTTCATCGAGCTCTTCGACGAATACCGCCCCACGACTTGCCAAATCTTCGACCACAAATTTATTATGCACCACTTCATGACGCACATAAATCGGCGGATTAAAACGGCGTAGCGCTTCATTGACAATGGCGATGGCTCTATCCACACCTGCACAAAAACCACGGGGATTGGCTAATAAAATTTTCATAATTTTCTCAATAGTTTATCAAAATCACTGTTTGCTATTTTAGCAAATTTCAGCCAATTTGTGCTAAAATATCATGATTTGAACAAGGAAAATCCCATGACTGGCAAATTATTCATCATCACCGCCGCATCAGGCACTGGCAAAACTTCACTGGTCAAAGAACTGCTTGCCACCACCGACAATCTCACCGTTAGCATCTCACACACCACACGAGCACCCCGCCCGGGCGAAAGCGACGGCGTGCATTATCATTTCACCACAGTGGATGAATTTAAACGCTTGATTGATGAGTCAGCATTCTTGGAATACGCCCAAGTGTTTGATAACTTTTATGGGACGACACGCCAAGCGGTCGAACGCCTGCTTCACGATGGCGTCGATGTGATTCTTGAGATTGACTGGCAAGGCGCGCTACAGGTCAAAGAAAAATTTAGCGATGCGGTGATGATTTTTATTCTACCGCCAAGCCGTGATGCCTTGCGTTCACGCTTATCAAATCGTGGTCAAGACAGCGATGAAGTCATCGAAAAACGCCTAGCAGGCTCGCTGACCGAGATGCGCCAATACGACAAATTCGACTATGTCGTCATCAATGATGACTTTGCCGAAGCGCTCGCCGACTTACAAGTCATCATCAAAAGCCATCGCCTAAGCCGTGCCACCCAACAAGCACGCAATGGCAAGCTGATTGATGCCTTGTTTGCTTAATGGATGAATGTTAAGGCAAAATCTTAGCCAAACTTGGCAAACTTTGGTCAAAAATTTGCCAAGAATTGACAAAAAGCACTTAAAAAAGCCCAAAAAGCTTGCTATAATAAGCGATTATTTTGGGCAAAAACCCATGTTTGAATTAATCATTGAGAGTAAACTATGGCACGAGTAACCATTGAAGATTGTCTTGCAAATGTTGATAATCGTTTTGAGCTGATTTTGGTGGCAAGCAAGCGTGCCCGCCAACTTGCCAATGGCAAAGTCGATCCAACCGTCCCTGTGGACAATGACAAGCCAACCGTGCTTGCTTTGCGTGAGATCGCCGCTGGCAATGTCAATCGTGGCATCTTGGATGAGCCTGATGATGACTTGTTCGCCAAGCCAAAGAACTACGAAACCACCCCTGAAGCATTGGGCAATGAGCTATAATTCTTAAATTCTTAGCCAAGCTCACAAAAGCTGCGTATCGCTGATGCGTGGCTTTTTTTGTTGGTGGATAAAGTCACGGATGACCAATTTATCATGATAACGCTGATTTACCTGAATAAAATATGCGATTTGATAAAATAAATTGTGAATGTATTGACAACACCCCCAATCAATGATTTATTATACTAATTTGGCAAACATTGTTTTGCCTTTCGTGGTTGCCTAATGGCAATCGAACATCCACCAGCCAAAAGAGCCAGTTATGTTAGACAGCTATCATCCACACGACATTCCAACACATCTAAGCCACCCGCTCGTGGATGAAGCTCGTGATAGTCTAATGCGTGCCGTCGCCTACCTAAAGCCTGCTGAACGGGCGGATGTACTGCGTGCGTGCCATTTTGGGGATGTGGCGCATATCAAGGATAAGCGCAAATCAGGTGAGCCATATATCACGCACCCGATGGCGGTGGCGGAGATTTTGGCGGGATTTCGCCTAGACCGTGATACCATCATTGCAGCGATTTTGCATGACACGGTCGAAGACACCGAAGTGACCGAAGAGCTCATCACTGCTGAATTTGGCGAAACAGTGGCTCGTCTTGTCGATGGTGTCACCAAGCTAAAATCATCTGGCATGAGTAAGCAGCAAAGCCAAGCGGCAACTTTTCATAAGATTCTTACCGCTACGCTGATTGACCCACGAGTGCTGATTGTTAAGCTGTCTGACCGTTTGCACAATATGTCCACGCTCGATGCTGTCAGCGAAGACAAACAAAAACGCACCGCTCGTGAGACGCTAGATTTTTATATTCCGTTTGCTCGCTTGATGGGACTCAATAACATTGCCGATTACATCGAATTGCTGTGTTATCGCAATCTCAACCCCGCCATGTACAATAAATTCACCGATAAGCTACTTCAGCATGGCTTGGGGCGCAATTTCCAAAAAACCGAAATCAGCACCTATTTACAGAACCTACTTGTGCATTTGGGCTTACAAGGCAATGTACAAGTACTGGATAATCGTGCGTCGATGTATCGTCAATTTTTCAAAAATCGTGGGCAAATCAATCAGCTGATTCGCCAATATGACTTTGATGTCGTGCTCGATGACATCGAATCGTGTGATAAATTGGCAAACTATCTGATCCAAAAATACCAAATCAGCGATCGCAATATCCAAGATCATATCCGTAAGCCCCTAGCCGGTGGCAATCAATCGCTGACACTCATCTATGAGCGAGATTATAACCACATCAAAGTCACGCTGATGACTCGCCGTATGCAAGAAGCGGCACGACTTGGCATCATCAGTAGCGATCATACTGATGTCAGTCAGTCAGTCATCCAAGCAAGCCTGCGTAATATGCAAGACCTTGCCAATGCAGGCAATAGCAATGCAGCTGGCGATGATGATGCGCACATTGCCATCATCGAAGAGCTGATCAGCTACCTGCATGAACGCAAAATCGTCTGCTACAGCCCACAAGGTCGTGCTTATGAGTTGCCTCGTGGTTCGACGGCACTTGATTTTGCGTATGCTGTCGGCCCTGCCATCGGCAATATCGCCACTGGTGCTGATATCAATAATGAGCATGGCAAGCTAGGGCTAGTACTCGCTGATGGCGATACGGTTAGCATCGATACCGACAAAGATGCCACCCCCCGTGCTGAATGGCTCGGCTTTGTGGCGACCAACAAAGCTCGTAGCGAGATTCTAAAATTCCTAAAACACTTGCCCGAAGACCAAAAAATCCACTATGGCAAGCAAGCGCTGGATCGTGCCTTGCAAACCTATGGCAAATCCATCAATGATCTGGATGAGAACGACTGGGCGGACATCCTACAATGGCGTGGTATTAGCACCGCTGATGAGCTATTTATGCAGTTATCAACAGGTGTGCTACTGCCACAGCTTGTCGTCTCTCGCTTATTTAGCGAAGAAGTCGATTATGCCGACGGCAACGAAATTACCCAATCCAAGCACCTGCTTGCTGGCATCAAAGGCGTGGAAGTGGACTTCGCTCGTTGCTGCAACCCCATCTACGGCGACCACATCGTCGGACATCTGTCTCGTCAAGGGCTCGTCGTGCATCGTCACAAATGCTTCTCGCTACAAGCCGTGCGAGCCGATACCCCATACCAAGTCATTCAGCTCAACTGGAAACCAGCATCCGCACTCGAAAATCAGCCACATCAGCTGCATTTCCCTGCCATGCTACGCATCTATGCCATGCTCAACGAAGAGCAAATCAGCCAAGTCATCTATGAGATGCGCGCCTTGAATATCGGCGTTGAGCATACCCATGTCAAAGCAGACGGTAAGGCGGATAAGGACGGCAAAGTCGGTACAACGACCTTGCACGTGGTCGTTCGCTCTCGCTCGCATCTTGCCGAAGGGATTGAAAAACTGCGTACCTTGCTTGGCTATCCAAACATCATGCGCCTGTATCAATAATCATCTGATAAGCTTATCTAAGTTAAGTCGGGCAAAGCTTGTGAAAAACTCATTATTACTTGAATTTGCCCATCAAGATGATTTATCATAAAGCCATCAGCCACAACCAAAAGGATGCCGTTATGTGTTGTAAAATTGATTTAAATAGCCAAAAAGACGCTGCACATTTTCTTGGCAAAGGTGAACCAAACATTCTGCCAAAAACCGCAGATAATGTCGCCCCACACATCGAATACACAGGCACAGCGATGAGCCTGTTTGATAAACTATGTGCTTATTTTCAAGCCAAAAAGATTAGCCAATAACCATTAGGATTTTTTTATGAGCAAACAAGTCATTCATACCGATGATGCCCCTGCTGCGGTCGGTACTTATTCTCAAGCCATCAAAGTTGGCAATACTGTCTATATCTCAGGTCAGCTGGGTCTTGACCCTGTCACGATGGAACTTAAAGAAGGCTTTGATGCTCAAGCCCGCCAAGCGTTTGACAATCTAGAAGCCATCGCCAAAGCGGCAGGCGGCAGTCTTAATGACACGGTCAAATTCAATGTATCATTGACCGATTTGGCGGATTTTGCACTACTTAACAAGGTCTTTGAAGAGCGTCTAACTGCCCCATATCCTGCCCGTGCTGCGGTACAGGTCGCTGCCCTACCAAAAGGCGGTGTGGTTGAGATTGAAGCGATTTTGCATTTGGCATAATCTGCTTTTGGCAGGATTGCTTTTGACAAGATTGTTGTTGGCAGAATTGTCATCACCCCACCATCTAGCATCAGCAATACCGATCAAGCAATAAAAAAATAGCCTTTGTTTTCAAAGGCTATTTTGTTGTGTCCATATTTATTTTTGCTATTTTGCCAAGTCTTGCACCATCTGTACGAACTGCTCGCCACGATCGCCATAGCTTTTGAACTGATCGAAGCTAGCACACGCAGGCGACAGCAGTACAGCTTTGGCAGTCGATTGGCTCGCCTGCATGACCGCCGCATCAAGCGTACCGACATGACGCAAGCGATCAGCAAGCGTAGCATCACCTGCGATGAGTCCTTGCTCGATATGCCCTGCATCGACACCGATCAGATACACAGTATCGACCCAGCGTACGACATCACGGCTTAGCTCGCTAAAATCCTGCCCCTTTGCCATACCACCTAGGATCAGCGCAAGCGAGCGTTCGCCATAGACAGTGCCCAGTCCATCGATGGCAGCGATGGTTGAGCCGATATTTGTACCTTTTGAGTCGTTAAAATACGCCTTGCCCTGCACTTCATCGACATATTCACAGCGGTGTGGTAGCCCCTTAAAGGTCGTCAAAGTCTCAATCATCGCAGGCATCGGCACGCCTGCCGCTTGAGCCAGCGCCAGTGCCGAGAGTGCATTGAGTAGATTGTGCTTGCCTTTGATTTTTAGCTTGTCCGTGGCAAGTAGCCTATCTGCGCCATGATACAGCGCAAGCCCCTGACCATCATCATACAGATAAAAATCGGCACGACCTGCCTGCAGTGAGCTGTCTGTCGTGGTGATGCTTGCTGTTGGTGCGACTCGCTTTAGCGTATCGACACAAGTCTGTGCAAGTACAGCATCATCTTGGCAAATCACTGCACAATGAGCTTGATCAAAGATACGAAGTTTCTGCGCCAGATAGTCCGCCATGCCATCATGACGATCAAGGTGATCCGCTGAGATATTGAGTATCGTCGCCGCCTGAGCGCCCAGATGACTGATATGTTCTAGCTGAAAGCTTGATAACTCAAGCACCGCAACTTGCATGTCATCAATCTTGAGTAGCTCAAGCGCTGGCGTGCCGATATTACCACCGATACCAGTGATGAGCCCCGCTGTTTTTGCCATCTCGCCGACCAGCGTGGTGACGGTGCTTTTGGCATTGGACCCTGTGATGGCGATGATTGGCGTGCGTGTGCCATTTGCTGTATCACGAGCCTTGAGCGCATCGATGAATAGCTGTACATCACTGATGACAGGGATACCTGCACGCTTAGCATCCGCTACCGCAGGGATGCGTGGGTCAATCCCCGGGCTGATGACAATCACATCCACAGACTGCAGTAGCTCACCATCAATCGCCCCGAAATGACAGGCGACTTGTGCAGGTAGCTTGTCAGCTAGTGGCGGATTGGCGTTGGCATCAGTGACAGCGACGATTGCCCCTTGCTCGGTCAAATAATGAACGGCTGATAAACCTGAACCACCAAGCCCGATGACGGCGTATTTTTGATTTTGCATAGCACACCATAAAAAAAGATACAAAAACTGCCTTATTGTAGCAGGTTTTGGGCGTGGCGTGTTGAGATTGTTTATCCAAAATACAGACAGTCCTTGTCAATTTTATCGCCAAATCAAGCGCACAGCCACCCCAAAACATCCGCCCAAAATCCCATTTTTTCATCCATTTATCACCAAAAAAAATCCGCCTTTATGCTGATTTTAAGTTGTGAATTATCCACATACCCGATATAATAAAAAAATCCAGCCAACTGCCAAGGATTTAGAGTTATGAAACTGATTTCTGCTATCATCAAACCCTTTAAGCTCGACGATGTCCGTGAAGCCCTATCTGAGATTGGTATTAATGGCATTACCATCACCGAAGTCAAAGGCTTTGGTCGCCAAAAAGGTCATACCGAGATGTATCGTGGCGCAGAATATGTGGTGGATTTTTTGCCAAAAATCAAAATCGAAATCGCCTGCAGTGATGAGATGACCGATGCCATCATCGAAGCTATCATCAAAGCTGCCAATACAGGCAAGATTGGCGATGGTAAGATTTTTGTGACGCCACTTGAGCGTGTCATCCGCATCCGCACTGGCGAATTTGACGAAAACGCTTTATAAAACTAACGGGGCATATCTGATGGATACGCCCCGTTTTTTAATGCATGTGTGATTGCCCAAATCGGCATTAATATCGTGCACTTTCTCGGTCGGCTGCGATAATTGGGCTATTCTTATAGACATTGAGCACATAGCCAATCATCAAACATGAGATTAAAATTGACGAACCGCCATAGCTAAAAAACGGCATGGTCAAGCCTTTGGTCGGCGCTGTCGCAAAATTCATCGCTGCATTAATCACCACTTGCCCAAAAAAGATAATCGCAAAAGCAAATGTGGTGTAGGACAAAATCAACTGACGACGCTTGAGTGTCGCATAGCTGATGGCCATGATTGAGCCAATTATCAAAAACTCTAGCGTCAATACCACCAACACACCAATCAAGCCCAGCTCTTCGCCTGTAATGGCAAGCAAAAAGTCCGTATGTGCTTCGGGCAGATGTGAGAGTTTTTGGACGCTATCGCCATAGCCAAGCCCTGTGATACCGCCACGTCCAAGCGCCATCAGACTGTTCGCCAACTGATAGCCATCCCCTTGATACGTGCCAAATGGGTCAAGAAAGCCCGTCAATCGCCGCATACGATAATCACTGGTTACTACAGGGATTGACAGCACCACCACAGATGATGATAGCACGAGGATATACTGACGAATTGGCGCACCGGCAATGAATAAAATCACAAGCGTCGTTGCAATCACCACAAGCGATGTGCCATAGTCAGGCTGTAGCATCAGCAAAAACCCAATCGGCAAAAACGGCACAATCAGACGCAGGCTTGATGTCGCACTCTCACGCACTTCTGCCGAACGTCGCACCGCATATTCTGCCACCACCATTGCCATGACCATCTTACACAGCTCTGCCGGCTGAAAATTACCAAAGCCCAAATTCAGCCATCGCTTTGCCCCATTAATCTCAGGCGCAACCAGCAACGTAATAATCAGCAAAACCACGCACACCAGCCAGCTAAACATAATAAAGCTAATATTACACAGTGTCTTGAGTTTTGCTTTATATACTAACCAGCCAAAGCCCACACCCATGATGATATAGCCCAACTGACGATAAAAAAAGCTAAGCTCACTCATGCCGTTTTTGACCGCAAAAGGCACAGATGCTGATGCAATCATCAACAAGCTGATACAAATAAGCAATGACAAGCTGACAAGCAGTGTCGTGCGTGCAGATGGCAAATAAGACAAATGCTCAATGGTATGAACCACGTTGGCGGATTTTGATTTAAATCGACCAAAAAAACTGTTTAATTCTGTGCTTTGGGACATGATGGACGGCAACCGATGACTGGTCAAGATTAATTATCATAAACTGATTATTATAACCATTTTGCCATCAAATGTGGGATTTTTTGGGGTGGATTTTTGGATGTTTTTGTTATTCGAACTTACAGCTTTCTATTTATCACAAAAAATGACCGCACAAAACTTGTACGGTCATGATGTGCTTTTTTTGGCTAAGCAAAGATTAGAATGCGAAGTGCGCACCGATTGCTGCCATGTTTGCATCAGATGATAGGTAGTTGTAGCCTAGCTCAACACCGAAGTTAGCAGTTGGCTTGTAGCCTAGAGCCACACCACCAGCAACGCCAGTTTCATCACTGCTTAGACGTGTGTTACCTGATAGGCTAGTTACGTCAGTTTCAGTTTTTGCCACACCCAGCTTGCCTTTGGCATAGATTGGGGTGTTGTTGAAGTTATAACGATATGTACCATAGACGCCATAAGTTTTTACATCACCTTCAACAGCGGTTGCACCGATATTGAAGTCTTTGGTGTCAGAACCCATGTATTCAGCTTCTACGCCGAAGTTTTGGTCGAAGTTGTAACCGCCATACACGCCGTATGAAGTCACATTGCCGTCAATTAGGTCGCTATCGATTTGACCCACTTTAACACCCGCATAAGGCTGTGCTGCTTCTGATGTGCCATAGCTGATGGCTGCGTTTGCGCTCATCGCTAGAACTGATGATGCTGATAGTGCTAGTAGTGCTTTTGATAGAGTTTTCATCGTTTTTCTCCTTAGTGAGTTGGTTAATTAAGATGCCACATTGGAAAGGTTCAAATCGTGTCATCTCAAACGATGGGTTCATAGTAACAAAATATTTCATACTGACTGTGCGTGTTTTGAGTGTTCTGTGTAAAGTTTTGCAAATTTTGGGGTGTGCCAAGCAACACTCTACCCAAATATGCAACAAATTGTGTCAAAACTCTCTGCCAAGACCCGTCTTTTGCACAACTCTGACAGGCAATTTGGCACAAGTCATCGCCAATTGATGAAATTTTAATCAATTTTAGCAAATTTTTGGGGATTTTTGGGAAATTGGTGGTGATTTTTGATGTTTGGCAAGTTTTTTTGGCGAATTTAATCACACGATTTTGGCAAATTGTTGTTGTCAAAGATTTTGTTGGATAATTTTATCCTTTTATTCCCAAAAAATTCATCAAAATCGCCGAAAATTTGAGCATTGTTACGCACTTAGGCAAATTTCGCCAAATGCCATCGGATATGTTACAATCAGTTTTGGGTGGATTTTTAATAAATTCAGTAAAAAAGTCATTCTTAGCGGTCAATTTTTAGCCACAACCGTGCATTTTTTTATTGAACAAGCACGCCACCCAACTAAGCAGATGATAAGCCAAGATAAGGCACAACAAAAAAGGGGAATGTGATGTCAAAATCAGTCATTATTTTTGATTTGGATGGGACACTGATTGATAGCGCACTGGATTTGGCGACGGCGGTCAATCGAATGCTAACCAAGCTTGATTTGCCTGTGGTTGCCATCGACACGGTCAAAAGCTGGGTGGGTAATGGCTCGTATAATCTGGTTACCCGTGCTCTCACCCATCATGGCGCGCCAAGTGATGACAAGGCGGTGCATGATGCGCATGAGATTTTTTTGGCTGAATACAGCCAAATCGCCAATGACACCACCGCCTATGCTGGCGTGCATGATGGGCTAGCGACACTACAAGCCAATGGCTTTCGCTTGGCGTTATGCACCAATAAGCCATATCGCTTTTTGGCAGGGATTTTGGCGGCGATGGGCTGGTCAGATAGCTTTGATATTGTGCTGGGCGGTGATAGCTTACCCACCAAAAAGCCTGACCCTGCGCCACTACAGCATATCTGCACGACGCTCGGCGTCGCCATTGATGATGCCATCATGGTCGGTGACTCAAAAAACGACATCCAAGCAGGCAAAGCGTGCGGTATGACGACGCTAGCACTACGCTATGGCTATAACTATGGCGAGCCGATAGACTCAAGCGAGCCTGATGCTGCCTTTGATGATTTTGACGGTCTTGTATCGTGGATTGTGGCGACTTATCGATAGCTCAATACTACTATCGATAGCTTAGCGCTTCGGCAAGATGTGCACTGCCAATCATGTCAGCCCCCGCCAAATCAGCAATGGTGCGAGCCACACGCAAGATGCGATGATAACTGCGTGCTGACAGATTAAGCCGTGCGCTCGCTAGCTTGAGCATCTGCTGTTCGTGCTCGCCAAGCTTGGCAACGCCATCAAGCTCGCTCGGTGTCAGCTCATAGTTTGCCTTGCCTTGACGAGCGATGGCAATCTGCCGTGCCTTGATGACTCGCTCACGCACGACGCTCGATGGCTCGCCTGTTGGGGCATTTTGTAAATCATCAATCGGCAATGCCGGCACTGTGATGTGCAAATCAATACGGTCAAGCAGCGGCCCTGAAAGCCGTTCTTGGTATTTTTTGACCTGCTCGGGACGGCAAACACAGCGGTTCGATGAGTCGCCATGATAACCGCAAGGACAAGGGTTCATCGCTGCAATCAGCTGAAAATCGGCAGGAAATGCCACTTGAGAATTGGCTCTTGATATGATAATTTCTTTAGATTCAATTGGTTGTCGTAAAGTTTCTAAAGTTTTTCTATCAAATTCAGGTAGTTCATCCAAGAAAACTGCGCCTTTGTGGGCTAGAGAAATCTCGCCCGGCTTAGGTTTTGAACCCCCACCAACCAATGCCGCTGATGATATCGTATGGTGGACTTGACGATAAGGTCGCTCGCCAAAACGATATTCCACGCCTGCGATGGAATAAATACTCGCCACTTCGAGTGCTTCGGCGTCGGTGAGTGGCGGTAGGATGCTTGGCAAGCGAGATGCCATCATGGTCTTGCCCGAACCGGGTGTGCCTTTGAATAATAGCGAATGTCCGCCTGCTGCGGCAATCTCAAGTGCTCGTCTGGCATGGTGCTGACCTTTGACATCTGCCAAATCCTGCTGATAGCTGACGACTTCACCACATTCAGGGGTGGGCGCAATGGACAATAAATCCGCTTGATTGCGATTGACACCGCATACCACATCTAGGTGGCGACAGACCGACGCTAGCGTATCTGCTGATAGCACGGTGATACCGCCGACTTTGGCAGCTTCGATGGCATTAGCGGTCGGCACAATCAGCTGTCTAGTATCAGGCATATTTTTAATCGCACGAGCCACAGACAGTGCACCTGTGATGGCACGCAGCTCACCATTTAATGCCAATTCGCCAATAAACTCAAAGCCATCGAGTATCTTATCATCAATCTGCCCACTGGCCGCCAAAATCCCTAAGGCAATCGGCAAATCCAATCGTGAGCCATCTTTTGGCAAATCCGCCGGTGCAAGATTAATCGTCAAGCGCCGATTGGGAAACTCAAAGCCTGAGTTAATGAGTGCTGAACGCACACGGTCCTTACTCTCACGCACCGCTGCTTCGGGCAAGCCGACAATGGTCAAAGCAGGCAAGCCTTGAGATAAATGCACTTCGACTTCGACCTGCGGGGCATTAAGCCCGATGACCGAGCGAGTATGTACTTTGGCAAATGACATATCAATCCGTTTTATTCATCAATACCACAATGAGCGTGGCAGCGGCGCAATGCGTTATTCAGGCGAGACCACCACCAGCACTCGGATACTATCAGGCACGAGCGATAGATTGGCAAGTGCCGATAGACCTTGTTCTTTGCGCTTGGTGAGTGCGATAATCTCATCATCACGCACATTGGGGTTGATGGCTTGTAAGCGGGTCAGACGCCCGATTTCTTTATCCATATACTCCCCAAAGGCACTCATCGCCTGCGCACTAATCTCATCAAGCTGAGCTGTGGCACGGGCTTTGGCATCTTGGGCACGGGCATCGATGATGGCGGCACGAGCTTTGGTCACTTGGCGTGCTCTTGGCTTGTCAAGGCGGTCAATCAGCGGCATAATCTTGTCGGTGGTGGCGACTTTGGTCAAGTCATCACCACGCTCGCTTAGGAACACTCTTAGGCTCTGCTGCGGTAAATAAGCGGATAAATTCAATGACTTGGCAGCGATGGCTTCAATACGATACTGACTTTCGATGAGCAGCATACCTTTTGGCAAGGCAGATGATTTGAGCAGGGCAACTTGGGTATTACCAAAAGTCCCTGACAGCACCATCTCAAGCACCGCCTGCACCAGCGGATGCTCATAAGTCATGTATTCCATGTCTTCACGAGCCAATGCCTGCTGACGGCTAAAGGTCAAAGTCATGCCATCTTCATCAATCGGTAGGCTCTCAATGCCTTCAATATCCACTTCGGATGCATCGACAGGATGGATAATCCACGAGCCATCACGCTGAACGCTATAATCCATACCGACTGCAGTCAGATAGCGATCTAGGAACACAGGTAATAGCTTGTTGTTATCAAGCTCATGCATGGCGGTCTCAATGCGTGTGGCGACATTTGGACGGCATGAATTATACTCAAGCAAGCGATCTCGCCCTGCTTGTAGCTCAGCCTCAAGCTCTCCACGATAGATGGCAGCTTCGGCAATCAGCTCAATCAGCGCTGTGCGGTTCTCTTCGCTCTCGCCACCTTCAAGCAGTGGCTTGAGTGTGGCGATATAGGCTTCTTGGACAGATTGGGCGGTTGGGCTGATTTGATGGAAAATGTTCAATGCACCATCATACCAGTTGTACAGACGCTCTTGGGCAGTCCCCATGACAAAAGGCACGTGCAGGCGGATTTGGGCAGTTTGACCGATACGGTCAAGTCGTCCGATGCGCTGCTCAAGCGTATCTGGATTGGCAGGCAAATCAAACAGCACCAAATCTTGGGCAAACTGAAAATTACGCCCTTCTGAACCAATCTCCGAGCACAACAAAATCTGCGCCCCCGCATCATCAGCAAAATACGCCGCCGCTTGATCTCGCTCAAGTAGGCTCATCTGCTCGGTAAAAATCGCCGTCTTGATACCCGCGTGCAAGCGTAGCACCGCTTCCAGACTCTCAATCGTCGCCCCACTGCGAGCAATCAGCAGTACCTTTTTGTGCTTCAGCTCTTGGCGTAATAGCCCAATCAGCCATGATACTCTAGGGTCAGTCTCAAGCCATGAGCCATCAGGGTGATTTTCTTCGCCCCACAGCTGTTCACGCAGTTTGCCATCGGTATAGTGCGTACCTTTCCATGCATCAGGCAGTGGCAATGGATAAGGGATACTCATGCGCCCGTGGAAACCTTGAACGCTATCACGGGTATTGCGAAACAGCACACGACCCGTACCATGACGATCCAGTAGCTCATTAATCACATGAGTGCGTAGTCGCTCATTGGCATTGATATCAGCAAGCTCAGGTTCATCAAAGCCAAGCAACCCTGCTACGGCACGGATTTGCTTTTCGGATAATTCTTGACCATCAATCAGCAGTGTCGCCACCATCGCCACATCCGCAAAGGCATCTTGGGCAGCGATAAAATCATCCAAATCATCAAAGCGATGCGGATCAAGCAGTCTTAGGCGAGCAAAATGACTCTCCACGCCAAGCTGCTCTGGTGTCGCTGTCAGTAGTAGCACGCCTGCGATATTGGCAGCAAAATCCGCCACCATCTCATATTTATCATTACCGCCTTGCTCGCTATCCCAGTGCAAATGATGCGCTTCATCCACGACCAGCAAATCAAAACCTGCGGCATAAGCCTGCTCATACAGGTCATGATGGTCAAGTAATAAATCAATACCGGCAATGATAAATTGCTCGGTCAAAAACACATTCTGCTCAGGGTTATGTTCCTTAATGGATGCAGTACGCACCAAGTCAAACAGCGCAAAATCCAAATTAAAACGGCGCTTAAGTTCAATCATCCATTGATACTGCAAGCTATCAGGCACAAGCACAAGCACTCGATCAACCTTACCGGTCAAAATCTGCTGATGCATAATGAGTCCTGCTTCAATGGTCTTACCCAGACCCACTTCATCTGCCAACAGCACTCGTGGCGATAGACGCTTACCGACTTCATGAGCAATATACAGCTGATGCTTGATGATATCCACACGAGCACCGATCAAGCCACGCAAAGGATGACGGCTTAGCATCGCATTGATACGCAAGGCATCTTGGCGTAGCTCATACCAATCCGCCCCTTCGATACGACCAGCGAGCAGTCGCTCAAGTGGCTTGGCAAGCGTGATATTTGCCGCCAAACGAGTCTCCATCAGGCTCTTGCCACAGGTCAGATGATAACGCATCACGCCTGCGATGTCTTCACAACGCTCGATGGTGAACTGATTGCCATCTTGGTCGGTAATGTCATCACCCACCGAAAACACCACACGAGACAGCAAAGCAGATGCCTTGGCATAGACTCGGGTTTCTTCGCTTTGGGGGAATAAGATGTGCACACAGCGTTCATCAACATTGATGACAACGCCAAGCCCTAGACTGGTTTCACTGTCTGATAAATAACGCTGACCGATGGCAAAATTTTCACTCATTGACTTGCTCTTATTGTTTTTTCGCAACTGGACGAATTTTGTTATAAAACACCAAACCTTATATTTTACTTGAGTTTGGCGATTTTCGCATTATTTTTCTTTAGTTGATGGCTAAAATTTGTACGCTTGGGCAATTTTTCAACCCTTTATCCATTCATGGCTTATTCACCAAAATATGCTACAATGCCATCACACCCATCTGTAGATTTTGTATGATAAGGATAAACCATGAAAGCTGTATTTTTGGATCGAGCCACGTTTTCGGCACAAGTTAGCTTGCTCACCCCTGATGGCATCAGCGATTATCAAATCTATGATGCCACGCCAAACGACACCGCCACCATCATCGAACGCTGTCAAGACGCTGATATCATCATCACCAACAAAGTGCTTATCACTCGTGATGTCATCAGTGCTTTGCCCAAACTCAAGCTTATTCAACTGACCGCCACAGGTATGAATAATGTGGACAAGACAGCCTGCGATGAGCATGACGTACAGCTGTATAATGTCGCCGGCTACTCGGTGGCAAGCGTGCCCGAGCATACCTTTGGGCTGATGCTGTCTGCCATGCGTGCGCTCAATCATTATCATCGTGTTGCCACCGATGGTACATGGCAAGCCGATGGACGGTTTTGTTTGCTTGATGAGCCGATTTATGACTTGGCAGGTCGTACACTTGGCATCATTGGCAGTGGCAATATTGGTCGCCGCGTCGGTGAGATTGCTCGTGTCTTTGGCATGACTGTGCTATACGCCGAACGACAAGGCAAATCGCCACGCAATGCTGATTATACCGACTTTGACACCGTGCTCGCTGACAGTGATATCATCAGCCTGCATTGCCCTTTGACCGATGATACCTTGCGACTGATCAATGATAACACCATTGCCAAGATGACCAAGCGACCACTGATCGTCAATGTCGCTCGTGGTGCGGTGGTGGATGGTGATAGCATCGTCAAGGCACTCAATCAACAGCAAATTCTTGGCTATGCGTCCGATGTCTTTGATGATGAACCATTTGCCAATGATGATGCCCTGCTTGGCATCAAAGACCATCCACGAGTGCTATTCACCCCGCATAACGCTTGGGGTAGTCTTGGCGCACAAGCCAAGCTATGGCAGATTCTAAGCAGGCAAGTCAGCACCTTTATCCGCCAATCAGTCTAAGATTCAGTGTATGATAAGCTGTATCATCATTAGACACACTTAATTTCAACTTCTGATTCATTTCTTAATTATACAGAAAAACGCCCAAGTAGGCATATCTACTTGGGCGTTTTAGGTGGAGAAAGGATTATCCGATGATGTCAATCAAAAGGTATAATTCACACCCACACGGTATTCACGGCCGACGCCTGGCAAGCTGTTAGCACCAGCGCCTTGGCTATGTGAGCGATACAGCTCATCGGTGATGTTATTGATGCCAAAATTAACATTCAACATATCATTATTCAATGGCTTCCAGTTGGCATAAACATCGGTGACATTGTAGCCTGGACGCTCTGCATAGATGTTGTTTTGGCGAGCAGCGGTGCCTTGATGCACCATCCATGCACTTGAGCCTTGTGCATCTTCGGCTAGGCGATGATTGACACCGATTTCAAGATTTGGCTTAGCAAAGCGATATGCTAGACCCGCCGTCCAAATTCGACCCACTCGTGCAGCGTATGATGATGTCGCAAAGCTTGGTAGATTACCTGCATCATCTGGGGTGCTATAAAACTCTGGATTGCTTTCGGCGACACCGACACGAGCAGTCAAGCCACCCAAACGATAAGCAGCATTCACTTCATAGCCATGGTTTTTGGCATAGCCGACATTATCGATACCGCGGTCATATAGCGTCGCACCTGTGCCATGACGAGCGATTGAGCCTGAGTTTAGCAAATCATCAATACGCTGCCAAAAATAACTACCGCTCACCGATAGATTACCGTTATTGTAGTTAAAGCCAACTTCGGTATTTTTGGCAGTTTCTGGCTTAACATTGTCTGCAATCGACACCACACCACGCAAGCCATGCGACAGCAAAGCATCTACCATGCGGGGACTGCGAGTCGCTTGATAATAGTTGGCATTGAAACTTAGCGTACTGGTTGGCTGCCAAATCAAACCAACGCTTGGATTGATTGAGTCATGTGACACTTTTTTACCATCCATCGCCAAGAAATCAAAATGATCATAGCGCACGCCTGCTGTTGCTGTTACATTGCCAATTTCGCCGATGGCTTCAAGATACACGCCTGTGTCGGTTTTTTCTTGGTCAGTCACACCTGCACCGTATTGGTTCGGCGTGGTTTGTTGATGGCGATAATTGACACCGTATTTTAATGTCGTTGTATCATTAGCATCGGTGGTGAAGTTTAGGTTCGCACCACGAGTTTCAACTTCGGTTTTGTTCTCGCCCGCCAAGCGACCGCCATAGTTGCTCTGTGAATCATCGCCTGACAGGCGCTCATTTTTCATCAAATACACATTGGCATCGACGGCGGTATCAAAGCCGATATTATCCGCTTTCCACTCAAGGTTGGTATTTTCTAAAGACAGCTCACGATACTGCGGATCTTGACCAGCAAAATAGTCGAACTCTTCACGGATATTGCGAGTGCCTTTGTTGGTTTCTTTAAAATGACTTAACACAAAACGATGGTCGCCCACATTTAGACCTGCTTTGGCAAGATAACTGACCTTATCAAGCGCACTAAATGCCACCTTATCTGAGCCATCATAAGGGCTAACATAACCTTTGCCTGGCTTATAGTTTTCTTGATTGACACGGTTACCACTGATTAATAGGTCAAAATTATCCGTCCGACCAAATGCTGTCAAGCCATACGAATATTCATCATTACTGCTGTATCCTGCGTTGATTTTTACGCCATAGTTCTTATCGCTATTTTTTAGCAAATCTTTTGCATCGATGGTCTTGGCGATGATCGCACCATTGGTCGCACCGATACCTGCTGATGCCGATCCTGAACCTTTTTGGACACTGACGATTTTTACTAGACTTGGATCCAGTGTAAATCTGCCTTGGTGATACAGCACTTGGGCATCCGAATAAGCATTGTCAATTTTGACATCAATTGAGTTTTGACCCATACCACGAATCGTCCAAAACTGCGATGCGCCATTACCGCCACCAAAATCAATAGCTGGCTCTTCGGTCAATAGACCACGCAAATCAGTCGCCGTGCTTTCGTCCTTTTCTTCTTCGGTCACGACATTGGTCTTAACTTTTGTACCTTGACGGTCGATGACAATCGTGTCGCCTTCTAGCACCACCGTTGGCTCTACCGCCTGCTCATTGGCAAATGCCGATGTCGCCAGCGCACTCATTACAGCCAAACTTAGTGGCAATTTTACAAATCGTTTCATATTACCCTCAAAAAATAGTCCCGTAGCCAAAAAAAACCATCACGATAACATGACACACCGCTACAAAACCCAAAAAGCAGCAATGCTTGTGTGATATCAGTTACGCTACGGAAATGAATTTTAGCAGAATAATTCTTAGTTGTAAATGATAATTAGTGCTATTTGCTAAAATAAATGGGAATTATTTGTATTTATAGATGTATTAAGATTGATATTTGGCTATCGATAAGACACAAAAAAAGCCTGTGATACAGTGATTCACAGGCGGATTTGGTGATTGGTGTCAGGTGAATAAGTTTATTTATTCCAAATGGTTTTATATTTGGTCATCAGCTCATCGGGTGACTCGACACGCTCGGGGTCTTTGATGATACAGTCAATCGGGCAGACCTTATCGCAAGTCGGCTCGTCATAAAAGCCCACGCACTCGGTGCATAGGTCGGGATTGATGACATAGGTTTTTTGACCTTTTTGGTCGTAGCTGATGGCATCGTTGGGACATTCTGGTTCGCAGATGTCGCAGTTGATACAGTCGGTGGTGATTTTTAGTGCCATTGGGTTTTAAGGTAATCAAATAAAACACTATTATATCAAACTAATTTGCTCACGGATTTTTTGTTTCATAATTATTTTACTTTCATCATTGATGGCAAGAAATCGTCTTTTGGCGAGTGATAAATCATTCATCCGAATAATAAGTGCTAGATGTGTATGTTAAATCATTTTTGACTTTGTTATAATCCCTAAAATCAGTTGTCATGTGATGAGCTTCTGTCAAAACCACCTCTTCATCATGATACTTTTTTTCGGCAAGATATAGCGCCTCATCTAGGTTTTCCGCCTGAATATCAATGACAGTACTCAACATCTCGACAATTTCAATTTGAAAATTTGGCATAACAATTTATTCTTCAATGCTTAATGGGTTGTTTTATCAATGAACTTGTATTTCAATAAAGACTTGGCAAAAGATTATCAAAATAACTCGCAAATTATTCGTATATTAACAGAAGATTGGCTTGCCAACAATGTTTACTGCCCTTGTTGTGGTCAATTTCCTGTTTCTCAATTTGACAACAACAACCCTGTGGGTGATTTTTTCTGCACATCATGCCAAGAGCAATACGAATTAAAAAGTAAAAATGGCAAAAGTCTAGGAAATAGTATTGCTGATGGTGCATACCGCACCATGCTTGAGCGCATTACATCTGACACCAACCCAAGCTTTTTCTTTTTAAGCTACGACAAAAAAGAATACAAAGTCAATAACTTAATCATTGTTCCCAAACACTTTTTCACCGCCGATATCATCATTCCACGACAAAAAGGTATTCCCAATCGCCCCAATTACATCATGTGTTCTATAAATACTAGCGCACTGCCTAGTAATGGTAAAATCAGCATCATTGAACACGGTCAAGTTATTAACCAAGACAAAGTGATAGAACAGTGGAAGAAAAATTTCTATTTGCGTGAAATGAAATCAGACAGCAAAGGCTGGCTTTTAACAACTATGAATTGTCTTGATAGAATTGCAGACGATGAGTTTTCATTAAAACAAATGTATGCTTTTGAGCATGAATTGGCGTTAAAATATCCTAATAACGCTCATATTAAAGACAAAATTCGACAACAGTTACAATTTTTAAGGGATAAAGGCATGATTGAATTTTTGGGACGCGGTCGCTATCGCAAGGTACGCCAATGATGCTAATCATCAAGTTATCAAATTTTAAAAAGCTACAAGATTTAATGACGAATAGTTTTTTAAGCACAATTGATTTTGAGCAACAAGAATGGCAATTCACCATCCTAACAAATCAAGAAATAGATGTAGAAATTCGTTATCTATTTCAATTTGACCATCTGAATGCTCATCAAATAGAAATCTATTGCAATGGCATGGATGACGACATTCTTCGCTACGACATACTAAACCGCATCCAAAGTGCAATACCAGAAATCATTTTTGATTTTCAATAAAATAAGGCAGTATCTCAACTACCTTATTTTCATCACTCATGTATAAATCGGCTCATTAACCTGTTTCATGATTAGGGCGAATTTTAGCACTTCATGATCCATATCTTTGAATGGATTGGTGATTTGGCAGATCCAACCCGAGCCTAGTGCGCCATCGATCGGCTCGCCTTTTTTGTTCCACATCTGATCGAGTGTATAGGTGATATTGCCTTGCGGGGTCATGATTTCGATGGTGTCGCCGACCATCAGTTTGTTTTTGACTTCTAGGGTGAGTCGCTCATCACTGATGGCAGAGACTTCGGCGACGAACTGCTGATGATCGGTCTTGGATGAGCCGTATTCATAGTTTTGGTAGTCGCTATGGACATGACGGCGCAAGAATCCTTCGGTATAGCCACGATTGGCAAGCCCATCCAGTGCTGTGATGAGACTGGTGTCAAATGGCTTGCCTGCCACTGCATCATCAATCGCACGGCGATAGACTTGGGCGGTGCGTGCCACATAGTAGTGCGACTTGGTACGCCCTTCGATTTTGAGCGAATGTACACCCATATTGACCAAATCAGGCACAAGCTCCACCGCACGCAAGTCCTTAGAGTTCATGATATAAGTACCATGCTCATCTTCGTACATCGCCATCAGCTCGCCCGGGCGACCTTCTTCTTCGATGAGCACCACTTCATCCGATGGCTTTTCGACATAGTCATCACCCATCACCATATCGCCGTTTAGGTTGATTGTGCCGATGGCGTTGCTGTCGTTTGTTTGATTTGGGACAAAGACTTGTGCGGTGTCTGTACTCTGGGTCACAGGGACGATGTCGCCGGTTTCGTTCTCGGTGGCTTTGTAGGTGTTGTACGACCAACGGCAGGCATTGGTGCAAGTGCCTTGATTGGCATCTCGTTTATTGATATAGCCTGACAGCAGACAGCGACCTGAATACGCCATGCACAGCGCACCATGCACGAATACTTCGATTTCCATATCAGGGACTTCGGCGATGATTTGCTCAATCTCTTTCATCGACAGCTCACGGCTGACGATGACACGGCTGACGCCCATTTGTTTCCAAAATTTCACCGTCGCCCAGTTCACCGCATTGGCTTGCACTGACAGATGAATCGCCTGCTCGGGGAATGCTTCACGCACCATCATAATCATGCCTGCATCCGACATGATGAGCGCATCAGGCTTCATCTCAATCACAGGGCGGATGTCTTCGATAAAGGTCTTAAGCTTGGCATTATGCGCTTGGATATTGACCACCACATAAAACTGCTTGCCAAGACTGTGTGCATACTCGATGCCACGACGCAGATTGTCTTCATCAAAGTCATTATTACGCACACGCAAGCTATAACGCGCCTGCCCTGCATAGACGGCATCTGCGCCATAGGCAAAGGCGTATTGCATATTCTTGAATGTCCCTGCCGGGCAAAGCAGTTCGGCTTTTTTGGTTGGCGAAGTAGGTTGATTGGCGGTTTGGCTCATCATCGGCTGCCTGTGTGATTCTTTTAAAAAGTATGAGAAATATTGGGAAAATATTATATAGTCGCTTAAAAAACAAAATGAGACTAGGCGGCGAGCCGTAGATAGTACAAAATAGTACAGCAAGGCGAGCCTACGCAGTATCATTTTAGTTTTTTAAAGACTATTATACCAAAAAATTCCGAGTATGCCACTAAGGATTACCAAAAGTCATAAAATTCCCAAAACCTGCCGTGATATTGGTAAGTTTTGGGAATAGGGTTTGATTATCCGACTATGCTCAATACCCCCGAGCATATGACGGTGGCAAGTCTTGCATTTGTTGTGCTGTTAGCCCCAACTTCTGCTGAGCGTTTAGCCACCAATGTGGGTCTCTGAGCAGTCCACGACCGATGGCGACTAGGTCAGCTTGTTGCGATTCTAGCACAAAATCAGCGACCAGCGCATCATCAAGCATACCCACAGCGATGACGGGCAAATCGGTGGCTTTTTTGATTTTATCCGCCAAGCCCACTTGATACCCTGCGCCAAAGGCTGGGTGATGACCCTGAGCCAACACGCCATCACCGCCACCGCTGACATGAATCATATCCACGCCTGCTTTAGCAAAGCGCTGTGCCATCTGTACGCCATAGTCGCTATCATAGCCATTTTCGCCGTATTCTTGGGCGCTGATACGGATGATGAGTGGCATATCAGCAGGCATCACAGCTTTGACCGCTTGGATGACTTTTTCGCCAAATAAGAATTTATCTTGACCATATTCATCATCACGCACATTAGACTTAGGCGAGCTAAATTGATGAATCAAATAGCCATGCGCGCCATGTAGCTCAATCACATCAAAGCCTGCCGCCACCGCACGACGAGTAGATTCGGCAAAAGCAGCGATGGTATCATCAATCTCCTGCACGCTTATTGCCTTTGGCGTGATTAGGTTTTGCCCTTCATAGTCAAGCTTGCCATAGTGGATGGCGCTAGGGGCAACGGCATCAGGGCAGTCTTGCGCCTTACGCCCTGCGTGGGCGATTTGGATACCGATTTTGGCACCTTGGGCGTGTACGCCATCGACGATACGCTTGAATGCGTCGGCTTGCTCATCATTCCAAAGTCCAAGACAGCGTGGCGAGATGCGGCCATTGGGCGCAACATTGGTCATCTCAACGATAATCAAGCCCACACCACCGATAGCTCGGCTGACATAATGCACATAATGCCAGTCGTTGGGCATACCGTCTGTGGCTTGGTATTGGCACATCGGTGGCATGACGATGCGGTTTTTGAGTGTTAAATTTTTGATGCGAAATGGCGTGTGTAGATGGCGAAAGCTTGGCATAGTGTTTCTCTTTTTAATTAATCATAAAAGATTTATAAAAATCATTTGGGTTATTTTTTTAAATTTATTAAATTATTAAAAATTTAACATTAACTACTCAAATCAGCTTTGGCAGTCTGATTGAGATCTTGGACGATATCATACAGCATCTGATAGCTGTTTTGTTGTAAGTTTTCATCAAAAATATGGCTCATCACCATCAGCTCATCGGCTTGATAGCGTGATTGGAATGCCTGCAGCTGAGCCTTCACGGTATCACGACCACCGATGAATGAGCAGGCAGTCATGTGCATCACGGCAGCTTTTTCGTGCGGTAGCCAAATGGCATTCATGTCATCGACCGGCGGCTGCATCGGCTGACCCCGACCACGCACGACATTCAAAAACGACTGCTGCTGTGTCGTCGCCAGATATTCAGCGTGCTGATCGCTGTCAGCGACGATGGCATTACAGCCGATGATGACATAAGGCTCATCCAGCACATCCGATGGCACAAAGTGAGTGCGATAAATATGCAATGCTTCGGGCATCAGCGATGGCGCAAAGTGACTGGCAAAGGCATAAGGCAGCCCAAGCTTGGCTGCCAAATACGCACTGTCGGTACTCGAGCCTAGGATATACAGCGGGACTTGGGTGCCGATGGCAGGGATCGCCTTGACATCACTCTGTACTGCATCATCACCAAAATACCGCTGCAAATCAGCAATATCCTGCGGAAACTGATGCGAAATATCATGCGCATGGCGTCTGAGCGCCGCTGCAGTCTTAGGGTCGGTGCCTGGCGCTCGCCCAAGCCCCAAATCCACACGATCTGGGTACATCGTCGCAAGCGTCCCGTACTGCTCAGCGACCATCAGCGGACTGTGATTGGGTAGCATCACCCCGCCACTGCCGACACGGATGCGATCGGTCTGCGACAGCGTATGACCGATGAGTACTTGGGTTGCTGAGCTCACTAGTGAGCGGGTGTTATGATGCTCGGCGATCCAGTAGCGATGATAGCCTGCCTGCTCGGCAAACTTGGCAAGTGCAATCATGCTATCGATGGCATCTTTATTGGTCTGACCTTGGCGGACGGGTACTAGGTTTAGGATGGAGAGCTTGGTGGTTGGGTTAGTTGTTTGAGTCATTATCAGCCCCCTATGGCTGTCTTGGGCTTGCCAAATCATAAAATAGAAAAATATTACACAAATGTATTGGCACACCCTGCATTTATCAATAGCAAAATAATAAACTGATGAGTTCATGAATCGGTGATGTCGTCATTTGTTTTGGGCGTGTTGTGAAAGCAAGTGGCGGTATGCTATTCTATGTGAAATTGACATAACTTATTGCCATCGCCACCATGACCCAGCTCAACTACCGCCGTTATCCATCCACCACCGCCTTGCAGTGCTTTGAGTGCACCGCCCGCCATCTTAGCTTTACTCGTGCAAGCAAAGAGCTGCACATGACCCAAAGTGCGGTGAGTAAACAAGTCGCCCAACTTGAAGAACTGCTCGCCGTTCAGCTATTTCACCGCTCAAGCTCGGGGCTATTTTTGACCCCTGCCGGTCAAGCCTACTACCACGATGCCCAAAACATCCTACAACAGCTTGAACTCTCTACGCTCAATCTGATGGCACATGGTGTTGAAGCTGATACCCTGCACATCATCTCGCACGCAACTTTTTGTGCGCAGTGGCTCATCCCTGCACTCAAAGGCTTTCGCCAAGCGCATCCACTCATCCATCTAGACATCGCCGAACAAGCCAGTGCTCTACTCGGCGATAATATCGACATGGGCTTTGTGTATGGCGATGGCGTGTGGGCAGGTATGGAAGCGGTGAAGCTGTTTGATGAATGCTCGGTGGCGGTCTGTGCGCCTGATTATTTGGATAAAATCAATGATTTATCTACACTTGCCACATCACACCTACTGCAAGTACGCACCCGCCCCCGTGCTTGGTATGAATATTTTGCCGAACAAAATCACCCCACCGATACGGCGCTGATGGGCGTGCGTTTTGATACTTTTAATGCCTGTATCAAAGCCGCCAAGTTAGGCTGTGGCGTGGCGCTTGTGCCTTTGCGATTTGTCAAAAATCAGCTTAGCCAAGGCGAGCTTATCCAAGCCCACCCTTATCAAATGGTAGGTCGTGGCGCATACTATATGGTATATCGCACCGAGCTTGGTCATAGCCACAAGGTACGCACCATGCTTGATTGGATTCATCAGTATCTGAAGCAGCACAGTGGATAATGTGTCCTGTCAGCACATCGCCAAGTTTTGCCATATTGCCATGACAAAACAGAATACCCCACCGCCAAATATTCGTTTGATGCACTGAATCAAACTTGCCAAAATACCCTTATTACACTCATCATGATTGAATTTTTTGTGTATTTGTATAAGGAAGTATCATGGCAACACCAGTACATCTGCCCGATGGCATGGGCATCGTCCACCCCATCACCCTAAGTCATGGCAACAATGCCCGTGTATGGGACACGGACGGCAAAGCATATATTGATTTTTTTGGTGGGATTGGCGTGCTTAATTTTGGGCATTGCCACCCTGCCATTGTCAATGCCATCGCCACACAGGCAATCAAGCTCACCCATGCCGCTTATAACGCCACTTATCACACCCTTTATACAGACTACATTAATCGACTCACTGACATCATCCCGATTGATGATGATTTATCGGTCATGCTCACCAATAGCGGTGCTGAAGCAGTCGAAAACACCCTAAAAATCGTCCGCCAAGCCACAGGCAAAGCAGGCGTGATTGCCTTTGATGGGGCATTTCATGGGCGTACGCTTGGCACAGTGAATCTAAATGGTAAAGTCGCCCCCTACAAATCAGGCTTGGGACTCTTGGCAAGTGGCGTGTATCACATTCCTTTTGCTAGCCGTGATACAGGCGTGAGCGTTCAGACGGCGATTGATGCGCTTGAGCGACTGATTAGCGTTGAAGTAGATATAGCAAACATCGGTGCGGTGATTGCCGAGCCTGTACAAGGCGAAGGCGGGTTTGCCGTGATGGATAGCGAGCTTGCCAAGTATCTGCGTGCGTTTTGTGATAGGCATGGCATTGTGCTGATTTTTGATGAAATCCAAGCAGGCTTTGGGCGTACAGGCACGCCGTTTGCCTTTAGTCATTTAGGCATTGAGCCTGACATACTCTTACTTGCCAAAAGTATGGCGGGCGGTATGCCACTTGGGGCGGTCGTTGGGCGGGATAAATTCATGCAAGGGCTGATTAAAGGCAGTCTTGGTGGGACTTATTCGGGCAACCCTGTGGCGTGCGCTGCTGCGATGGCGGTGCTTGAGATTATGGCGGATGATACGCTGTGGCAAAATGCCAAACGCTACGCCGACACGCTTGAGACGACCATCAGCACTTGGCAACAAGACGGTATCAGCGACTGGGTGGCAGGCTTGACAGGCATTGGTGCGATGCGTGGCATCATCCTAAAGCACCCCAAATACGGCACGCATCCTAAGGTCATGGACTATGTGCTCACCACCGCAAGAGATAAAGGCTTGCTACTGATGCCAAGTGGTAAATATCGCCATATCATCCGCCTGTTGCCCCCATTGACCATTGAGATGGAAACCTTGCATGAAGGCTTGACTATTTTAAAAGATGTCTTGGCAAGTATTCCTGATGAGATCGTTCAGTAAATTTATCATTAATTGTCTTTATGATTGCCAATTAGCTAATCAATAAATGGAGTTTTTTATGAGTCAATTTATCCCAAAAGCTGATATTCGCCACGCCTTTTCGCTAGCAATGTCAAAGATGTACCAAACCGAAGTGCCATTGTACAAAGATTTAATGGACTTGGTGGCGGACATCAATGCCGATACGCTTGCCAAAGATGGTGAATTAAAACAACACCTTAGCAATACAGGCGAGCTGTCTCGCATTGATTTGGAGCGACATGGGGCGATTCGCTTGGGGCTACCGAGTGAGCTTGCCACCATGCGTCGTCTATTTGCGGTGATGGGGATGTATCCTGTGGGCTATTATGACCTTGCCCCTGCGGGTGTGCCCGTACATTCAACGGCGTTTCGTGCCATTGACAGTGCCGAGCTACAGATAAGTCCGTTTCGGGTGTTTTGCTCGCTACTACGCCCAGAGCTCATTGACGATGACAAACTGCGTGATACCGCCCTACAAACCTTGCAAAACCGCCAAATTTTTAGCGATGGCGTACTAGCTTTGATTGACAAATGCGAACAAGACGGCGGACTGAACGCCGATGATGCTGATAAGTTTGTATCTGAAGCCATCAAAACCTTTCAATGGCACAAAACATCGCCCATTTCCAAGGCGTTTTATGAACAGCTATTATCCCAACATCGCTTGATTGCCGATGTGGTAGGGTTTTATGGTCCACACATCAATCACCTAACGCCACGCACGCTAGATATTGATGCAGTACAGGACGAAATGGGTCGCCGTGGTATCACCGCCAAAGAAATCATTGAAGGGCCGCCACGCCGCAACTGCCCGATTTTGCTACGCCAAACGAGCTTTAAGGCACTCAATGAAGCCATTATCTTTACAGGCGATGGGCAAGAAGCAGGTAGTCATACCGCACGATTTGGCGAGATTGAACAGCGTGGCATTGCCTTGACACCAAAGGGTCGCGCGCTGTACGATGAGCTACTTGCCAAAGCACGAGCCAATCTTGCCACCACGCCCGAAAAAGACCCTGATGCGTATTATCAGGCTTTGTCAGAGAGCTTTACCGCTTTCCCTGATGACTATCAGACACTCTACAATGACGGCTTGGCGTATTTTTATTATCAGCTTAGCGATGATTTTGCCAGCAAAGATATGGGCGATAAATCGGTGCAAACCCTGCTAAACAATGGCGTACTGCGACTTGAGCCGATTGTCTATGAAGACTTTTTGCCTGTGTCGGCGGCAGGGATTTTTCAGTCCAATCTGGGTGATGATGCCAAATCAGGCTATGATGGTGCATCCAACCAAGTCGCCTTTGAGCGTGATTTGGGTGTGGCCGTCTATGATGAATGCACGCTCTATCAAGCGATGATGGACAAGTCATTGGCAGAGTGTTTAGAAAAATTATCTAAATAAATTAGCTTTAGCAAGTTACAACACCCCAAAGCGTGGTCTTTGGGGTGTTTTGTATCGGTTAGTCTGTAGTGCCTAAAGTGCGTAAATCGGCATAGCGTTGCCATTCACAAACCACAACCTGTCCCAACTGCTCAATTTGAATACCGACATATTCATTTAAAAAGATAATTAAGTCGATATATATCGATGAATACCAATAGATAAACAAACCAATGGCGATACAGATAAACACACCGTGAACAAGTCGGTTTGTATTATTAAGAAATAATGATAAAAAATTGATTGTAAATAATACAGTAGCCAAAAGCAAAGCAGTAACCGCCGAGCCGGCATTATACACACATATACCTTCGGACAATCCCCAAGTATCATATTTATTTAGAAAAAATGATACTACAAAGCAGATGGTTATGGATATGCCAATGCTGATGGCTTTTATTGCGGTCATGGGTTGATTGCTAGTTGTTGGTAAGATTGTGTTTAACGCTTAGGCGTTGCGATTGCATTATTTTAGCACAATAAACCTTTTTTCCGCCCACCATTCCACCTAGGAATAGCACCAAGAAATTTCAGCAGTTGCACTTTTATGCAAAACACGATAAGTTATTCGTATCAAGCGAACCGTAACTTACAAGGAGTTTTTATGTCTTTAGCCAATCAAACCCAAGCCCTACTTGCCAAAATGGGCGTATCAGATGCCTATCTAAATGGTGATTACGCCGTCCACAGTCCGATTGATGGCAGTGAACTTGCCAAAGTCGCCCTACACTCCACCGATGATGCCCACACCGCTATCGCCCAGTCCAAAGCTGCCTTTATCACATGGCGAACCATACCTGCGCCCAAGCGTGGCGAGTTGGTGCGTATTTTGGGCGAAGTATTGCGCGAGCATAAGGACGATTTGGGGGCTTTGGTGTCGATTGAAGCAGGTAAAATCACCGCCGAAGGCTTGGGCGAAGTCCAAGAAATGATTGATATTTGTGATTTTGCGGTTGGTCTGTCTCGTCAGCTGTACGGCTTGACCATCGCATCAGAACGCCCAAGCCATCATATGCGTGAGACATGGCATCCGCTTGGGGTGGTGGGCGTGATTTCTGCGTTCAACTTTCCTGTGGCGGTCTGGTCGTGGAATGCTGCCCTTGCGTGGGTGTGTGGTAACTCGGTGGTCTGGAAACCGTCCGAAAAAACACCGCTGACCGCGATTGCTTGCCAAGCGTTGTTTGAAAAAGCAGCCACCAAATTCACCCAAAGCACAGGCATCACCGTGCCACAGGGCTTATCAGCACTATTACTCGGCAAGGCGGATGTCGGTAATGCCCTAGTTGAAAGCCATGATGTCGCCTTGGTCAGTGCTACAGGTAGCACACGCATGGGTCGCTTGGTTGCCCCAAAAGTTGCCGAGCGTTTTGGCAAGTGCTTACTTGAGCTTGGTGGCAATAACGCCATGATTGTCACCCCAAGTGCGGATTTGGAGCTGGCAGTGCGGGCGATTTTATTCTCGGCGGTGGGTACGGCAGGTCAGCGCTGCACCACGCTACGCCGTCTGTTTGTCCATGACAGTATCAAAGATGTCGTGCTTGAGCGTGTCAAAAAATCTTATGCCAGCGTAAGTATCGGCAATCCGATGCAGGGCAATCTCGTTGGGCCGCTCATTGACAAAGACGGCTTTGATGCCATGCAAATCGCCATCAGCCGTGCCGTTGCCGAAGGTGGCGTGCTGACAGGTGGCGAGCGAGTGCTTGCGGACACTCATCCTGATGCCTATTATGTCAAGCCTGCCATCATTGAGATGCCAAGCCAAACTGATGCGGTCAAGACCGAAACTTTTGCGCCGATTTTATATGTGATGAGCTATAGTGATTTTGACGAAGTCATTGCCCTTCAAAACGATGTACCACAAGGCTTGTCATCATGTATCTTTAGCGATAGCGTCAAAGAAGCGGAGTATTTTTTGAGTGCTAGCGGCAGTGATTGCGGTATCGCCAATGTCAATATCGGCACAAGCGGTGCTGAAATCGGCGGTGCTTTTGGTGGCGAAAAAGAAACTGGCGGTGGTCGTGAATCAGGCTCGGATGCTTGGAAAAACTATATGCGCCGCCAAACCAACACGGTGAACTATTCATCAGAACTGCCTTTGGCACAGGGCATTGTGTTTGATTGATACTCTGATAACTTTTTATCAACAAACATTCATCAGAAATGGGCATCACATCGGTGCTCATTTCTTTGATTATTTTGGGATTATTTTGGCAGGATAAGCTACCCCATTTGCCATAGATAAGGTATAATTAATAAATTTCCCAAGCCATACACCAAAGGAAGCCCCATGACCACACAAGCTTTTTTGACCGCCCTAAGTAGCGAGCTGCCATCACTTACCATCAAAACCGATGCCGACAGCACTGCCCATTGGGGTCGTGATTGGACCGTGCATTTTGCGGTGGACTGCACAGCCGTACTATTTCCAAAGACCACCGAAGAAGTCGCCACCATCGTCCGCCTAGCCAATGAGTACGGCACAGCGCTCGTACCTAGCGGTGGTCGCACAGGTCTGTCAGCAGGTGCGGTGGCTGCCTTTGGCGAAGTGGTGGTGAGCTTTGATAAGATGAACCAAATCGGCACATTTTATGAAGCTGACCGCATGGTCGAAGTCGAAGCAGGTGTCGTCACCAAAGCCCTACAAGAATTTGCCGAGTCAAAAGACCTATACTATGCCGTGGATTTTGCATCGAGTGGCTCAAGCCAAATCGGTGGCAACATCGGCACCAACGCAGGCGGTATCAAAGTCATCCGCTATGGCATGACTCGTAACCAAATCTTAGGCTTGACCGTCGTCACCGGCAAAGGTGACATCCTAGAATTGAACGGTGGTATGCTAAAAAACGCTACCGGTTATGATTTTCGCCATCTATTCATCGGCGCTGAAGGGACGCTTGGCTTTGTGACCAAAGCACTGATTAAGCTTGAAAAACAGCCGGTCAATCTAACCGCAATGGTGCTTGGCGTGCCTGATTTTAATAGCGTGGTTGGCTTACTGGATAAATTTGGCAAGGCGTTAAACCTAACCGCCTTTGAATTTTTTGACCATATTGCCGTGACCAAAGTCATCGAAGCAGGTCATACCAAAGCACCGTTTGAGAGCGAAACGCCGTTTTATGTCTTGCTTGAATTTGAAGCACTCAATGATGAAGTGCTTGAGCTTGCGATGAGCGTCTTTGAAACTTGTGCTGAAGAAGGTTTGATTGTCGATGGCGTGATGAGCCAAAGCGTCGGTCAGCTACACGAGCTATGGAAACTGCGTGAGTCTATCTCGGAGACCATCTCGGTATTCACCCCGTACAAGAATGATGTATCGGTGCTGATTAGCCACTTGGGTGATTTTATCAGCGATATCGAGACGATTGTCAAGGACAACTACCCTGACTTTGAAATCTGCTGGTTCGGTCATATCGGCGATGGCAACTTGCACCTAAATATCTTAAAGCCTGCCAATCTGACCAAAGATGAGTTCTTTGAAAAATGCCAAACCGTGAACCAATATGTCTTTGATACGGTCAAAAAATACAAAGGCTCAATCTCAGCGGAGCACGGCGTCGGCATGACCAAAAAACCATATCTCACCTATACCCGTACGCCCGCCGAGATTGATTATATGAAAGCGGTCAAAGCCATCTTTGACCCGAACAACATCATCAATCCGGGCAAGATTTTTGATTAATCTTGTATATCCCCAAAAGCTCTGCTCGTCAGGGCTTTTGTTTTATTGAGCCAGCAGATTTATCATGAAATGGATTAAAACCTTAGTCAGCTATGCGCTTATCTTTGCCATCATCTATACAGTGGTGAATTATTGGCGTGCGCCAGTATCAGCACCCCTATCATCCCAAGTCAGCACGCTTGAGACATCCACGACACTTGGCATCTCGCCTGCCGTGCTACAACAAAGTCATCAGACGCCTGTGCTTGTCTATTTTTGGGCGACATGGTGCGGTGTGTGCAGTATCACCAGTGGCAATATCCAAGCCATCAGCCAAACCTACCCCGTGCAGACCATCGCCATCCAATCAGGTACGGCCGATGAAGTGCATCAGTTTATGAAAAATCACGGCTATGATTTTGCAGTGGTGCATGACATGGATGGGCGGATTTTTGATGCTTGGCAAGGACAAGTGGCGCCATCATTTGTCATCATCAAAGATGGGCAAGTCGTTCAGCGATTTACCGGCATCGCACCCCTATGGTCGCTACACGCTCGGCTATGGTGGGCGACGATTTAGCCGAAACTTATCGTCATCACACCAACCAATTCTCACCACAATCCCCATTCGCCTTATCGAGCTCTTATCAAAGCCAAAAAAAACACCGCCATCATAGTGATAGCGGTGTTTTTACCAATATGGTCGATTAGCTTAGCTGAGCAACATTGATTTTGTCTGCTTTGCCAGTGTAATCTGCCATTTGGTCGAAGTTTAGGTAGTTATAAACTTCTGCTTGCATATTGTCAAGCTTACCTGCGTACTGTTGATATTCTTCAACAGTTGGTAGCTTGCCAAGTACCGCAGCCACAGATGCCAATTCAGCTGATGCTAGATAGACATTTGCGCCTTGACCTAGACGGTTCGGGAAGTTACGAGTAGAAGTCGAAACAGCCGTTGAGTTTGGTGCGATACGCGCTTGGTTACCCATACATAGTGAGCAGCCCGGCATTTCGGTACGAGCACCTGCTTGCGCATAGGTGTTGTAGTAACCTTCATCCATCAATTGACGCTCATCCATCTTGGTTGGTGGCGCAATCCACATACGAGTAGATAGACTACCTGCAGGGACTTCTGATAGTAGCTTACCTGCAGCACGGAAGTGACCGATGTTGGTCATGCACGAGCCGATGAATACTTCATCGATCTTGTCGCCAGCGACTTCTGATAGTAGCTTAGCATCATCTGGATCGTTCGGGCAGCATAGGATTGGCTCTTTGATTTCAGACAGATCGATTTCATACACTTTGGCGTATTCTGCATCTGGGTCTGCTTTCATTAGGCTTGGGTTATCCAGCCATTTTTGCATATTTTCTGCACGACGAGACAGTGTACGAGCGTCACCATAGCCTTCTGCGATCATCCATTTTAGCATGACGATGTTCGAGCGTAGGTACTCTGCCACTTTCTCTTCAGAGACAGTGATCGCACAGCCTGCTGCTGAACGCTCTGCCGATGCGTCTGATAGCTCAAATGCTTGCTCAACGGTCAAGTCATTTTCCATCTCGGTCAAGTCAATCTCTAGGATACGACCTGAGAAGATGTTTTTCTTACCTTTTTTCTCAACAGTCAAATCGCCTTCTTTGATTGCATAGTAAGGGATAGCATGGACTAGGTCACGCAGGGTGATACCAGGTTGCATTTTGCCCTTGAACTTCACAAGTACAGACTCAGGCATATCCAGTGGCATCACACCAGTCGCTGCAGCGAACGCCACAAGACCAGAACCCGCTGGGAATGAGATACCGATTGGGAAGCGAGTGTGTGAGTCGCCACCAGTACCCACGGTATCAGGTAGTAGCATACGGTTCAGCCATGAGTGGATCACACCGTCACCTGGGCGTAGTGATACACCGCCACGGTTCATGATGAAATCAGGTAGTGTGTGATGCGTGATGACATCAATAGGCTTAGGATAAGCGGCAGTATGACAGAATGACTGCATCACCAGGTCTGATGAGAAGCCTAGGCAAGCCAAATCTTTTAGCTCGTCACGAGTCATTGGACCTGTGGTATCTTGAGAACCAACGGTAGTCATCTTAGGCTCGCAGTAAGTGCCTGGGCGTACGCCTTGACCTTCTGGCAGACCACAAGCACGACCAACCATCTTCTGAGCTAGGGTAAAGCCCTTGCCAGTGTCAGCAGGCTGTTCTGGTGCACGGAATAGCGTTGATGGTGCTAGACCTAGTGCTTCACGAGCTTTGGCAGTCAGGCCACGACCGATGATTAGGTTGATACGGCCGCCTGCACGCACTTCATCTAGCAGTACTGGGGTTTTTAGCTTAGTTTCAGCGATTTGTGCGCCATCTTTGACTGCGGTCACAGTTGCTGTTGCATGGTCAATTTTTAGGGTAACAGTATCACCCATGTTCATATCAGACACATCGATTTCGATTGGCAATGCGCCCGCATCTTCCATCGTGTTGAAGAAAATTGGTGCAATTTTGCCACCCAGACACACACCGCCATCACGCTTGTTTGGAATGTGTGGAATGTCATCACCAAAGAACCATAGCACTGAGTTGGTCGCTGATTTACGGCTTGAACCTGTACCCACGACATCACCCACATAAGCAACAGGATTGCCTTTGGCAACCAATTCTTTGATTTGGCTTAGTGGGCCAACCACGCCTGGCTGCTCAGGCTTGATGCCGTCACGCTCATTTTTTAGCATGGCGTTGGCGTGTAGTGGGATGTCAGGACGGCTCCAAGCATCTTGTGCTGGTGATAGATCGTCCGTGTTGGTTTCGCCAGTGACTTTAAATACAGTGATGGTGATTTCTTCTGGTACATCAGCACGGCTAGTGAACCACTCAGCTTCCGCCCATGATTCTAGCACTGCTTTAGCATTGGCATTGCCTGCTTTGGCTTTTTCTTCAACATCATGGAATGCATCAAATACAAGCAAAGTTTTCTTCAAAGCTTCTGCAGCCAAACCGCCAAGCTCAGCATTGTCTAGTAGCTCAATCAGTGGTGCGACATTATAGCCACCTAGCATCGTGCCTAGTAGATATACAGCGCGCTCTTTTGAGACTAGCGGTGATGCTGCCTCACCTTTGGCAACAGCTGACAAGAATGCCGCTTTGACATACGCAGCTTGGTCAACGCCTGCAGGTACACGGTTTTCTAGCAAGTCCACCAAAAATGCTTCTTCGCCCGCTGGTGGATTTTTTAGTAGTGCCACCAAATCTGCTGTCTGTGCATCGGTCAATGGTTGTGGTGGTACGCCCAATGCGGCACGCTCTTGGACATGTGCTCTGTATTGTTCTAACATAATCGCTTCCTCATTTAAAAACCGTCCCCATCGGTGCTTGAGTGGCACGCCTTGTGTCAACCCCAAGTGCCTAGAGACGCTGTATGGCACAACAATTTTTTCCTGTTGCGTTTCCACTTCTAATAATAACGGAAAATTAACATAAATTCAAAAAATCTGATGCCATAATCAACATTTATTTTGTAAATGATGATAAAAGTTATCAAAATATGTTGAATGAATGTAAATATTTATACATTTTCTGCATACTATCACGCCCAAAATGGCATTGATAGCATCAACACACATAGCACCACATTAATGCCAACACCCAGCCATTTTGGAGTTGTTTGAGAAGTTTTAGAAGTATTTTGACTCAACATCACAGCCACCACCACAAGTAGTGTATAGACGGCATATGCTGCCCCAAAGCTCACGCCTTGTGTTATCAGCCAAGCCGTGATTGGCTGACCAAACGCCTTTGTGATGATATTTTGGATAATAATCAATGACATAATTATCGGCATAAATCGCCAAGTGCGCCATTTGCCGTTTTTTATCCAAATCTTTTGTATTCATGGCATCCATCGGACAGACAACATAAATACCGTGGGTACTGCCACAAAGATCAACGCATCCACCAATGCTTGCATAACATCGCCACCTTGATTGATTTTTATACAACTTAGTATATTATAAATATAAATGATTATCAATCCTATGAATCCACTCAAATCAGCCAGACATTTTATTTCACACTGATTGTATTTTTGACATTCGCCCCGAGATACAGACAATGCCAATTTGTGCGTGTTATTTTTGGCATTTTGGCGTATAATAAGGCGATTTTTACACGATAATTTTTATAAACTATTTATCGCAACACCCTCTATCAAATTAGCTATCATACCATTAGGATAAGCCATGACTGTCCAAACCTTTACCCCAGAAGCCAAGCCCGCCCCAAAAAAAGCCGTCCAAGGCGAAAAATTGCGTGGCTATGATAAAGTTGCTCGCATTCCCATCAAAGTCATTCCAACGGTCGAAACACCAAAAAAACCTGACTGGATTCGTGTCAAGCTCTCAAGCCCTGCCGAAGTTGATCGCATCAAAGCCACGCTTCGCAAACAAAAGCTCTACACCGTCTGCGAAGAAGCCGCCTGCCCGAACCTACCGCAGTGCTTTGGTGATGGTACAGCGACCTTTATGATCATGGGGGATATCTGCACACGCCGTTGTCCGTTTTGTGAAGTGGCACACGGCAGACCAAATCCACTGGATAAAGATGAGCCACGCCATACTGCCGAGACCATCTTGGGTCTTGGGCTAAAATACGCCGTCATCACTTCAGTCGATCGTGATGACCTAAAAGATGGCGGTGCTGGTCATTTTGTTGAAGTCATCACCGAATCCAAGAAACTTAGTCCAAATTGCTTGATTGAGATTCTTGTGCCTGATTTTCGTGGTCGTGAAGCCATCGCACTGGACCTATTGACCGAGACAGCGCCCGATGTCTTCAACCACAACATCGAAACTGTGCCACGCCTATATAAGGCATTTCGTCCAGGTTCAGACTATCAGCACTCATTGAATTTACTAAAAGACTATAAAGCACGCCGTCCTGATGTGGCAACCAAGTGCGGCTTTATGGTGGGACTTGGCGAGACCGAAGAAGAAGTCTATGCACTGCTGGACGACCTAAAAGCCCATGATGTCGATATCGTCACCATCGGTCAGTACCTGGCACCAAGCAAAAACCATGCGCCAGTCGATCGCTATGTACACCCTGATGAGTTCGCACGCTATACCGAATACGGCAAAAAATTAGGCTTTTTTAACATTTGGGCAAACCCAATGGTACGCTCAAGCTACTTTGCCGATCGCCAATACTATGGCGAAGACTGCCCACCGCCTGTGCGTAGTGCCAAGGCATTGGCAGCCGAAGGCAAAACAGGCTGTTAATTCACAAATAGCATCGCAGGTGACTCATGCAAAGTGTGATTTTATCATCCAACCAAGTCCATCGCCTACACCATCGGTTCTATGAGCCGACAGGCGATGTACAAGCAACCCTACTCATCGTGCATGGCATGAGTGAGCATAGCGGTCGCTACGATGCCTTTGCCAAATTCCTTGCCGAGCATGGCATTCTTGTTGCGACTTATGATCAACTTGGGCATGGACAGACGGTCAAGGACAAATACGAGCTTGGGTTTTTTGACGAAAAACACCCCGTGCAGACTTTGTGCAAAGATGTTATCATCATGGCAGACAAGCTAAAAGAAAAAGCACCCACCGTGCCACACTTTATCATGGGTCATTCGATGGGTTCGTTCATCGTGCGTACAGTGCTTGTGCATCATGCCACAAGCTTTGATGGCGTGATTTTGATGGGTACGGGCAATCGCTTTGGACTGATCAATCAGCTTAGCCTAGGTGCATTAAGCCTAATGAATCGCCTTGCCCCCAAGCAAATTAACGAACGCATGGGCTATCTACTCAATCAATACCTGCTTAATCAGCTGCGATCACCAATCAGCGCATCACCATTTGCATGGCTTAGCGAGAATATCGATGCCGTTAAGACCTTTGAAGCCGACCCTTTATGCGGATTTTGTTTTACCAATAATGGCTTTGTCACCTTGCAAGCACTCATCGCCCGTGCCTGCCAAAGCGACTGGTATCAGATGATGGATGCCCATTATCCCATACTCCTAGTCAGCGGCAAAGACGATCCCGTCGGCAATCTAGGCACTGATATCAGACAGCTGCAGCAAGCGCTCATCCGTGCCAACCGACACAATGTGCGAGTGCATCTATACCCGAATATGCGTCATGAGCCACTGCATGAGCGTGATTATCAGCGGGTACACCAAGATATTTTGTGCTGGCTCAAAGACCAGCTTAACACCCATTCACTTCACCAACCTTAAGGAAATTTTATGTCAAATCTAGCCGCCATCATCGAACAAGCGTTCGAAGACCGTGCCAATTTCACCGCCGAAACCGTATCAGCCGAGATTCGTGATGCTGTTGAACAAGCCATCGAAGGTCTTGATAATGGCTCATACCGCGTCGCCGAAAAAATCGACGGTGAATGGGTCGTACATCAATGGCTAAAAAAAGCTGTACTACTATCGTTCAAACTCAATGACAACGCCCCAATGCAATCAGGCGATTTGCAATTTTTTGATAAAGTTGCTACCAAACACGCCAACTGGAGCGAAGAAGATTTTAAAGCAGCTGGCGTGCGTGTCGTCCCACCTGCGGTCGCTCGTCGCGGCAGCTATCAAGCCAAAAATGTCGTACTAATGCCATCCTATGTCAATATCGGCGCATATGTCGATGAAGGTACGATGGTTGATACTTGGGCGACTGTCGGCTCATGCGCTCAAATCGGTAAAAATGTCCACCTATCAGGCGGTGTCGGCATCGGTGGCGTACTTGAGCCGCTACAAGCCAACCCAACCATCATCGAAGACAACTGCTTTATCGGTGCTCGCTCTGAAATCGTCGAAGGCGTCATCGTCGAAGAAGGCTCAGTCATCTCAATGGGCGTATATATCGGTCAATCAACTCGTATCTACGATCGTGAAACTGGCGAAATCCACTATGGTCGTGTACCAGCAGGCTCTGTCGTCGTACCAGGCAGCCTACCATCAGCAGATGGTAAATACAGCCTATACGCTGCCATCATCGTCAAAAAAGTCGATGCACAAACTCGTGCCAAAACAAGTCTAAACGACCTATTGCGTGCTGAATAATCATTCATCTGCATAAAAAAAATTGGGTGTATCCGATGATACGCCCAATTTTTTTATTTCTTAGCAATCATCTGTAGTGCCGTACTTGCCATCACCATTCCTGCCGTCGCTGTCATCACCACCGCCGAGCCATAGCCACCGCAGTTAAGTCCTGCTTGGCAAGACTTATTCACCGTCGGCTGCTCATCCGAATAGACGCATTTTAGCCCAAATTTGGTCTTACCCCCTTTGGCGATGCCTTTTTCACGCAGTTTGGCACGCAGTCTGGCAAGTAGTGGATCTTGGGTAACATCACGCAAATCAGCGACTTTCAGCCGTGTTGGGTCAAATTTCGCCCCTGCACCACCTGAGACGATACATGGGATTTTGTGGTATCGGCAATGCATGGCGATGGCAAATTTCGCTGCCATATCGTCAACACAATCAAGCACAACCACCTGCCTACCATCAGCTACCAAAGCTTGTGCTTGTGTCTTGTTTGGCAAAATCGATGCCACATTTTCAGGTGTCAAAAAGTCATCAATCAGCTCAAGCTCAATCTTTGGATTAATCCCACGGATGCGATCTGCCATCACATCAATCTTACTCTCACCAATGGTGTCAGTCAGTGCAGGCAGCTGGCGATTGATATTACTGGCCACCAGCACATCCATATCCACAAGCACGATTTTGCCAATCGCTGTGCGTGCAAGACTCTCAGCCGCCCACGAACCGACACCACCGACGCCGATGACATAGACAATGGCATTGGTAAATTTGTCAAACGCATCGCCATACAGCGTCCGTACACCGGTAAATCGGCGTTCATAATCATCAATTTGGGTCATGATATTTCCAATCAACTTGTAAAGCTTGGCAACTATTATCCCACAAAGTGCGTGCCAATTCATCTTTAGCAATATTAAATAGACTTGATAACTCATCAAGCACATAGGGCAAATTGGCAGGCTCATTGAACTGCCCCAAGTGCTGACACGGCAGCGGCATCATATCAGGACAATCAGTTTCAATCACAAAAGCATCCGCCCCATATTTGGCAAACACCGCCATCACCGCACGACGCAGTTTTTTGGCATTAGGGTTGGTAATTTGTCCCGTGATACCAAGCTTAAAGCCCCGTTTGACAAAGGCTAAGGCTTCTTGTTCGCCACCGCTAAAGCTGTGTGCAATACCGCCACGCTCATGTGCATCATAGCGATACCGCTCAAGCAGGCGTAGGACATCGGCATGATTTTTGCGAATGTGCAATAAAATCGGCAGCTCATACGCCTTGGCAAGCTTTATCTGTTCAACAAAAAATAGCTCTTGTTTGGCAAAGATTTTTGGCTCTTTTAATTCACTTGGATAAGTATCCAAACCAATTTCAGCGATGGCGATGGGCTTATGATTTTTTATAAATTCTTCAAGAATCTCTAAATCTTGATGCTGTTGCTCTTGGATATATAAAGGATGCAAGCCAGATGCCAAATGCGACTTTGGCGCACCATCCAATCCATTGATTTGCTCATTGGCAGCTGCCATCTGCCCAAAATATTTGGCAAGAAATCCAATCAAAATCAAATGACGCACGCCATGCTGATGAGCACGATTTGCCATCTGGACACGAGTGTCGTCATATTCAGGCACATCAAAATGCGTGTGCGTATCAATCAACTTGGGAATCATGGTTGTGTTCAATTCGCTATTTGGCTGTCATGCCGTGTGGCTTTGGCTTGTGGTGTTTTGCTACTGCGTCTTGGCAATAACACCAAAGCCAATACAATGGCAACTTTTAATGCTGTCTTCATGATGATTTGCTCTTTTTGGCATGGCTAGACTTTGGCTCTTTGGTAGCTTTACTCTCTTTGACACGGGTCAATGTGTCATGTGTCGCACGAGTCGCTTGCCCAAAACCATTTAGCAATGATTCAGAATGATACGGCACCAATGCCGATGGCACAACCGAACGAGCTGCATTGATATGCTTAATCGAATCATCAAAGAAAATGTGCGGCGCAAAGGTCTTGAGCACGCCCGTCTTATCAAGCCCACCCAAGAAAAACGCCACATCCACCACCACGCCCCACTCACGCAAGGTCTTAATCGCACGCAAATCCGCTGGTGCATTGCGAGCGGTCACAAGCGCAATACGAATGGGATTATGCGGTGCATCGGTGCTTTGGTTGGGCAATTTGGCTTGTAGTTTTGATAGTTTTATTAAAAAATCAGCATACGGACCTTTACCAATCGGTAAATCCGCTTTGGTGCTTTCGTGATGATGAAATGCCTGCAAACCTTCTTGTTGGAACACCAGTTCACCCGCATCATCAAACAGCACCGCATCACCATCAAAGGCAATGCGCAACTGTTCGCTATCTAGCTCATGCACCTTGACAGGCGTCGTATCAAGCACCGCACAAGCACAGACACCAGCATCAACGACAGCTTGTGCATCTTCACGATTGGTTGTTAAGAATAAATCAACATTAAAATCTTTGATATAACTTGCTACCGAATCACCCGAGATAAATGCCGAGCGGGTGATGCCAAGCCCATAAGCACGGATGGAGTTTAGCACCTGAATACCCATATCAGGCGAAGATTTGGAAACAATCACCACTTCAACATAAGGTGATTCAACTTCATAATCTTGATTTTCTTGGAATTGATTCAGGTTTAACAAGGCTTCAATCAGCGGATAACCCGAGCCTTTTTGCAGGATTTCGTTTTCGTGTTTTTGTAAGTAATTTTGAAAATTGCGAGCGGCACTGTCTTTATCCGTTGCAATAAAATCTGCTAATTTGGCTTCATTATCCGCCAAATCAAATAGTGCCGTTGCCGAAATCGCAACAATTAGCGTTTCTGAAAAATCTACCGCCATAATCTTATCTCTTATCCACAGTCAATGCTCACCACATCACCCGATTTGGCTGTAACCACACCGTGCATATTGATGGTCGTCAGATGGCTTAGACTGTTGTTTTGTTCGGTGTTGCAGTAGCGAATATTGCCAATATGTCCACGCGGTTTGGCATTGTCGCTCATGAATTTGATATAGTGCCGCCCAAGCGATACCCGCATGGACAATAACCCGTAGCGCAAATCAAGCGGCTGTTTCATCGAAACAATGTCCGCATCATCCAAGCGGTTATTGCTATTTTTATCAACAAATACCAGCAAACCCACCTGCCCCAGTCTATCACACTGCTCATTGACACCATAAGGGCATAAAATGATGTCTTTTTGGTGTAAATTGGCTTCAATCTTAGCACGGCGAATCGCTTCGGCAATATGCCGTTTGCTACTTTGGGACTCGAATCGCTGCATCATCGCATGATAAGCAGGTATCGCCACCATCGCCATCACAGCGATAATCGCTAACACCACAAGCATCTCAATGAGCGTAAAGCCTTTTTGCACCGTCATCACACCATAACACGATTGATAAGCATTATATCAAAGTTAGCGAAAATTGCATAATAAAACCCCCACCAATCTCTTGGCGGGGGCTTCAAATAAGGTGCTGACGATGACCTACTCTCACATGGGCGAACCACACTACCATCGGCGCTAAGACGTTTCACTTCTGAGTTCGGGAAGGGATCAGGTGGTTCCATCTTGCTATTGTCGTCAGCGTAAAAGGATTAACAACGCTGTTATGAGTCTGTTATTTTATTTTAGTATCACTGTTTGCTTTTTACATTTTGTATGTTGCATTGTGATTTCAA
>NZ_MUYU01000005.1 GCF_002014825.1 Moraxella pluranimalium | reverse complement strand
AATTGGGGGTCGGTTCAAACCTTGATGTCGTATCGTTTTGAGCGGGGTTTTATCATGAATTTTGTCCATTAGCCAGCTGTTTCTCAAGCTTTGGCTTGAGCCATCGATAGCACCAAAATAGCCTATTTTACCTTTGGTAGTACGATACTGGCAGATAGTCCGCCGTGCTGTGTGCTTTTGGCGAGTAATAGCTGCCCATGATGATGTTCAGCGATTTTGGCGACGATAGACAGTCCCAAGCCTGACCCAGTTTTTTGACTGCCTAGCACACGGAAAAATCGCTCAGACAACCGAGCCAAATCCGCATCACTGACGCCCACGCCATTATCACTGACCGTGATTGTCAGTTGCTGTGAAGTATGTGTCACATCAATCCATACCGCCACACCTGCCCCGCCGTATTTAATGGCATTATCAATCAGATTGCCAACTGCCGAACCCAGCAACCGCTCATCCGCCTTGATAGTCACACCATCCAATGACCGCTCAAGAAACACAGGGTGTAACACGGCATTGGCGTTCTGTGCAGGCATCTGCATACGCGCCACCACTTCCGTCAACAAATCCACCACCGCAATCTCGCAAAAGTCCTCCTTGATGGCATCGCTATCTAGCCGCGCCAAAGCAAGCAAACTCTCAACCAACGCCGTCGCCCTGCCGACATCTTGACGTACTTCATCCAAGCCTGCCACCACCGCATCATCCTGTGCATAGCGACGCTGTAACAGTTGCAATTTCATCTGAACCGCCGACAAGGGCGTGCGTAGCTCATGCGATGCATCAGCGGTGAATCGCTCTTGGGCTTCTTTGGCACGAATCAAGCGTGCAAAAAGCTGATTGATGGCTTCAAGCAGTGGCTTGGTTTCGCTAATCACAATTGGCGGTGTGATGGGTGATAAGTTTTGTAGGTTTTTTTGGCTAATCTCTTGCTTAAGATTATTTAAAGGTTTGAGATTTTTGCGAATTGCCAACGAATTACCAATCAATAACGCAATCAATAGCAGTAGCATAAAGCCTGCATAATTCGCCACAATCGGCACGGCAAACTCTAGTCGCTGACTCCACGGCTGTGCAATCTGCACATAGCGATTAAGCCCTTGGTCGTAGGATGTATAGATACGATACAATCCACCATCATGCCAAATATTATAATAAGCATCATTATCAAACTGTCGCAGATACGGCGCATCAGGGGAATATAAGGTCTTGCTAAGCATCACCCCGTCTTTATTAATCACCTGATATTCAATATCCATCTCATCATTGAGATATTGCAAGCTATGCTCAATATCAGGATATGCCTTGTCATTATCACCAAGCAAGGCATGGGCATTGCTCTCGAGCAGCTCATCAAAGACATGATTATTACTATATGCCACAGATAAGCAGATAGCGATAAAGCCAAGCAACGCCAAAATCAAGCTGATGATAATCGTGCTTTTGATTAACTGCGTGTTTAGAGAAATTACTTTCATATCATCACCCACTAACGCACCGGCTGCAAGATGATGACCATTGCACCCATCAGCACAATCACGCCACCAGCCACATCCCATGGTGTCAAGCTCACACCATCCACGAACCTAAGCCACAAGAGCGCCGTGACTATATACACACCGCCATACATGGCATAGATACGCCCTGATGCAGCAGGATGCAGGGTCAATAACCACACAAAAGCCATCAATGATATGGCTGTGGGCAGCCAAAGCCATGCGGATTTGTGTTGAGTTAATATCAAATAAGGGAAATAATACCCCAAAATCTCAGCAATCGCCGTGACGAAAAACAACCCCAACGTCCGCAATACCACAGGCACATCCATCTCAAGCATGATGTTCGCCTAAGATGTAGCCTTGTTTGCGAATGGTCTTGATGGTCGTTGCGCCCAGTTTTTTGCGTAGGTGTGAGATATACACTTCGATGGCGTTACTTTCGATTTCTTCGCCCCAGCCGTATAGCTCATCTTCTAATTGCTCTTTTGACACCACCATCGATGGACTGCGTAGCAAGCGATGCAGGACAATGTATTCTTTGTGCGTGAGCGTGACAGGTGTATCATTGAGCATGACTTGCTTATTGGCAGGGTTTAGGCTAATGATACCTGATTGGCTTTGATGAGTTAGGATTGGCGTGCTTGGTCTATCGCCATATTTACGCACCGCAGCACGGATACGAGCTGACATTTCTTCTAGGTCAAATGGCTTGACCAAATAATCATCCGCACCCAAATCCAGCCCCTCGACACGGTCTTTGATACTGTCTTGGGCGGTAATCATCAGCACGGCGATGGGTAATTTTTCACTTCGGATAAACTTTAGCACTTCATCGCCCGACATATTTGGCAAGCCACGGTCAAGTAGCACGCAGGCATAGTCATAGCTTTTGATGGCGCTCACTGCCAAATGACCTGCTTGCACCCAATCCACCGTCAAGCCATCCAAATCCAGCCAAGTACGAATGGTATCGCCCAACGAATGGTCGTCTTCAACCAACAAAACCCGCATCTTATGCCCCGCTCACTTCAATCACTGCACCATCGCTGAGTCGATATGCCACAAGCTTGCCACCCCATACACAGCCGCCATCGAGCGCACGGACATTTTTGGTGGCAACTTCTGCTTTGAGCGCAGCCCAATGACCGAATAAAATGCGACGTTCACGCACCACAAACCACTCAAACCACGGGCGAAAATCGCTTGGCATGGTGTCCTTGAGCGTTTCTTTGAACGAAAATTCCAGCAAGCCCGACGCAGTGCACAGACGCATCCGTGTAAAATAGTTGGCGATGGCACGCATCCGCTTATAGCCGTTTAGCTTATCAGACCATTCATCAGATTTTTTGCTATATAGATTGGGCAGTAGGCGGTCAAGCTGTTTTAGGCTACCGCCAAGCTGTTTTTCAAGCTCTTTGGCATAGCCTTTGGCTTCTTTGATACTCCAATTAGGCGGGATGCCAGCATGGGTGAGCACCGTTCTGTCATCAGGATACACCAGTAGCGGTTGCTTGCGTAGCCAGTTAAGTAATTCATCACAATCAGGTGCAGCAAAAATCGCCGCCGTCTTATCCTTTGGCTTGGGATTCATCACCCCCCGCCAAGTGGCAATCAGCGTAATATCATGATTGCCAAGTACGGTGGTCAACGCACCAATATCGGATAATCGCTTGACTTCACGCAAGGTCGATAGCGAATCTTCACCCCGTGCCACAATGTCGCCAGCCAGCCAAATCTTGTCTTGGGTCTCATCAAAATCCAGCACTTCTAGTAGTTGGTTGAACGCCCCAAAACAGCCTTGCAAATCACCAATGACATATTCATGACGATAATTTTTGGTTTTGTATTTTTTCATACAGCTAAATAATGATAACCAGTTATTCAAATCAAACACAGCTTAAGCAATGATATTAATCAAGCTTGTTTTTGGCAACAACCAAATCCGCCAACGCAACAAATTCTGCCACGCTCAAGGTCTCTGGGCGTGCTTGTGGATTGATACCAACAACTTCAAAATCCGCTTCGTCCAAAGTCGGCAACAATGCATTTGCCTTAAAAATCGCTCGCAAGGTCTTACGGCGATGATTGAACACTTCACGCACCACCATCTCAAAGGTCGGCTCATCAATAGCAGTGATTGGCTTGATGGCATACGGAATCAGGCGAAACACGGCACTCGTGACCTTTGGCGGTGGATTGAACGCCCCTTTTGGTACGGTCAATAGATATTCTGATTGGCAATAATACTGCATAATCACCGACAATCTGCCGTATTCTTTGGTGGCAGGCTCTGCTGTGATGCGATCAACCACTTCTTTTTGGAGCATAAAGTGCATATCTTTGATGACATCGCTAAACTCAAGCAAGCGAAACAAAATCGGCGTCGAGATATTATAAGGCAAATTCCCCACCACACGAAACGCACCCTTGCCCACTTTATCCGCCAAAGTGCGATAGTCGATGTGCATGGCATTGTCATTGATGATGGTAAAATCAGGATGGCTATTTGCGCCAATATTAATCTTAAGCTGGGACGCCAAATCACGGTCAAGCTCAATCACTGTCATGCCATCGACTTCGGCAAGTAGTGGCTCGGTCAATGCACCAAGCCCCGGCCCAATCTCAAGCAGATTGTCCGATTTATCAAGGCGAATCGATGTGACGATTTGGGCGATGACATTGGTGTCGTGCAAGAAATTTTGCCCAAAACGCTTACGGGGCGCGTGATTGGCTTGTTGTGGAGATTTTGGAATAATGTGCATAAATTCTAACTTAACTAATCTAAAAATTAACCGTTTATCATACCATGATTTGTTGAGTTTTTGGGGATTTTTTGGTGGGTACTTAAGTGATAATTTTTGGAAGTGTCAAATGATGGCAATGCTAATATTTTGATATTTATAATGGTTGAATTACATAAATTACAGCCTATTAAAAATCAACATGAAATCATACAAAAAAATGTTTTAATAAATATTATAAAACCCAACCAAGACTGAATATGGCTGGGTTTATATTTGAAATTTGCGAATTTTAAGCAAATCGAACAATTAGTTCATTTGATTCACTTTAGCACAAAACTTCATATAAGAAGATAAGACGTCAGCAGTTGATGTATTTGCACGCTTAACATTTGCACCTCTGTAAGATTTATTGACTGCGTTATATCTGCCAGTTGGTGAAAAATAACCAGCAACAGTTAGTGCATCATGCCCATCGGTTTTGGTGCAACGAACACCAGAAACCAAAACAGTAGCACCGTCTCTATTTACAATTTCATAGCTACGACCATAGTAATCCGTTGAACTAAAGTGCCAAGCAAATGCTGATTGAGCGATAAGCAATGACGCCAATAATGCAAATTTTTTCATAACATTTCCTAAATTAACAGTGATAACAAAATTACTTCATTATAAATTTAGCTTATTATTGATTAAAAGTCAAGATTTATTATGTCTAAAGATTGGATAAATTTGGCAAATCCCAAACAAAAAAAGCATCTCCCGCTCTCAACTCATCATCAACGCATAAGCAATCGCCTGTAATAAACTTGAGCTACTCGCCTGCCCCGTCCCTGCCAAATCGAGTGCCGTGCCGTGATCCACCGATGTACGCACATAGGGTAGCCCGAGTGTGATATTCACCGCATCACCAAAGCCATGCGATTTGAGCGGGGAGAGTCCCTGATCATGATACATAGCAATCACCGCATCACAGCGTGATAGATGATGGCGGGTAAATAGCGTATCGGCCGGCATGGCAAGCGAGATATCCATGCCATCATCACGGAATTGTTGTAGTACTGGATTAATGATACGCATCTCTTCATCGCCCAAATGACCGCTCTCGCCTGCGTGTGGATTGAGTCCGCAGACTAGGATGGTTGGATTTGGGATACCAAACTGTGCCTTTAGCGCATGATGAGTGATGGCGACCGTACTTGCCACTTCATCGGTGGTAATAGCATCCGCCACAGCTCGCAATGGTAGATGGGTTGTCACCAATGCCACTTTCATCGCCTGATTGGCAAGCATCATCACCACCTTATCACAGCCTGCCTTGTGCATAAAATACTCGGTATGACCGCTGAACAAATCACCATTATCCAGCTGCACACCGCCATCAATCATCACAGATTTTTGGAGCGGTGCGGTGATGATGGCTCGCACCACGCCATCGCTTGCTAACCTGTGGGCAACTGACAATTGTCGCTCGACCATCTTGGCATTGTTTGGGTTTAGCTGTGATGCGATGACTGTATCAGTACAAGGTATGTGCATCAAATAGACAGTCGGCTTAGAATGATTATCAAAAGAAGCTTTGAGATGATGGCTTAAGTTATCACCATCCAACTGGTCGGTTTGTAAATCATCAAGCACCACCATCGATGTCAATGCCGTGTGCTTATCCATGCCAAGCTGTGCCGCCCGCTCAAAAAACGCCACTTTATCCGCCAAAATCAGCACCGAGCCGCCAAGCTCATCACCATGATGGCACAAGACATCAATGACAATATCCATACCAATCCCAGCTGGTTCGCCTGTGGTGATTAGTAGTGGTTTGATAGATGAATGAGCGTCTGTAGAATCATTATCGCTTGTATGGTTTGGCATTTGCTGATTGGCTTGCGCTATCAAAGACTTAGCTTGCATTGGTGAATTTCCCAAAGTGAATTTGTAGGATTGTTGCCGATTTTGTGCTAAAATCAGCGTCCGAAACACAGAGAATTTTAGCATTATTTTGGTGATAGCACCAAGACTTATTAGCAGGCATTGACACTCATGACGGACAAAAAAACCGACACCAAAGACAGCTTACTCACCCTACAGCCACCGCACAACATTGAGATGGAGCGGACACTGCTTGCGTCTTTGATGAGTATCAATGACTCGTTTGATAGCATTGATACGGTGGTGACGGCGGATGATTTTTATGGCGAACGTCACAAAAAAATCTTTGAAGCCATCTCGCACCTAGCACGCATCAATGAGCCTTATGACAGCTTGATGGTGCATGACTATCTATCCAGAATCGACCAGCTTAGCCAAATCGGTGGCGAAGAATATTTATTACAAATCAACCAAAGCCCTGCCAGTTATTTCAATCTCGTCAGCTACGCCGAAAAAGTACGAGATTTATCCGTCTATCGTCAGTTGATTAAATCCGCCAACACCATGCTGAATTTGGCATATCATCCAAAAAAACAGACAGTGACCGAGATTTTGGATACCGTCGAAGCGGATATTTTTCGCATCGGTGAGAACTTTGCCAATGGCACAAATAAAGAAGGCCCACAACGCATTGATGATGTACTTGCCAATGTCGCCACCCAGCTAGAAGAGATTCGCCTGCGTGATGGGGGCTTGGTAGGGATTGACACAGGCTTTGTTGAGCTCAACAACAAGACACTAGGCTTTCAGGCGGGCAACTTAATCATTCTAGCGGCTCGCCCTGCGATGGGTAAGACCGCACTTGCGCTAAACTTCGCCCAAGCGGCGCTCGATGCCGGCAAAGCCGTTGCCGTATTCTCGATGGAGATGCCTGCCGAATCCATTGCCATGCGTATGATTTCGGCATGGGGACGTATTCATCAAGGCAGGCTGATGTCTGCCAATATGAGCGAACATGAATGGGCAATGTTTATGAGTGCCAACGCTTGGCTACAAGATAAGCACCTATATATTGACTCTCGCTCGGAGTTATCGCCCACCGAAGTGCGTGCTACCTGTCGGCGTATCGCCAAAAATCACCCTGATGGGCTTGGGCTTGTGGTGATTGACTACTTACAGCTGATGCGTGTGCATGGCACCGAAAACCGTGTCAATGAGATTGGCGAAATTTCTCGAAGTCTTAAGGCGCTTGCCCGTGAGCTCAAATGCCCCGTCATTGCTCTATCACAGCTCAACCGCAGCCTAGAATCTCGCCCGAACAAACGCCCGATGATGTCGGATTTGCGTGAATCAGGGCAGATTGAGCAGGATGCCGACCTAATCTTATTCGTCTATCGTCATTGGTACTATCATCAAGACAAAACCGAAATCCAAAACCAAGCCGAACTTATCATTGGTAAAAACCGTAGCGGTGAACGTGGCACAGTACCGCTGATTTTTACCGGTGAATTTACCCGCTTTGATAATATGATTCCGGGTCAAGAAATCGACATCGAAGAAGCGGATGATTAGCCAGTTATTTTTATCTGATTAACCAGTTTTTTTATTACAATTATCAATACCGAGATAGTCATGCGCAGTGCAACCATCACCATCCACCAAGATGCTTTGGCACATAATCTACAAGTCATCAAAGACAAAACACAGCCCACCACCAAAGTACTTGCTATGGTCAAAGCAGACGCCTATGGACATGGGGTAGCTGCTGCCGTGCCTGCACTGATGGATGCTGATGGTTTTGGTGTGGCTTGTATGAGTGAAGCATTGGCGGTGCAGGATGTGCTGGCACAGCTTAAGCGTACTAAGCCTGTGGTATTGATTGAAGGCGTATTTAGTTATGATGAATGGCTGACGGCTATTGAGCAGGATTTTGGCTGTGTGATTCATCAGGATAATCAGCTTGAGTGGGCATTACAAAGCCTGCCAAATGCTGATAGTTTTTGTCGCACCATTTGGCTAAAATACAACACAGGTATGTGCCGACTGGGTTTTGATACTAATAACATCATCCAAAAAGCTAAGCAGCTTATCCAAGCAGGTTATCGTGTGATTTTGACCACGCACTTTGCTTGCGCTGATGATGCCCAGCATCCACTCAATCAAGTGCAGATTGAGCGATTTAATCATGCGCTACAAGCCATCCAAGCATTCGCCCCTGACACTCAAGGCTCGCTGTGCAACTCGGCGGGGATTTTTAATTTTACAGCGCATCACCATCATTGGGTGCGTGCAGGCATTGCCCTATATGGCTCAAAGCCTATCGCACAGCACAGTGCTACCGCCTTAGGGCTACTGCCTGCCATGACCTTATCTGCCAAAATCATGGCAATCCATCAGCTACACGCAGGCGATAGTGTCGGCTATGGCGCGCTATGGCAAGCCGACAAACCGTATCAAATCGGCGTGGTCAGTATCGGTTATGGCGATGGCTATCCTAGAGTGGTGACAGGTGCATCCGTTGCCATCACCGACACAGACGGCGTGGTGCATTCATGCGCCATTCTTGGGCGTGTGGCGATGGATATGTTTATGGTGGATATTGATGGGCTTGCCATTGAAGTCGGTGCGCCTGTGGTGCTTTGGGGTGATACACCGCATATTGATGAGATTGCAAGCTGTGCAGGGACGATTGGCTATGAGCTGATGTGCCGTTTGACCCAGCGACCCAATCGACATATTGAGATGTTGTCAAGCAATGCTTAGCCTAATAGCGCTTAACTGATAAATCAGCGAAAAAAGCTAGTCAATCACCCATGCCAATGCTATACTTAGAATTTTAATCTTGGACGGAATTTTGCCAACATGAGCGTACGCCATTTTCGAAATCTTTTGGATTTAAGCCCTACCGAACTTGAAACCATCATCAGTCGTGCCAGTGAACTTCGCCAAATGCAACATCGTGGCGAGATTTACCGTCCATTCGTCGGTCGCACACTTGGCATGATTTTTGAGAAGTCATCGACTCGTACTCGTATTTCATTTGAAGCAGGTATGGGGCAGTTTGGTGGTCATGCGATTTTCTTATCACCAAAAGATACACAGCTTGGTCGTGGTGAGCCGATCGAAGACTCAGCCAAAGTCATCTCAAGCATGGTCGATATCATCATGATTCGCACCTTTGAGCACGCCAAGCTTGAGCTGTTTTGCCAGCATTCATCAGTACCGGTGATTAATGCCTTGACTGATGATTTCCATCCATGTCAGCTACTGGCTGATATGCAGACTTTCTATGAACATCGTGGCAGTATCAAAGGCAAGACCGTAACATGGGTCGGTGATGGCAATAATATGTGTGCTTCATACATTCTTGCCGCCCATCAGTTTGGCTTTCAGCTGCGTGTGACTGCGCCTTATGGCTTTGAGCCAAACCCTGAACTGATCGAAGAGTACAGTCACTGCGTCACTTATGTTGAAGATCCGCAAGAAGCTGCCAAAGGCGCACACCTGATTGCGACCGACGTCTGGGCAAGTATGGGTCAAGAATCCGAGCAGCTGACTCGTGCTCGCCGTTTCGCCCCTTATCAAGTCAGCCCTGCGATGCTCGATAAAGCAGATCCTGATGTGCTATTTATGCACTGCCTGCCTGCGCACCGTGGCGAAGAGATTAGCTTTGATTTATTGAACGACCCACGTTCGGTCGTATGGGATGAAGCCGAAAACCGCTTACACGCCCAAAAAGCCTTGATGGAATTTTTGTTAAAAGATAAAATCAAGCTGGACTAAGCCAACATAAGCACTGTTAAATCTATCTCAAGGGCGTATTGCACGCCCTTTTTTTATTGTCACAATTACCAACCATTACGATACATTTATTGACATATTCTGTTACATTTGCTGAGCGATTTCCCTTTATAATGGTACCATCACCAAAAACAGGAGAACACCATGAAAACACTTAGCAAAACCCTATTGATGAGCACCCTACTAGCCGTCAGCAGCACAGCACTTGCCGAAGATTATAACCGTATCAGCTTTAATAGCGAAGTCAAAAGCGAAATCGCCAATGATGAGATTCGTGCAAGTCTTAGCAAGACCTCTCAAGCAAGCACCGCCGCTGCCATTGCCAAAGAGCTGAACAGCACCATCAATTCAGCCCTACAAATCGCCAAACGCTACCCTGAAGTGACCGTCACCACAGGTCGCCAAAACACCTATCCACGCTATGATAATAAAAGCAAAATCATTGGCTTTACAGGCTCGGTATCTCTTGATATCAAGAGTCAGGATTTTGAAAAAGCCAGCCAGCTGATTGCAGATTTGCAATCCACAATGGTGATGGAAAACATCAGCTTTGGCGTATCCGAAAAACTGCATGACAGCGAAGAAAAACGCCTACAACTCGAAGCCATCAAGCGTTTTGGCACAGAAGCCGATACCATTAGCCAAGCCTTTGGTGCAAGCAGTTATAAGATTGTCAATGTTAATCTTGGTGGCAGTAATAACTACTATGCACGCCCTGTCATGATGGCAAGCATGAAAGCTATGGATGCCGCTGCAGGTATCGAAGCCCAAAACTTCGAAGCAGGCAATACCACCTTGACTTATACCGCCAATGGCACCATTGAATTGGTAAAATAAATCTATTGTCATGAGCTGATGGTGTTATAATACGCCATCATATCGCCAATATTTTTTGGATAAATTTGAGAAACGCGATGAAAAAACTGAGTTATTTTGCTTTAGCAATGTCAAGTGTTTTGCTAAGTCATTCTGCCCTTGCCAGCTCAATTGATGGCGACATCGTCTCAGGTGAAGTCATTTTGCCAACATCTACCATTGCCAATGCCATCACCACCAAAGATGGCAAGCGTGTCTCGGCTTATAAGCTGACAGACTATGCTCAGCAGGTCAATGAAGCCGAATGGTCGCCGAATATGAATGTTAATACGGCGATGACAGTCAAATTACAGACTTTGCTTGACTGGAATCATGTTTCGCCAGGCTCTATTGATGGTGGCTGGGGTGTTAATAGCAAGCAGGCTTTAACCAATTTTCAAAAGCTCAAAGGACTTGAAGTCACTGGTAAGATGAACCAAGAAACTTGGGATGCGCTGACCGCCGATATTCCTAGTGATCAGCCTGTGCTTGTGTCATATACATTGACCGATGCTGATGTCAAAGGCCCTTATGCCACCTTGCCTGCCGATGCCGAATCTCGCTCAAAGCTCAAAGGCCTGTATTATGAAAATATCGCCGAAATGCTTGGCGAGCGTTTTCATATGGATGTCGCCTATGTCAAAAAAATCAATCCGAACAAAAAATTTGTCGCAGGCGAGACCATCACCGTGATTAACACCGGTCAGCCACTTGATGCCAAAGTCACTCGTGTGGTCGCTGACAAACAGCAAAGCACCGTGTATGCTTATAATAACGATGTGCTTGTCGCAGCTTACCCAAGCACCATTGGCAACACACAGAGTGCAGCCCCGACGGGTAAATTCAAAATCGCCAATAAGATTGAGATGCCAACCTACAAAGCCACCGTCAAAAATGACAAAGGCGAAAGCAAAAGCTACATCCTACCATCAGGCCCAAATAGCCCTGTGGGTGTGCTATGGATGGGATTGGATAAAGCCAACTGCGGTATTCATGGTACAGCCATCCCTGAAGTGGTCAATCGCCCATCAACGCTTGGCTGTATCCGCCTAACCAACTGGGATGCAATGGAGCTATCTACCGCCATCAACACAGGTGCAACGGTCGAAATCCGCTAAGTTTATACATCAAACATCAACCAAAACGCTCATCATTCGGTGGGCGTTTTTTGTCATTTCCAAAAGAAATAAAGTGCAACTATTATTTATTTGAAAAATATTGAATATCAATAATATAAATTTATTTAGTAAATTTAAATAATAAACTGGACTATACAACTTCAAATTCATCACTTCGGCTTGTGATAATGAGTTGCAAATATATTGGATTTTTTGATGAGATTATCATAAAAACTGCCAAAATTATGCATCATTTACCAAAATTCCGCCCAAAAATTCATCTGCCAAAGTAATGATACCATTGGATTTGCTATTAATTTACCCAAATTGACCCGCCTGATGATAAATATAAAAAATTTCTTGAATCAAACAAAGAAATATTATGCTACTTCATAGCAATTTTCTTGGATTATTGTTCATTTCAGTGATATAATAGGTTGTTTTATTTTTGTTGCATTTGTATCATCCATGCAACCTATCTCGTGTTATTTTTAAGGATACACCATGTTTCAGTTCACTCAGCCCCAAACCGCCCTTCGCGATGCCATCACCAGCGCCTATCGCCTTGATGAAGTTCAAGCTGTTCAGAATTTGATTTCAACACTGAATTTCAATGCGGAAGAAAAAAACCAAATTCAAACGCTGGCTCGCCGTCTGATTGCACAGGTGCGTGCTGACCGCAGTAAGTCATCAGGCGTGGATGCGTTGATGCAAGAATTTTCGCTATCTAGCGAAGAAGGTGTGGCGTTGATGTGCTTGGCAGAGTCACTACTGCGTATTCCTGATACTGCGACTCGTGACCGCCTAATCCAAGACAAGCTGGCTGATGGCGACTGGAAGAGCCATGTGGGTAACAGCCCATCGATGTTCGTCAATGCCGCCGCTTGGGGCTTGGTGCTGACTGGTAAACTGACTCAGCCAACTTCAGGTGGTCTAGGCTCAGCACTGACTCGTGTACTACAAAAAGGTGGCGCGCCATTTATCCGTGCTGGTGTCAATCATGCGATGAAAATTCTTGGCAAGCAGTTCGTTACTGGTCAAACCATCGAAGAAGCACTTGCCAATGGTAAAGAGCGTGAAAAGCTTGGCTATCGTTTCAGCTTTGATATGCTGGGCGAAGCGGCGATGACCCAAGAAGATGCCGACCGCTACTACCAAGACTATGTGACCGCTATCCATGCCATCGGTAAAGATGCCAAAGGTCGTGGCGTGTATGACGGCAACGGTATTTCAGTCAAGCTATCAGCGATTCACCCACGCTATTTCCGTGCTCAGCATGAGCGTGTGATGACCGAGCTACTACCACGCCTAAAAGCACTTTATATGCTTGCCAAAGAATACAATATCGGCCTAAATATCGACGCCGAAGAAGCCAACCGCCTAGAGCTGTCGCTTGATTTGATGGAGCAATTGGTTTCTGACCCTGATTTGGCAGGCTTTAACGGTATTGGCTTTGTGGTACAAGCTTACCAAAAACGCTGCCCTTATGTGATTGATTTTCTAATCGACCTAGCTCGTCGCAACAACCAAAAACTGATGATTCGTCTGGTTAAAGGTGCGTATTGGGACAGCGAAATCAAATGGGCACAAGTCGATGGTCTAGACGGCTACCCTGTTTATACCCGCAAAGTACATACCGATGTGTCATACCTAGCGTGTGCCAAAAAACTATTGGCCGCCCAAGATGCGATTTTCCCACAATTTGCCACGCATAACGCCCAAAGCCTATCAACCATCTATGAAATGGGTAAAGATAAAGACTTTGAATTCCAATGCCTACACGGTATGGGCGAAACCCTATACGACCAAGTTGTCGGTGAAAAGAATCTAGGTCGCCGTGTGCGTATCTATGCCCCAGTAGGTACACATAAGACTCTACTAGCCTACCTAGTACGTCGCCTACTTGAAAACGGTGCAAACTCATCATTCGTGAACCGTATCGTGGACGAAGATGTCAGCATCGATGAACTCATCGAGTCACCAGTAGATGTGGTCAATGCCACTGGCATCACGCCAAACCCACTGACTCCGCCACCACGCCATATTTATGGTGAGCGTAACAACTCATTTGGTCTTGACCTATCAAACGAGCACGTACTTGCAACGCTACAAGCCAATATGCAAGCAGCGTCACAGATTGAATTTGATGTGGCTTCATTGACCAGTGTCGCTGTCAGCCATCAAGCACCACACGCTGTGCTAAACCCTGCTGACCATCGTGATGTGGTTGGTCAAGTGTCATTCGTCAAAGCCGATAGCGTCGCTGATGTCATTACCGCATCAATCAACGCCCAAAGCGCATGGCAAGCTGTATCAGCCGCTGAGCGTGCTGCGATGCTACGCCGTTTTGCCGATATGATGGAAGAGCCATCACGCATGGCACTACTGATGATGATCGCCGTGCGTGAAGCAGGTAAGACTTTGCTTAACTCAATCGCCGAAGTACGTGAAGCCATCGACTTCTGCCGTTATTATGCCGATGAAACCGAGCGTCTGAACCTATCTAGCCCAGTGGGTACTGTGGTTGCGATTAGCCCTTGGAACTTCCCATTGGCAATCTTTGTCGGTGAAGTGGTTTCAGCTTTGGCAGCAGGTAATACTGTCGTTGCCAAACCTGCTGAACAAACCAGCCTAATCGCACACCTAGCTGTCTCATGGCTACATGAAGCAGGCGTCCCTACCAATGTACTACAGCTGGTACTAGGTGCAGGTGATGTTGGTGCAGCATTGACTTCAGACAACCGCATTGATGGCGTGATTTTCACAGGCTCAACTGATGTTGCTAAGCGTATCAACAAGCTACTAGCAGCACGCACTGACAATCCAGTACTGATCGCCGAAACTGGCGGTATGAACGCCATGATTGTTGATAGTACTGCACTACCTGAGCAAGTGTGTCTAGATGTGCTTGCATCTGCCTTTGACTCAGCAGGTCAGCGCTGTTCAGCACTACGCATCCTATGTGTCCAAGAAGACATCGCCGATCATATGGTCGAGATGATCAAAGGTGCAATGGATGAGCTTGTGGTCAATAACCCATCAGCACTTGCGACCGATGTCGGCCCTGTGATTGATGCTGAAGCACAAGAAAATCTGTTGAACCACATCAACAACCTAAAACAAATCGCGCCATATCATGAAGTGGCAATCAAGTCAGATGCACCAAATTCTACCTTTGTTGCGCCAATCATGTTTGAGCTAAAAGACCTATCACAGCTCAAAAAAGAAGTGTTCGGTCCAGTGCTACACATTGTTCGCTTTGCAGCACATGAGCTTGATGATTTGATTGATAATATCAACAAAAAAGGCTATGCACTGACACACGGTATCCACAGCCGTATCGACAGCACCATCGAGCACATCACTGATCGCATCGAAGCAGGTAACGTCTATATCAACCGCAATATAGTCGGTGCGGTCGTTGGCGTACAGCCATTCGGCGGTCATGCGATGAGTGGTACAGGTCCAAAAGCAGGTGGCCCATTCTATCTACAACGCCTAAGCAAGCTTGAGCGCTGGGACACACCAGCACTAGACAAAGCGGCTAGTGTGAATGAAGAAGCTATCAATACCGTACTTGCCGTAGCTGCAAAACAGCTATCTGCCGACGAACAAGCTGTGGTCAAAGCCCAAGCTGACCTAGCTCGCCAAACTTCGCTACACCATGCTAACAGCGTACTGGCAGGCCCAACGGGTGAAACCAACACCCTATCATGGCACGCACCAAAAGTTGTCAGCATCTACGGTGGCAACAAGGCGCAAACTTTGGCAGCATTGGCAGTGTTGGCGGCGAACGGTACTCGTGCACAAGTTTGCCCATCACATGAGCTAGCAGCATCAGCCAGCGAGCTTAAAGGCATCCTAGAAGTCGTCGAACAGCCAATCGCTGACAACAACGACATCGTAGTCGCCCTATCAGCCATGCCAAGCGACGAGCAAGTTCGCCTAGCAGGTCTAGATGGTAGCATCCGCCGTGTGATCGACGCTACAAACGGTCTTGACTTTACTCGTCTATATCATGAAGTCAGCCAAAGCTACAACACCACAGCTGCTGGTGGTAACGCAAGCTTGATGGCATCTGCATAATTTGCCATTCATCATCAAAACTGCATCCAAATGGGTGCAGTTTTTTATTTGTTAAACACTGTCATTTGCACAATTAATCATAATCTCACCAAAGCCATGGAAATCCGGTAAAGCCTTGATATAAAAGGCGTGCTAAGTTTATATGTTTACAAAATACTACCATTTTTTTATACAATAATACTTACTATTTTTGGCAATTTGTGCTTTAATATCGCTTTGTCGCAGGCCTGCATTGTTTTGTTACACTTTTGCAGGCTTGTCAAGATTTGCCAATGATGAGCCGAGCTTGTCATTGTGCGTTTAATTTCTAAAATGAGATTCAACATGACTGCAACAATTACTGCTCCAGAATTTGTCCGTCACCAAGCCCTAATTGACTGGGTTGCCCAAATCGCTGCACTAACCAAGCCTGCCAACATCGAATGGTGCGATGGCTCGGATGAAGAAAATCAGCGCCTACTTGACCTGATGATCGCCAATGGCACTATGGTTAAGCTCAACGACGAAAAACACCCAAATTCATACCTAGCATTCTCTGATCCATCAGATGTTGCTCGTGTCGAAGATCGCACTTTTATCTGTTCTGAAAAAGAAATTGACGCTGGCGCAACCAACAACTGGGAAGAGCCAGCAGCCATGCGTGCCAAACTAAACAAGCTGTTTGATGGCTGTATGGCGGGTCGTACCATGTATGTCGTGCCATTTAGCATGGGTCCGCTGGGTAGCCACATCGCTCATATCGGTATCGAGATTACTGACTCGCCTTATGTGGTTGTTAGTATGCGTAAGATGGCTCGCATGGGCAAGGCTGTTTATGATGTGCTAGGCACTGATGGTGAATTTGTTCCTTGCGTACACTCGGTAGGCAAACCACTAGCAGCAGGCGAACAAGATGTCGCTTGGCCATGCAATGATGACAAATACATCGTCCACTATCCAGAGACTCGTGAAATCTGGTCATATGGTTCAGGTTATGGTGGCAATGCCCTACTTGGCAAAAAATGCCTAGCGCTACGCATCGCATCAGCGATGGGTCGTGAACAAGGCTGGCTGGCTGAACATATGCTAATCCTAGGCGTAACTAGCCCAGAAGGCAAAAAACACTACATCGCTGCTGCATTCCCATCAGCGTGTGGTAAGACCAACTTTGCAATGCTTATCCCACCAGCAGGCTACGAAGGCTGGAAAGTGGAAACCGTCGGTGACGACATCGCTTGGATCAAGCCATCAGCAGACGGCAAGCTATACGCCATCAACCCTGAAGCAGGTTTCTTTGGCGTCGCTCCTGGTACGAACACCAAGACCAACTCAAACTGCATGAGCACGCTTGTCTCTGATGTTATCTACACCAACGTCGCTGTCACCGAAGATGGTGAAGTATGGTGGGAAGGCAAAACCAAAGAAACCCCTGCCAACCTAACTAACTGGAAGCGTCAGCCACACACAGGCGAAGAGCGTGCAGCACACGCCAATGCTCGCTTTACTGTATCAGCAGCGCAATGCCCATCAATCGACCCACAATGGGAAAATCCTGAAGGCGTGCCTATCTCTGCCTTTATCTTTGGCGGTCGTCGTGCGGACACTGTGCCACTGGTGTCTGAAGCCTTTGACTGGGTGGATGGCGTGTACAAGGCAGCGACAATGGGCTCTGAAACCACCGCTGCTGCGACTGGTGCACAAGGCGTTGTCCGTCGTGACCCATTTGCCATGCTACCATTTGCAGGCTACAATATGGCAGACTACTTCAGCCACTGGCTAGAAATGGGCGAAAGCATCGGTGCAAAAGCTGCCGCTGCTGGCAACAGCCTACCAAAAATGTTCAAAGTCAACTGGTTCCGTCGTGACGAAAATGGTGACTTTGTATGGCCGGGCTTTGGTCAAAATATGCGTGTATTGCAGTGGATCATCGAACGCTGTGAAGGCACTGCCAATGCAGTTCAGACTCCGATTGGCCTAGTACCAACCTATGATGACATCAACTGGGATCAGTCTGACTTTAGCAAAGCGCAGTTTGAGCTTGTGACTAGCCAAGACAAAGATCTATGGATCAAAGAGCTTGAAAGCCACGCTGAGCTATTTGACAAACTTGGCGAGCGTATGCCTGAAGCACTAAAAGCGCACAACGCCAAGCTAATGGCTGATGTTAAAGCATCATAATTTGGCTTAAGCTTTTATCAAGCAATCCCCAAGAAATTTCTTGGGGATTTTTTATGACCGTATTCCACCCATAAAGGCATCGGCATGGACTAGCAAGATTTTTCCAAGTCGTGATTTTGTGTTATAATACCCAAATTCTTTTTTTGATTTAGGATTGATTATGAACATTCAAGCTCTCATGCAACAAGCCCAAGCCATGCAAAAGCAAGTCGAAAAAAATGTCGAAGCTGCCAAAGCAAGCCTTGCCACCAAAGAAGTGCACGGCGAAGCGGGTAATGGCTTGGTCAAAGTTACCATGACAGGTCGTCATGTCATCAAACGCCTATCTATCGACCCTAGCCTAATGGGTGATGAGCCTGATATGATTGAAGATTTGGTCGCTGCTGCTGTCAATGATGCGGTTCGTCAAGCAGATGCATTGTACGAAGAAGTAATGGCTAGTGCAACCACTGGCATGGGTCTACCACCTAGCATGAAAGGCTTGTTCGGCTAATCATGCTCACCCCAAAGCTTGACAAGCTCATCAAAGAGCTACAAATCTTACCCAGCGTCGGGCAAAAATCCGCTCAACGCATGGCACTGCATCTGTTAACCAAAAAGCGTGCTCAAGGCATCAGCCTAGCCCAGACGCTTGAGATTGCCATGCGTGAGATTGCCGAATGTAGCCACTGCCATTCATTCAGTGATGATGAGATTTGCCCCATCTGCGCCGACCCACGCCGTGATGATGGCTTACTTTGCGTGGTTGAGAGTGCGTCCGATGTGATGGCAATCGAGCAAAGTGGCGCCTATCGTGGCAAGTATTTTGTGCTTGGCGGTCATCTCTCCCCCATTGATGGCGTGAATGCGGACGATTTGCACATTGACGAGCTTGTCTTTCGTGCCAAAAATCAGCACATCCATGAGCTGATTTTGGCGACCAGTGCCACCGTCGAAGGTCAGACGACGGCATTTTTTATTTATGATGCGGTGCGTCAGCACATTCCGACCATCACCCGTCTCGCTCAAGGCATCCCAATGGGTGGCGAGCTTGAATATGTCGATAGCCTAACTTTGCACCAAGCACTACAAAATCGTGGCTCAATTTAACAACTGCTTATCCATCTTATTTATCCCATTTTTCGCTAGAAATTCATCATCTTATGACCGATACGCCCAATTTTGATTTCCCAAAAGCTACCATCACCGAGCAAAATCTCAATGAGCTTGACAAGCTGCCTGTACATTGGGTGCAGACCGAGCATGAGCTGTATCAGCTGATTGATGAGATTGACGGCGTTGATGTGGTTGCTTTGGATACTGAGTTTATCAAGCGTACCACTTATTATCCGATTTTGGCATTGGCGCAGGTCAATACTGGCAAGGCGATTTATTTGGTGGATGCGCCAAAGCTTGATTTGACCGAGTTTTGGGAAGCGTTAATCGAAGTGCCGACGATGGTATGGTATGCCTGCGGTGAAGATTTGGGCATTTTTTATTTGCTTGCCAAATGCCCTGCTTTGACCAATGTCTTTGATGTGCAAATCGGCGTGGCTTATCTGACAGGCAAAATGCAAGCTGGCTACAGTCAAGCGGTGAGTGAGATTTTGGGCATTGAAGTGGATAAAGGCGAGAGCCAATCCAACTGGCTGACCCGCCCTTTGACCAGCCATCAAGAACGCTATGCCGCCAATGATGTACGCTATTTGCTAGCACTGTATCAAGCGGTACAAGATGAGCTAATCAAGCGTCAAGTGCTTGACTGCGCCATCGAAGACAGTCATCACTACGCCCGTGAGCTACACCAAATCCAAAATCAAGCGGATGATACGCTGTATCTTGACTTATTAGCACCGATTTATAATCGCCGTCAAATCGGTGTCCTACAACAGCTCACCCAATGGCGTGAAGCTTTGGCACGGGCGACCAATGAGCCCAAGACCTTTGTGATTGGTAAGCAAGCGTTGCGTGAAATCGTCCTTGAGATGCCTGACAACATCAAGCAGCTAGCACGCACCACCATCAATCGTGCCGCTCTGCGTCGCTATGGCGAAGAGATTGTGCGTATCATTCGCCAAGTCAAAGCCACCAGCGAAGACAACTTGCCACCGCTACCACCACCAACTTATCATAGCAAAGATAAACCGTTCAAAAATCCGCTCAATGACATCATCCAAGCCTATGAGCTCAAGCATCACATCCCTGCCAATTTGTTATTAAAAAATCGCTGGGTGAATGAACTGCTTGTTGTTGCAGCTTATGATGGTGATATCGAGACTCTATCGCCAGAATTACTCGGCTATCGCAAAGCATTAGTCGTGGATGAAATTTTACCCCTATTAAAAGAATACAAGGCGCATATTTTGCAAGTATTTGCCCAGCCTGTGTATGAGCCTTGATTGACTGATAATTGGCTTAAAATTTGATTGATTGATAAGTTATTTGCTTGATAATTAAGCTGATGGATTGGCGTAATGATGGATAATTTAACAATCAAAATCCGAATAATAGCTATTGTAAGTGGCAATCAGGTAGCACAAGCCCTTAATTAGCCCTTAATTGCTCGTCTGCGAACGCACCAGCGCAGCCAAAAATTCCATCAGCACCGCCTTATCAACGGCTTTGGTATTAATCACATAGTGCTTATCAGCCACTGCCATCTCTACGCTATAATACACGACGCCTTTTTTGTCCAAAAATCGCTCAAAGGTCATCGGCACGCCAAGCACCTGTTCATTCATCAGCTCATCAATCAGCACCAAGGGCTTGTCGGCACTAAGCTTGGATTCAATGATTTCGATGCGACCTTTGGTATTGGGATTTTCATACAGGCGGTACATTGCCGAATACGCATTTGCCACCATCTCGCCTTCGTACTCACGCCCTGTCAGCACAAAGCCCGCCGGCACAAGCGTACGAAGCGGTGCAGGGGTGAAATTCAGCGGCTGCTTACGCCCAAAACGATAAGTCATCTTGGCATGGGTCGCCTGCTTAAACTGCGTCGTCAGCACCCCTGCCTTACTGCCATCATGGTGTAGTCGCTCGATTTGGGCACTGATTTGTGATGGATTGGCAACATTGGCATCGGCCAGCTTAACATAGTGTACATAGCTTGGCTTGGCGATGCTTTGGACTTGTGGTGTGCTGACAGGGATGGTTTCGGTGCTTGCTTGGACTTGCTTAGATGAACCACGCCAAAACAGCACACCCGTACCAACACCAAGTACGCACGCACTCAGTGCCAATACTGCCAGCGTGCGTTTGTTGTCAAGTTTCTCAAAATTCATCCGCACAGCCCTATTCGTCGCTTTTATCAGTAAATAAAGAAAGTTGCCCATCATTTGCCAAATAACTGACGCACAGTGTACCCGTCGCCTTACAGCAACACGCCAGCACTTCGTCATCATCAAGCATAGCAATGGGCGGCTTGGTATAGTACAGCTCGCCTGTCTTAGCGGTGACACGCATGCGGCATGAGCCACAATACCCCTGACGGCACTCATAACGCACCTGCTGATGCTCAGTGCGTATCATGCCATCCAGCAAGGTTTCATGCTCATGCAAATAAAACCGCATCTCGTCTGTAAATACCCAGCCCATATGATTTGTCTTTTTATTATATAATTTTTTTAATCAATCAAAATATATCGACCAATAATCGGTCATATCTATAAAATTGGGCTTGTCATCAACAAGCCCATCTCGTCATTCGCCAATTATAACTCAAAATCATCCAAATCCACATCATCCAAATCAGCATCAATCTGACCAACCAGATATGTAGTGATTTCGGTTTCTTGTGGGGCGACTTGGACATTGTCCGATGACAGCCAAGTGTTAATCCACGGAATTGGGTTATTTTTGGTCTCAAAAATTGTCGGCAAGCCAATCGCCACCATGCGAGTATTGGTGATAAATTCGACATATTGGCACAGAATATCACGATTAAGCCCAATCATTGAGCCGTCTTTGAACAGATAATCCGCCCATGCTTTTTCTTGCTCGGCGGCACTGCGGAAAATCGCAATCGCTTCTTCTTGGCACGCTTCGGCAATCGCCATCATCTCAGGGTCATCTTTGCCTTGACGCATCAGATTGATGATGTGCTGTGTGCCATTTAGGTGCAAGGCTTCATCACGGGCAATCATCTTGATGATTTTGGCATTGCCTTCCATCAATTTACGCTCGGCAAAGGCAAATGAACATGCAAACGATACATAAAAACGAATCGCTTCAAGCACATTGACCGCCACAATGCACAGATACAGTTGTTTTTTAAGATTGTGTAGCGTAACTTCATAAGTTTCGCCATCGACTTGATAAGTGCCTTCGCCGTGCAAATCATATAGCTTGGCACAAGTATGCAAATCATCATAATATCTAGCAATGTCGGTCGCACGCTCTAGGATGTGCTGATTGTCAATAATATCATCAAAAATCTTGCTCGGGTCATTGACGACATTACGGATGATGTGCGTATAGCTACGAGAGTGAATGGTCTCGCTAAACGACCAAGTCTCAATCCAAGTCTCAAGCTCAGGAATTGACACAAGTGGCAATAGCACCACATTCGGACTACGACCTTGGATACTATCGAGCAAGGTTTGATATTTTAGATTGCTTAAAAAGATATGCTGTTCGTGAGCGGATAATTCAGCAAAATCGATACGGTCTTTTGAGACATCAATTTCTTCGGGACGCCAAAAGAACGAGAGTTGCTTTTCGATTAATTGCTCAAAAATCGGGTGTTTTTGTTGGTCATAGCGAGAGACATTGACTGGCTGACCAAAGAACATTGGCTCTTTTAAGACATCGTTTTTATTTTGGCAAAAAATAGAATAATGCATGACTACACCCAATTTAGCAAATCACACTCACCCCCAATTCGTTCGATGAGCAACATTTCAAATTGGCTATATTACCACAAATGAATAGCCCTTTACCACAAATTGATGATGTTTTGGCAGGTTTGCTTTGATTTTTTTTCGATTATTAATCCATCGCATCGACGGCTTATATGGATTGGCATGGCAACCAATTTTATGCTTTATTATGAAATAAAATTCATCAAACAGTTATATCACTGTGTGACAACTGAAATATTTTATTACATTTGTTACACTGAAAATCAATGAGTTAATGGGTAAAATCACATCATCGATGATGGATTTCGTCGATGATTATTAATTGTTAGTTAATCATAAAAAAGGTGATTGATGATGAAAACTGTATTTAAATTCATCCCAGTAATCGCACTTGCTCTTGGTAGTACAGCAGCTTTGGCAAACTCTGCCCCACATTCGGATGCCGACCAAGCCCGTAAAAACACCGTCAAAACTCGCACGGTGAGCTACAGCTGTCAAGGTGGCAAAAAAGTCGCTGTCAAATACGGCTTTAATAAACAAAATTTACCGACTTATGCTCAAGTATCTTTGAATGGCAAAACTCGCTTTATGCCGATTAATCTAAACCGTAGCGATGCCATCGGCACGGTGTTTGGCGATGAAGACAATTTCAGCCTAAGCGGTGCTGTCGATGCTGATTCACTAACCTTTAAAAATGTCCGCAAATCAAGCGTCAACATCCAAAGCCCGGGTTCTGAAATCATCTATAAAGGCTGTACGGCTCGTAAACGCTGATATGCTGACTGGCAAATCGTAAAAATTGATCCACAAAAAAATGGTTCGAGCATATTGCCGAACCATTTTTTATCATCACATCAGATTACAGTGCATCCAAGCCCCGTGCCAAATCATTGATGATATCACGAGCGTCTTCGAGCCCAACAGACAGACGAATCAAGCCATCAGTCACGCCTGCTTCGATGCGCTGCTCTGGCGTCATGCGAAAATGCGTGGTGGTCGCAGGATGAGTGATGGTCGATTTGGCATCGCCTAAGTTATTGGTAATGCTAATCACTTTGGTGCTGTCAATCACCTGCCATGCTGCCACTTGGTCTGCCACTTCAAAGCCAATAATCGCCCCAAATGCACCGCCTTGTACATCCAGTGCGGTATGTTGGCGTTTGGCAATTTGGTGGCTTGGATGGCTTGGCAAGCCCGAAAAATGCACTTTTGTCACCTTTGGATGATTGGCAAGAAACTTAGCAACTTGATTGGCATTCTCGCAGTGCGCTTTCATGCGTAGCGATAAAGTCTCAAGCCCCTTTAATAGCACCCACGCATTAAACGGCGACAGACTGATACCGCCGGTACGCACCACGCCAAACGCCTTTTCCATCAGCTCATCTGAGCCAACCAAAGCACCGCCAAGCACTCGCCCTTGACCATCGATATATTTACTCGCCGAGTGGATGACCACATCCGCCCCCAGCTCAAGCGGTTTTTGGATGGCGGGCGTAGCAAAGCAGTTATCGACGATTAATAGTGCATCGTTCTCATGTGCAAGTTTACTTAAGAATGTCAAATCAGCAATCTGCGCCAAGGGATTGCTTGGGCTTTCGCAGTACAGCACCCGAGTATTGGGCTTGATTGCCTGTGTCCATGCATCATTATCAAAGCAATCGACATAACTAACTTCCACGCCAAATGCCTTAAAATAAGTGTCAAACAACGCCACCGATGAGCCAAATAACTGCTTGGCACACAGCAGATGGTCGCCTGCTTTAAGGTAAGCTAGGCACATGGTCAAAATCGCCCCCATGCCGCTTGCAGTCGCCACACAGCGTTTACCATTTTCAAGTAATGCTAAACGACGCTCAAAAGCGCGCACGGTTGGATTGGTATGGCGGCTATAGACATTGCCCTTTTTATTGCCATTAAAATGGTCGGCAGCATCGGCAGCCGAGCGATAGACATAGCTACTGGTGGTAAAAATCGCTTCACTGTGCTCACCTTCATCGGTGCGGTGATAGCCACCACGCACCGCCAAAGTCTGCTCAAAAAAACCTAAGCTTGGGTCAAGCGCATCAGATTGCCAGTTTGGGTCAAGTTGGGTCATGAGTTATCCTAATTGTTGAAATTTGATGGTAAATATACGCACTTAGCATAGCATATTTTTGGCAAAATAGCAGTAATTCGCCACGCTGTCAGAACCCCGCCCAAGCCTGATGCCATCGCATAAATTCCTGTTTGGAAAATACAAAGTCTATATTGGTGTTAGAGTTTCATAATGAATTTTTGTAAAGTATGCTCGTTTCATAAGCTTTGGCTTATGATGAATATTCACGATACCATAGGTAAAGACAATGACAACTTTTAAAACCACCAAACTACTTGCAGTCACCTTAGGCGCAAGCCTTGCCCTTACCGCTTGCTCAAAATCTGAACAAAAAACCGAAACCACCGAACCTACCAAGACCGAAACCACAACGGCGGCAGGTGGGATTGAGCTACTGAATGTCTCATACGATGTATCACGAGATTTTTATAAAGATTATAATGAAATCTTCAAAAAGCACTATCTAGCACAGCATCCAGATGCCAAGATTGAAATCAAACAATCACACGGCGGCTCAAGTAAGCAAGCGCTATCTGTGAAGAATGGCTTACAAGCAGATGTGGCGACCATGAACCAAGGCTCTGACATCGAACTACTGGCTGATGCCAAATTGGTCGATGCCAACTGGCGTCAAGAATTCCCAAATAACGCCATTCCATTTACCAGTACCATCGTCTTTTTGGTGCGTGAAGGCAATCCAAAAGGCGTCAAAGACTGGAACGACCTAGCCACTAAAGGCACTGAAATCGTCATCGCCAACCCAAAAACCACCGGCAACGGCCGCTATGCATTCTTGGGCGCTTATGGCTATGGTCTGCATAGCTTTAATAAAGACGAAACCAAAACCAAAGAGTTCGCCAAACAGCTACTTAGTAATGTCAAAGTCTTTGAAAACGGTGGCCGTGCTGCAACCACCACCTTTGCACAGCGTGGCATCGGTGATGTGCTCATCACCTTTGAAAATGAAGCCAATGTCATCAAAGGCAAATTTGGCAATGTCGAGATTATTTATCCAAGCTACACAGTCAATGCCGAGAACCCTGTCGCAGTGGTCAAATCCGTCACTGATAGCAAAGGCACAACCGACGCTGCCAAAGAGTACCTAAACTACCTGTACAGCGACGAAGCGCAAGAGCTTGCGACCAAATTCTACCTACGCCCAAGCAATGCTGACATCCTAGCCAAGCACCAAGACCAATTCCCTGCGATGACGACATTTTTCCCAAATGAAGTCTTTGGCGATTGGGCAAGCATCATGAGCACTTATTTTAGCGAAGGTGGTATTTATGACCAGCTTGCTGTTGAAGCGCAAAAGCAATAAATCTACTCTTATCTATCATCACCATCAGCCAAGTGTTCGCTTGGCTGATTTTTTGTGCTTGGGATTTTAAAGCGGGCAATTAATTTGAAAAAAAATGACATTTGCGCACTTATACCATTTTAGAATAATAAAGCTAGATTTTTGAGTTTTAAAAATTTGGTCATTTTCGCTAAAGTATGCCTATCGAATATCCGAAGTTGATTGTTAAGGAAAATCCAATGAAATACGCAAAAAGTCTAAGCCTAAGCGCACTTGCCATCGCAAGCATCATCGGTCTATCAGCCTGCTCAAAGTCTGAACCAGTCCAAAGCACCCAAGCATCGACAGGCACCAATCAGATTGAGCTACTCAATGTCTCTTATGATGTCTCACGAGATTTTTATAAAGAATACAATGAGTTATTCATCAAGCATTATAAAACTACCAATCCCGATGTCACCGTCAGCATCAAGCAATCACACGGTGGCTCAAGCAAACAAGCCCTATCGGTCGCCAACGGACTACAAGCCGATGTCGTCACCATGAACCAAAATTCGGACATTGATTTATTGGTCAGCAAAAATCTCATCAGCAGTAATTGGCAAGAAAAACTACCAAATAAAGCCGTACCTTACACCAGTGCGACGGTGTTTCTCGTGCGTGCAGGCAACCCAAAAGGCATCAAAGACTGGTCGGATCTCACCCGTAATGACATCCAAATCGTCCTACCCAACCCAAAAACATCGGGCAACGGTCGCTATGCATTCTTGGGCGCTTATGGCTATGGTCTGCATACCTTTAATAAAGACGAAGCCAAGACCGATGAGTTTATCAAAACCCTACTTGGCAATGTCGCTGTGTTCGACAGTGGCGGTCGTGCTGCGACGACGACCTTTACCCAGCGTGGTATCGGTGATGTGCTCGTCACCGCCGAAAACGAAGCCAACCACATCGCTCATAGCCTAAACAAAGGTGAATTTGAAGTCGTCTATCCAAGCTACACAGTCGCCACCGAGAACCCTGTAGCGGTCGTCGAAGCTGTCACCACCAAAAAAGCTAGCGAAAAAGTCGCTCATGACTATTTAGAGTATCTATACAGTGATGAAGGTCAAGAGCTGGCAGCCAAACTGTATCTACGCCCAAGCAATCCTGATATCCTAGCTAAGCACAGCGATAGATTCCCACAGATGACGACATTTTTGGTGGGTGATGTCTTTGGTGCATGGGATAGCGTGATGAAGACTTATTTTGCTGATGGCGGCAAGTTTGATCGTTTAGCGATTAAGCAGTAATCAGCATACGATATACAACACCTTTGATAACACCTTGCTATTTGGCAAGGTGTTGTTGTTTGTGATGGGTTGGGTTTTGATGGTGCATTATGCACCCTGCTGAACTAGTGCAATCAATGATTTTTGTAACAGTAGCCATCTGGTTCCCAGACTAAATAAAAAGACAGCCACCCTGTGTACTCATCTCCTGGGAAAATTCTTAGAGATGTTTTTCCTTTACAAAAAAGCTGTTCGTCAGTCAGCTGATTACCAACACTCGCTTCAGTCCATTGATTGGATTGCCTAAGATCATCTACTACTGCCCGATATTGTTCAATCGAAATGTTTTCAAATGTGTAATCAAGAACCGTCGGTCCATTACATCTAAGAACAGGTCTAATCTCTGTTGGTTGCCCCAATGGCCGAGTGATATGGTTCATATCCGCATAAAACTCGTCCATTAATAAGCATCCAGGGACATAAGTATAAAGATTGTATATAGCTCCAAGCGCTGCAAGACCCAGAAAAACATATAATTTGGTATTATTCTGAAAATAATTTTTATGGTAATTTATCATGGGCTATCTCGATTTACATCTTACAATCTCTGATTTTTTTGAGTGCATAGGGTGCACACCGTGCACCATTAACCAGTGGTTTTTTTTGATGGTGCATGGTATGTACCCTGCTGTACTACCAATTCCACAGTACCGCCTTTATATCCACAATTTCACCATCATAACATGACACCTTTATGTATCAAATAGCATCATTGGATGTTTTTGTTTATTTTATGCTTAGAACAGCCCATCGCATGGCATAAATTCCAATATCGAAAATAAAAAGTCCATTTTGTTAGTAGTGTTTTGGTGGGTGATATTTTAAAGTACGCTATCAAATATATTATCCATTATCATTGATTTAGCAGTCGCCATCACAGGATTTATTATGAGTGTGTCATCATCCACCAACCAACCCAAAAACCGCGCCCGTCGTGTGATGCCGTTTTTTGGGCTAAGCCTTGGTGTTAGCGTGTTTGCCCTATCGCTATTGGTTGTGTTGCCTTTTGCGATGATGATTTTGACGACGCTTGAGATGGGCTTTACTGATATCATTCGCACCATCCGTGAGCCACAGGTCTTTGCTGCCATCAAGCTATCACTGAGTATGGCTGCGCTTGCCACCTTGACCAATGTCATCTTTGGCACGCTGATTGCTTGGGTGCTTGTGCGTTATGACTTTTGGGGCAAATCTATCATCAATGCCTTAGTTGATTTACCTTTCGCCCTACCGACAGCGGTGACTGGTATTGCGCTTGCGACACTATACGCACCCAATGGGCTATTTGGTCAGTGGTTTAGCAAGGTTGGCATTGCCTTGACTGGTGAGCCGATTAAAATTGCCTTTACACCGATTGGCATTTGGCTTGCACTCGTTGTCGTCAGCTTCCCTTTCATTGTGCGTGCAGTACAGCCTGTCTTAGCAGAATTATCTGTCGAATTTGAAGAAGCGGCGGCAGTGATGGGCGCATCTCGCTTGACGACATTTCGCCGTGTGGTATTGCCTGAGATTACCCCTGCGATTTTGATTGGCTCGGGGATGATGTTCGCTCGTGCGACAGGTGAATACGGCTCGGTGATTTTTATTGCTGGTAATATCCCGATGCAATCAGAAATCCTGCCCTTAATTATCGTCTCAAAGCTTGAGCAATTTGATGTGGCAGGTGCGTCTTGTGTGGCGCTGTTTATGCTCCTTGTGTCGCTTATCGTGCTGTTTGCCATTAACTTTGCTCAGTGGAAATTGTCGGCACGGCTTGGGGCAAAGACCAATTAAGTAGGTGCGTCATACGCACCAAAATATATAAAAATTAAGTAGTTAGACTTTTAACAAGGAAAAATAATGAACCTAATACTTGCTAAATTTACCCAAAATGATTTTTTGGATTATTACCGATTGGTCGGTGATGAAAAGGTCATGGCGATGATTACCGAAAGAGCCATTCCATTACAAGAAGCCAAAACAGATTTTGAGAACGAACTCAAAAAGAATGAGATACACCCTGATTTTGGCATTTTTAAAATTCTCAATCAGGAAAATGGCGTGTTTATTGGTTTGGCAAAATTGGAAATCCAAACATCGGACAGTACCGAAGCCGAACTTGGTTATATGCTATTGCCTGAATATTGGGGCAAGGGCATAGCAGGGAAAATTGCCAAAGAATTGATAGCATTTGCCCAGCAGCAAAAGCAATTAACACGGCTGTTTGCCATTATTGACCCAAAAAATCTACCTTCTCGTAAAATATTGACCAATAATGGTTTTGTTCATCAAGAATACAAAGACTTTGATGGACTTGATGGCGAGATTTTGGCATTGAAGTTGTAAGGTGCGTATCATACACCCTACGATTAGTATTTAAATCATAAAAATCAATCACTTGGAACACTCATGGCAACCCAATCCACTTATGATTACCAAAATCACCCTGCCACCAAAGACCCTGCATGGGTCAAATGGACACTCATTGCTTTGGCAGTAGGGTTTATGATCATCATGCTGGTTGTGCCGCTCGTTGCGGTGTTTTATGAAGCCCTAAAAGACGGCTGGCAGGTGTATTTGTCCGCCCTAAGCGAGCCTGATGCACTCTCGGCGATTAAATTAACACTCATCACCACCGCCATCGTGCTACCAATTAACACCCTTATTGGTGTAGCATTGGCATATTTGATTACTCGCCATAAATTCCGTGGTAAATTTATCATAACCACCTTGCTTGACCTACCCTTTGCGGTATCGCCTGTGGTGGCGGGTCTGATGTTTGTACTGGTTTTTGGTGCCAATACGCTGCTTGGTGGTTGGCTTGAGAGCATGGGCATTCAGGTGATTTTTGCGACGACAGGGATTGTGCTTGCGACTTTATTTGTCACTTTTCCGTTTATTGCTCGTGAGCTGATTCCGCTGATGCAAGCCCAAGGTGACAGCGAAGAAGAAGCAGCGTTGACCCTAGGGGCGAACGGCTGGCAGATGTTTTGGAAAGTGACTTTGCCAAATATCAAATGGGCGCTACTGTATGGCATCATCCTAACCAATGCCCGTGCGATGGGCGAATTTGGTGCAGTGAGTGTCGTCTCAGGGCATATCCGTGGCGAGACCAATACCATGCCGCTGATGATTGAGATTGCTTATAACGAATACGCCTTTACTTTGGCATTTGCACTATCGAGCCTATTGGCACTATTGGCACTGGTGACACTGATTATCCAAGGCATCATGACGCGCAAACAAAGTCACTGATTATCTATTATTTATAAATATTGCATTGAGAATTACCATGAGTATCGAAATTAAACACATTCATAAGAAATTTGGCGACTTTGTAGCACTTGGCGATATTAATATCGAAGTCCCAACAGGCGAGCTAACCACCTTACTTGGCCCATCAGGGTGTGGCAAAACGACACTGTTGCGCATCATTGCAGGACTAGAAAATGCCGACAGCGGCCGCATCGCCTTTGAAGGTGTGGATGTCACCGATGTCCCTGTCCAAAAGCGTGGTATCGGCTTTGTGTTTCAGCAATACGCCCTGTTTCGCCATCAAACCGTCGCCCAAAACATCGCCTTTGGTCTGACCCTATTACCAAAAGACAAACGCCCAAGCGCAGCACAAATCGATAAGCGCGTCGATGAACTCTTGGAGCTGGTGCAACTCCCCCAAACCAAGCATCGCTATCCGCATGAACTCTCAGGCGGTCAGCGTCAGCGTATCGCCTTGGCGCGTGCGCTTGCGACCAATCCGCGCCTGCTACTGCTCGATGAGCCATTCGGTGCGCTCGATGCCAAGGTGCGTAAAGAGCTGCGCAGCTCGCTCAAAGACATTCAGCGCGAAATCGGCATCACAAGCATCATGGTGACGCACGACCAAGAAGAAGCACAAGCCATCTCGGATAAAATTGTCATCATGAATCATGGTAAGGTAGAACAAATCGGCACACCTACTGAGCTGTTCGCCACACCAAATAGCGATTTTGTGGTGGATTTTTTGGGTTTATAACTTGGACAAAATGATCATTGGCTACACATAGCTACACACATTTTGCCAAAAGTTTGTTAAAATGGGATAATTTTAACAAACACTCATGCCCATGACGACCCAAACTCTTGCAACTGATAACATTATCCGAAGTCAAAATGAATCCAAGCCAGATTCAACACCCCATTTTGGCGATACCCAAGACGGCTTGAATTCGGCTTTTTTTCTTGAAAATCTACTCATCGGTTGGCAGCAGACACTTGGCAATATCAAGCACAACTATGCCACCGCTGCCGATAGCTATATCGATGAGATGTTATTGACAGTCAATCAAGAGCAGATTAATGATGCACTGTACCGCTTCGTAGTGCGAAATGTCAAAATGATTTTGGATCTACGCCTTGAAGTGCATGAAGGCTGGCTTAGACTGTATTGCACTGCCGATGTGATGGGGATGTATATTTCTGTTGCCAGCAACTTTGAACTGGTGCATTTACAGCTAGATCGCCACAGACAACGGCTGGTGCTCAAGCAAATCAGCGATACTGCCATCATCGAGCTACATACTCGCCAATGGTACAAAGCACCACTGCTCAAATTTGCGGTGAATAGCTACCGTACCATCATGCGTAAAGACCCGTTGGCACTGATTCTAAGCTTGATTAAAATTAAAGGCGTGCCATTTACCGAACACAAAGGCGATATCATCTATCTGGATATCGGTCGCTGGATGTCACGCAGTGAGCAGATTATGAGCTATTTACGCCGTGCGCAGGTCAATCAAGGCGTGCTACAGCATGAGCAACTATTGCTCAAAGTACAGCCGAATTTCAGCGAGATTTTAAGCCTTGGCGATCCTAATGCCGATATCATCACCGCTAAGGATAATCCGAATAAAGACAAACGGTAAGCATAAATTCAGATTTGCAAAAACACACCAAAAGCAGCCTAGAATCCCAGCGCTGAGGTATTATTAACATTTGTGCAACTTATTTCAAGATCTTTGATTGATTGTTCAAAACCTTCTTGCCGTTGATCAATTTAATCAAATCGATATTTGTTTTTGCCACTAGACAAAGCGCGCCTTATTACCACTATTTCTCACATCAATAATAGCCCCCACCAAGCAATCTAAGCTTGGTGAGCACTTGCCAACAAAACCTTAAGCCACACAATCTTGCTTTTTTTTGAAAGCAATCCAGATCAATCCCCCGATTTTGCATCACTTGCACTTTTAAGGCAATTACAAATCAACCCATCTTAAATAGTTTAGTAAATAATGGTGCTTTACGTGCAAAACTTGCACCTTTACTTAGCATGGTTTCATTAATTTGATACTTGATAATATTTCAAATTTGATTCATAATATCATAATAACTGATGAGATTTATTGAAATATGAGTTGTTCAAAAGGAGAGTTTATGCACAAGCTCAATTTGTTAGCGTTAAGCGTTGTTGCCATCATGCTGTCCGCCTGCTCCTCCAAGCCTGAAAACACGCCTGTAAGCGCCAGCCCTGTCGTTGCCAAGCCAAAAGCAGATCAAAGGGTGGAGGTTTGGAGATCCAATACTACATATAGCCATCATATTCTTGCGCAAGATAGCACCGTGGCAACACCCACGCCTCTCCCACATTCAAATGCCGGCATCGGCAATCGCTATTGGAAGTCCGATTCAAAAGCTAAAAATAATGCAGAAAAATTGGCGCGCGAGCGATCGTCATATAGCACCAATTTATCACTTGGTGTTACATCTGCTCGACAAGCCGGTTTGGATGGCGCCGGTGTAGTAGTTGGTGTTGTTGACACTGGTATCACACCTAATGACACAATTATCCCAAAAGATCGCATTATAGGAAGTTCAGGAGAAGGTAATACGGATGCAAAAAAAGCCAATCACGGTAATGAAGTAGCAATGGTATTAGCAGGTGAAATTGACGGTATTGCACCACGAGCTAAATTATACGATGCAAGGCATAATGGTAGTAATGTCGGTACAGCCCTAATTAATGCCGCCAACAACGCAGATATCATCAATTACTCAGGTAATTCACCAGTCAATGCTGCTGACGCAGGCGCTGAAACTTACGGGGCGGCTGCATTATCCAATTACACAAAGATCATCAAAGAAGGTAAATTGATTATCCAATCGACAGGCAATGATGGTCGAGACAATCCTAATGCAGATGCTTATGCGCTAAAACTTAATCCAGAATTACAAAAAGGGTTGATTTACGTTACTGCCACTGAGAGCAATACTGATAGAAGTCTTGGCAAAAAAAATGATGTAGAATGGGCAAATGCCTGTGGTGAGTATGCAAATTCTTGCTTGGCAACATCAGGCTACATCACCTATGTCACCGACAACAAAGATACAAAAACACTTGGTGGCACATCCTATGCAGCACCTAGAGTTGCAGGTGCTGCTGCATTACTCAAGCAAAAATACCCTTGGGCAAGCAATGATGTCTTGCGTACCATTATTTTAACCACCGCTGATGACTTGGGTGAGAAACACAAGTATGGGTGGGGCATGCTCAATATTGACTCTGCCATCAAAGGCATGAAACAGCTACCATTTGGTGAGCTAGAAACCAATGTCAGTGCAGGCGTGTATGCATTTAGCAACCCAATCACCGGAACAGGCAGTATGCTAAAAACAGGTGTTGGCACACTAAACCTGGATGGGTATAGCAGCTTTGCCAATTTAACCATCAAGGCAGGCAAGGTAAACATTAATAATGGCTTCAAGGGCGATGTCAAGATTGCTGGCGGTACGCTTGGTGGTGAAGGTTTAGTGGCTAATGTGATAAGTACAGGTGGCACCGTTGACTTCCAAGACGGATTGGCAATCATCGATTTGAAACTTGACGATAAATCAACCACAAAAATTCGTCTTGGGCGCACCGCCAAGGTACTAAATACCGCTCGGTTAGATGGTACGCTTGATATTACTAGCTCAAAAAGTACAACCATACCAAAAGAAACTAAAAATGCCATTTCTATCGCTAAGAAACCGGAAGGTAAATTTAGCAATGTAACATCGCCTTTGATGTACACACCTACCATCAATTATACCAATACTGGTATTGACATTACCATGACTCCAAAATCGGCTTCTTCAACACTTGCCAGTATCACCGATACAACATCAACATCCAATCAATCTGCAGCCGTTTTAGCATCCGCTGCCAACGTGGTTGATGGTTATATTGCCAATCCAAGCTATCACAATAATGCTGTGTTGAATAGCCTACCGACCATTTACAGCACAACCGATACCACCGAATTGGCAAGCGCGATATATCAAGCGGGTGATAGCGCATACACCAATGCCGCAACCGCTCTAACCAAACAAGTTTCTCAAACTACCACAGAGTTGCTACAAGACACCCTAAGTCACAAAAATGGCTTAACTACCGCTATTTATGGAGGGTATAAGACCGCTGATATCATACCGGCTAACGATCTAAGCGGTTCGGATACTGGAACTACTTTTGGTGCAGGACTGCTATATGCCAAAAACAAGTTCAGTGTAGGTTTTAGTGTTTATAATCAACACAATGATTGGGATGAACAATTTCTAGACAATCATCAGTCCGCCAAATCTAAAGCGAATGGTATTGGTGTAATTGCAGCTAAACACTATGATAATTTCAGCGTTGCAGGTCTATTGTCAGGCACAAAGGCATCTCACGATATCACTCAAGCAGGTACCACTTCAGATCATGACTCAGACTTGCTTCAGCTAGGATTGTATGTTCAAAAACCATTTAGCATAAACCAAAAACTAAACTTGGATGCACTACTTGGAACAAGACTTGATCGCAATTATCTAACCAGTTCAATTCTTGATCGCAACACATCAACGCCTGTCATTGTCTCAAAATTTAGTCTCTCTTATCAAAATTCCGCTATTGTTGATAGCCTGAATTTAGGGTTTGGAATTGAACATGACACCAAGCAACGCTATGACAATGCTTGGTCAGTTGATCAGACTCGATACGAAATTGAGGCTGGAGCTACAACCAAACTTCACCCAAAGACAAGTTTTGGCGCCACAGTAAAACACGCACAATCTAAATCATATCAAGATACCAGTGCAATGCTAAAACTAAACTTCTTGCATTAATTACACCCAATTATTGCAAGAAAATACACCCCCAATTCCAAGCTTATACCAACTATCAATAAATATTTGGATATATCTTTGGAATTAGGGGTGTTTTTTAGACTTGTATTTTTCAATATGTATCTTAGCAACATCCATTATGCTTAAAATTCAATTATCTAAATAAGTGCACTGATGTGCATATCACCAACCTTCAATACATCCACATCGCCCATTTCGTCCCACAGCTGATGCGTTGAGATGAGTAGTAGCCCGATATGTCCGCTCGTCTGATACGCACGCAGGCTTTGCCATACGATATGACGAGTGGTCGCATCTAGACCGGCAAATGGCTCATCGAGTAGCAAGACTTTTTTTGGTGATAACAGCAATCTTGCCAAGGCAATACGCCGAGCCTGACCACCTGAGACTGCTGTACCATATTCGCCAAGTGGTGTGGCAAGCCCTTTGGGTTGTGATTTTGCCCAGTCACCAAGATTGACCGCATCAAGTACGGCATACAGCTCATCATCGGTGGCGTCTAGCTTGCCAAGTCGTAGATTATCCGCCAAAGTCTGATCAAAAATATCCACCGTCTGACCCAAAAAGCCAAGCGTCGCACCAAAATCCACCGCCTGCCACTCACAAGCACCCATATCGCCCACCAAACGCATCACGCCACCACTGAGCGGATGTTCTTGGGCAAGTGTCTGTAACAGCGTGGATTTGCCTACACCTGATGGCCCAACCACCAGACAAGGCTTATCCTGAGTGATGGTAGCGGTCAAATTGCTTGCGCCAAAAATCGCCTTAGGTGCTTTGACATCCGCATGATCCAGCACAAGGCTGATTTGCTCGGTGCTCACAGTGTCAATCGGTGTCAGTGCAGGCTTGGTGTCAGCTTGAGAAATCAGTGCATTGAGCCGTGCTTTTGCCACAAGGCTACGACCCAGCGCCAATGGCTCATTGACTAGATTGAGCACAAACTCACTTAAGCCCACCAAGCCAAGCATCAATGCCAATATCAAAGCAGGGCTAATGTCAGTATAGCTATTGAGCGTAGATTCGCTAAAGGGCGTGATGCTTGCACCATCAAAATACAGCCCTGCCGCCACCAGCATCATCACCGCAGATAACGCCATCAATAGCTGAATGGCAAGCATGGTCAATCGGCGTAGGCGATGCGATGCCAAAGTTACCGCCGTTTGTTCATCATCTAGCTTGGCAAGTGTCTGCTTGGTATCTTGCCATCTCTGCCAAATCAGCAGTGAAGTCAAGGCAGGTAGCGTATCAAGTAGGGTTGATTTGCGTTGTTCTTGTAATTGACTTTCTTGGTGTGCTAGGCGGATACCAAGCTTGAGCGCCACCATCGCACACAGTAGCGCCATCAGCACAAGTGCAATACTTGGCCATGCACTTGGCAAAATCACCATAATGATACTGCCAACGACCAACACCGCACCCACCGCCATCACCCATGGCGACACCAAGCGCAGGACGAACTCATCTAGGACATCGATGTCTTTGACCAAGCGGTGCATTTTTTGACTACTACTTTGACCGCCTGCGTTACGCAGTCCATAATCAAGACCTGCCCACTGGGCAAAAAACCGCACACGCAAATCCTTGAGCAGTGCAAACACCGCATGGTGCGACACCATCAAATCACCATAACGCCCCATCGTACGCACAATGGCAAAGCCACGGATAATCCCTGCCGGCATCATATAATTAAAAGTATGACCACCGACCGCCACAAGCCCTGCCACTGCCGACATGGTGACAAACCACCCCGACAGCATGGTCAAGCCCAATACCGACCAGACGGTCACAAGCCCAAGTAACCACGCAACGCACCACATAAATAGCTGCCGACTGACAAGCTCAGATAGGGCAAATGGCTCAAACTTCTGTGCTGATTTCATCACTTCCCCCTATAATTGATGGCACGCATCAAATCGCTCATCAAGCGCTACATCATGCGTCACCCAAATCACTGTCTTATCTTTTGCCAATCGGTGCAACAACTCCGCCACCGCCTGCGCTGTCTCGCCATCAAGATGCTCGGTCGGCTCATCCAATAGCCAAATTTTGGCATCTTGGAGCAGTAGCTGTGCAATGCCGATACGCTGTGCTTGACCACCTGAGATACCACCACCCCGCTCGCTCAGCACGGTGTTTATACCATTTGGCAACTGACTGACAAGCGTCCATAAGCCAACCATCTCAAGCACTGCTTGTAGCTCGGCATCGGTGGCGTCTTTTTTGGCAAGGCGTAAATTATCCGCAATGCTCATCGGTAGCAGGCTCACAGTTTGGGCAAGATAACCCATCTGCTGACGCAGTGCAGTCATATCAAGCGAAGCATAGTCATAACGCTGATTACCATCAATCAGCCAAATATTACCTGTAAATTGCCCAAAGCCAAGCAAAATCTGCAAAATTGTCGATTTACCCGTACCACTTTGCCCCTGCAAAGCTGTCACTTGCCCTGCACCAAACTCAAGCGTCACAGGCGATAAGCGCAACCGCCCATCATCGCCAAACACCGCCACTTGCTCTAGGCGAATGGCAACAGGATTGGTCAGTTGTACCGACTTATTGCCCGTATGATGGCCCTTAAACGCCATCATATCCACCATTGCTTTGGCAGCACCTTCTGCTTGTCCTTTGATATGATACTCCGCCCCCAATCGGCGTAGCGGCGCATAAAACTCAGGCACAAGTAGCAAAATCATCAATGCCGAACTATAACTGGTCGCCATCACGCCTGTCTGCCACGGCAAAATCCCAATCAAGCCAAAGCCAAGATACACCGCCACCAGTGCAATCGATAACGCGGACAAAAATTCAAGCACAGCACTATTTAAAAAAGCGATTTTTAGCACATCCATCGTCTTTTTGCGATAGGCTTCGCTACTAGTATCAATATCACCAACCGCCACCGTCACCGCCTGTAGGCGTGCCAGCGTATTCACCCCACGAATCCAATCAAAGAACCGTCCGCCAAGCTGTGCCATCGCATCCATCTGCTCACGGCTTTTGCGTGCTGTCGCCACACCGATGAGAATCATAAAAATCGGCACCAGTGGCGCAGTGGCAAGCAGGATTAATGCTGAAAATTTACTAAAAAAACCAATACAGATAGCTAATAAAATCGGTGTCGTTACCGCCGTCATCTTTTGCGCTTCAAAGCGTGCATAACCCACCAAATGCTCAGGTTCATCGACAATTTTACTTGCCAAAACACCATCCGAGCCAAAAAACCGCCGAGCCAATCCCATCTCACCAAGCTGGTCAAGTAGCCGTCCACGCACATCAGATGCCACCTGCACACCCACCCGTGTCAAAATCGCATCTCGTGCATACCCCACCAACGCACGCAAAGCAAACACCCCAAACAACACCGCCAAATACAGCCACAGCGCACTCGTCGCCATCGCATCATGATGAGCAAACTGCGGAATAAACGGCAGTAGCCACCCATCAAAAATCAGCACAATCACCCACGCCTGCACCATCAACAATAGCACATTGATGATGTCGCATAGCCATGCCATGTAGATGGATTTTTTGACAGGTTTAAAACTGTGTTTCAAAAAATTCGCCGCAGCAATGTCTTCTTGACTGCGTCTTGGGCGTTTTTTTGGGGATTTGGCGGTGCGTGGCGCAGATTGAGTGCTCATAAGATGCTTTTATGGATGGGTATTTGTTATTGTAAATAAATGTGCTATTATCGCCAAAATAGCCCGTTTTTTCAATGAAAACCCGTTAATTTTTGGGCTATTTTATGCTTTTTGCCAATTAATTTGATAATTATCACAGCCGATCGATTGCCATGACCAGCCAACTGCCAAACATCTCAAGAAAAACATTCACCAAACAGCGTAGAGACCTAAGTGTACGCCAAAGACGGCAGGCGGCTTTTTTGGCATCTCGGTTTTTGATACAGCTTGCCAAACGACTGCCACCTTGTGCCAAAGTCGCATTTTATTTGGATGATTTTGGCGAACTGCCGACCGATGTCATTGCTCGCTTTTGTGCACGCTTGGGATGGCAGGCTTTTTTACCCATCACCAAACCCAATCAAGCACTTACTTTTGCACCTGTGCAACTGCCTTTATCAAAAAATGCCTTCAAACGCCATCGGCTGGGTATGCTTGAGCCCATAACACACACTCGCCTGCCTGCTTGGCAGATGGATGCCATCATCTGTCCGCTCGTCGCTGTCGATCGGCAAGGCGTACGGCTTGGCATGGGCGGCGGGTTTTATGATCGCACCTTTGCCAACTGCCCCAATACGCTCAAAGTCGCTTGGTGCTATGAGTTTCAGCTTGTCGATAAGCTACCTAGACAGCCATGGGATCAATGTGTAGATGTGGTGATTACCGATAAAAGACTGATAAATATTTAATAAATAAATATTAAAAAAAACCGCCGACACTCACGCTCAGCGATTTTTATTGATAAATGCTATACAATCAATTAAGCATCATACGGGTCACGCAGGACGATGGTCTCAGCACGGTCAGGGCCAGTTGAGATGATGTCCACAGGGCAGCCGACCAGCTCTTCGATACGCTTGATGTAGATCTGCGCATTGGTTGGCAAGTCTTCAAACTTGGTGATACCGATAGTTGATTCACTCCAGCCTGCCAAAGTTTCAAATTTTGGCGTGACTTTTTCGTAGTATTCCGCATCATACGCACCAGCGATTTCACCGGTTGGCACTTCGTACTCTGTGCAGATGCGGATTTCTTCTAAGCCGTCCAATACATCAAGCTTGGTTAGGCAAATGCCTGACATTGAGTTTAACACCACAGCACGGCGTAGGCTCACTGCATCAAACCAACCACAGCGACGAGCACGGCCTGTGGTTGCGCCAAATTCATGACCGACTTTGGCAAGGTGCGCACCCACTTCGTCAAATAGCTCAGTTGGGAATGGGCCAGAGCCGACACGCGTGGTATAAGCTTTGGTGATGCCTAGTACATAATCTAGGTACAATGGGCCAAGACCTGTACCGGTTGAGACACCGCCCGCTGTCGTGTTTGAGCTCGTGACAAACGGATAAGTACCGTGATCGATGTCAAGTAGCGTACCTTGTGCGCCTTCGAACATCAAGTTTTCGCCATTTTGACGGCGAGTCTCTAGCGCATCGGTAACATCGACGACCAAATCCTTGATTTCTGCCGCCCATGCTTTGCACAGTGCCAAAGTCGCATCAAAGTCAATCGCATCAACCTTGTAATACTGGGTCAATGCAAAGTTATGGTATTCAAGCAAGCCTTCAAGCTTTTGTGGCAAATCATCACGGAACAAATCAGCGACTTTTAGACCACGGCGAGCCACTTTGTCTTCGTACGCAGGGCCGATACCACGACCTGTTGTACCGATTTTGGCATTGCCACGCTTGATTTCACGAGCTTGGTCAAGCGCCACATGATAAGGCATAATCAGCGGACACGCAGGCGAGATACGCAGACGCTCACGCACAGGTACGCCTTTTTCGATCAGACCGTTCATTTCTTTGAGCAGTGCATCAGGGGCAAGCACCACACCATTGCCGATAAAGCAGGTCACGCCTTCACGCAAGATACCTGATGGAATCAGATGCAGAACGGTTTTTTCACCGCCAACCACCAGCGTATGGCCTGCGTTATGACCGCCTTGAAAGCGTGCGACCGCCGTTGCTTTTTCGGTGAGTAGGTCAACGATTTTGCCTTTGCCTTCGTCGCCCCACTGGCTACCTAGCACAACAACATTCTTACCCATGATAAATCCTTAAGTTGATAAACACAAAATTAAAATAAACTGATTTATATCAAAATCAATATGGCTAAATAAGGTTAAATCCGATTATTAAAACCGATTAATTAAAAGTCATCACCGACCAACTGCACCGCCCAGACGCCCTGTTCACCATCAAAATGCAGTACGCCATCGATGGTCTGCGGCTTATCATCGGCTGACAGTGGCTTGATGACGATACAGCCTTCGGTTTGTAAGGTTTTGATTTGTTCGGACAAATCGGCTTTTTGTTCAGCGGTGGCACTTTGCAAATCCGCATAATCCACCCAAATCACGGTATCTTCTTGTAGCTCAACAAACTCAAGCAAACGGTTGATATCCATACTAAAGCCCGTCGCCGCCCGAGCCTTGCCATCGACCGACAAGCCTTCAAAGCGACCGCCACGCACCAATGCTTGGGTCTGGGCAGTTTGGCTGTGCGCCAAATAAGCATTGAACACAATCCCTGTATGATAGTGATAGCCTGACAGCTCAGTGATATCTAGGCTAACACCCATGCCAAGCGTGCGAATGTGCGCAATCAAAGCGACAATCTCATCGGTCGCTTGGTAGATAATCGTATCTGTGCGTGCTTTGGCAGACAGCTTGGATAATAGATTATCCGCATTTGGCACGCCATCTTGGGCTAGTGTGTGCTTACCGAGCACCAAAAAGTCATTCGCCCCATCGACATCGCCCAAAGTATCGCCAAGTGTTTGGCAAAATGCTTGTAGCTCAGGCAAGGCTTTTTTGTGATAAATCGCCATCAGCGCATCGACATCGGTGGCTGACACTTGGTGCAGGTCACACAGACGCTCAAAAATCGCCACATGACCGACATCCATATGCAGGCTATCACGAGCAAGCCCAATTTCATCCATCAGCGCTGCTAACAAATCAATCAATGAAATCTCAGCATCAATACTCTTGACACCAAAAATCTCCGCACCCATCTGTAGCGGTGTACGCAGACCAAATAGACCGGTTGGTAAAGTTTTGACCACTTGACCGACATAGCAATAACGGCTAACGCCCTGCCCGTATTTGCTATCAATGCGCAAAATCTGTGGCGTGATGTCAGCTCGCAGACCCATCAAGCGACCGTTTAGCTGGTCGATGAATTTAAAAGTTTGGCGTTTTAGGTCTTCATCAGCATGACCAAGCAGGCTTTCGGTGTATTCAATCAAAGGTGGCGACACCAAGCGATAGCCATGCGCCGTCAAGACGAACAGCAGTGCATCACGCAGGCTTTCTTGTTTTTGGGCATCGGTAAATAGCACATCCGCCACCCCATCAGGCAACAGCCAGTTTTGTTGTAGCTTTTTGGCGATCGTATGATCGGTTGGATTGGTATTGGTGCTAGAGTGTGGCACAAAAAACCCCTGTTAGGCATACAAAACTTACAAAAGCAATCGCATGACACCCTATCAATGCCACATCAATTGCATTTTTTTTGACAGTATAAAACCTGTTAATCAACAGCCATCAATTAACAAGAATAATAAACAAATCTGGTGAAAAAATTTGACATCCCATCCACTCACAGACAGGAAAAAAGATGCGTCCGCAGACAATCAGAAATTTTTTCCTATCTAGTGTATCATACTAACACGACCTTGCAAGGCATATTTGCAAATTTTTTTTAAATTTTGGGATTTTGCTTGAGACACACCTAATGAAAATCATATTTCATACTCAAAATCCGTCCCAATCAAGGTATAATGGGGCTGTCTGTGAACCATCATCAAGTAGGATCAATAGTGCGGCGTGCGTACCTTGCTGTACTTTTTTAGAATTTGCAAGCCTAAAGAAAAGACAGTAATTAGATTAAGACCTACACCAACAAATACGGAGCAAACCACCAATGAATAAAAGCAATTTTTATACCAAGTTAATTTTGGTATCTTGTGCATTGTTTTTTCAATTTGCTCATGCCAAAAATACAACCATTCCACCAGAATGTAATATCTCTCAAATCGCCAATAGCCCAACCTTAGTTGATGAGTTAGCTGATATTTACAATCAAGCGATAAATCAAAATAATGTTTCAGCACAGTATCAATTATATGAAAAAGGTAAAGGCTGGAGTGAATTTGCTAATTGTTGGCTTGGTGTTGCAGCCAACAATGGAAATACCGATGCCCAAACTAGACTAGCTTACAATTATTTGATTAATTTTGGAAAAAATGCAGATTTGACTGATTTTCAACAAGCAGAAATTTTGCACAATCAAGTTTTATCAAAAGTCAATCAACCTTACAACCATAGGTTGATAAGACGAAATGCTAAAACTATTGCTGATTATTATTTGCAGGGCAAGATAGTACCTAAAAATTTACAAAAGGCTTTTGATATTTATTTTGAAATCGCTAAAGCTAATGTTGTATCTTCGTATGATAATAGAGAAGTGCTAGGGGCAATGTTTGAAATAGCCCAAGCATATCATTACGGCAATGAAATAATTGAAAAGAATATAGATAAAGCAACAATGTGGTACGGTCAAATCGTCTCAGTAGCGGAAGAAGCAGATAACGAATTCTTTTATCTTTCAAATGCTATTATGTATGAGTTTGGGCTTGGTGTACCGAACAATTATAACAAATCATTTGAATATTATTTTTTAGCAGCCATCAAAGGCAGTACATCTGCAAAATATAAAATGCACCATCTGTATGCTAACGGTATTGGTGTAAAAAAAGACCTAGATAATGCCAACGCATGGCTTGAAAGTGCAAAAATGGACGAACAAGAGGCAGTTAAGTGATGAATTTGAAATTTGCTATGAGTTTGATGATATTGTTGCCTACGATGGCAATTGCAAAACCACATTGGGTGCTAGTTCCCTTTTTTGGTGAAGAGGAGCAGCCGTCTTATTATGATAAAAATAGTGTCATTTATGACCAAAAACAAAATAAAGTTTTTATGACTTTTAAGAATAATTTTGGCACACCACCCAATCGCCTTGAAAAAACAAAAGGTATTATAAAACTTGAATACGATTGCCAATCAAATACTGGGTTGTTACATGGAAGTATGTATGTTGTTGGCATCCGCCTTCCAATCGCCACCAACACAGAAACTATAACAAAAGATGATAGGTCTTTTGATTTGTATAGCAAGGTTTTGGATTATTGCCCTTGAATTATCTGTAAGATAAACTAGTTCGTAAGGTACATACCACGCACCATCAGCATAATATACACCCACTGTACTTATGCCGATATTATACGCCAACGCCCATTATATGTATCGGATTAATTATCAAAACAGATGAAATCAGCCAAAAATGTTGCTATAATGTTCACTTTTAAGCAGATTTTGGCAATGAACTTAAGGGGGTTTTGCGATGACTCAACAGCACGAAACAGACACAGACCGCACCCCGAGCGAAACCGCCAAACCGACTCGCACACCTGTACAAGCCGAACTGTTTGAGCCTGCCGATAAGCGAGATGATGAACAAGCCGAAGAATGGCTAGATGACGAAGGCGAGCAAGAAGACGATGACGATCTTGACGAAGCCGAGAGCAAGTCATCTGCCGAGACCTTTCACGACACGCACGACAGCTACATCTATGGCGACTCTGATGCCACGCTCGAAGACACCATCGAGACGATGACTGTCTATGACCCTGATGCCGACCGCTTTGAAGACATTGAGCAATCAGGGGATAACGAGACCATCATCTGCTATTCGTATTCTCGTAAAACAGGCGCACCGATTGAGCCTTTGGCGATCGAAGATGTCAGCCGTGCCTTGACCAATAACAATCAGTTTATTTGGCTTGGGCTATATGACCCGAGTCTTGAGACGGTCAAAGAAGTCCAAGATGCCTTTGACCTACACGAACTGGCGCTTGAAGATGCCTTTGCTGACCACCAACGCCCAAAAGTCGAAAGCTATGGTAATGACACCATTTTCGTGGTCGTGCGTACCGCCAAGCTTGAAGACAATCAAATCCGCTATGGTACAACGGCGATTTTTATGGGCAAAAACTTCATCATCAGCGTGCGTCGTGGTGCATCCAACTCATACAGCCCAGTGCGTGAGCATTGCCATCGCCGTCCTGAGAAACTGCGTCTTGGCCCGATTTTTGTGCTACACGCCATCATGGACTTCATCGTCGATAACTACTTGCCGATTACTGACCGCTTGGGCAACTACTTACGCGAACAAGAACGTAATATTTTCTCGCACGAATTTAGCAAATCAACACTCAAAAGCCTGTACGAATTAAAATCACAACTTGTCCATATGCGTGCGGTGATTTTGCCTGTACAAGATGTGTGTAATTTCTTTATCAACCACAAAAAAAATGAGCTGGTTGCTGCTTTCCCTGCCGCTGCCAAGCCATATTTTCGCGACGTCAACGACCACCTGCTTCGCTCGATCGATGCGGTCAATGGACTCAACGAAATGCTATCTGTGGCGATGGATACCTATATGGCGATGGTAACAATGGGACAAAACGATGTCGTGCGTAAGCTTGCCGCTTGGGCAGGTATCGCTGCTGTGCCGACGGCAGTGGCAGGCATCTATGGGATGAACTTTGATTTTATGCCCGAATTGCACTATAAATACGGCTATTTTATCGTATTAGGTGCAGTGATTGCTGTTTGTTTGTACTTGCATCATAAATTTAGAAAAGCAGGTTGGTTATAATTTATCAAGATAAATAATCAGTCCATAAGATTTTCTTATTTTTTCTGATAGTATTGGTGAAATTTTTAATTTTCAGTTAAGATGACAGCATATACGGTATGCTGTCTTTTTTTGTAGTTTTTGAAATCATTGTGATAATTTTGACACAATATTGAAGGTGAAATATGGCCGAAGCAGGCATGGCAGGTGAGTTGATCAAAGTTGTTACCCTACTGGGTGCAGCAGTGATTGCAGTGCCGATTTTTCGCAAAATTGGACTGGGTTCAGTCCTTGGTTATTTGGCAGGCGGTCTATTGATTGGCCCGTTTGGTTTGGGGATATTTACCGATCCGCAGACCATCATTCATGTGGCCGAGCTTGGCGTGGTGATGTTCTTATTCATCATCGGGCTTGAGATGCAGCCTGCGCATCTATGGGGACTGCGTCGGCAGATTTTTGGACTCGGCTCATTACAAGTCTTGGGTGCAACTGCCTTGATGACGGCGGTGATTATGCTGTTTGGCGCATCATGGCAAGTGGCGTTCATCGGTGCGGCAGGCTTTGTGCTGACTTCGACAGCTATTGTCATGTCAAGTCTTGGTGAGAATAATGAGCTTGGCACTGCCAAAGGTCAAAGCATGGTGTCGATTTTGCTGTTTGAAGATTTGCTCATCGTGCCACTGCTTGCCATTGTGGCGTTCTTGTCACCTGTGGTGCATACGAGCGAGACGCCTGCTTGGCAGTCGATTTTGGTGGCGATTGGTTCATTGCTGGCACTGTTTTTTGCTGGTCGCGTGCTGATTAATCCTTTGTTTAAGATACTTGCCAAAACTGGCGTGCGTGAGATCATGACTGCTGCCGCCCTGCTAGTGGTGCTGGGTTCTGCACTACTGATGGAGCTTGGCGGACTGTCAATGGCAATGGGGGCGTTTGTCGCAGGCGTGCTATTATCTGAGTCCAGCTTTCGCCATCAGCTAGAAGCGGATATTGAGCCGTTTCGTGGATTGCTGTTAGGTTTGTTTTTCTTAGGCGTTGGCATGGCACTGGATTTGTCGGTGGTGGCAAATAACTGGCAGCTGATCACACTGGGTGTGATTGCACTGATGGCGACCAAAGGTATTTGGATTTATGTAGCAGCTCGCCTGACCAAATCCGACCATGCCATCGCCACCGAGCGTGCGGTCATGATGGCTCAAGGGGGTGAATTTGCCTTTGTGCTGTTCTCAGCTGCTGCGACGCAGTCGGTCATCGATGCCACCACACACGCCAATCTGACTGCGATTGTCGTGCTGTCGATGGTGCTGACACCGCTATTTTTGGTGATTCATGGCAAATTAACCAGTCAAAAAGGCAATAGCAGTGAGCGTGATAGCAGTGAGCGTGATAGCGATCAGATTGATGAAGAAAACCCAATCATCATTCTAGGTCACGGCAGATACGGACAAGTGGTGAACGGTATGATGACCGCTTGTGGCTATCAGACAACCTTGATTGATAGTGATGCCGATCATGTCGATGGCTTGGCAAGTCTGGGTGTCAAGACCTATTATGGCGATGCGACTCGTTTTGATTTGCTTGAGATGGCAGGCGTTGCCAAAGCAAAGCTTGTGGTGATCGCCATCAATGATCCCCAAAAGGCATCTAGCATCGTCAAGCATCTACGCCATGATTATCCCGATCTGCCTATCGTTGCTCGTGCTTATGACCGTATTCACGCCTATCAGCTACATCATGCAGGCGCAAATGCGGTGATTCGTGAGACCTTTGACTCGGCGGTGCGCAGTGCCAAGACAGCACTTGAGATTCTGGGGATGGATAATGACATCGCCGAGCGTATCGCCCATCTGTATCACCACCGTGATCGTGATGGCGTGGCAAGTGCTGCCGAGACTTATGATCCTAATATCGGTCGCTACAAAAACACGCACATGATTAGCCTATTGAACGAGCATCGTGCCGATACCAAAGTGATGATCGATAAGCTGATGCGTGGTGAAGAGATTGATTGGCAGCCAAGAAGCGGGACTTATCTTGGGCAAAGTAGCGATTAACCCACCCATTTAATATTGCCAAAAAAATCAGGCTGAAAACCAATTTCAGCCTGATTTTTTATATCATTGGCACATCACACATCGGATTTGCCAATTGTACCAGATACCATCACAGCACCATCGCCGCAACCCAACCAAAGATAATAAGCGGAATGTTATAGTGAATAAAGGTCGGCACGACGCTGTCTTTGATATGATCATGCTGACCATCAGCATCGAGTCCCATCGTCGGGCCAAGCGTCGAGTCAGATGCCGGCGAGCCTGCATCACCCAGTACGCCTGCTGTTGCCACCAGTGCCACCGTCGCAGGTACACTAAAGCCCATCGCCATGCACAGCGGTACATAGATGGTGGCAATGATTGGCACTGTCGAGAACGATGAGCCAATGCCCAAAGTCACAATCAAGCCCACAATCAGCATCGCAAGCGCTGCCATCGCCTTATTCCCACCAAACAGTTGCATCGCCCCATCCACTAGGGTGTCAATCTGCCCTGTGGCTTTCATCGCTTCGGCAAAGCCCTGCGCACAAATCATGATAAAGCCAATCATCGCCATCATCTTGATGCCATCATTAAAGACATCATTGGCTTCACGCCATTTGACCACGCCTGTCGCCATAAACACCGCAAAACCCACGAGCGAGCCAATCAGTAGCGAATCTGTCATCAGCTGTGCACCAAGTGCTACCAAAATCGCCCCAACAGCCACCGCCACATCATAGCCATTGACTGCCTTAGCTGGTGTTTCTTTGGCAATCTCAATATCACGATAAGCACGTGGCTTGCGATAAGTCACAAACACGGCAATGAGCAAGCCCAATAGCATCCCAAGCGCGGGAATGGTCATGGTTTTCATCATCGAGATATCACCTGTCGCCATGCCAGCGTCATTGACATTTTTTAGGATAATCTGATTTAAGAAAATATCACCAAAGCCATAAGGGATAAACATATAAGTATTGACCAAACCAAAGGTCAAAATACACGCCACCGCACGGCGGTCAAGTTGCAAGCGATTCATCACCAATAATAGTGGCGGCACAATCAGCGGAATAAAGGCAATGTGAATCGGCACAATGTTCTGCGACATCATCGCCATCACCACCAAAATCCCGCACAATAGCCACTTAAGCTTACCTGCGCCATCAGTGTTGTTCACTTTCATAATCAGCTTATCAGCAATCATCTGTGGCAAGCCTGAATGTGCAATCGCCATCGCAAACGCCCCAAGCATCGCATAAGACAGCGCAATTTCAGCGCCATTTTTGATACCACCTTGAAACGCCGTCAGCGTATCCGCTACCGACATACCTGCCACAAGACCACCCACGAGCGCACCAATCACAAGGCTTAGCACCACATGGACACGAGCCAGCGACAGCCCCACCATCACAATGACTGCAAGCAATACTGCATTTATCATCATAGTTCACCTATTTAATACCACATACCAAGACGGTCAAATACCGACTTGGTCAAGATTTTTCGTGCGTTATTATACCTTATTTATCCACAGACCATTTGATAAAATACCATTAAAAATCAATTAGTTATCAATTAAATTGTTATATACAATTTAACAATAGTAACATTTTGGCAAGATTTGGGTAGCACCAAAGCCATGCTTTGCCAAATTTTGGGGCAAATTTCGCCTGTCTTGACTTGTAATTTATCCGCCTTGCCACCATAAACCACCCATCACTTTAATAAGGAAACAACAACGATGAGCAAAACAAAGAAATCCTTAGAAATCCTACCTTTATTGGCGGTGCGTGATGTGGTCGTCTATCCACATATGCAAATCGCCCTATTTGTCGGTCGTGAACAATCCATCAAAGCCATCGAGCTTGCCCAAGATGTCTATGATGGCGAGCTGATTGTCGTCTCCCAAAAAGATTCGCTTAGCGAAGAGATTAGCACGGATAATCTGTACCAATTCGGCACTCGTTGCCGTATCGTCAGCACCATGCCACACGACACCGATGACAAATGCCTAAAGGTGCTCATCGAAGGCCTAAGCCGTGTACATATCAACGCCATCACCACAGTCGATGATGACCCTGCCGAGAGCCTATTGTCTAGCTTCGTGCCTGCTGATGTCGAAATTTCGCTGAGTACTGATGACAGCGATGCCCGCATCAAAACCTTGCTTGAGCTATTTGGTGAATATGCCGACAACAGCCTGCGTAATGCTCGTGAGCTGACTCGTGTCGCAGGCAAAATCGACAATCTGCTTGAGCTGATGTACTTTGTGGCGACACGCACACAGCTAGCTTTGGACAAAAAACAACAACTGCTTGAATCATCGGATGCCGAAGAATATTTCACTATTCTGTGCGATTATCTGACTTCTGCCAAAACCGAACGCACCATCGAAAACGAACTGCAAGACACCGTGCGTAAGCAGATGGAAAATAATCAGCGTGAATATTTTCTAAACGAAAAGATGAAAGCGATTAAAAATGAGCTATCGGATTTGAACAATGGCGCTGATGATGACGATGTCGAACTCGAAAATCGCCTAAAAGATGCTGACCTACCCGATGATGTCCGCAAAAAAGCCGAATCAGAATTTCGCAAGCTAAAAATGATGCCTGCCACATCATCAGAAGCATCGGTGGTGCGTGGCTATGTTGAGTGGATTTTGGATACACCGTGGAATAAGGCAAGCAAAGTCTCGATTAATCTTGATAAAGCCAAAGAAACGCTCGATAAGGACCACTACGGACTTGACGATGTCAAAGACCGCATCCTAGAGTATCTGGCGGTGCAATCTCGTGTCAAGCAAATCCGTGGTCCAATCCTGTGCCTAGTCGGGCCGCCGGGCGTGGGTAAGACATCACTTGGCGAGAGTATCGCTCGTGCCACAGGTCGTAAGTTTGTGCGTATGGCACTCGGTGGCGTGCGTGATGAAGCTGAAATCCGTGGTCATCGCCGTACTTATATCGGTGCGATGCCGGGTAAGATTGTGCAGTCATTATCAAAAGTCGAAGTCAAAAACCCGCTGTTCTTATTAGACGAAATCGATAAGATGGCACAAGATTTCCGTGGTGATCCCGCATCAGCGCTGTTAGAAGTACTTGATCCATCACAGAATAAAGCGTTTAATGATCATTATCTTGATCTAGATTTGGACTTATCACAAGTGATGTTCATCTGTACTGCCAATAGCATGAACATTCCGCCTGCCTTGCTTGACCGTATGGAAGTCATCCGCTTGCCGGGCTATACCGAAGATGAGAAACTGGCGATTGCTAATAATTATCTCGTGCCAAAAGCCCTAGAACAAAACGGTCTCAAAGACAGCGAGCTTGACATCACTGATGATGCCATCACTAGCATCATCCGCCATTACACTCGTGAAGCAGGCGTGCGTAATCTTGAAAGAGAAATTAACAAAATCAGCCGCAAAGCAGTGCGTGCCCAAGTCGAAACGCACGGCACTAAGCCCAAAAAAGGCGCTGTGGTCAACACCCTACACATCACTGATGACAACATCAGTGAGTACTTAGGCGTCAAGCCATTTGACTATGGACTTGCCGAAAAAGACCCTGAAGTCGGTCGTATCACAGGGCTTGCTTGGACATCGGTCGGCGGTGAGCTACTGACCATCGAGTCTGCGACCATGCAGGGCAAAGGCGAGCTGGTGTTCACAGGCTCTCTCGGTGATGTGATGAAAGAATCCATCCGAGCGGCGATGAGCGTCGTACGAGCAGGGGGCGAGCGATTTGGTATTGATTATGAAAAATTCAAAAATACCGATTTGCACATCCATATGCCCGAAGGTGCAACGCCAAAAGACGGCCCATCAGCAGGTATCGCCCTGACCACCGCCATCGTCTCGGCACTGACAGGCATCGCCATCCGTGCAGATATCGCCATGACTGGTGAAGTAACCCTGCGTGGCAAGGTACTGCGTATCGGCGGACTCAAAGAAAAACTGCTCGCCGCTCATCGTGGTGGCATCAAGCAAGTACTGATTCCAAAGTCGAACGAGCGTGATTTGGCAGAGATTCCTGACAATGTCAAGGCGGGTCTGATTATCACCCCTGTTGAAAGTATCGATGAAGTGCTGGCAGTGGCTTTGGTCGAAAAGCTACGCCCTATCCCACCAAAGGCAATCACTCATGATGCCCCATCGGATAAAGTCGTCAGCTAAGCTGTTTGGCGTTGTTTGATTAATGACTTGCTAAGTGTTGATTTGTTATATAATCATTACAAATTATTTAACAAATTGGCACTTGGCAAGTTTTCATTGTGAATTTCATTGTGAATTATTATTAAGATATCTGATATGAAAGCCTTGATTGATTTTATTCCACTGATTGTCTTTTTTTATTTATACAAGACCACCGAGCCGACCAATACCGAGCATCCCATCTTGCAGCTCATCGGTTCGGCAGGCGTGGATAATAATCATGTGCTTGTGGCGACCGCAGGTCTGATTGTCTCGACGGTCATCGTTTATGGCTTTTTATTTATCAGCCAAAAATTTCGCCTAGAAAAACAACAATGGTTCGTGCTACTGATGACCATCGTGTTTGGTGGGATTACGCTGGCTTTGTCCGATGATTATTATATCCGCCTAAAAGCTATTATTATCAATCTCGTCTTTGCCGGCGGTTTGCTTATCTCGCCGATTTTTGCCAAAGATAAGACACCGATTGTCAAAAAACTGTTCGGGCCTGTCTTTGAACTCACCCAATCAGGTTGGCACAAGCTCAATCTGGCATGGGCGGGGATGTTTGGCGTGATGGCAGGCTTGCACGCATTTTTTGCTTTTGTGCTTGCTGGTGGCAAATATTGGGGCGAATTTACCGCCTTTGGTGATATGATTGTGATGTTTGGCTTTATTGCGGTGATGTTTTATAGCTTACGGCATCATATCCGTAAAGATATTCAATAAGGGACTACCCTGTGATTCAATCACAGGGTGTTTTTTATGGTAAAGGCGGATTCAGATTTATGACCTTGGAAATGAATGGTCATTGCTAATTTTTCTTACTTCGCATTTCACTAAGATGCTTTTGGCAGGCTTCGGTTTCTGGGTAAGCCTCACATATTTCGCGACGACTGCGTTTTTTATATCCTTTTTGCTCCATACAAATATGAGATTGCACATAGGCATTTAAATTTGTATTGTAATATTCGGATTCATTCATTACATTTGGAAAACCACAATCTCTCATATCTTGTTTTATAATTTCATCATCACGAATATGATAGCCTTGAAATACCTCATATCCTATTGGCGGAGGTCCAGACCTATCAGCAAACATAAACAATATACAACCATTCAACAGGCTTGTAACGCATATCAAAACAGCCAATTTAATTGCGGTCATTTATCGCTCTCCTTTAGGACTTCTTGATTCTCAACAGTATTTGTTGTACTGTTTATCTTAGGTTTGTATATTGCTTCCCATTTTAATAAACCGTCATTTAACAAACCCTGATTTTTGTTGTTCAGTATAGCTACCTGTATTACGACTTTGTAGTTCCGCCAGTTTTTCGTCTGCATTGTTGACATTGGCAGCGGCACCAACCATGTTGGTGCGTAGGTTGCTGTACTTGCCAGCATCACCATCATTGAGTAATGATGAATAAGCATTGGTGATGGTGAGTGTACCACGGCTGTGTCCATCAATTTGCAGGCTTTTAGAGCCACGCTCTTTGATGATGGATTTGATTTCTTGGGTGGCATTGGTTAAGCCTAGTGTATCACTTTCTAGATATTTTTGGTAGACGCCAAATACCGCTGATAATACAGCGCTATCTATGCAGGATAAGTGGTTATTTTTTACATAGATTTTTTGGCGTTACAGTTGTATAATTTTATAAAAATTCATCACTTAGGAATGATTATGCCATTATTTGCCATCATCGGTCATGATGTCGCCGACAGCACCGAAAAACGCCTAAACGCTCGCCCTGCCCACATCGAACGCCTAACTGCACTCGATGCACAAAACCGTCTCGTCGTCGCAGGCCCAAATCCCATCAAGCATGGTGAGCCTGCCATGAGCGGTAGCATCATCATCGCACATTTTGATGACCTAGAGCAGGCGCAGGCGTGGGCGGCGGACGACCCGTATATCAGCGGCGGTGTCTATAGCCATGTCGATGTCAAGCCATTTATCCAAGCTCTGCCAAAGATGGATGGCTAATTATGCTAACAAAAAATTTTGCCAAATTGTACATCGTAGCTGCTCTAAGTGCATTTGCCCTGCCTGCCATGGCTCAAAGTGCGCCACGGGCACCTGATACCACAAACCAATCCATTAATAGCAATCCGACTCAAACATCGGAAGCGTCAAAAGAACAGCCTGTGGAGATTCCCGATAGTCCGCACACCAAAGATGGCGCAACACTGGCAGAAATTGCCGCACCCAATGATAGTGAACTGTCTATCGCTAATGCGAAGTTGCTAGCGCAAAACGCAGAGCTTACTCGTCAAGTTGACGACCTAACTACACAGGTAAATGTCCTAGTGAGCGAACGTACAGGTCAGCTATTTATGTATGGGGCGTTAACTGTGATTGGGTCATTACTGCTAAGTGCTGTAATTTTTACCTTTCTTATCAACCGTCATCGATAGTTTTGTAGTAAATGCCAAATTCACAACACTTACAAGCCGCAAGTATCCACTGGCAGACCGATGCGCAGGGACATACTGTGCCTGTGTCGGATGTCTTTGATGATGTGTATTTTTCACAGGCAGGTGGTTTGGCAGAGACGCATTATGTGTTTTTGCAGGGCAATCATCTGCCCGACCGCTTTGGCACTCTGCACGACCATCAACGCTTTGTCATCGCTGAGACTGGCTTTGGCACGGGGCTGAATTTTTTGGCGACTTGCCTGCTATGGGCGGATACTGCACCGCCGAGTGCTCGCCTGCATTTTATCAGTACCGAAAAATTCCCGCTATCGATAGCGGATTTATGCACTGCACTTGGCGCTTGGCGTGATGAGCGGACGACGCCTTGGATTGATGCACTGCTTGAGCAGTATCCGCTGTTGATGGCGGGCTGTCATCGCTTGCATATCAGTGAGACGATTACGCTTGATTTGTGGTTTGGTGATGCTTATGAGAGCTTTGGTAGTATCTTGGCCACATCGACGGCACGGCTAGCTGATGCTCATGCAGATGCGATACAAAAAGTGGATGCGTGGTTCTTGGACGGCTTTGCCCCAAGCAAAAATAGTGAGTTGTGGTCGGATGAATTATTCGCTCTGATGGCACAATTATCCGCCAATCATGCCACCGTCGCCACCTTTACCGCAGCAGGCTTTGTACGGCGTGGGCTGATGGGCGCAGGATTTATCACCAAAAAAATCAAAGGCTTTGGGCATAAGCGAGAAATGCTCACCGCACACATTGACAAACCTACCACCAACCACACAGCCCAGCCCAAATCCGTCGCCATCATCGGCGCAGGCATCAGTGGCGTGATGAGTGCCATCGCCCTATCTCGTCGTGGTCATCGGGTAACTGTATTTGACAAACACGCACCGATGTCAGGCGCATCAGGCAATCCACGAGCACTGCTCGCACCCAAGCTCACTCTTCTGAATCAAGCCATGCATCATCTGCCGACGGTGAGTTTTTTGTACGCATATCGTCAGTACAGCGCAATGAATATTAAGCTTGATAAGTTTGACAAACTTATCAAGCTTGATAAAGACACGCAAGCACACCCTGCTGTCTTTGAGATGACAGGCGTGGTGGATTTTTTATTACCCAGTCAAAAATCCGCTGAAAAGCGCGCCGAGCAAATCGCCGACTATCCGCACGCACTCATCCATCGTATCGATAATGATGCCTATCCGACCGCTGATATTACAAGCTTTGTGCCGATGGGCGGGCTGATTAATACCGCAAGCATCCGCACTCTGATTGAACACGATGACAAAATCAGCTTTTGCCAAACCACCATCGAGCGTATCACAGCCGATGCTGACGGCGTGACGGTGATGGCGCAAGATGGACAAACTCGCTTTGATGCCGCAGTGATTTGTGCAGGGTTTGAAAGTGAGTGCTTAAGCGATGCGCTGTTTGTCTGTCGTAAGATTCGTGGTCAGCTCTCTTGGCTTGAGCTTGACCATATCGCAGATGCCAGCCTGCCTAGCCACCCTGTCAAATATGATGGCTACTGCGCTAGCTTTTGCGATGATGGCGTATCGAAATTTTTGTTCGGCGCAAGCTTTGTGCGAAATTCCACCGATACCACCATCAGCGATGATGAACATAAGTTTAATCAAGATAAACTAAACTTAGCCCTGCCGACTCTAGGCAAGCAAATAACCCAAGCACTTGATGACAAGCCAAATAAACTTGATGGCAAAGTCGGTATCCGTGCACAGACACCTGACTATCATCCACTCGTGGGTCAAGTGGGTAACAAGCCCAATCTCTACACGCTCTATGGTATGGGCTCAAAGGGCTTTAGCTTTGCGCCACTGTGCGCCGAAATCCTAGCCGATGTGATAGATGGTGGGATTTTACCTATTGATAAGACACTACTTGATAAGCTCAATCCCAATCGCCCACGATTACAAACACCGCTTAGCGATGTCTAATAAGCGATAGCTAGACAAAAAAATCAGCGTATTCATCACACGCTGATTTTTATGAATTCTAATCAATATCTCATACCAACTGCGGAAAAATCGTCCGCAGTCCACTAACGACAATCTCAACAGCAAGCGCTGCAAGGATAATCCCCATGATACGATTGGTGACATTCATGCCAGTTTGCCCTAGCACTTTACTGATTTTACCCGCTGCCATCAATGACGCATAACAAAACAGACTGATTAATAATCCTGACAACACAATCAAACCAAGCGATAGCATACTTTTGACATGAGATGAATAAATGATGACCGTTGAGATACCGCCCGGCCCAATCATCATCGGGATTGCCAATGGCACGACCGCCATGCCCGTGAGCTGACTTGGGTCTTTTGGCTGTGGGCTGATTGTATCGTGATTTGGCTTAGCAGGATTATTACCATCATTCATCATGCCAAGCGCAATCAAAAACAGCAAAATCCCACCCGCCACACGAAACGAGCCAAGCGAAATGCCCAAGCCACGCAGCAGCACTTCCCCAAATAGCGCAAAAAACGCAATGACGATAAACACGGTCGCACAGGCAATGCGTGCGACTTTTTTCTTATCCGCTGACGAATAGCCATCGGTAAAATGCACAAACAGCGGAATGGCTGCTGATGGGTTAATCAGCACCACAAATGCCAAGATGATTTTAAAAATTTCAGCTTCGAGCGCCATTATAATAATCCTGTTTACATGATTGATTTGACTGTTGTTGTCGAATTGATATTGTCCTATAGCTCATGTTGTATTGTAACATATTTTTATCGCCCGAAAAGTAAACACAACGACAAATCGGCAAAATCTATGGCAACTATGGTACAATACGCCAACTTTTTTTGATTTTTATCACACTTGACCGATGAATACCTACCAAGACCAAAATGCCGTCGTGCTATTTTCGGGTGGGCTTGACTCCACCACTTGCCTATATTGGGCAAAATCCCAATTCAAAAACATCGTTGCGTTAAGCTTTCGCTATGGTCAGCGCCATTCAAGCGAGCTCAATGCCGCCATCAATATCGCCAAATCGCTCGGTGTCGATCATCGCATCATTGATATCGACATCGCCCAGCTTGGTGGCTCGGCATTGACCGATCATAATATCGATGTGCCCGATCATGATGACAGCATCGTCTATGATGACACGACCAATACCGCACCGATTACTTATGTGCCTGCTCGCAATACCATCTTTTTGTCTTATGCGCTAGCCGCCGCCGAAGTCACTAATGCCAATGCCATCGTCATCGGTGTCAGCTCGGTGGATTATTCAGGCTATCCTGATTGTCGCCCTGATTTTATTGCGGCGTTTGAATCGCTTGCCAATCTTGCCACCGTCGCCGCTCGTCAAGGGCGTAAGCTGTCGGTGATTGCCCCGCTACAAACACTCTCAAAAGCCGAGACGCTACAACTAGGGCTATCGCTCGGTGTCGATTATAGCCAAACGGTTTCATGCTACCAAGCCAATGCAGACGGTCAAGCGTGCGGTGTCTGCGACAGCTGTCATCTACGCCGTCAGGGGTTTATTGATGCAGGTGTGGCTGACCCGACTCGCTATGCCAACAGCTGACATCGGTTGCTTAGTCTTATCAATCAAGGTGGATAATTTCTCAACGAATTATCCACTTTTTACTTGCATAAACTCACTTATTCGCATAAAATACCGACCAGTTGGTTTGTTATATTTGATAAGCCAAACTATTCCAAATAAACTTGAGAAAATGCAATGAATCCCACCTTGACCGCCTACGCCCTACTCGGCTGTGCCATCGTTACCGAAGTGACAGGCTCGACATTTTTGGCAAAATCTGATGGCTTTAGTAAGCCTGTACCGACAGCGATTACGCTGATTTGCTTTGCCATCGCTTTTTATTTACTATCTCATGTGGTCAAAACCATTCCGCTTGGCATCGCCTACGCCATCTGGTCGGGTGTCGGTCTGATACTCACCGCCATCATTGGCGTGGTCGTACTCAAGCAACCGCTTGATTTGCCTGCTATTATCGGCATTCTACTCATCATCGCAGGCGTCGTGGTGATGAATGTCTTTTCAAACGCTGCCCACTAAATTAGCCAATTGAGAAATAATATGATTGATTTATTTGATAGCCAAACTACCAAGTCTGATGATGTGGCACGCGACACCACCCCAAAAAAGCGTAAAAACAACCCCGAACAGCTTCGTCATCTACTCATCAACGCCGCCAAAGATTTGATGATTAAAGATGGTATCGCCAATTTATCCATGCAAAAAGTCGCCGATGCTGCAGGTACGAGTAAAGGCGGTCTGTTTCATCATTTTAAGAGTAAAGAAGAGCTGATTGCGGCGGTGATTGGGCTATTTATCGCACAGCTGAACACGGCGATTTTGGCGCATATTGGGGTGAATCACAGCTATGGCGTGTTTACCCGTGCTTATGTGTCGGTGTTTTTTGACAATGATGCCATCGGGCTACAAAGCGACTGGGCAGGCCTGATTCGCTCCATCAATAGCGATGCCATCATGCAATCACAGTGGCAGGATTGGATGAACCAAAAACTGCGTCAATTCGCCGATACCGACAGCGATGCCAAGCTTGCTATCGTGCGTTATGCCGTCGATGGTGCGTGGCTGGATGAGACGCTGACTGATGATAATGAACGGTATCAGGCGGTGAAGGCGGAGTTGATTGGGATGATTGTCTGAATTTTCCCCACTTCAAATAGTCTTTATAATTTGATTCATGAATAAAGGGTATACCTAGTTGGGATTACTGCAGTCGCTCAAAAGCAGAAATAAACATCATTATCATTATTTAAATTCAGACACATCATAGTTTAAAAATCAATAGCCTATTATACAAAAAAAACCGCTCAGCACCATTCGTAGATATGCTGAGCGGTTTTCTAAACTTATATTTACAAAAATTCTACTTCGGCACCTTCTTGGATTACACCATAAAGACCCAATGCATCCCAGTTGGTTAGTCGAACACAACCACTGGATTGTTGCTGACTAATCATTTCTGGTTCGGGCGATCCATGAATACCGTACGTAGGTTTGCTTAAACCCATCCAAACACGCCCCACAGGATTGTTTGGTCCTGGTGGTAAAACGCCATTTTTATTTCTAAAATTTTTATTGTAAGTTGGATGGATAATTCGACTAGTTACAGTATGCTTGCCAGTAGGCGATGGTTTGCGACCACCCCCTACCGTAGTTGGATAACTAGCCACAAGCTGACCTGATGCATCATATGCATACAATATATTTAGCTTTTTGTTGGCAACTACGCGAGTAACTGCTGCTGTATTTGGCTGACCAGGGTTATACACAGTGATTGTAACACCCGCCTTCAGAGACTTATCTTTATTTAGCTGACTAAGCAAGTCTTGGCTCATATGGAATTTTTCTGCAACTGCCTCACGAACAGTTTTAAATTGTTGTCCTTTAGGATGTCTAGGCAAGCTAACATCCTCTGCGGTCAATGTATAACTAACCAAAACAGGCTGTTTGCTCAAAGTTACATCCTTGGTAAGCTCCGCCCAAGTTTCCGCATTCATAGTTTCCGTGACTTGCAAACCATGCTTTTCTTGGAACACGTTCATTGCTTTGATGGTATTCTTGCTAAATTTACCATCAACCGCACCAACGCTATGATGATGCCAATTTAGCAACGCCTGAATCTTGATGATTTGGTCACGAGTCAGTTCATTTGTGTTGGCAATCTCGTTAGTCTTAATCTGATTTACAGCACTTTGATTGGTGGCTAACTGCTGATTATTACTCACATCAGGTGATGCTTGCGAATCCTGTCCATTCGATTGACCTGCAGAATTAATAGTAGCGTCACTGCTGTTTGTAGCCGGCGCTGACGGCGCAACAGGTGGAAGCCATTCTGCCGTATTTACTGCGTTTGCGTCCTGAGTTAGATTGTCAATTGAATAAGGAATTTCAGGCAGCGCCTCAGCAAGCCTCTTATCAATCTCACTGTCACCACGGAACTGCTGACTAGTATTTGGATCAAGGACAACCGCTGGCTTTTCAACCTCTACAGATTGTGCATTATCCAAATTAGAATCATTGGCTTTTTCTGTGGTGACTTGCTCTTTACTTTCAGAATCAGTACCAACTGATGCAACTTTATCACAAGCCGACACAGTGAAAATGCTCGTGGCCATCAATGCAAACCCAAGCGGTGACAGATAAGCTTTTGACATAATAAATATTTCCAATAATAAATTTTGTTATTATACCAAAATACCACTTAATCTTTGTAAATTTTTCGTAACAAGTGTCAAATTGATATCTATCCAACAAAAAAACACCACCACACCAAGACAGCAACTTTGGTTGCATTTAGCTGGCTTAGGTTAACAGCGTCATTAGCATTAGTGCCGTTAGCAACGTTGGTGATTTTGACAGGTGCGTCTGTTGACGAGCCAACCTTGATGTCAGTGCCATCATTAGTAATTTTTGGACCGGTTGTATCACCAAACTGTACGCTGTCAAAGATTGGGTTCTCAGCCATTTGGATTTGAACTTCACCATTTGATACAACCGTTTGGATATTTTTGGCGCTATAATCACCACTTACCACAGTGTCTGTATTACGTGTAAGTGCTGTGCCTGTAGCTGCACCGATAATCGCAATCTTTTCACCAAGTTGTTGCTGCGTACCGTCAGCTGCTGCATATTGCTTGTCTAGCAGCTCTGCGTCGGTATCTGTATTGGTGTTGGCAGTGAATGTTAATGGTGCTGCTGCTTGTTTTGCTACGGCATACAGCTGCGAGCCGTTGATGGCGTCAGTTGAAGTTGCTGAGATGTTACCCGGTGCAACATTGATGATTTGACGCTCAGCACCTTGTGCACCCACAGAGACGATACCTGTTGCTGTGCCGGCAAATGTACCATAAGTCATGTCGCCCACGGTACCTGTGGTTACTTGATTTGGAGCACCATTGGTTGTAGTTACTGAGCTTTCTGAGCTGTTTTGACCTAGGATTACATTATTAGCTGCAGTTGCAGTAACGTTGCTACCAAATACAAATGTACCTGCACCCGAAATTTCATTTCGTGTACCTACAGATGCTGAGTAATCGGCATCAGCCGTAATATTTGAGCCTGTACCGATGGCAATACCATGATCACCATCTACATTGTTTGCACGACCAATACCAATACCATTTGTTCCTCTGGTATAAGTTGTAAGACCGATAGCAACGCCAGCTTCAGCCGTATCATATACACGAGCCTGTGGACCTACAGCCACACCATTGGTAGCATTGGATACTGAATTAATACCAATTGCAATTGCATTGCGTTTAAGTGCATCCGATTGTGTACCAATTGCAATCGTACTTTCATCAGCCGCTTCTGCACGAGAACCAATAGCTACCGAATGCTCCCCAGTAGCATTAGAAAGCTCACCTTGGGCAACAGAGGCAGTTCCATTAGCAGCTGCTTTATAACCAAATGCTGCACTGTTAAGACCGTTGGCTTGCGCACTTCTACCAACAGCGGTTGCAGAGGTGTTATTGGTTAACGTATCCATACCAATAGCAACAGAAGCTGCCGCATTTGCCGATGCATTGGCTGCACGACCGATAGCGATATTGTACGAGTCTGCATTTTGGCGTTGCGATACCGCACCATTACCAATAACAATGTCACGCTCACCATTTGCGATAGTATCCGTACCCATCACAACGTTGTATTTACCCACAGATGTGGCGTTTACACCAATAGCGACAGACTGACTCTTAGAGACAACGTTATCACCGATTGCAATACCACCGATTTTTTGTTGTGTATTATCAGGGTCAATATAAGGTGCGGTATTGATTACTGTGTTATAACCAATTGACACAGCATGTGGAATCATGCCTGAGGTCGCATTGGTGCCTACAGAAACACCACCAATAAAAGCGCTGCTATCTTTACCGATAGCAACACCGCCACCGCCAGTAGCATCCAACCCGCCTGGTGGAGTCATGATTGCAGTCACATTATGACCAATCGCGACACTCGACTCCAATTGGCCACGGGCATCAGGACCGATAGCAATAGCATTGGTAGCCGTTGCACCCGTATTATCACGGTTACCTGTAACGGTAGAGTTCACAGAAAAATAACGAATGGTATTATTGGCAACAACTTCAGCCAATGCTTTTAGCTGTGCTACGTTTACCGCATCAGTATCATTTGTACCTGCAGCAAGACTGGTCAATTGGCGAGTAGTCGCAGTGCCATCACCGATAGAGACAGCGGCTGCATTGGCACTCCAAGTTGAGTTAGTTGCAGTTGATGCTGCTTTGGTTGCAGGGTCATAGCCCACCATACCCGATGCACGGTTAGCGACTGAGCCAGAACCTAACGCAACAGCGCCTGCAACAGAAGCATTTGAGTTCACGCCCACAGCGACAGCATTCTCCGCTGAGGCTTTTGCTCTATCACCCATAGCAGTTGCAAAAGCTGCTGATGCATTCGCTTCATTACCCACTGCTGTCGCATTGCCCGCCAAAGCATTTGCAACAGGACCGATAGCTGTCGCACGAATGGCAGTTGCATTTGACAAGACACCATAGGCAGCTGCATCTTGGGCAGCGGTTGCTCTATTACCGACAGCGACACCACTATTGCCAGTCACATTTGACATCAGGCCGATGGCGACAGAGTTGGTGCCGTTGGTTTTTGAGCTTTCACCGATGGCGATGCCAGCATTCGCTGAAGCATTTGCCGACAAGCCAATAGCTACTGTACCTACCGCAGAAGATACGGTCGATGCACCATAGGCGACAGAGTTGGTGCCAGACGATGTTGAGTTCCAACCAACCGCTGTTGATGTTGTGCCTGTTGCATTAGCCTGACCACCGATAGCAATAGCGCCAGCAGCGGTAGCACGGGCAGGTCGTGAAGAGTCACCACCGATAGCGACCGATTGAGAGTTGCCTTCTGCGATACCATAGCTAACGGATAACCCTTGGGTACTGCTATATAAAACTCTGCTTAAATCTCCATTAGCAGCTGCCTGTGCAGCCATTGCTTGTGTCGATGCCATCGTTCCTGCTGTCGCTACTGCTAGCGCAATGGCAGTCTTGGCTGATTTAACCGATTTGGTTTTGCCCTTTGCGCGAGCAATCTCTGAAACCGCCGTCCAACTTTGCGTAGCGTGGTTCCAAATGACTTTAAAAGCTTTGTTCATAAATTCACTTTAAATTTAATAAGTTACCAAAATCATGCGATAATTGTAATACTATATCATTAAGAAAAATATCACAATCAACGCACCCAAATGATGAAACTTGTCCCTATAGCAACACAGCCAAGACCCAAGTCAGCGTCATTATAACTGTGAAAAATTAATAAATCCACACCCCCCCCCTGCTGAATTACACGATATATACATAATAACATTTTTTATACACCATACAATTAAATCATTATATTTCAATAACTTATATTCATTAATCGCAATATTATTACCAATTTCATAAAAATATATTTATAAATATTTAACACTAATGGTGTGCATTTTTGGAGATGGTATTTCTGTATATTTATTAGCCAATTTATACAAACATCATGGTTTGCCATGTAATCTTATGTAAATACATAATATGTGATAATATTTCAGAAATTCTACAACATCATGATATTGTTGGAATTTATTTGAACTATGGTTATTTTTTAGACAGTTTTATCTTGTAATTAATTGTAAGTGTATAACATTTGATATACATGTTTTATATATTAAAACTCGTTCTTTTATATATTTTATTGATTAAACAGACGAGATTAAGCCAATCAATAACTGTGCAATTCGGCGACAAATTTTTTACAAAAAAAATTGTGTCGATTTGTAAAGATTGAATAAATTTTCATCAAAGTTTAAAAATATTGGCAGCTGTTCATTGATTACAAGTTTTTATACAATGTATGTATATACATAAATATTTGTATGATTTTCAATCAGTTTTTGATGATATTATGACAAAAAAGACATAAAAAAAATCCCTGCCAATATCATTTGACAGGGATAAAATAAACAGCCTAAGGCAACAATCGCTCCACACGCCACGCATCGCCATCAGCGGTATAGCGCATACGGTCATGCATCCGACCGACACGCCCCTGCCAAAACTCTGCGCAGTCCACAATCAGCTCATACCCACCCCAAAAACTCGGATATGGCACAGCATCAGAGTGTGTCTCATCCAAGATGGCGTATTTTTCTTCGATGATGGCACGGTTTGCCACGACACCGCTTTGGGGCTCACTCACCCATGCACCGAGCTGGCTTTCACGGGGACGCTTGGCAAAATAGGCGGCGGATTTTTCGGCACTTACCTTCTCAATGCGACCCGATAGACGCACCTGACGCTCTAGACCCTGCCAAAAGAACAGCACTTCGGCATTGGGATTGTCAGCGATATCTTGACCTTTTGCACTGTCGTAGTTGGTGTAGAACACCACGCCACGCTCGGTGAGCTCACGCATCAGCACGATACGCACGCTTGGGCGACCATCTGCGCCACAGGTAGCAAGGCTCATCGCATAAGGCTCGGGCAGTTCTTCTGCCACCGCTTCATCAAACCATGTGCGAAATAGCTCAAACGGTGTCGTCGGCAGACCTGTATCAGGCAGCGTGTGTTTTTCGTATGATTGTCTGTGGTCAGTTAGATCCATGAGATTCCCCTTGTTCTGATGATTGGGTTACAAGATGGTTTATTATACACCGATTACCTTATAAATGGTGGGGAATTTCTGCACTGCTAAATACAAATCTAGATACAAAAAAAATAACCGCTCATACATCAGTATCAGCGGTTATTATAGATATCAAATCACGCCAGCACTCGCTTGACATGATCCGCAAGATTCTGCGCCATCGCTTGGCAAGTGTCGGCATCTTGGTGCTCGACCATCACACGGATGACAGGCTCAGTGCCTGATTTACGAATCAGTAGGCGACCCTTACCCGTCAGCTCACTCTCTGCTTGAGCAAAGATAGTCGATAGCTCATCATTGGCATACGGATCGCTCATCTGCGATAGGCGGACATTAATCAAGGTCTGTGGAAATGGTGTGTAGCCTTGCGTCAACTCCGACAGTTTTTTGCCCGTCTCCGCCATGCAGGATAACACTTGCAAACCTGCGACGATGGCATCACCTGTACGGCTCTTATCTAGGCATAGAATATGACCTGATGGCTCACCGCCAATCGTCCAACCACGAGTTTCTAGGTCTTTCATCACATAGCGGTCACCGACCTTAGCACGGTGAAACTCAATGCCACGCTCTGCCAAAGCTAGCTCAAGTGCCACATTACTCATCAGTGTGCCCACCACGCCTGCAGGCTGTAGGTGCTTGGCAAGCACATACAGGATGCTATCACCATCGACGATATTGCCATGCTCATCGGTCATAATGATACGGTCACCATCACCATCTAGGGCGATGCCGACGTCAGCGCCGTGTTCACGCACGGCAGCTTGTAGCACTTCAGGGTGTGTTGAGCCGCAGTTATCATTGATATTGACACCATCTGGGTTATTGTGGATGGCGATGACCTTAGCGCCAAGCTCTTTTAGCACTCGTGGGGCGACGCTATGCCCTGCACCGTTAGCACAATCCACGACAATTTTTAGATGTGATAAATTGTAATGATAAGGGAAGCTGCCTTTGCAGTATTCAATATAGCGGCCTTTGGCATCGGCGACACGATGGTTTTTACCGATACTATCTGCCTTGATACCTGCTAGGCGTGCTAGGCGCGCATCAGTATCACCAACTAGGTAATCAAGCTCGACATTAATGGCGTCTTGGAGCTCATCGGAGATTTTTTTGCCTTCGTTTGAGAAGAATTTGACACCGTTATCTTGATACGGGTTATGACTTGCCGAAATCACCACACCCATGTCAGCATGGAAGCTTTTGACCAAATGCGCAATCGCAGGCGTCGGCAATGGGCCAAGCATATAGACATCGACACCTGCCGCGTTAAATCCCGCTTGTAGTGCCGCTTCAATCACATAGCCTGACAAGCGTGTATCCTTACCAATCAAGACGCTTGGGCGTTTGCTTGGATTTTGGGCGACCAACACACGACCCGCCCCAAAGCCCAAACGCAGTAAAAAATCAGGGGTAATCGGAAATGTCCCAAACTGCCCACGAATCCCATCAGTACCAAAATAGCTCATTATTTATCCTTACACTTAGCAATTAAGTGAATCATCATACACTGTACATTCATCGAACACTTTTGACACCCATTCATATAAAAAATCAACGGCTGTCATTTGGTCAGATTTTGTACAACAAGAACATGGCAGATTATAGCACACAGCGAGTGTGGATTTGCGTTACCGCTGTGTTAATTTGGTATAAATTTTGCACATTTATCAACACTCTTAGGTCATGATTTTTTTACTGGTAAAATCAGTGATAATTGGGTATGCTAAGACATTTTATCTTAATAAAAATGGACACTATAATGACAACCGCACAGCCCAATATCCAAGCCAACACGCAACCCAATATCCAACCCAATACCCAATTCAGCACCGAACAACTGGCACAGCTTGACACCTTACCCAAATCCAAGCTCACCGGCAAGCCTGTGCTACACTTCGTCCATGCCAATGGCGTGCCATCACCAACTTATCTGCCGATACTTGAGCGACTAGAAAAGCACTTCACCATTGAGCGTATTGATAAGCTTGGCACACATCCCAATTATCCGATGGATAATCATTGGCAGAGCCTGACTCGTCAAGTCAGTGATAGCATTGATGATGCCTGTTATAAGCATGGCGTGCCAACGGTGGTGGCGGTTGGACATTCGGTCGGGGCGATGACAACGATGCAGACTTTGCTTGCCAATCCCAAGCCGATTAGCCAAGCAGTGCTACTTGACCCATCACTATTGACGGGTAAAAATAGCCTGCTTTGGCATCTTGCCAAAACTGCCGATAGCAAGTTCAACCGAATACCAGCCCTTGCCAATCGTATGATTGATAAGCTCTCGCCTGCCGGCAAATCCAAATACCGCAAAGACACCTTTGATAGCTATGATGATGCCTATCAAGCACTGCGAGATAAGCCTTTGTTTCGTCCGTTTGATGAGCGTTGTTTTGGGCTATATATTCAGCACGGCTTTGTACCGACGGCTGATGGCAAAGTAACGCTCGCCATCCCAAAAGCAATCGAAGTCGCCATCTTTCGCACCATTCCATCATTGTATTGGTACAAATCCATCAGCCCAAAGCGTCCCTTGACCATCATCGCAGGCAAGGACAGTCATTTTACTCGTATCGGCTCATATAAAGATGCCGAGCACAAATTTGGGCTGACCGTACGCTATGTCGATGGCGAGCATATGTTCCCGCTTGAGCGACCCGATGCCATCAGTGATGAAATCCTAGCCACTATCCTGCGCCAATTATAGCCATCATGCAGGCAAGCACCTTACCACGCTATCGACCTGCTATCGCCACAAGCTTGATGGTGATGGTGGTGGCGACCATGTTCGCCCTACAAAATGGCTGGCTACTTATTCTACGCACTTTGGCAGATGCTACGCCTTATCATCAGGTGACGGATAATACCTTACTTGTCATGTCGGTGGTGCTGACGGCAGTGTGCTTGGTGTGGCTGATTGTATTCTGGCAGTATTTTCGCCTAAAAAGATATACCAAGGATACCAAGACGGCACGGCGACTGTGGCGAGATTATCTGGCACTACTGCCGATGGATGGACGGCAGTTTTGGCGGTGCTTATGGGTGTTTTTGGCGATTGTGGCAAGCTCAAGCCTTATCGCCAATCTACTTAGCCATATCCTATCACCCGTGCCATCAGCCGATAGCACGGCTTTGATGGGGCATGACACACCGATGTGGCTATTTGGCTTAATGGTGATGGTGTGCGCACCGATTTATGAAGAGCTGATTTGTCGTGGGCTGTTTTGGCGGTTGGGACAAGATGTCTTTCGTGCCATCACTGATAACGCTCGATATATCACGATACTGACAAGCGTGATGAGCAGTTTGGTATTTGCCCTGCTACATTTTCAGTACAATCCGATTGATACAGGTATGATGTTCGCCATCGCCCTGGGTCTGTGCTATGCTCGGGTGCGTACAGGCTCGGTGTTTGCACCGATGCTACTTCACAGTATCAATAATAGCTTGGTGTTATTGCTCGTGATTTTGGGTTAGCACCTGCTCACCTGCACGGCGGATGTCATCCAGTGTCAAAGACGGCTTACTGCTCAATGCCTGTCGCCATGCTCGTGCACCTGTCAGCCCTTGAAATAAGCCCAAATAATGCCGTGTCAAGGTGGCAAGATTTGCGCCTTCATCGGCTCGCTTGGCAAGATATACCATCAACCCTTCAAAAATCTCTCGACGGCTCGGCATCGGTAGCCCCCACAACTCATTACACTCTGCCATCAGATAAGGATTGTGATAAAACGCACGCCCAATCATCACGCCATCGACATACTGTAGATGCTCACGAATGGCATCCATCTGATCAATCCCGCCATTAATCTCAATGGTTAGTGACGGAAAATCTTGCTTGAGCCGATAAATATCATCATAGCGTAGGGGCGGAATTTCACGGTTTTGCTTGGGTGATAGACCCTGTAGCCACGCAATGCGAGCATGAGCAATAAAATGCGTACAGCCTGCACCCACCACCGTCTCAACAAAGTCTTTCATAAACTCATAGCTGTCAAAATGATCAATGCCAATGCGATGCTTGACCGTGACAGGCTTATCGGTAACTGCCTGCATCGCCGTCACCATCTTGGCAACCGTCTGTGGCTCTGCCATCAAGCACGCGCCAATCTTATTGTGCTGCACACGATCAGACGGGCAGCCGACATTGATGTTAAATTCATCATAACCCTTAGTATCAGCAATCTGCACCGCCTGCGCCATCTCATCAGCATCCGAACCGCCAAGCTGTAGCACCACAGGATGCTCGGTATCATCAAAGCGTAGCACACGATCGGCATCGCCCTTTAGGATGGCGCTGGTGCTGATCATCTCGGTATAAAGATGAATGTTAGGATTGAACAATCTGGCAAACGCACGAAAATCTGATGTCGTCCAATCGATCATCGGTGCAAGGCTAATTCTCTTATTTTTAATCATATCAGTCATTTACATATTTTTCTATTAAAATCAGTTGCTTATTTAAAAATCTTATCTTGTACTTACTTGTGTTTGTTTGTGTTTACTTGTGTTTTTGTGCATATGCGTTGTACTATATTTGCACTATTTTTTGGTCATTTTTTTGATAGTGCAAATACCCTATCACTCACCAATAACCACTTTATATTGATTCACCAAATTCACAAAATTCTGACTGGTTATCCGCCCAATCTCTTGGCTATCAATGCCATAGACTTTGGCGAGTGCATCTGCCACATACGGCACATAGGTCGGCTCATTATCACGCCCACGCTTAGGCACGGGCGCTAGATACGGGCTGTCCGTCTCAATCAATAAGCGGTCTAAGGGGAGCTGTTTGGCGACTTCACGCAGCGCTTCGGATTTATTAAAGCTGACAATCCCCGATAGCGAGATATATAGCCCCATATCCAGTGCTCGCTTGGCAAAGGCATAATCTTCGGTAAAGCAGTGAATGATGCCATGCTCACAGCTCTCACTGTGTAATACATCTAAAGTATCATGATAGGCACTGCGAGTATGCACGATGATGGGTTTTTTGGCGATTTTACTAGCGGCGATATGCGTGGCAAAGCTGTGCTTTTGGGCAAACTTTTTATTTTCATCCCAATAATAATCCAGCCCCGTTTCGCCAAATGCCCACACCTTATCGGTATCAAGCGCCAATAAATCATCCACCTGCACATTATTTAGCATCGCTTCATCTTGGCAAGGGTGAATCCCCACACTCATGCCAATATCAGGCAGGCTCTCATCACTCATCGCCAAATCCACCCATGCACGGATGGCATCGTTTTCATCAAACTTACACATAATCGCCATCGCACGGCTAACGCTTGCTTCACGCATGGCGGTGAGTAGCTGGCGTGGCGACTGGTCGTGATTATCAAGCTTTAGATAGGTTAAGTGGCAATGTGAATCGGTGTGCATGGTCGTTCTCTTAATAAAATGCCGTATTTTATCACGAATCTGCCTGATTTAGGCGGTTTTTGTCGTCTAGCACCACAGTCTGACTTGGCAAGGCGTGCTCCACTTGATAATTTTCTAAAAATTTGAGCACCGCTAAGGCAAGCTGGGTCTGCTTGGCATAAAAATCCTGCGCCCCGCTTGCATTGATATAAGCACGCATCTCGATGACATAGCAGTCTTGGCGTAGCTCTTTTATCCACACCTGATTCCACTCATCATTGGTCAAGGTATGTGATGCCAAAAAGCCTTGCAAATCAGCAATCATCCGCTCTACTTCTGCCAAATCTGCGGTGCGTTTGATAAATAAATTATGCAGAAAATAGAACATATCTCTTGCGGTAAAGTTCTCAATCTGCAAGGCAGAAAATTCACCATTTGGCACAGTGACCACAGTGCGATTGAGCGTGCGGATACGAGTTGAGCGGATGCCAATATCAATCACCACGCCTTCATAAGTGCCAAATTTACAATAATCTCCCACATGAACAGGACGGTCAGCGACGACGACCACCGAGCCGATGAGATTTTCGATGGTTTTTTGCGCACCGAACGCCAATGCCAAACCACCCACCCCAAGCGCCGCAATCCCTGTGGTCAAATCAAAGCCCAAGTTGCCAAAGATGATGATAATCGCCAAAATCAGAATAAACACTTTGGCAAGCTTACGAGACAAGCCCAAAAGCGACACCTGCTCGGGGCGATTACGCTTGAGCGAGTTGGCTTCGGCACGGCGAAAGACACCATCAATCAAGCGAAACGCAAGCCAAGTGGTCGCAATCCACGCCACCACTTCTTTTAGACGAGCCACAGGGGTGCGGATGGTCACAGGCACGCCTGCTCGTAGCATGATTTCGGATAATAGCATCGCAACGACGATGATGGCGATTGGCATGATGACATTTGGCGAGATGGCAAAACGCTTGCCCGTCAATCGTGGGAACGCCCATCGACTGATGACAAAAATCAGCCACACCAGCGCATACGCCACCGCAAGGCTAAGTAGCACCATCACCGCAAGTGCGACTATTTTTGAGAGCTCAAAATCAAACAGCTTAACGCCCTTTAACTGCTCAATCTCAAAATAACTCGCCCAAGTCCGCCCTGTGCTATGTACATCGGGCAAATTCGCCAAAGTCTCACCGGCAAACTGCCAATAGCGATTGCCGTCTTTATCCACCTTACGCACAAGCAGTACATCCACCGACTTATCAGCAATGCGGATGCTACCGACTTTTTCTTGGGCATGAGGCAACAAATCGCCCACATCCCCTTCTTTGGCATCAGATAATTGCAACAGTGGCTCAAGGCGACCGCCCGTATCCAGCGCCTGCTTGAACTGCGCCACGATGTCCGCATTGGATACTTTGGATTTGTTCAAAAACGCCGAATCCAAATAGCGACTGGCAAGCTCGGTATCTTCGCTGGATAACGCCGACATAAAGCCCTGCACCGTACTGCGTGGCGTATCTCGCCCGTAGCTGTCCGACCACACTTCGGCAGGCTGTTCGCTTTGTGTGGTTTTTAGCCCAAGCTTGGCAGTGGTGGCATAACTCGGCGCGCTAAATAAAACACAGCTACACAGCATCATCACAAGCCACCGACACAACATCGGCACTTGCTGATGAAGTTTGGCAAGAAATGCCATCACGGGCGATTGATTGGACATGACACTCCCCAATTCACTAAAAATTAAGCCATTGTATAACTGATAAGCAGTGCTTGCAACCACCTGCATGATATGTCAATGGCTAAATATTGTATGAAAAATTGGTATTATTGAACAAATTTCATGCTAAGATTAAAATTTTTCATCAAATCCTCAGTTGTTAAAAAATTTTTCATGTTATAATAAGACAGTTAAATTTACAAAACCCAAACCATTAGCAATATTAAGGTTAGTTATGTCATCGACCGCTCTACGCCGTGCCATCATCTTGGCATTAGCCCCAACGAGTCTTATCACCACTGCTTATGCACAGACCATCGAACCAACTGTTGTGCTTGACCCGGATGTGATTACTGTGTCACGCACTGCCACGCCACTCAGTGACACGCCAGCATCAGTGACTGTCATCAGCGCAGGCGAAATTGAGAAAAACCCTGCACGCAACCTATCAGATGTTATCCAGTCAGACGCAGGCATTTATGTCAAGCAAAATGGTGGCATCGGTCAAGGTACAAACCTTATCATTCATGGTACAAACCCAAGTCATACATTGTTATTAAAAGATGGTGTTCGACTAAATACACCAAATACTCTAACTCCAATTTATCCAGAAACTTTAGATCTTACTTCAACGGCAAGAATTGAAATTCTAAAAAGTCCCGCATCTGTACAATATGGCTCAGATGCCATTGGTGGTGTTGTTCAGATTATTAGCTCAAAACCTGCTCGTACAGGCGGTGAAATCACTGGTATCATCGGTGAAAACAACACCTATAAAGCCATTGTCAGCGGCGATGTGGTGCATAACGGCTTTTATGCTAGCCTATCAGGTCAGCGTCTAGAAACTGATGGTACACGCATTTTAGATGACCAAAGTCGCAACAACAAAGCAGGCTATGAACAAAAAGGTTTTGGTGCAAAAACTGGTTATGTGAATCAAATATTGGATGTAGGTGTATCATACGAACAAAATGAAGGTGTGAATGAATACGCATCATCCACCACAAGCTCGAATGCCGCCATTAATGCTAAGCGTGAATTTAAAAATAGCCAAGCCAAAGTCTTTGCAAATTATCAAGCGACCGAAACACTAAAAATATCAACACATTATGCTCAAGCCAAAGATGAGCAGGCATTTGTAGAATCTTGGGGCACTAATGAATTTAACACTCAATACCAAGAAACCGATATCAATGCTCGTTGGACATTTACCCCTAACCAAAATATTTTATTTGGTATTACCGACAATAGCACCGAGTATGAAGATGCATATGCCTATCAAGGTGAAAGGAAAATCGGTAGCACAGGTTATTATCTACAGCATCAGTTCAATAACAATCAAATCAACACACAGGCAGGTATTCGCTTAGAAGATAATGACCGCTTTGGTAATCACACTGTTGGACAAGGGGCGATTCGTTATCATTTCAACCCAGCCACTAGTGTATATGCCAATATTGGATCAGCCTTTAGAGCACCAAGCCTAAACGAATTATTTTACAGTTCAAAATTTACTGACTTTCAGTATGGTACAACTTACATCACATTAGGCAACGAAAACTTAGAACCTGAAGAAAGCATTAGTTATACATTAGGTATTGATCATCAAATTAATGACAAATTAGCTGTTTCACTCTCAGGATTTAATACTAAAGTTAAAAACTTAATTAAATTAGATTCGGTTTATGATTCGGCAACAAATACATCAACAAGCACTTATGAGAATCTAGATAAAGCAAATTTTGTTGGTGGTGATTTTGGCATCAAATTTACTCAGGGTAGCTACTACGCATTAGCGAACTACAGCTATGTTGAAACCGAAAACAAAGCAACAGGTCTTGAAATCGCCTATCGCCCAAAACATACTGGTACATTGACCTTGGGTTATGATGATGGCGTCGCTGGTGTCAGCACCTCAATCATCGCGCGCTCAGATGCCTTTGCAGATAGAGCCAACACCGTCAAAGTACCCGGTTATACGACTGTCGATGTTGATGCACATTGGAACATTAATCCCTATGTCAAACTATTTACCAACATCCAAAATATTGGCAATGTTGAAAACAGACAGGTTTATAATCCTTGGTATAATAGCAATGGTGAGCTAGTTGGCACTAACTGGTATGTCAATGGCGGTCGCCAAGCCAATCTTGGTGTGACTTTCAAATACTAATCCATCATCAGGATTTAAAACGGTTGATTGTATCAGCCGTTTTTTATTGTTTAAATTTAAGTAAGCACTGCAATCATTGCAAAAATTTGTTATAATGATGAGTTTGCAAGAGATGTTGCAACCGCTATTGGTTTTGACAACCTTATCAGCGGTCAGGCTTGCTTTTTAGATTTATCATAGGGTGAATTTAAAATAATCAACGACATCTGCGTTTTCTTTTTTATGATTATTACCAATAATCTGATCGTTAATTTTTAAAAGGAGTGGACGCAGTGTCTACATTTACCGATTATAAAGTGGCTGACATCAGCCTTGCCGAATTTGGCCGCAAAGAAATCCGCCTTGCTGAAACCGAAATGCCTGCGCTAATGGGTCTGCGTAAACGCTATGCCGCCGCCCAGCCTTTGGCAGGTGCTAAAATCGTCGGCTGTATCCACATGACCATTCAGACTGCGGTACTGATTGAGACTTTGGTGGCGTTGGGTGCTGAAGTTCGTTGGACTTCTTGCAACATCTTTTCTACCCAAGACCACGCCGCTGCCGCTATCGCCGCTGCTGGTATTCCTGTATTTGCTTGGAAAGGCGAAACCGAAGAAGAATACGAATGGTGTCTAGAGCAGCAAATCCACCAAGACGGCAAACTGTGGGATGCCAACATCATCCTAGATGACGGTGGTGATTTGACCGCACTCATTCACAACAAATACCCACAAATGCTAGACAGCATTCATGGTATCTCAGAAGAAACGACCACAGGCGTACACCGCCTAATCGAAATGCTTGGCAATGGCACGCTCAAAGTCCCCGCCATCAATGTCAATGACGCTGTCACCAAATCAAAAAATGACAACAAATACGGCTGCCGCCACTCGCTGAACGACGCCATCAAGCGTGGTACAGATATGCTACTGTCAGGTCGCCGCGCACTAGTCATCGGCTATGGCGATGTGGGCAAAGGCTCAGCACAATCACTACGCCAAGAAGGTATGATCGTGCGCGTTTCTGAAATCGACCCAATCTGTGCGATGCAAGCGTGCATGGACGGCTATGAAGTCGTCTCACCATTCATCGGTGGCGATCAAGCTCAAGGCGTGAACACCGCCCTACTACAAGACACCGATTTGATCGTGACCACCACAGGCAACTATCATGTCTGTAACAGCGAAATGCTAAAAGCCCTAAAATCAACCGCTGTCGTGTGTAACATCGGTCACTTTGATACCGAGATTGACACTCAGTTCATGCGTGACAACTGGAAATGGGTGGAAGTCAAGCCACAAGTACATCAAGTCTATCGCTCAGACAGTGATGATGATTATCTGATTCTACTGTCAGAAGGTCGTTTGGTGAATCTTGGCAACGCCACAGGTCACCCATCACGCATCATGGACGGCTCATTTGCTAACCAAGTACTAGCACAGATTCATCTGTATCAAGAAAAATTCGCTGATTTGCCTGCTGCTGAAAAGCCAAGCAAAGTCTATGTTAAGGTACTACCAAAGAAACTGGACGAAGAAGTGGCGGCTGCGATGGTTGCAGGCTTTAATGGTGTCATCACCAAGCTTACCCAAACACAAGCCGACTATATCGGCGTGTCAGTGGATGGTCCATTCAAATCAGATGAATACAAATACTGATTAGACATACTGACAAAAGGCGATAAGACAGCGAGCTTATCGCCTTTTTATTTGGAATTTACTAACATCTATTTGGCATTAACAAACTGCCAAAAATCTGCTATAATTGAATAATTTTAACAAAATTGATAAATCCCATAATCATTTGATTTATCTTGATAATTTTAGAGAGCCATCATGAGCCAAGACACCCTAAATCGCCTTGCAGCAATTGAACAATTATTAAATGAACTAAAATCTGATATTAAAAAACAACAGCCTGTACAAGTCACGACAGCCACCAAGCCTGCCGAAGTTGTTACCCAAATCAACACCAAAGTAAAAAAACCTACGCCAAAAACACCAAGCACCACCACAGTGCCATTTTCGTTTGAGTTTTTCCCTGCCAAGACTGACGAAGGGCAGGATAAGCTACTCAGTGTCTTTGATGAGCTTAATGCACTCAATCCAAAATATTTCTCAGTGACCTATGGCGCAGGTGGTTCGACTCGTGAACGCACGCTTGGTATCGTCGAAGCATTGATTAAAAAAGGCGACACCCCGATTGCACCCCATATGTCATGCATCGGTGATACCAAGGCGCAGATTGGCGAATTGCTTGATTTTTATAAGACATTGGGCGTGGATCGTGTCGTGGCATTGCGTGGCGATTTACCATCAGGTCAGGTCGGCTATGGCGAGCTGCCGTATGCACTTGACTTGGTCAAATACATCCGTGAGCACAGTGGTGAGCATTTTGCCATCAAGGTCGCTGCTTATCCTGAAATGCACCCACAAGCGAAGAATTTTGAAGCAGATATTGACAATCTGGTCGCCAAATATCATGCCGGTGCGAACGAAGCCATCACCCAATTTTTCTACAATCCTGACAGCTATTTGTTCTTGCGTGATCGCTTGGCAAAAAAAGGCGTGCATCAGGACGATTTCCCCATCATCGCAGGTATCATGCCAATCACCAACGCATCAAACCTAATCCGCTTTGCCGATGGCTGCGGTGCCGATGTCCCACGCTATATCCGTAAACAGCTTGCCGACTATGGCGATGACAAAAAATCCATCCGTCAATTTGGCTTTGATATCGTGCATCAGCTGTGCGAACGCCTAATCAGCGAAGGTGTGCCAAGCTTGCATTTTTATAGCATGAACCAAACCGAACCAAATAAAGCGTTGGTCGAAAGTTTGGGATTGATTTAATCAACTTTACCAATAAAGCCGTGATGATTTGATAGATTTTTTTAGATGGTAGTATTTAGATAGTCTTATCAAATTTGAGCGGTTTTTGATTTATTTATCATTGGTCAATTATGTCTAGATTTTTTATTGATACGCCGTTATCTACCGAGCTTGTCGGTCAGACCATCACGCTTAGCGATACCATTTATCATCATTGGTGCAAAGTTTTGCGTGCCAAGATGCATGATACCGCCACCTTATTCGATGGCACAGGGGGTGAATATGCGGTCGAATTGATAAGTATTGATAAAAAATCAGCACAAGCAATCATTCATGCCTATGACCCCGTCAATCGCACACCACCCTTTGCGGCCAGTATTGGGCTTGTGATGAGTCGTGGCGATCGCGTGGATTATGCCATCCAAAAAGCGTGCGAAATGGGCGTACATCAGATTCAGCTACTCACAAGCGAACGCTGTCAAGCACATCTAAAATATGAGCGAGATTTTAAGAAAATTGAGCACTGGCAAGGCGTGGCGATCGCCGCTTGTGAACAATGTGGATTGAACATCATTCCAAAGATTATCCCGCCTGTCGCTCTCGAAACTTGGGTGGCAGATTGTACAGATCATCTAAAATTGGTATTAGCACTATCAGATGGCAAGCCAAGCTTTAAAAGCCCCTTGCCTGACACCATCGCCCTACTCATCGGCGCTGAAGGCGGTCTATCCCCGACCGAAATTGACTTTGCCACCGAGCATGGCTTTGTGTCTTGGACGATTGGCGAGCGAGTGCTACGCACCGAGACTGCCCCTGTAGTGGCTTTGACGGCGTTGCATATGATTCATGAATTGGGTTGATTGGGTGATAAGTTAATTGAGTGATAAGTTGATATTTTTTGGTAATATCCAATTAATTAAATTCATAAAACTCACCCAATTTTCACTCACTCACCATAAATCTGCTGCCACATGGACAGCATCTGCACACTTTTGGCGACATCATGGACACGCACGATACTTGCGCCTTGTTGTACCGCCAGTAGCGACATCCCTGCACCGATGACATCACGGTCGCTTGGCTGATGATTTTGTAGGTTATCCAGCCCTGTACGCTGCAAAATCTCACCCAAAAACCGCTTACGAGACACACCAAACAACATCGGCAACTCAAACTGCCGAATAAAAGTGCCCAACTGCGTCATCAGCACCTGATGATGCTCATAAGTCTTGGCAAAGCTCATACCAATATCAATCACCAATTGCTCACGAGCCACCCCTGCCATCACCGCCCGCTCAATGCTCTGCGTCAGTTCACTGATGACTTCTGCGACGACATCATCATACACCGCCAAATTATCCATTGTGTCAGGCTCGCCACGGCTGTGCATCAGCACCACAGGCACACCAAGAGACGCCGCCATCTCTACCGCCCCATCACGGCGAAGTGCACGCACATCATTGATGATGTCTGCGCCCGATTCGACACCTGCTTGCATCACCGCAGGATTGCTAGTATCAAGCGACAGCCAAATCTCATCACCGAACGCCGAGCGAATCGCCTGCACCACAGGGACGACACGGCGAAGCTCTTCATCCGTGCCGACTGCGATCGCATTGGGGCGTGTCGATTCGCCACCGATATCGATGATATGCACGCCGTCAGCAATCATCGATTCGGCATGGGCAAGCGCCCGATCCACGCCATGATAGCGACCGCCATCGGAGAACGAATCTGGTGTGACATTTAAGATTCCCATCACCTTTGGCGTGGACAAATCCAATGTCTTGCCATGTGCGTGTAGCTGTCTGATTGCTCGCTGTGACATAAAAAACTCACTTCATCCCAAAAATGCCTTATAATAGCATAAGATGTAGTCCAAGTGACACATTCGATGGTAAGTGGTACACCAAAATTCCCCATCACCATCCCATGCTGTCGCTTGCTGATTAATTGGTTAAAATTTATTTATAACAATATTTATCATAAGGATAAAATTTGCAATATTTTGACAGACATGAAGGTGGTGACAATGCCATCTTGGTTCATCTTGATATCCATCAAATCATCGATCCTGATGATTTAGAAGAGTTTCGCCTGCTTGTACATTCAGCTGGGGCAAACGAAATCGAAATCATCACAGGCAGCCGCAGTAAGCCACACGCCAAATATTTCGTCGGCACAGGTAAAGCGGATGAAATCGCCGATGCCGTGCGTCGTTTTCGTGATAGCACCGATGGCGAAAAAGGCGATGTGGTGGTGATTTTTAATCACACACTCACCCCGAGCCAAGAGCGAAATCTTGAAAAAATTCTAAAATGTCGTGTGCTAGATAGAACAGGTCTCATTCTCGATATTTTTGCTCAGCGTGCTCGCACTTATGAAGGTAAGCTACAAGTAGAATTAGCACAATTAAACCATCTAGCCACTCGACTTGTGCGTGGTTGGACACACCTTGAACGCCAAAAAGGCGGTATCGGTCTGCGTGGTCCGGGTGAAACTCAGCTAGAAACCGACCGTCGATTACTGCAAATCCGTGTCACACAGCTCAAAGCCAAGCTTGATAAAGTCAAGCAAACTCGTGCACAAGGTCGTGCCAAACGCCAAAAGTCTGAAATCCCCACCGTGTCACTGGTCGGCTATACCAACGCTGGCAAATCCACGCTCTTTAACCGCCTAGCCGATGACAATATCTATGCTGCCGATCAGCTATTTGCCACGCTCGATCCGACGCTACGCCGTGTCAAATGGCCGGGTGTCGGCAATGTCGTGCTTGCCGATACCGTAGGCTTTGTGCGTCATCTGCCCCATGAGCTCGTCGAAAGCTTCCATGCGACGCTTGAAGAGACGCTTGAAGCGGATCTATTGCTACACGTCATCGATACCGCCAGCGAAGATCGCCACGAACAAATCGCCGCCGTCAATGATGTACTGGCACAAATCAAAGCCGATGCGCCGATTTTACTTGTGCATAACAAAATCGACAAAAGCGGTGAGCCACCTGCCATCTATTATCAAGATCATGGCGTACCGCACCGCGTCTATGTGTCCGCTCGTGATAATCTGGGCATTGATCAGCTGATGATTGCTGTACAAGAGCTGCTCTCAGGTGAGCTTAAGCGATTTACCCTTACCCTGCCCTATCATGCAGGTGGGCTAAAAAATACCCTGCACGGGCTTGGTGTCATCACAGACAGCAGTTATGATGATATGGGCAAAGAAGTCCTAGAAGTGCTACTTGCCCCTGCCAAGCTTAAACAGCTACTTGGGCAATATGCACTCAATGCCGATGAAGTCCTGCCGAGCGAGCAAGCCGATAGCCTAAAACCTGTGCTAGAGCCTTTTGAAATCGCAATACAAGATAACATCACAAATCAAAATAGCGAACATTTTGATGAAGAACTTGACCCATTTTGTCGATAGTAGGTAAACTGTCAAAATACGCTAATTGCTTGTATTTATTAGAGTTTACAGGTGTAAGCCGATTAATTTGACAAAGTTTTGTCACAAGCTCCCAACAAGGATGAAGTATGAAAATACCCGTGCACTCAGCTAAGTTTTGGCTTGGTATGCTCGCAACCATCATCATCGTCGTGGCGGTGCGTGAGCTTGCCTTGGTGGTCTGCACTTATTTTGGGATGCCGACAGCGGCAAACATCGTGGGCTTGGTCAGCTTATTTATCGTGCTGATTGGCGTGCGTATGACGATTGGGCTGCCTGAATGGCTCAGCTATTCATCAAGCGTGCTACTTGTGGATAGCGGTTTTGCATTTTTGCCTGTATCGGCTGGGGCTGGGATTTTGTTATTTGGGCTTGGTGCGGATTTGCTGCCTGTCTCAGCAGTGATTATCATCAGTACGCTCATTCCGCTTTGGGCATTTGCTAAGCTGTCAGCGGCGTGGCTCAAAGGCTCTGAACAGGATAAGGAGTAAGCCATGCCACAGATTGACAGCACGACCATCATCATTGCCTTTATCGTGACGCTGATTGCGCATATCAGTGCCAAATATGTGCTCCGCTATCTCAATCGCTATATCCGTGGCGTACCGATGATTATCATCGCCATTGTGATTACGCTGATTTTGCTACTGATTATTCAGCTGGATTATGCCACCTATTATGCCAATGCCAAGCCTGTATTTGACCGCTTGCTTGGTTATAGCACCGTGCTACTTGCCGTGCCACTGGCAGGGATGGATTTTAAGGGTTTACCTGTCAAAAAACTCTCCATCATCGTCGTGCTGGCAAGTCTCGTCGGCGCTATCGTACCCATGTCATTAAGCTACCTATTTGCGCTGAATATGGATACCATCTTGGCATTTGCCACTCGCTCGGTGACGACGCCTGTGGGTCTGTCGGTCGCCCAAATCATCGAAGCACCGCTTGTCATGGCAAATCTCATCATCATCGTCTCGGGTATCCTAGGCGCAGGTATGTGTCGTATTTTGTTTCGCAATATCAAAGATGAACGCGCACAAGGCTTGGCGCTTGGCTTGGTGGCACACGCCATCGGCACAGTGGAAGCATGGACCATCAGCCCAACCGCAGGACGCTATGCCGCCTTTGGGCTTGCTATCAATGGACTAGTAACTGCTGTTTGGCTACCGATGGCGGTGCTGTGGTGGCTTGGCTAATACAGTTGCCATAAATCAAAAAATACCAAAATTACCATAAAAAAACACGCCTAAGCCGAACAAGCTTTGGCGTGTATTTGTTTAAGATTTAAGCATCTAGCTCATGATAAACAGCTAAGTTGGATGTCCATGCACCACAATATGAAAAGCACACGAATGATGATAACCCATAAATCACTCAGCGGATAATACTGCCACCGAACGCTTGAAAATCATTTAAAATCATACAAAGCCAATATCACAATCCAAACCATTTAAAAAAAGCCATCAAAAATCTCCGCAATCAGAGAACAGCTTGCACAAGTTGCAAACTCTCCTTCCAAATGCCCACCCATTCTCATTCATCGTGCCCATATACTCGCATTCGTTGTGATCGGGTATTCTCATATAACATGACCGGCAAATTGTTCATCTGCCGGTCATGTTGATTATTTTGTATGCTTACGAGCGGCGTGTCGTTTTCTTAATGATTCTCCCTGTAATTGCACTCGATGTGCTCGATGCACAATTCTATCCAAAATGGCATCTGCCAAAGTTTTATCTTGAAATAAACCATGCCAAGTTTCAATTGGATACTGGCTTGTGATAATCAAGCCGCCGACAAAGGATTGCTTCTCAATGATGTTTAAAAGCGCCGTACAAACATTTGCTGGTATGCCACCAACACCGAAGTCATCAATGATAAGCACTTGTGCTTTGGCATATTTTTGTTGGGTTTTAAGCAAAGTACCATCCATTTGCGATAAGCTGATGTCCTCAAACAGCTCGTGTACACTAACAAATAATACTTTTTTAAAATTTCTGCATGCTTGATTGCCTAAAGCGCACGCAAGCCAAGTCTTACCAGTGCCTGTTGCGCCCAGTATGGCAACCGCTGCACACTCATCAATCCAATAATCATCAAATAAATAATCAATTTGCGCTGTTTTACCAGCATAGCCGTGATGCATTGATTCAATGGATGCATTGGGGTAGCAGAATTGTGCAGCTTTGATCAGCTTTTTGATTGTATTATTGCGCCTAGCAGTGATTTCGCAGGTTAATAACTCATCCATAATCTGCATTGGATTCATTTGCTGTTTTATCATACGTGCATAATGGTTATCAAAATAGCGTGCCATATGGCTGAGTTTCAAACTTCTTAATTGCTCAATAATCTGTTGTTTTAACATGGGCATTAGTCCAATTTAAATTCATGATTGTAAGGCATAATATCGGCATAATAACCCGCACCTCGCAGATTATCATGAGTCTGGGTCTTGTGGCCGACGCCCAGCTTGGATGTATCATCCATCGCATTCATGGCAGTGCTATGTGATGTGCCAGAAAGAGTGCTTTTAAGATATGCTCTTTGTTTAAACAGATTAATCACTCTGTCAATCTGTGTAATCCGACATTCATGCGCATATACAAATCCTTGCTCAATCAGATTGTAAGAAAGGTTATTATCCATCAAATAACGCTTAAGCTGATTGAGCTTTTTAAGATTACTGGCATAATTGCGATGATTGTGCAAATAATTATCGATGGATAAGTGGGTATAATGACCCACTTGCGCCGCCCAGTGCAATAAGGCTTCTGGTTGCATCTGCTGAGATAGCTGATGGTTTTTGGGCATATGCTCAAACAAGATACTACTGCCACTGGCAAGCTTACGATGTGTTGCAACACAAATGCCATAGTGATAAAGATACACTGTAGAGCAGGTGATTTTAGCATCCACTCGACTACCGATTAAGGCATGGGGTACAGAATACTCTGCTTGATTGATAGTAACGGTATAAAACTCACTCACACGCAGGTCGTATTGCCAATGACACACCTCATATGCTTGTGCAGGCAAAGGGTTTAGATGTATTTTTTCAAACGCATCAAAGTTGTGTCGTCGCCCCTTAGGGTAGGTTTTGGTGATTTTGTTGTTGAGTTGTTCCAGCGGTGCTTCTATGGCACGATTGAGCTCGTCTAAGCTAAAAAATCTACGGTCTCGCATCATCGCCAAGATATTTTGCTGTACAGCCTTAACGGCAAGTTCAACCATACCCTTATCCTGTGGCTTTCTAGCCCTAGTGGGTAAGACAATGAATTGGTAGTGATTGGCAAGCTCTGCAAATGACGCATTGATGATTGTTGTCTCTCGATTATTTTTGATGACCGCTGATTTTAGGTTGTCTGTCACCAGTTTTAATGGCACGCCACCAAAATACTCAAACATACGGATATGGCACAATTGCCAATCCTCAACGCCTTGTGAAGCAACGGCAGTACAAAATATCAACCCTGAAGCTGGTAATACGCCGACAAAGATTTGTGCCGATATCGTGACACCACCTGTCTTGGCATCATAAATGGATATGACGCTCCCACAAAAGTCCACTTGTGCCATGTCGCCTGCGGTATAATGTTGTCTTTGTGAGAGTTTTAAGGATTTTTTGTGTTTGGCGTAGGCCTTACAAAATTGCGAATATGAAATACCGTCGGGATGAGCCCGTCGGAATTCCTGCCATAGTCGCTCTAGCGTGACATTGGGTCTGTGCATCTGTTCGTGGATGTACTGCCAGTCTGGATGGGGTTTGATTTGATGCAAAGTGCGAGCATTGTTTGAGATTGCCAAGCCAAGCTTCTCACGCAATTTTAACTCATCCAAGCTAAGCAAATGCTCATAATCTACCTGACCATCATAGCTTTGCTCACATAGCCGTCGTACTTTGCGTGCTGTATTGGCAGAAATCATCAATTGACGGCCGATTGCACGATTACTCATACCAAGCGCCAACTGTCTGATGATGTTTTGAATCTTCTTTATGGGGAGTTTCATTACATATCCTTAGAATTAATTAATACATAAATTCGCTTTTTTAAGGATACGAAAGCCCCAACAGGGCTTGACAAGTCAAACACTGTTTGGGATAATGAAACTGTCGCTTCAGACAACTTCATCATAAAAACGCTACCAATTGCAGTTGGTGGCGTTTTTGCTGTGTATCCATCACTGTTTTATAACTAAGTCATGGCGAGCTCCTGTTTTTCTATCTGAAAAAAATCAATCAAAGCCAAATACAAATCTGGCTGTGTTACAATTCATGGTTATTTTGAATATTAGCACAAAGCGTTAAGTAAATAAAGGGTAAAATTAATTTATATTAGTTTAAATAATTTAAACTAAACAAACATAAAAATGATTAACGGATACTTAGTAACCTAAGATTTTAACCAAAAAATTCCTTAGCTACTGATATATAATTAGTTTTTTAATTATTAAATAAACTGTATAATTAGACACTCGGTTACTATGTATCCCTAAACCGCTTTATCAAGAACAAAAACCACCATCAAAAAAAGATGGTGGCGGGGTTGGGATTGGTTGGTTGGGTTTATGTCTTAGCACAACTACAGACTGTGCCGCTACATAATTTGATAGCTCATAGGCTGTGCTTAAGCTTGCGAAACCCAACAAATTCAATGAGTTACGCCATAAATGCTGGGTTACGCTGTCGCCAAACGAGCCTACGAGCTAAGAGTTCTTTTTATAGCAGTCAGATTGTTTGCTGTAAATAACATAGAATGAAATCCCTGAACCATCCAACATCTCCGAAAAACCAATATCATAAATGCCGTAGCAATATTTTTTAGATGTGCTGTTGTCATAAACATACTCTCCTATTAAAACAAAATCATCATTACCATTGATGTTGCTTAAAATAGCGGCTTTTTGGCTGTCATAAGGTGTATAATATTGGTACGACATGTTGTAATAAGGAAAGCCAATATAACGAAATGTTGGTTTGTATACACCCTCCTCTACATCTTGAGTAATGAGATTAACAATGTCTCGCATGTCTTGAATATATATATCACGATGCTTATAATTATACAAACCACTTGCTATACTCAGCATAAACCACAGGGTGATTATGATAAAATTAAAATTTTCTTTGATATAACTTATCATCTATACTACTTCCTGATTAATTTTTGTAATTCTTGCTCTGTAAACCTAAAGGGTAATTTAACCATCTGGTTGATAGACATTCCAGCCCCCGGACTTCCCATGCCATAGGTATGAATTGGTGTACCGCTTAAAATTCCACCTGTACCAAGACAGACGCCATGACACACCTGTACAGAAAAAGACAATCCTTCAATTGCAGCATCAATAGCTTCTTCTCTCAGATCCCCTCTACCCTCAATATTACCCCAGCTGACAGACATTCCGGGGGTTCTAGCTCCTTGAATTGGTAATTTAGTTTTTCTTTTTTTAAGTCATCATAAGAAGCATTAATACCCAAAACAGAAACATAAACATTGCCATTTTTGTTATTGATGATAAAAATTTGCTCCATTCCTCCTCGAGAAACGCTCATAATGGTCATGTGGTTATACTTCTGGTGGAGCTCAATAACACTACTCAATAAATCTTGCTTCGTCCACCCCATACATGTTGCATAATCTCCACCTTGTTGAGCACAATAAGCCCCTAATGACGCTTGGCTTTGTGCATATTCTTTACCACCGCCTACTGCATAAGCCCAAGCTTCTCCGCCCCAGTTATTCTCCACCCCCACTTTCCCAACCTCAACTGCATTCACCGTATCGGTGACATTACCGCCCGTTGTGGTATATGCGGTTGCAACAGTGGCTAGGTTTAGAATACTTGTGATGGCGTCTTTCTGGTCTTGGGTGAGTAGTTCTGGGTCTTTGGTGCCATACAGATAATCAGCCAAGGCAGGTGCAGCCACTTCACTACTTGCTCCTGATATTGCTCCTGTTGTGATGTCATTGCCCGTGGCATAACTTACCGCAGCTCCTAGTACAGCATGAGCCAGTAGATGATTGGCTGATTGTTCTTCTGGTCTATTACCACCATCAATTTTATTTTTAAGTTTATTTTCTTTAAAATATTGCCCAATCTGATAAGCAGGCTCTGGACTTGCTGCTCTTGCCACATCACCTATGATACCATTTGAGTTAGGTGCGTACAATGCGGAGGTGATGCCATCAAAGAGTCTTAGATTGTCGTCTATTTGTTTGGCTTTGGTTTCAAGTTCTGTTTTTCTTGGGTCGCTATCTGCTAAATCTTTAGCCTCTTTGCGGTAGTCTTCTGCTTTTTTGGCGTATTCACTTCTAATGGCACGGCGTTCAGCGTCAAATGCTTGGGTGATGGTTACTTGAGCACCCAATTCTTTAATCGCCTGCTCCTTATCAAAGTCGTTGGTGATGATTTCATTAAGCTCATGTTGAACTTCTTCTTGTTTGAAGTTCTCTGTATTGATATGGCTAAGTCCAGCTTGGTCAGTGATGGCAGAGTGGGTGGTACTGGTTTGATTGACTGGGTCTATTGTGCCATAACCAATGCCTTGTAGGGCAGGTTTTGCTTTGCCATTTGGATTGCTGGTGTCTACACCAATACCAATGCCGACACTGATGGCATCACCTTCGTAATTTAGGTGATTTTGTATATCTTGGGTTTGGATACCTTGGGCAAACTGGGTTTGGTTTTTACCTGCATCGGTGATGAGATAGCCACCGGTGAACTTACCTTGTCCTTGTACAGACAGGGTGGATTGATTGGCTGTAATGCCTGTTTGTTTGGTAACTTGTTTGTAGCTTGCATCTACATCGGTTTTGCCACCATTGATGCTAAAGCTTTGGGGTTTGCCATCAAAGCCAACATCGGCACTAAATCCTGCTTGTTTTTGATCATGAGTGTATTGATAGATGTCTTGACGGCTGTTGACAATCAAATCACCGTCAACTGTACCAGTTAAGTGTGTGGTATCAAGATTAGCACCATCTAGGATAAGATTACCACCAATGTCATTGACGGTTGTACCGCCAACAGTGACTTGGGTGTTGGTGTGGGTGGTGGTAGTCTCACTGCTGCTGCCTTTTGCTTTGTTGGCATTGACGGTAAAGCCTTGATTGGATTGACCGCTACCTATCTGAGTGCTGGCATAGACACCCGCACCCCAGATTAACGGTGCGCTGTGCGCACCCTACGCACTGGTACTACTTCTACCTTTTTAAGCATTAGGTTAATCAGTTGGTCTAAAATGGTCATAAAATTACCTTATTTTTTGCTAGAGTTATCAATGTATTGCTCATAAATTTCTTTGTTAAATTCACAAGTCGCACACATATACATTTGGTTAGAGCTTAAACCACGCTGTTTGGCTTCATCTTGTTTTATTGGATAAGGATTATCGCCTTTGCCACGCCACATAATAGCAAAGCCTGTAACAGGGCTAGGGTTATCTTTTGCAGCAACAGAACATTTGGGTTCGGCACAAGCTCCCACATCATTGCTACCATCAACTTTCTTTAAACCTTGTGCATCATTTAAAGTATCGGTACAGTTAGTGGTGTGAGTTTGGGGATGAGTTTTTAAAAGCAAGTTGACATCAAAACCATCAGTTGAGCAATTGGCTTGGCTGGTGGTTTTTTTATGGGGTGGTCAAATAAGAGTGGAATAAGTGGTCACGTGAAGAGTGGAATGGGTGATCATTTGGAGTGGAATATGCACACAAGTCTGCATACAGTACGCACAGCCCTATCAAGCCAACTACATAAAGCTAAATAGCCATTTGGCATTGATGTATTTAGTATAAAATTAGCCAAACAAATACCCCCTAGTTTGAACTAGGGGGTATTTGACGGATGATTGCTCATCCTATTGTTGCACGATGAATTACCACATCCAGCCTACACCAACACCACCTGACTTATCGCCATCAGTGCTTGCTGAGCCTTGGATCTTCATCAATAGGCGACCGTTGTCAGAAGTGCTAGAGAAGCCGACTGCGACTGCTTGAGCACCGCCATAGCCACCAGCTGCTACCGCAACCATTGACTTGCCTGGTAGATATACCTGTGGCAATGATGATGACGCAGCTGAGATTGCACCCAATCCACGTACACGGCTGTCAAGCTCGTTGACACGACCTTCAACGCCGTCGATACGGTTGTTGATGTTGGTCACAGCACCAGTCAATTGCGAAACATTGACCGCATCAGTCGCATTGACACCTGCACCAACATTGGTGATGGTCTTACCGCCTGCATCGATGCCGTTGCTGTCAATCTTGACATCACCAACTGTGACTGTGCTTGCATTCACTGAGTTGACGTTGATGTCATCAGCTGTCTTAACAGTGAACTCTTTACCGCCTGTGTCGTTTGTTGCAGTAGTCACCACGATATTATTACCTGCAACCACAGTTTCGCGAACGTTATTCACTTTGGTTGCTGCCTCAATCTTATCTTTGGTGTCTTTTGATAGATCGATACTGTAGTTGGTTGTGTGATTTGCTTTAGGTTCAGCTGTCACAGTCACATAAGTAGATCCTGCTGATGCTGTAGTTTTCTCAGCATGAACAGTGTATGGATCAGCTTGTGTGCCTGCACCGGTCACTTCAGTGTTATCACCTGCCTTAACATAAGTCTTGGCTGCAGCAACTGTATCTTGAAGTTGTTTCACATTCACTGCATCATTATCATCAACACCAGCTTTGACATTACTAATCGTCGCACCACCCACATTCACAATCGCATCACCAAGCTTGATGGTGGTGTCACCATTGCTGATTGATGTGATGTCGGTTAGATCACCTTTGACGTTGACTTTGTATGGGTCAGCATCAGTGCCTGAACCTTCTACTGTGGTGTTTTTACCATCGACCAGTTTGGTTTTTGGTAGGTTATCAGTGTTTACAGTTAGGTTGCCATCCTTATCAAAGGTAATGGTATTGCCATCAGTTTTGATGTCAAAGGTTAGACCATTGGTTGTGACATTGGCTGTAGTACCTTTACCATCAACAGCTTTGACGTCAGCTTTTAGTACGCCGTTTGTTAGGGTTAGATCAACCGTATTAGTATCTTCAACCTTAGTAGCAGCGTTAGTAAGCACTTCTTTGGCTTTGTCAGTTAGGCCTACTGCATAATCAGTGGTGGTAGTACCATCTGCTGTTGTTGTGCCATTAGTAGTCACAGTCAAGAACTCGCTTGAGCCATCTTTAACAGATGCTGTAGCGGTGGTGTCTTTGGCGTTGATCACATATGGGCTAGCGGTTGTACCTTCGCCTGTGATATCAACATTATTACCTGCCTTGATTGCAGTTTTGTTTGCAGCCACTGTATCTTGAAGCTGTTTCACATTCACTGCATCATTATCATCAACACCAGCAGCAACATTGGTGATCTTGGTCGCTGAGCCATCAGACTTACCAACATTGATATTGTTGCTCGCATCAGCTTTGATGATTGGGCCGTTTTCATTAAACTGTACTGAAGTAAATACAGGTGTATCTACCGTTGCTACAGTCAATGATGTGCCTGAGCGTGTAATGCTGATATTCTTGCCATTGACAAAGTCAACCTCATCACCCGGTTTGACCAAAGCGCCTGTGTCGCCATTAGCCTTAATGGTGAAGCCTGAGTTGTTGATGGCATTCGCAATGTCAACTGCAGTCGCAAGCTTGCTCGCTTCATCACCTGTTGGGACATTGACCGTACCAGTCGCTGTATTGGTCAGCGGTGTGGTTGCTACAGTTAGCTCGCCATCAGCATTTTTGACGATGGTTGTGCCATCAGTATTGACCGATAGATCAAATTTCTTCGCACCTTTATCTGTCTTACCTTCGGTGATCGTTACTGACTTATCAGTTGACACCACTTCTTCTTGTGATGCTTGTAGCTGTTCATAGTTCACAGCATCACCAGCTTTAGTGCCATTGGCAACGTTGGTAATCGTCGCACCACCCACATTCACAATCGCATCACCAAGCTTGATGGTGGTGTCACCATTGCTGATTGATGTGATGTCGGTTAGATCACCTTTGACATTGACTTTGTATGGGTCAGCATCAGTGCCTGAACCTTCTACTGTGGTGTTTTTACCATCGACCAATTTGGTTTTTGGTAGGTTATCAGTGTTTACAGTTAGGTTGCCATCCTTATCAAAGGTAATGGTATTGCCATCAGTTTTGACATCAAAGGTTAGACCATTGGCTGTAATATTGGCTTTGGTGCCTTTGCCATCAACGGCTTTGACGTCAGCTTTTAGTACGCCGTTTGTTAGGGTTAGATCAACCGTGTTGGTATCTTCAACCTTAGTAGCGGCGTTGTTAAGCACGTCTTTGGCTTTGTCAGTTAGACCTACTGCATAATCAGTGGTGGTAGTACCATCTGTTGACTTAGTGCCATTAGCAGTCACAGTCAAGAACTCGCTTGAGCCATCTTTGACAGATGCTGTAGCGGTGGTGTCTTTGGCGTTGATGGTATAGGTGATTTCACCGGTCGCATCGTTGGTGACATTGGTCACTTCAACATTTGTACCAGCCTCTACCTTAGTACGTGCCGCCTTGACAGTGTCATTCAACTGCTTAACGTTCACTGCGTCAGTGTCATCAGTACCCGCTTTCACATTGGTAATTTGGTTATTACCCATGTTGATCACTGAATCTGGGCTGACTGTGAAATTCTTCACAACCGTATCACCAGTAGCGGTTAGGTTTGATGTGGTGACATTATTAAAGGTCACATCATCAGCAGTTGCATAGGTAATCTTGCCGTTAGCTTCTTGCTTAACAACCAAGTTTTTGCCCGCTGCCATATCAACGGTATCACCTGCATTGATGACTTCACTATCGATGGTTGAGCCAGTTTCAGCACCACCATTGGCTGATGCAGTTAGCTTAAAGCCTGCATTTTTGATGGTGTTAATCACATCACCAGCAGCCATCACCGCAGATGGGTCGGTTACTGTTGCGACCGAACCATTGGTATTTTGGTCTGCTGACGGTGTCACCGCAGTCGTTTTCACTGAGACTTCGTATGGGTTAGCTGTTGTGCCATCACCTGAGACTTCTACAGGGCCTGTACCTGCTTGAACCACAGTTTTTGGTAGGTTGGCCGTATTGACCTTGATGTCAACAGCGCCATCAGTACCTGGTGTAAAGGTGACAGTGCTGTCTGTAGAAACTAGGTTGACATCATAAGATACCGCACCTTCTTTGGCGACAGCTTTGGTGCCATTACCATTGACAAAGTTCAGCGTATCGCCAAAGTGTACAGGCTTAAGCTCTGTACCACCCACTTGTGCAGTCCAGTAACCTTGATTGATTGCATTCACCACATCATTGGTTGTTGCAACGCCATCTTTGGTTGGGGCAGCAACTGAGCCAGTTGGGTTGGTCGCTGTGTTAAACACACCTTTGGTGATGTCAACCTTAAACTCTTTACCACCTGTGTCATTGTTGTTTGGTGATGTGACAGTTACTAGACCTGAATCACCAGCAACGACGGTTTCGACTTTAGCAAGCTGATCTTGGGTTGCTTGGTCAAGTGCCACATTATAAGTAGTGACATTGTTAGCACCTGCCGTTGTGGTTAGCTCAAGGCCAGTACCTGTTGTCACGACTGATTTTTCTGCATCGATGGTATAAGTTGTCGCACCACCAATTTCGCCTTTTACCACATTGGTATTGTTACCAGCCAATACTTCAACTGGTTTTGGCAATACATTTGGATTGACAGCCAAGTTGCCTTGATCATCCACCTTGATGGTTGTGCCATCGGTCTTGACATTGAATGTCACACCGCCATTTTTCACAGCTGCTGCTGTAGCCACACCATCAACGAAGTTTAGGCTATCGCCAAATTTAACATCAGCAACCTTAGTATTGCCATTGACATTCGCTGTCCAGTAGCCTGAATTAACTGCTGTGATTACATCACCAACAGTTGCTACACCTGCTGTGGTACCGTCTGCATTTAGTTTACCTGCTGTTGTTACACCATTGAATGCACCTTTGGTGATGTCAACGGTATAATCAGTAATCTGTGTAATACCATCAGCACGAGTAGCATCTGCTTTAGTAACAGTCACTAGGCTACCATCTGCTGCTTTGACATGAGCTGATGTATCGGTGTTGGTATCAGTGTTAGAAACTTTTGAATAAAGTTTTCCATCTGCTGTAATACCAATGGTCGTATCATCCACATTGGCTTTTACGGTATAAGTTGTGGTTACTGTACCGTTACCATTGGTTGTTGGGTTTGTCTCCAGACTGATACCATTACCCGCCTGTACTACAGCCTTATCTGCATGGACGGTATAGGTTTTACCACCACCAGCGATATCTTCTGCGGTAATGTGTGTATTATCCCCAGCTGCAACAACAGCACGAGTTGCATTTAGCTGTGATAGGTTGACAGCGTCATTAGCATTGGTGCCGTTAGCAACGTTGGTGATTTTAGTTGCCGCACCTGTTGAATCGCCAACTTTGATATTCGCACCTTCATTGGTGATTTTTGGACCGCTATTACTACCAAACTGTACGCTGTCAAAGATTGGGTTAGTAGCGATTTGGATTTGTACGCCTTGATCATCAACTACCGTTTGGACGTTGCGCGCACTGTAGGCACCAGCGGTTGCTGCATCAGAGTTACGAGACAGGTCTCTGCTTGTGCTCGCACCTTTGATGTTAATCTCATCGCCCAAGATACGCTCTAAGCCATTTAAGCTAGCGTAGCCCATAGTGGCATTCGCACCATCTTTGTTGCTATTGGCCTTAAAGGTGATCGGCTTAGAGGCTTGGTGTGCAACAGCATAGAGCTGCGAGCCATTGATGGCGTCTGTTGATGTTTTTGAGATTTCACCGGCTGCGACGTTTTGGATACGACGTTCTGCACCTGATGAGCCGACAGAGACCGCACCAGTCGTTGCCGCGCCTGCAAAGGCTTGACCACCCACGCTGGCAGAGCCATAGGTTACACCGCCAACTTTTGCCGTCTCTACCGTACCATTAGCACCTGCAGTTGTTGCTGTTGCACCACTTTGTTGATCCTTATTCCATGTCTTAAGCGAACCAACGCCGTTACCATCGACACTACCTGCCCCCTTAGTCACCTCTGATTCATTACCCAGATAGACAGAGTTAGCTACCGTGCCTTCGGCAGAATCAACCGCCAAATCGGTCGAGCTACGTCCGATACCGCTACCTAGTACAAAGGTATTAGCCGATGTAATGGTATTGTCATTACCAACTGCGCTTGAATATGCCGCATCTTCTTTAACTAAGTTTCTGGCACCGATCACTGTCGCATTCGATGATGCCACAGTATTTGAAGCACCAAATGCCTGTGCATTTTGTGCATTATCCATAATCGCACTATTTGCACCAACAGCAGTTGCATTATCTGCACCGGCAGCGATAATAGATTTTCTACCTATGGCTGTTGCATTCGCCGCTAATACGCGAGAGCCATTACCAATAGCAATACCAGAATCAGCAGCTTCAGTCGCTCTTGAGTCAGAACCCAAAGCAACCGAGCTTGCACCACGTGCTTCAGAGGTTTGACCAAATGCCACAGCAAGCTCACCCGAAGCCACGGATTGTACACCGATAGCCAATGCTCTGCGAGCAGATGAATTGGATCTAGAACCGATGGCAGTAGATCCAACACCTGAAGCTACGGCTTGGCTACCAATCGCATAGGCATTAGGAGCTGATGCACTTGCAACAGCACCAATTGCCATTGAATCTTCGCCTGTTGTATGAGAGCGATCACCAATCGCAATAGATTTTTGATGTTCTGCTTTAGAGGCATTACCAAGTGCAATTGAATCAATGGATTTTGCCACTGAATTTGTACCAATCGCTGTAGCGGCTTGAGCTGATGCCTCAGCAGCAACACCCAAGGCGGTAGCATACATATCCGAAGCCTTAGTGCCATAACCCACTGCCGTTGCTTTTTGTGCTGTTGCAGTAGAATTCACACCCGCTGTTACCGCATATGCACCCGTCGCACCAGCTTTATCCATGATACGACCTTTGTTGGTCACAGGATCGCCAGCGCCTTGGTTGGTTTCATTGATATTGGCATGGAAATAGGTACTAGAGATTTGCTCACCAAGCTTATACGCCACTGCATATAGCTGTGAACCGTTGATGGTATCGGTCGAAGTCGCTGAAATCTCACCAGGGGCGACATTGGTCAGCTGACGCTCTTTACCCTTGCTACCGATACTTACCACGCCTGTCGCAGTACCGGTAAATCCGTCATAAACAATAGATAAGCCATCACCTAGGTTTGGAATGGTGACAGAAGTGACTTCGGTATAAGCGCGGTCAGTACTGCCCTCACCCAAGATAACACTGTTCGGTCTAGTTGCAGTAACGTTGTTACCCAGCACCATTGTATTGCTTGCGCTTGGCTGAATAACATTATTACTACCTACAGCTGCAGCATTTGAGGCACCAATAGAGTTATTCGTACCAAGTGAATATGCATTGGTTGATGTGCCTTGGATGGTTGAGCCAGTACCGATGGCTGTCGAATTAACCGCACCAGATAGAACTTTTGCACCATCGCCGATAGCTGTTGATTTCTCACCGCTTGCTACTGAGCTGTTACCAATAGCAATAGCACCTGTGGCACTAGCTGTTGAGTTGACACCCGATGCGACAGAGTTGGTACCTGTTGCTTTTGCTTTTGCACCTGTAGCTGTTGCATTTGTCCCACTAGCAACAGACTCATGACCTGTCGCAGTTGCAAAATCACCTGTTGCATCCGCTTCATTACCCACTGCTGTTGCACCTGCTTTAGTTGCGGTTGTGTTGCGACCCAATGCAGTGGCAGATGCTCCACTTGCTGTTGCACTTGTACCCATTGCAATCGCATCTGTGGCAGTTGACGATGAGTTATGACCTACAGCAACCGATCTCTCTGCTGTAGCCTCTGCAGCAGTTGCTGGCTGATTTGAACTACCAATAGCAAGTGAGTGCTTTCCACTTGCAACTGTATTTGCACCCAATGCTGAACTTTCTGTCCCGGTTGCCTCTGCATTATAACCAAGTGCTGTTGCACCAGCCCCCGCTGTAGAATCAGCACCAATTGATGTACCCCATCCACTTGGGTTTGAACCCGCACCTAGACCTGCAACTGTTCCCGCCCCTTGAACATGGACATTACCGCCATTAGACTGGACATTGTAATCCGCACAAGAGGTTGTAACACCACCTTGCTGAAGACAATATTGTGTTGACGCTGGTGCTGTAGTCGCTGCATACGCCTGCCCACTTATCACTGCACTCCCTGCGACTGCCAATGATACTACGGCAGCGGCCTTTGATAATTTTGCACGCTTGTCTGTTTTTGACGAAGTCTTGCCCTTAGCTTGAGCAATCTCGGATACCGCTACCCATGTTTGGGTTGCATGGTTCCAAATAACCTTATAGACCTTATTCATAAATCACCTCAATTAATAACCGCTAACCAATAGAATAAAAAAATAACCAAATCAATCACATAAGAATTCTGCAAAATTACAAATGCAACTGATTTAATCCATGCAAAATTTACATCCAATTCCCGATGCTCAATTTATGCAGAAGTATTATTAACATTTATATTCTAGCAAGATAATTACACAATTTCCACACCCCCCCCCTGCGGAAAATTGTAACAAAAACATTTGTTCACAGATATATAAATTATTTATATAATAAAATCATATACTTATAAAATGTCAATGGCATAAAAAAATCAATAATATTAAATATAATTAAAATATATAAATTCGATAATAATAAACCACTGTTACAATCATAGGATTGCATATATTCGAAAATATTATAAATTCATGCAATTAATAAACCATCATTATATAATTTTATGAAATACTATATTATTGATTTTTATGGAAATTTTATGCAATAGTACACTATATTCAAATAAATTGTTAATTAGTAATATTATAGTTTTTTTATATTATCCATCGCCCAATATAATATGAATATTAATATAATTCATTTTATGCATACTAAACAGGTGGGATTATTAAGTGAATTTGAACTTCACTTATTCAATGGTAAAAATATGAAATTTTTCATTATATAATTGTAATAATATTATTTTTTGTATAAAAATTAATCAATTACAAAATATATTACATAATTATTATTTTAGAGTTATTAAAAAAATAACAGGTAAACACATTGTGATTATCGCCTTGACTGATATGCGTAATTTGCATATTCTTATAACATATACCTCGGGATGTTATCTCGGGCATCAATCCACCAAAAAAAACTCATCATAAAAAAAATACCCCAAAGATTATCCTTTGGGGTATTTGCTACTATGTTTACAGCTTTATAAGATCAAGAATGCTAACAAATTACCATTCCCAACCCATACCAACACCGGCACCAAATTTGTTTTCGGTATTAGCATCAACATTGACTTTCATTGTCAACTTACCATTATCACTAATACTACTAAAGCCAACAGCAATCGCACCTTTATCAGCATACGATCCAAGACCTACCGCCAACATAGAAGCGCCAGGGCGAGAAACCTGTGGCAATGCCGCAATTGCTCGTGCACCAGCCAATCCAGCCTCCAAATTATCCTCAACGATATTAACATGATTTCTCATGTCTTCAATCTGTTGATTAAAGTAATTACCCATACCTTGTAGCTGAGATACGTTCACCACATCTGTAGCATTAGTACCTGCTGCAACATTGGTAATGACCGTGTTGTTTGCATTAATGCCTGATTTGGTGATACTTGGGCCATTAGCAATGGTCACGCCATCTGTAGTGATGGTAGTATCGCCTGCTGTAATACTATCCACTGTTAAGTCTTTTGATGTTGCAACGGTATAAACTGTTTGACCATCTGAACCAGTGGTGTTGGTTACAACAATGTTATCACCTGCTTTAACTTCAGTTTTGGCAGCTTTTGAGGCGTTATTGATGGCATTGGCAACGTCATTTGCTGTTGCAAAGCTATTACCTGATTTGTCTGAGCTGACTGTGCCTGTGGCATCGGTGCTTAGGTTGGCTTTATTGATATCAAAGGTGATATTACCATTGTCATCACGAGCTGTAGTGCCTGTACCATTGACAAAGCCGACATCGTTGTTGTCTTTGGTGATGGTTTCAACTTTGGCGCCATTAACGCTTGTTGTGAAGTTTTGGATGGCGGTGTTTGCTGTGCCTGCCACTTCATCTAACTGACCTTTATTGACCGCATCTGTCGCTTTCGTACCATTGGCAACGTTGGTCACAACGTTATTGCCCATATCAACCGTTGCACCATTTTGAACAGTGAAGTTGTTCACTGTGGTATTACCTGTGGCGGTTAGGTCTGTTGTAGTAACGTTGGTGGCGTTAACGTTTGTTGCGTTAACTGTCGTTGCATTAACCGTAGTTGCGTTGACAGTAGTGAAGTTCGGGCTATCTACTGTTTTAACAGTGATGTCTGAACCTGTACGGGTGATAACAATGTTATCCCCTTGGATGAAGTTCACTTCACCATTATTGTTGATACGTTCACCAGCATCACCATTGGCTTTGACTGTCCAACCTGAGTTCGCCACCGTGCTGTTTAGCTGAGCTAGGTTCACCGCATCTGTATCAAGTGTACCAGCTTTCACGTTATTGATTTGGTTACCACCCATATCAATGGTTTGGGTGCCTTCCACTCGAATACCACCTTGAGTGACCAACTCTCCACCAATGGTTGCATCACCTGTGGTTGTTAGCGTGGTTGTGGTGACATCTGTAGCGTTGACTGTTGTTGCATTAACGTTGGTTGCGTTAACGTTGGTTGCATTCACATTTTGAGCAGTGATGTTTTCAAATACAGGGTTGTCTGCAATTTGGATTTCCACTTTACCGTCGGTTACCACAGTTTTGACATTGGCAGAGCTATAAGCACCTGCAGTTGACGCTGTACCTGTGATGTTTAGGGTTTCGCCAAGTTTACGTGCTGTGGTGCCATCATTACCAGTAAAGTTTAGGCCTTTATTGGTTAGCGTTGTTGAAGCAGAGTTAATCGCCTCTGCCACATTCGTTGCTGTTGCAAAGCTATTACCTGATTTGTCTGAGCTGACTGTGCCTGTGGCATCGGTGCTTAGGTTGGCTTTATTGATATCAAAGGTGATATTACCATTGTCATCACGAGCTGTAGTGCCTGTACCATTGACAAAGCCGACATCGTTGTTGTCTTTGGTGATGGTTTCAACTTTGGCGCCATTAACGCTTGTTGTGAAGTTTTGGATGGCGGTGTTTGCTTTAGCAAGTTGCTCTTTAGTTGTGTCACTTAAATCCACGGTATAATTTGTAACACCGATCGCATCTTTTGTGCCTGCGGTTACTTTTACAGCATCTGAGCCTGCTGTTGCAGTAGTTTTCTCTGCATCAACAACATAAATCGTTTCGCCCGCTGAGCCTGCTTTAGAAGTTACTGTCGTATGGTTACCTGCTTCAACAGATACCCCTTTAGGTAAAGCACTTGTGTTAACTGCCAGTTTACCATCATTACCCACAGTTATCGTTTTGCCATCTACATTAACATCAAAACTAACATTAGCACCCGTTACATTAGAAAGCGTGCCACTGCCATTCACGAAATTAACTTGGTCTCCAAATTTAATTTCTGCAGTTTTAGCACCAGCATTATTACCCACTTTCCAGTAACCACTATTTACCGCAGTAACGACATCCGCTGTTGTTGCCACGCCTGTCGTGCCGCCAACCAATGCCCCCGTAGTTGGTGTACCAAAAGAACCTTGAGTAAGACTGACTTTATAATCCGTTACCGTAGTATCGCCGTTTGCTTTTGTACCATTTGCCGTAACAGTTAATAATGTGCTATCGCTCGAAACGCTGGCACTGGTGTCATTTGCATTGATAGTATAAGTAGTACCGTCTGCACTTTTGCTGTCGCTCACACTAACATTTTTACCCGCAACAACTTTGGTAGCATTAGCTTTTAACTGCGACACATTCACCGCATCGGTATCATAAACACCTTCTGCTACATTGTTGATTGGGTTGCCACCCATATCTACAGTTTGTACGCCATCAACCGTAATGCCGCCTTGGAAGACTGCTTCACCGGCTACCTCTAATTCACCCTGTATCTCAGCACGACCAGTAATTAAGGAAGTAGTCTCTACGCTGTCAAAGATTGGCGTTTTACTGGTTGCAACAGTAACGGTATTGCCCGATTTACTCACGACAATATTGCTACCTTGTGCAATATTGACCGTATTACCCGATTTAATAAACGAACCATCCGCACCATTAGCTTGTAAGTTAAAGCCGGTATTATTCACCGCATTTACCACATCTGCTGAAGTTGCTAAACCTGCTGCACCTGTCGCAGAAGCAACGCCATTGGTTGTCGTAATGGCTTGATTTACCACATTAAATTTAACAGTTGAGCTGTTTGTCCCATCCGTTACGCTGGCAGTGGTATAAGTGCCGTCAGCAAAATTGACGATATTGTTATTATTGATACGCGATTTCGCCGCACCGTTTTCTTGAATATTAAAACCAACTTTAGTTACCACATCATACAACTGGCTGCCGTTAATGGCTTCGGTAGAGGTTGCTGTTACTGCTCCCGCTGCTAGATTAATAATTTTGCGTTGATATGAACTTGTACCAACAGAAACAGTAGAGTTTGCTGCTTTTTGAGTATTAGGTAAAACGTTTGCCCCAGCATCATTTGCAAAGTTATAACTCAAAGTCGTATCAGGAACTGACATCCCCGTTACAGAGCCATTACCAAGCGCCAAAGAACCGGCTAAGGAAGCATTGGCTTGTCTACCAATAGCAATAGCATCTTGGGCTACTGCATTAGCAGTCCTACCAATAGCAGTAGCATTGGATTGATTTGCAACACCATAAGCACCTAATACAATAGAGTTATCGCCAGAGGCTCCTGTTTTACCTTCGCCATTACCAATTGCAATGGAATTCTGGGCTGAAGAATTTGCTGATTTACCAATAGCAACAGCCGAATTCCCCGTTGTATTTGCTTTTGCACCAATTGCAATAGCATCTTCTTTGTCTGCATGAGCAAGACTACCAATAGCTGTTGCATTCATATAAGTAGCTGTAGAATCCAAACCGATAGCTACTGTTCGGTAGTGGCTTGCTGTCGCATTTGCGCCGATTGCCGTTGCATTAGCCTGACTTGCAGTTGCATTTAACCCCACTGCAACCGTCCCTTCTGATGTGGCATCAGAGAATGCGCCGAGTGCTGTAGCTCCTTTAACTGCAGAAGAGTGAGCCCCAAGTGTTGAAGCAAAATCCCCTGTAGATTGGGCTTGAGTACCCACGGCAACAGATCCCCTTCCGCTTGATTGTGTTTCACGGTATGCAGATGCCAATGTGATTGTTTGCCCTGCAACGGTATAACTGGTTGCCGTTCCAAAATCATCACCACCAATACCAATCGCACCCTCACCTGTAATATTCATATTATTACCAAGCCCGATAGCCTGACTGCCAGAAATATTCAGTGTAGAACCAAGAGCAATAGACTGTCCCGCTGTGGCTTTTGTATTTTCACCAACAGCTAAAGAGCGATCCACTGATGCAGTTGCATTCAAACCAATGGCTGTTGCATTGATAGTGGCAACTGCATTTGAGCCGACTGCAATAGCATCCACGCCAGATGTGGTTGCGCAATAACCAATTGCTGTTGCATTATTATGCGCAGCAGTTGAATTCGCACCCACTGCAATTGAATTCATTTGCCCAGCCGCACCCGAGCCACCTGAAGCATTAACACCAATAACTACAGAGGATGCCGCTGCTGCTCTTGCCTTGGTACCGATCGCAATACTATCTGTAGCTGTAGCTTGAGTATTAGTACTTGCATTATAGTTGTTAGTGGATGAATTTGTTGCAGAACCGATAGCAATTGCTCTTGTGCCCGAACTTAATACCGATTTACCAATACCAATACCAGCCTCGCCAGTTGTCGCAGCAGCCGTACCAATTGCCATAGAGTAGTTTCCAGTTGCTCCAGCTTGACGCATAATAGCAAGCGAGTTAACGCCTTGAGCTAAAGTAGCGGCACCAAGTGCAACTGCAGATGAACCATTAGCTGTCGCTGCAGAGCCGACTGCGACTGCTAAAGCATTTGCGGTACTTTTACTTCCAACAACAACCCCACCTTGGTTGGCTTGAGAACCTGAACCAATAGGGATTGCCGCAACAGCGGTTGCATAATTAGTTCCTGAAGCACCTGGTCCTGCAAGGTTGTTTACTGTGTTGTAATTTAACACGTCTGAGTTGGTAGTACCATTAAGTGTTCCCTCTGCAATCGCAGCAAAAGCATTGGTAGTAAAGACACCCAGGCTTAGCATTACGGCGACCTTCAATGGCGAAATCTTGAACAAAGTCATCTGTTTGCATTCATTACCCACAGATGATTTCACACGACCTTTTGCCAACTCAGATACCGCTACCCATTTTTGAGTAGAATAATTCCAAACAACCTTGTAAACCTTGTTCATAAAAAACACCTTAAGTGGTATGCCTACACAATACTCACATTGCACCAGAAAATATTCATAAAAAGCATTCTTCTAGACTTCATTGTGAATAATAATGCAGACAGTTTGTGGATATAAGTTTCTATATTGTATCAAAATAACACATTGTCATCCATCTTGCTGTTTATCAACTTTTGTAGATATTTTGTAAAATGGAATTGTATAACAAATTATTCAGTAAAACTATCATAAATTTGCATAATAAAAAAAAGGGGGGGGCTGACGTAGATTAGCACATATAATATACTAAAAATATGAAGCTAACTCGTTGTAAATTAAGTAAAAAATTACAGTTAAAACTGCTTGAATTTTTTGTTGCAGAAGTTACTGCTAGAACGTCAGCGGATTTGCTTGGTATTCAGTACAATACAGCCATATTGTTTTACCATAAAATCAGACTTGTGATAGAATACAATCTCAATCTTGAAGCTAGTCAGTTATTTGATGGCGAGATTGAACTTGATGAAAGTTACTTTGGCGGTATCCGTAAGGGTAAACGTGGTCGTGGTACTGGTGGTAAAACTGCTGTATTTGGTCTTTTAAAGCAAAATGGCAAAGTTTATACCGTTGTTGTTAAAGACACCAAAACCGATACGCTAATGCCTATTATTACAAGCAAAATCAAGCCTGATAGTATTGTTTATACGGATTGCTACAAAAGCTATAATGCTCTTGATGTGAGCGATTTTAAGCATTTTAGAATTAACCATTCAAGAGAGTTTGCAAAAGACCATAATCACATCAACGGCATTGAAAACTTTTGGAATCAAGCCAAACGAGTGCTTAGAAAGTACAATGGCATTGACAAGAAACATTTCCATCTTTTTATTAAAGAATGTGAATTTCGTTTTAACGATGGCACACCACCTCAAAAGCTTAAAACATTGAGAAAATGGTGTGGGATTTAAATCTTATCTACGTCAGCTCCTAAAAAAACCACAACCGAAGTTGTGGCTGTATTGTGGCTATTTATAGCCATCAGGCTATCGCATCAGTCTTATTCGCCATCTGATGCCATTGCCATGATTTGCTCACTGATGGCAACGGTATTAAAGCCTGCATCGACGAACAAAATCTCACCCGTCACACCACTCGCCCATGGCGATAGCAGGAATAAGGCGGCGTTGCCCACTTCTTCTTGGCTGACATTGCGTTGTAGCGGTGCGATTTTTTCGCTGACATCGAGCATACGGCGGAATGACTTGATACCGCTCGCTGCTAGGGTACGGATTGGGCCTGCACTGATGGCATTGACACGGATGCCTTCGCCACCCAGTGATGATGCTAGATAGCGTACCGATGCTTCTAGGCTAGCTTTTGCCATACCCATGACATTGTAGTTCGGTAGTACAGAGATACTGCCTTCGTAGGTTAGAGTCAATAGTGAGCCTTGACGAGCAGCAAGCAGTTCACGACCTGCTTTGGCAAGTGCCACAAAGCTGTAGCTTGAGATGTCGTGCGCGATTTGGCTGCCTTCACGAGTGGTCGCACTGGTAAAGTCGCCATCAAGCTGATCTGCAGGTGCAAAGCCAATGGCGTGTACGATACCATTGACACCACGATCATCGCCATTACCCCAGTGCTTCGCCACTTCTTCAAAGCAAGCGGCGATAGACTCATCTGATGCGACATCACACTCAATCACGGCTGTGGCGTTGAATGCTTCGGCTGCCATATCGACACGCTTTTTGATTTTGTCATTTGGATAAGTCAAAATCAGCTCCGCACCTTCACGGTGTAGGCTCTCTGCAATCGCCCAAGCGATAGACAGTTTACTGGCGATACCAGTGACAACAAAACGCTGACCTTTTAGTAGCATGGGTTTGATCCTTTGTGGGTGAAATTAGGGAAAATTTGGCTCATTATAGCACGGTTTTTGAAATTGTGCAGAAAAATTAGTACAGATGTAAACTTAATATACAATCACAAGCCTACCCCGCCTGCACGCTCAAGCCGTGATAAATTTCCCCAAAAATCACAATAAATCCCAATAAAGGCTTTAAAAAATTGCCGTTTTGCGTTAAGCTATGTTGTTTTCATTCATTATTCATCAAAGACCATGTCAAATTCTGATACCGTAAACTTTACACCCGATTTTGAAGTCCTATCTGAACATTATGCCAAGATCATCAGTGCATCAGGCGAAGATTTGAGCCGTGATGGTTTGCTAGATACGCCGATGCGTGCTGCCAAAGCGTTTGGCTACTTGACTCGTGGTTATCATCAAGACCTAGCGACCGTGGCTAATGATGCGGTGTTTGACTCGGATAATCCTGAATTGGTTTTGGTGCAAAATATCGAATTTTATTCGCTGTGTGAACATCATCTGTTGCCATTTTATGGCGTGGCTCACGTCGGCTACCTACCCAATGGCAAGGTGCTTGGCCTATCAAAAGTCGCACGCATCGTCGATATGTACGCTCGTCGCCTACAAATCCAAGAAAACCTAACCAAACAAGTCGCTACCGCCATCGAAGAACTGACAGGCTGTCGTGGTGTCGCCGTGGTGATGGATGCCAGCCATATGTGCATGATGATGCGTGGTGTCGGTAAACAACAATCCACCACTCGTACGACCAGTATGCTGGGTGAATTTGTCAGCAATCATGATGCTCGCCGTGAGTTTTTGGACGCTGTACCAAGACGCTCGCCTGCGTTTGGCTGAGTATCATTATTAACTTGATATTTATTCTTGCACAAAAAAAACGAGATACTGCATTTGCACTATCTCGTTTTTTTACAGCTATTTAAATTTATCTATGCTTACCCAAGAACATCAATGTGCCGCAATCCACTCTTTTAACGCATCATTCATGCGTGTCTGCCACCCCTTGCCAGTCGCACGAAAGTATTCTAGCACTTCAGCATCATATCGCACCGTAACAGATTGCTTAGTTTGTTCAAGCTTGGGTCTGCCACCAGCAATCTTTTGACGTAATGACAATGGCAATTCATCAACACGCTTTGCTTGTGCAAACATCTCATCCATCCATTCAGGGTTATCCAAAGTAACCAATTCAGGGTTATAGATTTTGTTCATATTTTTTCACCTCCCGCCTGTTGGCTTTTCTTAGACTGATTACACGAATCCCCAATGCAGTCTCGGTAAATACTAGAGCATATAATCGACTATTGATATACCCCAATGCACAATATCCGACCTCTGGGTAAATTTTACGGACATCCTACCAAATCCATGCTGATTGCCAGTCAAATTCATACACCAACTCAAAGCTAATGCCTCGCTCGGAGATATTTTTCTCATTTTTCTTTGGATCAAATTCCAAATTCAACACAGTCAACCACTTGCTGCAAGTCCGCAGTTTTGATAAGGTTATTGCAACAACAAAAATTACTTTGTCATTACATCAAGATAGGTGTTAGGATTTTATATCACTCATCAATTTCCACATCCGTTCGATGCATTGATTTTTTCAACTGCTCAAATTTGCGCAGTTTTTTTAGCTGTTTGAGTCGCGCCACTCGTACGATGCTTGGAAACCAACGCTCCATCTGTGTATAGCTGGTCGCCGCAAGTAGGATAATCATAATTGGCAACAACATCGCCCAATAACCCACTTCGCGATACAGCCACACCGCCACAAAACCCCCAATAAAAAACGCCCACCATAGCCCACTGTGTAGCACCACTTTACTGATATCCACCTTGCGACCAACCAGCCAATTCCCCACTGTCGCTCCAAGGTCAGATGTCGTCCCTGTCAAATGCGTGGTACGCACGACCGCACCGCCATAAGTGGCGACCATCGAGTTCTGCAGTCCACACGCCATCGCAATCATCATCTGCCCAAAATAATTATCATGGATATACAGTGCTAGACTTAGGCATAACAGCAGTGCTTCTAGGTACATCGCATAGCCATAATGACGGTTGATATTAAGCTCACTTGAGCCAATAATCATGCCTGATAATACCGAGCCAAACCAAAACGATGCAATCGAAATCAAAAACAGGCGCATATTCACCCAGTCACCATCCAGCAAAGATAAAGCAAACTGACTGACGTTACCTGTCACATGAGATGCCGAAACGTGCGTAAACCCCATCAAGGCGATGGTGTTTAGCAATCCTGCACAAAATGCCAGCACGACCGCACCCCACAGCACCCATGCAGGAATGGTATCGCCCATGATTTTCATGCCTAGCCCCTTGTTTTTTCGATCACAAAAATCTTATTTTAGCATCTTAATAATAAAAGCACAAAACCATGATAGATTTTGTGCTTTTTGGGATACAAATTAAAGCCCGTATATACAGTCCATATAAACTAACTTGTCATTTGTGCTGATTGATGCTTAGCGGTACTCTACCATATCGACATCAACTTTTAGTCGCTTGGTTGGCATATAATCAATATCCAGCTCGCCAACGATGGTAATCACATCGGCATTGGTCACGCTGCGACCTTGCCAATCTTTATCATCAATCTCGACAACAACCGTGCCAGTTGCATCAGTGAATTCATATTTCTCATCATGTAGTGCTTTGGTGATTTTACCCTGTAGGCGTACCATCGTCTCATCACGCAGGTCGGATAGGCTTGCGACCGTACGGATTTGGTTGGCGACGGCGTGCTCATTGATGGCTTGTGATGCATTGACTGGTGCAGATTGCGTTACCACGTTTTGGGCGGTGGCGGTTTGTGCAACAGGTTGGGCTTGGGTTTGTGGCAACACCACTTCGCCGGTTTTTTGTTGGCTCATATTGCTACAAGCAGTTAGTAGTACAGCACCTGATAGTGCGCTCAATGCGATAAATTTTTTCATAATAACTTCAACTTTTTTTGGTTTATACAAATTAAATCATAACTCATCCAAGACAAGCTTGTGATGTAGTAATTGGATGATGCTTAGTGTAGCAAATCAGTGTCGGTTTGTCTGTTTGATTTTTTACACTGGTTTATTTGATTGTTTAAATCATTAACGAATACTTACCGATTTGGCATCAATCTCTCGACCGCTACGGCTGACATCAACCTCACCAGCGATAGTGACTGTCTTGCCCACCAACTGCGCACGACCATAATCATCGCTGTCAATTTCTACACGGATTTTGCCTGTGCTGTCTTGCAGTTCGTATTTTTCATTTCCTAGACTGCGGACGATTTTGCCAGTGACATTCACTCGTGTGTTATCCACTGATGATTTGGCAGCTGCAACAGTATTGACTGCCTTGGCTTGTACTTGTGTGCTACGGCGATTATCGTCACGGTCATCATCTGCCAGTGCGACAGTCGAAAATACAGTGCTTAGGCTCAGTAGTGCAATTGATAGTTTGGTTGCAAATTTCATCGGTTACTCCATCGTGTTATCAAATTCGTGCTAACAGCAACTGCTCAACTGATTATTTATCAAGGTCATTTATCAAAAGCCATTTATCGATGCTATTTATCAATGCCATGATAAGCCAAATCACCAACCATTCATTGAGCCGTGCTGTGCTGATGCGCATATTTAATCATGGCAAGCTTAAATTTAGCTTAAGCCAAATAATTTTTTGGCAAAAAATCACCAAAATATTGATAACTTATTAATTTATATGATGTTTTTTATGAATTGCGGATTGCTCATGCATAAGATTTTTGGGTCATAGCTAGGTCAAACGCCAAAAACATCAGGCATAACCTTAAGATAAATTCCTTATCCATATGACAAATCAAGTGCAAACAGCACATCATCTGTTGTGTTTTTGTTTTTTATTTTGTTATTGTGTAGAAACATCTGTTTTTGAATAAAAAAATGATTATAATATGTCTAATTTTTGACCGAATATCCATCTAGGGTGATGGATAGTTTTTATTTTTACTAATCGAGTATGACCATGTCTCAAAACAAACAAGCCAGTGTTATCCGCTTTGAACAAGCGGTCGCAAAAAAAGATTTTGAAGTGTCTTGCAATGAATTGCTTGATATCCTAGGCAGTCTGGATAATCAGTTCGGTGGCATCCACCAAATCGAATGCAACTACCCACAACAGCTAAATTTCTCAGAACAAGAGCGCGTGGTGCATTTTGCAACTCGTGTGGCATCGGCTGTCACCGAGCTATTTGATGCCAAAAATAACTTTAGCATCACCGAAGGCGGTTTTAATCGCTTTATGACCTTGCACCGCTGGTTGGGTCTGATTTTTGCCAGCTCGCCTTATGTCAATGCTGACCATATTCTAAAGACTTATGACGCCAACCCAAATCCAAACCCAGAGCGTCCGCTTGAGATTCACCTACCGAACAATATCGAAGCCATCAAGCGTTTTTGTATCCTATACACGATGGAATCCAATGTTCCGCTCAACCTTGATGTTCTATGGAATCTAAACCCATCACTGTGCGCATCGCTATGCTTTGCCCTACAGTCACCACGCTTTATCGGTACTGAATCATCATTCACCAAGCGTGCCGCTGTCCTAAAATGGTTCCCAGAAAAACTAAAAACATTCGAAAACCTAAATACCCTACCATCAGCCATCAGCCACGATGTCTATATGCACTGTAGCTATGATGTCGATGCCGACAAGCACCGTGTCAAAGAATCGCTCAATGCCGTGATTCGTAAGCACCTACTAGCCAGCGGCTGGGCAGATCGTGATGTCAAGAAGATTGGTCGCACCAATGGCAAGCCTGTGATGTTCGTCGTGCTTGAGCACTTCCATTCAGCGCACTCAATCTATCGCACGCACTCAACTTCAATGATCGCTGCTCGTGAGCTATTCCACATTGTTGGCTTTGGTGGTGAAGCTGTGGATCAAGCAGGCCGTGATGTCTTTGATGAGTTCCATCTGCTTAACCAAAACAGCATTTTTGATAAGCTAAACGCTGTCAAAGATTATGCTGAAAAGCTTGAGCCTGCTGTGCTGTATATGCCAAGCATCGGCATGGATTTGACCACGATTTTCCTAAGCAATACCCAAATCGCACCAATCCAAAGTGTCGCACTGGGTCATCCGGGCACGACGCACTCGCCGTTTATTGACTATGTCATCGTCGAAGATGATTATGTCGGCTCAGAAGACTGCTTTAGCGAAACGCTACTTCGCCTACCAAAAGATGCACTACCGTATGTGCCATCAGCACTAGCGCCAAATTCAGTCGAGTATCGCCTGCGTGAAAATCCTGAAGTGGTGAATATCGGTATCGCGTCAACCACAATGAAGCTAAACCCATATTTCCTAAAAGCACTACAAACCATCCGTGACCGTGCCAAAGTCAAAGTGCACTTCCACTTTGCCCTAGGTCAGTCATCAGGTATCACCCATCCGTATGTCGAGCGTTTTATCAAGTCATACCTAGGTGATAGTGCAACAGCACATCCACACACCCCATATCATCAATATCTAGGTATCCTACATCAGTGCGATATGATGGTGAACCCATTCCCATTTGGCAATACCAACGGTATCATTGATATGGTAACGCTTGGCTTGGTGGGTGTCTGCAAAACCGGCCCTGAAGTGCATGAGCACATCGACGAAGGTCTATTTGGTCGTCTAGGACTACCTGAATGGCTCATCGCCAATACCGCTGATGAGTATGTTGAGCGTGCCATCCGCCTAGCCGAAAACCACGAAGAGCGTCTGGCACTACGCCGTCATATCATCGAAAATAACGGCCTATCAACGCTATTTACCGGCAATCCAAAACCAATGGGCGAAGTGCTATTGGCAAAAGTCGCCGAAAAAGGTCTGCTTGATGATACCCCTGCGACCAAAGCCGCTAAAAAACCTGCGGCAAAAAAATCAGCAGACGCCAAAACTAGCGATAAAGCAGATGACAAAGCTGTCAAAAAAGCCCCTGCCAAAAAAGCAACCAAAAGCACGGCAACCAAGACAGCTGCTGACAAGCCAAAGAAAACCACCACTCGTCGTAAAAAGACCGACGCCTAATCCGCTTTAGCTTGTCATCACAAAAAAACGCTTCAGTACTGCTGGAGCGTTTTTGACTATCTGTGCTTTTTGACTTAGCCTAAGATTAGACACGCACGAGCGTAGCCATGCATGGCGATATAGGATTTTGATGCTACGGTGGATGCCATCTTTGGCGCACTAGCTGGCATCGCATACGCTTGGTTATTTGCCAAGCGTTTTTTTACACAGCTTTTGCCACAGACACCAAAAACTCCACCATGCTACGCACCGTCGGCACTGCGCCACGATTTTTGTAATACACCACATACAGTGGCACGCTATCAATCTGCCACTGTGGTAACAATCGTACCCAATCAGCACGAATCATATTATCAAAACAAGGCAGCAGCCCAATACCGAGCCCATCGGACACCATCTGCCCCACAAGATTAAAGTCATTACAGCTTAGGCGATATTGCCCATCGATACGCACCAAATGATGGTCGCACCAAAACGCCCAATCCGGCCCATCATATTTATGCAGTAGCGTATGCCCATACAGCTCATGCGGACTGCTTGGCATACCATGTGCATCAATATACGACTTGGATGCAAACAAGCCCAGCTCAATATCAAACAGCTTGCGTGCCACCACATTATCACTATCAGCACTGCCGATTCTCAAAGCGATATCAATGCCATCTTGGATCATATTGACTTTACGATTATCAATCTGAACTTGCAAATTCACATCGGGATAACGGCGAAAATACTCAGGAAGATGGTGCATCAAAAAGCCACGACCCACTTCTGTCGAGACCGATAGTCGCAGTAAGCCACTGGGCTTTTGTAAGTTATCCTGAACATCATCAATGGCGATTTGGGCAAGTCGTAGCATCTCTTGGGCATTGTGCAAAAACCGCAACCCCAATTCATTGAGCACAATACCACGCCGACCCCGATCCATCAGCGTCGTACCAAGACTATTTTCAAGCTCGGTCAGATGGCGACTGATGTGCGATTTTGGGATATCAAGCAGTTCGGATGCTCGAGTTAGGCTGCCTGCTTGGACGACCGAGACGAACAGCTTAATGTCGTTTAGATCCACTTTTTTGATTGATTTTGAAGTTGGCATGATGGATGATTACAGCTGATGAAATAGGATGATTGTTCCAATAATGGAACTTTAAGTTGCTATTTTAATACTTATTCTATTTTTTGCAATATGTATAATGGCACAACCACACGCTTGATACCAAAGCAAATTTTGGTTAAATTTATTATTTAAATTTTATTATAGGATAATCTTATGAAACTTTATTATATGGCTGGTGCGTGTTCACTTGTGCCACACACCGCACTTGAATGGACTGGGGCGGAATATGACGCAGAGGCGATGAAACTTGCTGATACCAAAACGCCTGAATATTTATCTTTAAACCCACAAGGGGCAGTCCCTTTATTGGTTGATGATGAGTTTGTGTTACCGCAAAATGTTGCTATTCTAAGCTATTTAGATGAAAAATTCCCAGAAGCCAAACTATTTGGTAGTCGTACGGCTGAGGGTCGTGCAACAGCAATGCGTTGGCTAACTTTTTTAAATGGCGATGTGCATAAAGCCTTCTCACCATTATTCCATTTACCTGATTATGTACAAGATGAAGGGTTTAAAGCCGATATGCAAACTCATGCACGTAGTGAAATTTTGCGTATGCTTGCCCAAGCCAACACTCGCCTTGAGACGCAAGATTATTTGGCTGAAAATATTTCTGTAGCTGATGTGTATTTATATGTACTGCTGCGTTGGTGCAAAGGCTTAAAAATTGACTACAGCGAATTGGCAAATTTAGAGCCGTTTTATCAGCGTATTGGCGAAAATGCAGGCGTAAAATCAGTGCTAGCCCAAGAAGGCTTGCAACCTTAGGGCAAATCATATCAGGATAACTCATGACAGACACACCCTATACCGTGATTGACAATAAAGAGCTGAGCCGTTTTGAGATTCATGTTGGCGGCTTTGTGGCGTTTGAAGATTATGAATTGTTTGATGGTGGTATTGCCTACACCCACACCGAAGTGCCTAAAGAGTTAGGCGGTCGTGGTATTGCTAAATTTTTAATCAAAACCATTTTAGATGATGCTCAAGCCAAAGGCCTAAAGGTCAAACCTGTTTGCCCAATGGTGCGTGCATTTATTGAAAAAAATCCAGAATATCAGGCAAATACAGTACCGTATCCTTGATGACTGCTTGTGACTACTTAAGTTGCAAATTTGGAACATTGTGTTGCATTTTAATATCATTGTAATTAATTTTGCAATCCATATATCATCGGTATCATTTCAAACAACACAGGATACCGATGATGAAAATTTTTAAACCTACTCATATCGATAGCAAACTACAAAGCGATTGGCTGTATCTGCATGAGCAGATGCCACCTGATAAATGGTATCATTTGCCAAGTTTTTGTACCGCAAGCACATGGCTTGGTATGCACCAAAGCCTACGCCGTGGACAAGGGGAAATTGAGCATCTCAATCAAAATTATCAAAACGGTCAGCTTGAATGGTCGGAATATCGCCGATTATTACTTGGGCGAGCCAGTAGCCATTATGGGCATCTGCATGGTCATCACGGTATCGAAGACCATCACTATTTCCCACAGTTACGCTTGCGTGAACCTAAGCTAAACAAAGGCTTTGATTTATTGGACAGCGATCATCATCACATCGAAGCACAGCTTGAGCAGATACAGGCACTACTTGGTCAGCTCAGATACCAAGAAAATGCCGATCCCAAGCTTGCAGATGCGCTATATCATGCCATCAAAGAAGGTGGCGAATGGCTATATCGACATTTGACCGATGAAGAAGATTTGGTGATTCCGATTTTGGCGATTTATGAGTATTGATTCATTGTTAACTTGGCATTACAAATCCACTTTGCATTATCCATTATTTTGATGGATAATGCAGTGAATCATGACTGCAACTCACCTATAGTTTTTTAATTATTTAGGAATTTTTTATGAGCGTTGATAAATATACCGCTGCCACCAAAGATGTCGGTGGTATTCCTGTTGCCCGCCTGCTACCACAAGCTCGTCGCAAGACAGTGGGCGCATGGTGCTTTTTGGACCACGCTGGTTCAGATGAGCTCAAGTTTGCCGATGGCTCAGACGGCCTACAAGTCGGTCTGCATCCGCACATCAACCTACAGACCTTTACTTGGATGCTGCAAGGTGAAGTGTGGCACCAAGACAGTCTTGGCAACCGCCAACTGATTCGCCCAAAGCAAGTCAATCTAACGACCGCAGGCACAGGCAACCACACAGGCATCAGCCACACCGAACAAACCCCTGATGGCATCAAAGACCTACACGCCGTACAGCTATGGATCGCCCTGCCCATGGATCAGGACATCAAGCCAAGCTTTGAGCATTATCCACAGCTACCGACTTGGAGCCGTGATGGTGTGAATTATATCTTAACAACAGGCAGCTATCACGGACATACAGCACCGACCACACAGTACAGTCCACTACTGGGTGTGGATATGCAGTTTTTGCAAGATGGTACGTTTACCATTGATGAAGTGGATGGCTTTGAATACGGCTTTTTGGTCATCAAAGGTGAAATCCGCATCAATGGACAAAGCTATGGTCAAGACGAGCTGGCTGTACTGTCCGACTGCCAAAATGCCCAAGATGAGCTTGAACTGTGGGCAGCAGCAGGCACTCATGTGATGCTATTGGGCGGTGAGCCATTGCCCCACCCGACCATCATTTGGTGGAATTTCGTTGGTCGTACTGTTGATGATCTCGAGCAAGCGGTTGCTGATTGGAATGCGGGTCATGCACGCTTTGGTGATATTTCGCTAGAAGGTACTGAGCTGAAGCGATTGATTGCCCCAGCAGTGCCTGACAGCATTTTGGCACGATAATATAGCAAATAAAAATCCGTAGTCGTGACGCATCATGATTACGGATTTTTTGATGGCATAAAGTGAAATCAAGCACCTAATACACAGCTGGCAATCAAGCGATCAAGCTTACGCACATCGATTTTGCGATCAAGATTTACTTTAATCTTACCCACACGCGTCCACAGCTCAATCTCAGCGTTGAAATCAAAAAAGCTACCTGCATTCTCACTCGACCACATATTGATACTACTATAAGGCAGTGAATAAATCTCCACCTTTTTACCAGTCAAGCCTTGTGCATCACGAACAATCAATCGCTTGGTGGTAAAAATCGCACTATCACGAAATGTCTTATAAGCACAGATCGCCTGCTCACCATCGGTCAAAATCTCAGTAACATCGCTTGGGATTGGACACTCTTCGATCAAAGTCCATGCCAAAATATCTTCTGTACTCATCATCAGCTCCTTGTATTGCAGATATGATTAAATCCTTATTCATAATCTATCATCATATATCCCTAAAATCAAGCTTAATAACAATGGGTTATTTTCCAACTGTTTTTCATCTTTGATTGTTGCAAATATAGAACATCAGATTGCACCAAAGGCTATTTATTCCATTTTTAAAAGGCGTATAATACACCCATCAACATTAACAAGCCAAATGGCTAAGGATTTTAAGATGAAACAAGTTAAACAAGTTTATCCAGCACCGCACAAACATTGGGTCGGCAATGGCTTTCATGTGCATGGGATGTTCAATTACCAAGAAACGCACAAAAACCTAGATCCATTTTTGATGATGGATTATGCATCGCCACAGCATTTCGATGGCAATCGCAAGAGTGATTTTCGTGGGGTTGGCGAGCATCCACACCGTGGCTTTGAGACTGTGACCATCGCTTATCAAGGCGAAGTCGCTCACAAAGATTCAGCCGGTGGCGGTGGTATCATCGGTACAGGTGATGTGCAGTGGATGACCGCAGGTTCGGGTCTGATGCATGAAGAATTTCATTCTGAGAAGTTCTCACAAGAAGGCGGACTGTTTGAGATGGTGCAGCTGTGGGTGAACCTACCTGCCAAAGACAAAATGACACCGCCAAAATACCAAGCCATCGTCAGTGATGACATCCCTGTGGTGGATTTGGACGGTGCAGGCATCGCACGCATCATCGCAGGCGAGCTTAATGGTACGACAGGTTCGGCATCGACCTTTAGCCCTGTCAATATGTGGGATGTGCGCCTAAATGCAGGCGGCGGCTATGAGTTTGCCATCCCAACCAGCCACAACCTTGTCATCCTAGTGCTAGATGGCACGGTACAAATCAACGGTGATGACATCGTACGCCGTGCAGAACTTGTGACCTTTGAGCGTGGTGGCGATAGCGTGCATATCGAAGCCAATAATGATGCCAAAGTGCTGATTCTAAGCGGTGAACCGCTCAATGAACCAATCGTCGGCTATGGTCCATTTGTGATGAACACTCGTGAAGAGATTGTCCAAGCCATGCAAGATGTCCAAAGCGGCAAATTTGGTCAGATTGCTCATTGATGCAGTCAATTTAATTCGCCAAAACTCAAGAAGTGCGATAAAATCACTTATCGCACTTTTTTATTTACACTTATGAATAATCAGCATTTTGAGCAGTATCTCGCCCAAATTAGACAGACAGATTCTATTTCAGACTTACCCGAGATTACCATTCATATCCATCGCCCTTTGTTTAACTTCGATGCCCTATTAGGTGTTGTTTTTGGGATTCCTCTGACTGTGCTTGGTATTCGTATGATCTTTGGCGATTGGCGTTTTGGTTTGGGTTGGATTGCTCTATTGGCAGGACTTTTATTACTTGGTATGGTTTATGAACAAAAACAAAATCACAAGTTTAGCCTAAGCACAGACCCAAATTCTTATTTTCTACAGCTAACACCTGATGGCTTGACGCACCATCTTGATGATCAGACGATATATATTCCATGGCAAAATTTCTCATCCGTAGAAACGTTCGGCAGGCATAAAACGGAAGGTGCACACATTACGATTTTTGATAAATCTCTTAGAAGCATTGCAATTTATCATGACAATCTACCCATTCACTACAAAAAGCTTGCCCTACTGATTCACGACTATCACCTTAAGGCAACTGGCAGACGAATTATCTTAATCAAATAACCCACCCATCATTTACCAAAAGCCCACAACATTCCCCCAATTTGAATAAAATTCATGCTAAAATGAGAAGTTTTCATTATTACTTTTTTATTTGGTAACGCTATCCATGTCCACCGCTTATAAACACCGCCAAACTGCCAAAAATATTTTAGATTATGATAAATATTGGGCAAGTTGTTTTGAACCTGCACCATTTTTACCCATGTCTCGTGAAGAAATGGATATGCTTGGTTGGGATAGTTGCGATTTTATTTTGGTGTGTGGTGATGCCTATATTGACCACCCATCATTTTGTTCAGGGGTGATTGGACGCACGCTTGAAGCACAAGGTTTTCGTGTTGGCATTATTGCCCAGCCCGATTGGACATCTGCTGATGCCTTTAAAGTGCTTGGCAAACCAAATATTGCCTTTGGCGTTACTGCAGGTAATATGGACAGTATGATTAACCGCTATACAGCTGACCGCAAAATCCGTTCTGATGATGCCTATTCCCCTGATAATGTGCCAAATAAACGCCCTGACCGTGCGGCGACAGTGTATTGTCAGCGTTGCCGTGAAGCTTTTGGCGATGTGCCGATTATTTTAGGGGGAATTGAAGGCAGTTTACGCCGTATCGCCCATTATGATTATTGGTCAGATAAAGTGCGTCGCTCTATTTTAATGGACGCAAAACCTGATATTTTGGTTTATGGTAATGGTGAGCGTGCAATTATTGAAATCATGCACCGCTTGGCTCGTGGTGAAACTATCAAAACGATTGTCGATGTGCGTGGTACAGCATTTATTTTAAATAAATCTAATCGACATCTTAAAAAAGATTTTATTGAAATTGCCAGTAATGATGTAGATACGATTGGGCGAGTTGACCCAATTATCAATCCTTATGTGATGATGGAAGATGTTGCCGATTGTGAAATTGAGCAAAATAAAACAGAACAATATCAAAACTTTAATAAAGATGTGGTCGAAAATCCAATCGTAAAAGCAGGTGATGATTTGCCAAGTGATACGCAAATTGTAAGTCTGCAACCATCAAAAGCCATTAAACACAAATTACCACCACGAGAACTCGCAGTGATTCGTATGCCAAGTTTTGAACAAGTGGCAAATGACCGTGTGATGTATGCCCATGCCAATCGTATTTTGCACCTAGAAACCAATCCCGGCAATGCCCGAGCCTTGGTGCAACGTCATGGCGATAGAGATGTTTGGCTAAATCCACCACCGATTCCGCTCACCACCGAAGAGATGGATTATATTTTTGATTTGCCTTATGCTCGCTTGCCACACCCAAGTTATGGCAATGCTCGTTTCCCTGCCTTTGATATGATTAAGTTTTCAGTCAATATTATGCGGGGCTGTTTTGGGGGCTGCACCTTCTGTTCGATTACCGAACATGAAGGGCGAATTATCCAAAATCGTTCGGAAGAGTCCATTTTAAGAGAAGTGGAAAAAATCCGTGATACCGCACCAAATTTTACTGGCATTATTTCTGACCTTGGGGGGCCAACGGCGAATATGTATCGCTTGCATTGCAAAGACCCTGAAATTGAGAAAAATTGCCGTAAACCGTCATGTGTTTACCCTTGTGTTTGTCAAAATCTACATACTGACCATGCTCCACTCACCCAACTTTATCGTAAAGCTCGTGCCATCAAAGGCATTAAAAAGATTTTGATTGGTTCAGGATTACGTTATGATTTGGCGGTGTTAAATCCTGAATATGTTAAAGAATTAGTAACGCATCATGTGGGTGGATATCTAAAAATTGCACCAGAGCATACGGAAGCAAACCCTTTATCTAAAATGATGAAACCGGGCATTGGTACCTATGACCGCTTTAAACAGATGTTTGACCGTTTTAGTAAAGAAGCAGGTAAAGAGCAATATTTGATTCCTTATTTTATCGCTGCTCACCCCGGAACCAGCGATTATGATATGATGAATTTGGCAATTTGGCTCAAGAAAAATGGTTTCCGTGCTGACCAAGTGCAAACCTTTTATCCAAGCCCAATGGCAACTGCAACGACCATGTATTATTCAGGGAAAAATCCGCTAGCAAAAGTATCTCGCACCAGTGAAGATGTGGATATCGTCAAAGGTGAGAAACGTCGCCGTTTACATAAAGCCTTTTTGCGTTATCATGACCCCAATAATTGGGAGCTGTTACGCCATGCCTTAAAAGAAATGGGTAGAAGTGATTTAATTGGTAATAGTAAACAGCATTTGATTCCGACTTATCAGCCTGCAGGTACGGGCAGTTATCAATCAGCCCGCAAAAAGAACTCGACTGCCGATGGCGATAGTGTCAAACGCACCCAAAAAGGCACAGGCACATCCAAAAACCGTCAATCAGCCAATCACCCACCCAAAGGACGAGTACTGACACAGCACACAGGATTGCCACCGCGTAAAACTAGTGCTAATAAAGCTCGTAAAGGTAAATAAACACCCTACCAGCCAAAAAAAGCCAATCATCAATGATTGGCTTTTATATTTCACTGTCAATTATTTAGACTGGCTAAATACCCATTCTTTGATGGCGTCAATATCATATGCCACTTTTCAAATTAATCATCATTCTCATTTGGCGTCAAAATCCCCATCGCCACTAGGTTTGCCTTGGCATCATCGGGCAGCTTATCAAGCAATGCTAGGCGCATATTGTCATCGTCTTGTTTGAGCACAAGCTCAATGAGCGGTAAGCCGTCAAACGGTAAATCCTGCACTTGCATGGCAAAATTCGCCAAATAATACGCCCCATCCACATCCTTATCCGCCATCACACGGTTGTACACCACCTGCCATGCAAGCTCGCCTGCCCCGCCATGCTGTATGATGAGATGAATGGCTTGTAGGGCTGTGTTTGGTGACTCACACAGGGTTAGGATTTGTTCTGAGATTTGTTTGATTGAGTTCATGGTGTTGCCTTGTGGGATTGATGACTTGTTAATAAGGCTAAAATCCATAAAATCAAGCAATGACCGCCCACAAAAAACGACCGCCAAAGCAGTCGTTTTGTCATTCATCAAGCTGTGTCAATTACACCGCTTGCGTATGCTCTTCAATGAGTGGCTTTAGCTCGCCTGATTGGTACATTTGTAGCATGATATCGCTACCGCCAATCAGCTCGCCATTCACCCACAGTTGTGGGAAAGTTGGCCAGTTGGCAATCAGTGGCAAGGTGCTACGAATATCAGGATTTTCTAGGATATTCACAAACGCAAACGGGCGACCGATTTGCGTCAGCACTTCCACCGCACGAGCAGAAAAGCCGCATTGCGGGAACTGTGGCGTGCCTTTCATATATAGTAGCACGGCATGGTCTTTGATTTGGTTTTCAATCAATTCTTTGATTTGTGGGTTGATGTCGGTCATGGGTTTTTCCTTGATTGGGATAAATAAACTTTCAGCTATTATAAGGCTTGTTGGCGAATTTTTAAAGGCGGATTTGTAATCTTTGGATAATTACCATCAGCAATCACCCCACCATCGCCAAAATCTCATCGCTTTTTAACACTGTGGCAAATTCACCGTGCAAATTCGCAAGGCTGATGTCATGCACAAGCTGACTGTCAAAGCGCTCGCCCATTGCACTCATTCTATCAAAAGTCGCCGTAGCGTCCGATACCACAAAGGTGGTAAAGCCCAAATTGCCCGCCATGCGTGCGGTGGTGGATACACAGTGATTGGTTGTCAGCCCTGCCAAGACAAGCGTGTCAATACCTGCATGATTTAACAGGCTTTGCAAATTTGTGCCGATAAATGCACTGTTCACCATCTTATCAATCACACATTCATCCGCCATCGGTGCAGTCGCTGGCATAAAGGCAAAGCCTGCGCGCTTGGGGTTTAGCGGTGAATTGGGCTCGGTGGAGTTGTGGCGAATATGAAAAATTGGCAGTTTGTGCGTCCGCCAATGGGTTAATAATTTAAGGCAGATTTGTTCGGCATCAGGATTATTGCGATTACCACCCCAATGCGCTTCATCAGCAAAACCTTGTTGCAAATCTATCAACAATAACGCAGGGTTTTGATGGCTCATATAAAATCCTTTTAACCATTCATCTTTTGAAGTAGCACCACACTACTGGCAAAAATCCCTTCTTTTCGCCCCAGATAGCCCATTTTTTCATTGGTAGTGGCTTTGATACTGATACAATCCACACTTACGCCAAGCACGCCTGCGATACACTCACGCATGGCAAGATTATGCGGTGATAGCTTAGGCGCTTCGCAAATCACGGTCATGTCGGCATTGATAAGCTGATAACCTTTTGATTTGACCAAGCTATAGACATGATTAAGCAACACCTTGCTATCCGCTCCCTTGTAGGCATCATCAGTATCAGGAAAATGCTGACCAATGTCACCGAGTGCCAACGCCCCAAGTAGCGCATCGCACAAGGCATGAAGTAGTACATCGCCATCAGAATGTGCCTTGATGCCGTGCGTATGGGGAATTTGGATACCACCAAGCGTCACAAAGTCGCCATCGGTAAATGCGTGCACATCCAAGCCCTGACCAATTCTTAGCATAATCCACCTTTTATCTCTTGAAATGATGGATTATAGCACAAAATAAGTGGGAATTTGGTATAATGACCAAAACACCCTAAGGATAGCTTATGCAAATTGGTTCTGTTATGATTGATGATGGCTTGATTGAGCAAGCCATGAAAAGCACTGGACTGGATAGTCAAAGCGATGTGATTGAGCAAGGCTTAAGGCTTTTGATTGCTCATCACGCCCAGCAAAACTTGCGTGCATTGCGTGGTAAGCTGTCTTGGGATGGGGATTTGGCTCAACTGCGTGATAATTCTCATGGGACAAGCGTATGATTGCCGTTGATACCAGTGTTTGGATTGACTATTTTAATGGTCGCCAAACACCACAGACTGAAACCTTGGACAATCACTTGCAATTTTCACAAATAGCGATTTTTGATGTGATTTTAATGGAAATACTACAAGGTTTCCGCAATCCAAAAGAATATGAACAAGCCAAAACATATCTAGAATTATTGCCCTGTTTTGAGATTTTAGGCAAACAAAATGCCTTAAGCTACGCACAGTTTTATCGCACACTTCGCACAAAAGGTATCACCATCCGCAAAAGCAATGATGTTATGATTGCAGGCTTTTGTATTTTGCATAATTTACCCTTGCTTTTTTGTGATAGAGATTTTCAGCCTTTTGTTGAGCATTTGAATTTAACATCCGCTTTTTATCATCATTAATTTAAGAAAAACTATGACCACACCCTTTACCCTAGCTGATGTCGCAAGCACACTTGGCAAAGCACCCAAAGACATCAAAGTCATCGTCGGTATGTCTGGCGGTGTTGATAGCTCCGTCTCTGCCGTACTTTTAAAAGAAGCAGGCTTTGCCGTTGAAGGCTTGTTTATGAAAAATTGGGAAGAAGACGACGGCACCGAATACTGCACCGCTCTTGAAGACCTAGCAGATGCCCAAGCCGTTGCCGATAGCATTGATATTCACCTACATACCGCCAATTTTGCGATGGAATATTGGGACAGAGTATTTGAGCATTTTTTGGCAGAATATGGCGCAGGTCGCACGCCCAACCCTGATATTTTGTGCAATAAAGAAGTTAAATTCAAAGCCTTTTTGGATTATGCACTCACCTTAGGGGCGGATTTTATCGCCACAGGGCATTATGCTCGCCGTGGCTTTGCTGTAGATGGCAAGGCAGAGCTACTTCGTGGGCTTGATGGCAACAAAGACCAAAGCTATTTTTTGCACGCGGTCAGTGGGGATAAAATCGCTCGCACCCTATTTCCTGTGGGCGAACTTGAAAAGCCTGCCGTGCGTGCCATTGCCGAAAAGTGCAATCTTGCCACTGCCAAGAAAAAAGACAGCACAGGCATTTGCTTTATTGGTGAGCGTAAGTTCAAAGACTTTTTACAAACTTATCTACCCGCTAAACAAGGCGACATCTATACCGATGATGGCGTGCGTATCGGCAAGCACGATGGTCTTATGTACTATACCATCGGTCAGCGTGGCGGGATTGGCATTGGCGGGGTATCGGGTCGCCCTGAAGAGCCTTGGTTTGTCCTACATAAAGACCTTGACAATAACCGCCTAATCGTCGGTCAAGGGCATGAACATCCCTATCTGATGTCCACCGAACTCACCGCTTATAAGCTGGATTGGGTGGTTGCACCGCCTGCCGATGGGGCGAGATTGACCGCCAAAACTCGCTATCGCCAACCTGACCAAACTTGCACCGTATATCATGATGACGATAAAGTCAAAGTGGTGTTTGATGAGCCACAACGAGCCGTGACTTTGGGGCAATCTGTCGTCTTTTATGATGGTGATGTGTGCTTGGGCGGTGGTGTGATTGATTGGTGCAATGCAAAAGTAGGTAGCTAAAAAGTCGCATTAAGACTAATAAAGGCTAATCAATCTAGCGTACGCCCCATATTTAAGAAACCATCCAAATAATCGGGGCGTCTGCACTATTTATCATATTTATCAGCATCTATTATTTTGATAAATGCTGATAAATCTTACCAGCCTGACCTTCAAGCTCCTTTAGACAGGTTTGGGTATTGTCTGCCACAGCTTGTGATACAGCCGCATAGTTATTGGCTTGCCACTGCTCTAGCGTTTTTGGTGCTGACTTGATGTCACATAAATATCCATAAGCCTTATCATTATTCCAGCTGTTTTGAAAGGTTACATAAAGCTCGTTATTGAGCTCATAACTTTCTTTACCAACCAATTTTGGATAAATTAACGCAAATCTTTGAGCGGTGACTGTTACTTTGGTTAAAGGCTGGTGAGCTGGAGCTAGTCCATCATGATGAGCAATGAGCCAGTTTTCAAAAGCAGGCTTGGCGACATCCAAAATAGGATTGGGGAATGTAGGTTCTAACACCTTACCCTTTAATTCATCTTTTGAAAAGCCTTGCGGTGCATAAGTGCCACCTGTGGCAAGCACGCCCACCGTTACCAAAGCGCTCAATGCTGCAGTTCTACGCCGTTGTACGATGGTTAGGTTTGGTTCTGTAGCGGGTACCCTATCTCGCAAAATCAGCTCAATACCACCTGTATTTGTAGCCAGCTGATTTTGATGCTTAACCTTAAAGGCGTTCTTTTCATAATTGCTTTGCTTTTGGCGTATTTTGGCTTCATCCTCAGGCTTGACGTTTTGGGTCGTGGCACAGCCCGCCAACACCACACTAATAGCAATTGCAAGACATCCGTATTTCATATATTCATTCCTTTTGCCAAAAAAAGTTATGCCCGCAATTATAATCCCATTTGCATCCCACATTCAAGAACAAAATTAACCCATATACACATTACTCTACCTGCCATACATACTCATTTACTAAGTAATAAAAATTACCGCCCCATCAACACAAGCTAAGTCAAACCTGCTAACAATTCATAAAATTTGTGCAACACAGCCACTTTTTGACCACAAATCCCCAAAACTGTGTAAACTTTTGTTATAATACGCCAAGCTCTTTTTCTTGATGATTTTAAGGATTGCCCATGACCCTATCTACCCTTACCGCCCTATCACCCCTTGACGGTCGCTATGCATCAAAAGTCGATGCACTTCGCCCTTTTTTGTCTGAATTTGGTCTGATTCACGCTCGTGTCACTGTGGAAGTTCGCTGGCTACAAGCCCTAGCCAATCACCCAGAGATTGGTGAAATCGCCCCATTTTCAGCAGAGACCAATGCTCGCCTTGATGCGATTGTGGCGAATTTTTCTGAAAGCGACGCCGAGCGCATCAAAGAAATCGAACGCACCACCAACCACGATGTCAAAGCGGTTGAATATTTCCTAAAAGAACAAATTGCCGATATCGCAGAGCTTGCCAATGCCGGTGAATTTATCCATTTTGCCTGTACTTCAGAAGACATCAACAACCTATCGCACGCCTTGATGCTCAAATCTGGTCGTGATGTGCTTGTGGCAAGTATGCAAAAAATCGTCGATGAAATCGCCGCTCTTGCTGACAAACACGCAGGTCAACCAATGCTGTCTCGTACACATGGCCAAACCGCCAGCCCAACCACTTTGGGTAAAGAAATGGCGAATGTCGCTTATCGCCTACATCGTCAAGTTCAGCAGTTCAAGGCAGTAGAATTATTAGGTAAAATTAACGGCGCGGTCGGTAACTACAACGCTCATCTGTCTGCTTATCCTACCATTGATTGGCCAAAGCACTCAAAAGCATTTGTAGAAAGCCTTGGTTTGACCTTTAACCCATATACCACACAGATTGAGCCGCACGACTATATGGCAGAGATGTTTGATGCCTTGCGTCGTTTTAACACCATTTTGATTGACTTTAACCGTGATGTTTGGGGTTATATTTCACTGGGTTATTTCAAACAAAAACTAAAAGAAGGTGAAGTTGGTTCATCAACCATGCCGCACAAAGTCAATCCGATTGATTTTGAAAATTCAGAAGGTAATCTAGGCATTGCCAATGCCGTATTGGCTCATTTAGGCGAAAAACTACCAATCTCTCGCTGGCAGCGTGATTTGACCGATTCAACAGTGCTGCGCAATATGGGCGTTGGCTTTGCCCAAAGCTTGATTGCTTTTGATGCCTGCCTAAAAGGTATTGGTAAGCTTGAGCTGAATGCCGACCGCTTGGCAGAAGACCTTGATAATGCTCAAGAAGTGCTTGCCGAGCCAATCCAAACCGTGATGCGTCGTTATAATGTCGAAAAACCATACGAAAAACTCAAAGCCCTAACTCGTGGTCAGGCGATGACTCGTGAGATGATGGTAAACTTCGTCAATGGTGATGAATTGGCAACCGTGCCAGCAGCCGACCGTGAACGCCTAGCTGTCATGACCCCTGCGACTTATACAGGTAATGCCGAAGCGCAAGCCCGTGCGTTAAAAGATTATTTGAAATAATGATTTAAAATAATCCTTTATGTAACACAAAATAGCGACTAATAACGGTCGCTATTTTTTGCTATATGCAATGCACCACTTTGGTATCGCTTTAACATAAAAAACCGCATTAACATTAAATGGCTAATGCGGTTAATTTTTTTGTGTCAAACTTAATCAGTTTTTGCCACCAGTCAAGGCACTGATCTTTTTGGTGACAACCACCGCCACAGGCAAGCTAATCACTGCACCGACGACGATTGCGCCGGCAATATACATCGCTTTATCAAAGCCTGTCACAAAGGCAATAATCATCAAAATCCCAATAATCACAGTGAACGCAATCGAAAAAATAGCACTAAATAATGGTAAATTCATCTTAACACCCCATTGATTGTGTGGAATACTATAGTTATACACCTTTTTTGCACAAATGTTAAGTACTTTTACAAAAATTTCCATAAAAATTTTGTGGGTTTGATTATTTAATCAAAAATTTGAGTAATTTTGAATGAATTGCCTGTTATTTACCAATTTTTATGCTAAAATTAAGCGTTTTTGGTTGGCAATTTGCTAAGCCACCACCCTTTTATGATGCAAAAACTGCAAAATCTAAATTCGCCAACATTCGGCAAAGGATTTTTTTATGAAAACCATGACATTGAACGAAGTTCGTCAAGCTTTTATTGATTTTTTTGTTAGTAAAAATCACACCCATGTACCATCATCAAGCCTAATCCCGCACAATGACCCAACCTTGCTGTTTACCAACGCAGGGATGAACCAATTCAAAGATACTTTTCTAGGTCTAGAAAAGCGTGATTATGTGCGTGCCGTCACTTCCCAAAAATGCGTGCGTGCAGGCGGTAAGCACAATGACCTTGATAATGTCGGCTATACAGCACGCCATCACACCTTCTTTGAGATGCTTGGCAACTTCTCTTTTGGTGATTATTTTAAGGCGAACGCCATCGCTTATGCGTGGGAGTTTTTGACTTCAGAAGATTGGCTTGCCCTGCCAAAAGACCGCCTATATGTCACCATCTATGAGACCGATGATGAAGCCTTTGATATTTGGCACAAAGACATCGGACTTGCACCTGAGCGCATCATCCGTATCGGTGATAACAAAGGCGGTGCGTATCAATCGGACAACTTCTGGATGATGGGCGATACTGGCCCATGCGGTCCATGCACTGAGATTTTTTATGACCACGGCGACCACATCGAAGGCGGTCTGCCAGGCACACCAGAAGAAGATGGCGACCGCTATATCGAAGTGTGGAACTGCGTCTTTATGCAGTTCAACCGCCAAAAAGACGGTACGATGGAAGCTCTGCCAAAGCCATCGGTCGATACCGGTATGGGTCTTGAGCGTATCAGCGCCATCATGCAAGGCGTACACGGCAACTACGAAGTGGATGTCTTTGTCAATCTGATGAATGCCGCCGCCAAGCTACTTGGCATCGAAAACCAAGACCAGCCATCACTTAAGGTCATCGCCGACCATATCCGTGCAGTGTCGTTCCTAATCGCTGATGGTGTACGCCCAAGCAACGAAGGTCGTGGCTATGTGCTACGCCGTATCATCCGCCGTGCTGTGCGTCATGGTAATAAGCTTGGTGCTGACGGCGTATTCTTTTATCAAATGGTGCCTGCTTTGGCAGCCGAGATGGGTGCAGCCTACCCACAGCTGAACGAAAAGCTGAATGAAGTCCAAGTCGTCATCCAAAAAGAAGAAGAGCAATTCGCCAAAACCCTAGCTCAAGGCCTACGCCTACTCTCAGGCGAGCTTGAGAAGCTTAATAACGGCGATACGCTAGATGGCGAAACTGTGTTCAAGCTATATGATACTTATGGTTTCCCTGTCGATTTGACCGCTGACATCGCTCGTGAGCGTGATATTAGCATTGACGAAGAAGGCTTTGAGACGCATATGCAGGCACAGCGTGAGCGTGCTCGTGATGCGGGTAAATTTGATGTCGATTATTCAGCTGCCATCAAGGTGGACACCCCAACACAGTTCTTGGGTTATGATAGCCTAGCCGCTGACACTGATATCGTGGGTCTATACCAAGATGGCAAAGAAGTACAAACGCTTGCTGAAGGCGATACAGGCGTGATTGTCCTGACTGCGACGCCATTTTATGCCGAAGGTGGTGGCCAAGTCGGTGAAACAGGCGAAATCAGCACCGAGACAGGTGTGTTTGCTGTCGAAGACACCAAAAAATCAGGTCAAGCCATTATCCATCATGGCACAGTGAAAATGGGTCAAATCACGGCGAAACAGGCGGCTAGCGCTCAAGTGATCTTTGATGTGCGTGCTGCATCCGCCAAGAACCACTCAGCCACCCACCTACTGCACGCTGCGCTACGCACTGTGCTTGGTGATGGCGTCGCCCAAAAAGGCTCATTGGTCTCAAGCGAAGTGCTACGCTTTGACTTCTCATACGATGGTAGCATCTCAGCGGATGAATTGGCGCAAGTCGAACGCTTGGTCAATGAACAAATCCAAAAGAACACCGCAGTCAGCATCGAGCACATGGACATCGATAGCGCGATGAAAAAAGGCGCGATGGCGCTATTTGGCGAAAAATATGGCGAAACTGTGCGTGTACTGACAATGGGCGAAAAAGCGGACAAAACGCCATTTTCTATCGAGCTGTGCGGTGGTATCCATGTCCTACGCACAGGCGATATCGGTATGTTCAAGATTACATCAGAAAGCGGTATCGCTGCTGGTATCCGCCGTGTCGAAGCCTTGACCGGCATGGGTGCACTACGCTATATCCAAGCTGGTGAACGCACCCTGACCACATTGGCAAACAACCTAAAAGCCAAGCGCAACGAAATCTTGCCACGCATCACAAGCCAAAGCGAGAAACAGCGTGAACTTGAAAAGCAAATCGAACAGCTGAACCAAAAGCTAGCCAGCGTACAAGCAGTAAGCCTAGTGGATAACGCCATCAGCGTTGGTGACTATCAGCTACTCATCGCCAAAGTCGCAGGCATCGATGGCAAGAGCATTCGTGGCTTGACCGATACGCTCAAATCACGCCTAAATAATGCCGTCATCGTCCTAGTCGGCGAGACCGATGACCTTGCTATCACCGCAAGCGTCGCCAAAGGTGCTCAAGACAAGCTCAAAGCAGGCGACATCATCCGTCATCTGGCAGGTGAGCTAGGCGGTAAAGGCGGCGGCAAGCCTGACTATGCTCAAGGCGGCGCACCAAAATCGGATAAATTGGTAAGCGTGCTTGATGCACTGACTGCCAAGCTTACTGCGGATTTGGCATAAGCTTATCCCAAATCATCCGATGCAATTTGTTGCAAATGTGCCAAAATAGGTCGGTTTTATCCATTTGGCACATTGCAGGTATTGCATCAAGATTGATGAAACTTGGGCAGAAGTTGGGATTTTCTGCCTAAATTGTTGTATTTATTGGCATTGTCGTAGCATTTTATGATAATGCACCACCCCGACCCGTATTTGGGTTAGACTACAAGGCAAATGTAATGGCACTAATCGTACAAAAATACGGCGGCACTTCGATGGGTAACATCAGCCGCATCAAAAATGTCGCTCAGCGCGTCAAGCGTTGGCACGACAATGGTCATCAAGTCGTCGTTGTCGTCTCGGCAATGAGTGGCGAAACCAACCGACTGATTGGTTTGGCTCGTGAAATTACGACCGAACCGAGTGGCCGTGAATATGACCAAATGGTCTGCACAGGTGAGCAGGTTTCGATTTCTCTACTATCAATGGCACTACAGTCAATCGGCGTACAAGCCAAATCAATGACCGGCGGTCAAGTTGCCATTCGCACCGATGAGACGCACACCAAAGCCCGTATTCAAAGTATCGATACTGATGCCATCATGAATGAACTGAATGCTGGTCGTGTCGTGGTCGTTGCAGGCTTTCAGGGTATCAATGAACATGGCGATGTCACTACACTAGGTCGTGGTGGTTCGGACACTACAGGCGTTGCCCTAGCTGCCGCCCTAAAAGCTGACGAATGCCAAATCTACACCGATGTCGATGGCGTCTATACCACCGACCCACGAGTCACTTCAAAAGCCAAAAAACTCTCAAAAATCACCTTTGAAGAGATGATTGAGATGGCAAGCTTAGGCTCAAAAGTCCTACAAATCCGCTCTGTCGAATTTGCAGGCAAATACCATGTGCCACTGCGTGTATTATCAAGCTTTGATGACAATGCAGATGGTGTATATGATGATAACTTTAAACAAAATGTAGGCACACTTATCACGATTGATGAAGGAGACGATATGGAACGTGCAGTAATTTCTGGCATTGCATTCAACCGAGACGAAGCAAAAATCGTGGTGCGTGGCGTGCCTGACCGCCCAGGTATCGCATCAGCCATCCTAAGCCCAGTCAGCGCTGCCAATATCGAAATCGATATGATTATCCAAAATGCGTCACAAGAAGGCTATACTGATTTTAGCTTTACTGTACAGCGTGGCGACTTTGACAAAACCCTAAAAATCCTAAACGAGCGTGTCAAAGACGAAATCGGCGCAACCGAAGTCTTTGGTGCGAACGATGTGGTCAAAGTCTCAATCGTCGGTGTCGGTATGCGTTCACACGCAGGTGTGGCAAGCAAAATGTTTGACACTCTAGCAAGCAACAACATCAACCTACAAATGATCTCAACCAGCGAAATCAAAGTGTCTGTACTGATCCAAGAACAACACCTAGAAAAAGCGGTCAAAGAGCTACACACCGCCTTTGGTCTGGATCGTGAAGATGGCGAAAGTAAAGTAGCTGGTCTATAAGTAGCCATCAATGTAACTGTTGATTGAGTTTTTCAAAGATTTCGTTAAACAAAATACAACGAAATCGGCAGAAAAATTACTGACAATGTGCCTAATGCAGATTATAATATCTCATTAGGCATTTTTGTGGGCAAAATTTAGACAGCCCATTCACCAATCAACTTGATTGATAAAACGGATATCAAGGCTAACAATAACGATTGAGTTGATGAGTTTTTAAGGAGTTTATCATGCTAATCCTAACCCGCCGTGTCGGCGAAACCCTAATGATTGGCGACGAAGTCAGCGTCACCGTGCTTGGCGTCAAAGGCAACCAAGTTCGCCTAGGTGTCAATGCCCCAAAAGACATCGCCGTCCACCGTGAAGAAATCTATCAACGCATTCAGCACGAACGCTCAATGCAAATGCACATGAGCCACCTAGAACAAGGCGGTAACTTTGCACCACCATCATTTGATGATGACGACTACTTTAACCGCTAATGGGTGATGTATGAGCACAACAGACATCTCTCGCCTACTAGCAGGCATCGCCAACCAAAACCTAAAATTCGCTGATGTGATTGCTTTTATCGAAGCCAATTATCACTACACGCCAGTTGAATTTAGCAATGGCGAAGTGGTCAATCCAGCAGGCACAAACGAAGGCAGTGCCAAAGTATTTAGCCTAGCTAAGCTACACGGTCTAAATCAAATCGACACCCTATCGCTATTTGCTGAGCATTATCAATCAGTGCTTGGCACACTAGATGGCGATGACCATGCCAATATCCGCAACTTTATGCACTACGGTTGGCACGGTTTTGGGATGCCGACACTGGCACTCAAGCCAAAAGCTTAATTTGATTTATCCGCCCGACCACTTGAAAGCAGCCAAAACACTTGTCAAGTGATTTTATTTCGTGTATAATTCGGGCTTTAATTTTTTCTGCTACTTCTTGATTGTCGTCGCCTTTAACGGTAAGCAAAGAGTGGCCTAACCATAAAAAGTCACACTTTATTTGTGCCGTGTCCATACCACAAATAAATAAGCACCAAAGCTGTGACTGGCACACCTGATACCGCTCAATATCCGTGCCGCTAAGATTAGGAGTTCACCATGTCTCGAGTCTGTCAAGTGACTGGAAAACGCCCACAAGTGGGTAACAATGTATCACACGCGAACAACAAAACTCGCCGTCGTTTCCTTCCAAACCTACACAACCATCGTTTTTGGGTAGAGTCCGAGAACCGTTTTGTTCGTCTACGCGTTTCATCTAAAGGTATGCGTATCATTGACAAGCATGGCATCGATAAAGTGCTTGCTGACCTACGCGCCCAAGGTCAAAAAATCTAATTTGACCCCACATACCATTAGTTAAAGGATACGATCATGAGAGATAAAATTAAACTAGTTTCTACTGCTGGTACTGGTTATTTCTACACTACCACCAAGAACAAGCGTACTATGCCTGGCAAAATGGAAATCAAAAAATTTGATCCAAAAGTTCGCCAGCACGTTCTATTCAAAGAAGCAAAAATCAAATAATTTGCTACTTGAACGCACAATGCCTGTTGAGATTTCAATGGGCATTTTTTTGCATTATTGCCAGCCATTTACCTGAACACTTGGCAACATTTTTAGTAAAAATTAATTAAAATCAAATAGTTGCCCAATAAGCTCCTTGATATTATTCAAGCACAGCACTTGAAAAATTCGCTCATTTTTGCTATAATAAGCACACTGAAGTACTCGCCAGTGAAGCGTATTCCTGAGCCGATAATCTTATTTTAGGATTTGGGTTCAATGTTTCTGTTGTGCAGGCCTGCATCCTTGTGATGAATCAGGAAGCCGTAATGAGCATTACTCTTATCCGCCTTGAACTTCACGGTTCATGGTCACCCCTTTACAGCGGTACTTTGGTTCTTTTTTGCATTCACCGATTTAAAAAAAATCGAATTTTTCGAAAATTTTTTGCAAAAAAGTGTTGACAGGTCAAAATAACCTGCTATAATACGCACCATCTTAAGCGAACAGCGAAAGATACCGACATTCCCCAATAGCTCAGTCGGTAGAGCATCGGACTGTTAATCCGTGTGTCCCTGGTTCGAGCCCAGGTTGGGGAGCCATATTCAAGAAAGCCTTTCTCATGTAGAAAGGCTTTTTTATTTGTCTTTTTTTACACCACCCTACTTCCTTCTCTTATTATTTGATATCACATATCAAAATATCCATCATTTATTGTTATAGATTTGCAAATTATGTATAATTATATTATACTATTTCTATAAAGCAAACGGATCCGTCTTAATGAATAGCTTCATGATGTAGTTGTTTGGCAAAGCTTAGCTGATCAGATACATCACACAATCAAGAGGATGAAGATTATGTCGCTATCCACCAGTCTAAAAGAACGCACTTTCGGTATTGTCGCTTTGATTATTGTGGCGCTTGCAGCTGCCTACTGTATTTCACAGCTGACCATCTCGGTCGGCGGTGGTGTCAGCATGAAAATGGCGACAGACGGGCAATACTATCTGTATCATGACGGCGAATATGTCGCCAACACTCAAGGATTTCACGGTCATGATGACCATCTACTCGCCTATAACAGCCTAGTCTATGGTACGACAGGCGCAGGTACGCAGACAGCATATGTCGCCATTGATGCTTGTACGGGCAATAGCTTCATCACGGATAATGATGGTGATTTTGCAAGTCATCTAGATAGCCTGCAAGTCCCTGCAAGCGATCGTGATTTTGCCAATGGCAAAGACGCCAAAGCACTAAAATCAGATGGCTTTGGTATCGAATGCGCCTAAGACTAAGCTTTAGATTAAACGGATTAAACGACAGTTACGCAGTTAGTGATTGTTGATAACAAAGAAACGGTATATCATGGATATGCCGTTTCTTTGTTTTAATGATGATGGATGTGACATGGTTGTCTTGATATTACCCATTTTAATCAGTTTATTTACCATGCTTGTGCTACGCAAAAGTAGTACGACCGCCGGTATCATTGGCGTACTGTCTGCCGCCGTATTAGCACTATGGCATGACAACTTAACAATGAATACCACCATCATGACGCAATCACTGATCAATACGACGATTTTGTCCCTGACGGCGTTTTGTGTGATTTTGCCCGGTCTGGCACTTGGCACGCTACTTGACCGTTATCAGTACAATTCGAACATTCGTCACTTCTTGACAAACCTACCTGTCAAGACACACCACAAGGTACTGCTATTATTATTCGGGCTATTGCCTGCGGTGGAGTCTATCACAGGCTTTGGCATTTCGCTAATTTTGGCAATTCCTATTTTATTCTCATTATTTCGTGCTGATGTTGCTGGTCGATTATCCATGCTTAGCATGAATACCATCTCATGGGGTACGCTTGGATTATCGACACTTGTCGGTGCAAAGATTGCTGGCATAGATAGCGCAGTCTTGGGGATGACTACCGCTTATTTTATGCCATTGATGTTATTGCTGTTTTGTTTGGTTGCATTTCGATTGCTTGGTGATGGATTACAGCTACAAGATATTATATTTGCCATTTTATTAATTTCATTATTTAGCATATCGCTATATACCGCCAATCGCTTTGGCTTGGTGGAATTGGCAGGAGTGATTGCAGGGTTTGTTAATTTCTTGGTGTTTGGTGCTTATTTGTTATACCGTGCCAAACAAAATCCAATGCACAGTTTTATGAACTTTTTGGCAGTGATGACACCTTATCTGCTTGTGGTTGCTTTTGTCATCAGCATCAAAGCATTGGTGAATCATTATCCTATACTGCTTGATATAAGCACCTTGCATGGTTATGGTGTGAATTTTGTCTTTTTTGCCAGCCCCTGTCTTGCCATCTTGATGACCATTGCGGTGATTGCCGTTCGCCATCGACATCATCGTGTGCAATTTCCCCTTGTCAAAGCGCTCAAAGCTTGTGCTACTTTGTTTATTTTTATCTTGCTTGCACAGCTGATGAATTTTGCAGGGTTTATCACACAGCTGATGGCAATGCTTGATGGTATGGACAATATTTGGCTATTTGTGCTGATGATGCCACTGTTTGCGATGTTAAGCGGTTTTGTGACAGGTTCGAACTTGGGTGGCAATGCACTGCTGATGGATATCAGTAGCAAGCTTGGTGATAGTCTTGGTCAAGGTGTGTTATTTTCTGCCATCCAAAATGCCGGTGCAGGCTTTGCGGTATTTGCATCCATGCCTATGATTATTCTTATCTGTACCATCGCCAGCCAAAACAAACACGGTGGCGCATTGGACGAAAAATCCCTACTCGCCTTTGGGCTAAAGCTACTTATCGGTGTGTATCTGATGATGGTGCTGACGCTTGTTGTGCTGATACGCTTTGTGTAGCCAATATCAAACCACAAGTTTTAACCAACCCAAAAAATTAGTGTACAAAAGTTCATAAAAACACTTGATTTTTTGGTCATAACAAGGCATAGTTATCTATTCATTCTCGCCCAATCGTGATGGTCTTGATTGGGTCATTTCACCAAGCAAAAGGTAGTTTTAACATGGCAGAAAAAATGGTAGTTGGTCTGGTTGGCTGGCGCGGTATGGTTGGTTCTGTACTGATGGCTCGTATGGTTGAAGAAGGGGATTTTGCACACATTACCCCAGTATTCTTCTCAACGAGCAATGCTGGTGGCAAAGCCCCTGATTTTGGCGTGGATGCAGGCACTCTAAAAGATGCCAATGACATCACCGAGCTTGCCAAATGCGACACCATTATCACCTGCCAAGGCGGTGACTACACCAAAGCCGTACATGGCAAACTGCGTGACAGCGGTTGGAATGGCTACTGGATTGATGCAGCTAGCTCACTGCGTATGGATGATGACGCCATCATTATCCTAGACCCAGTCAATCGTGATGTGATTGATGCCGCCCTAGCCAATGGCAAAAAAGACTTTATCGGTGGTAACTGCACCGTCAGCCTAATGCTGATGGCAATCGGTGAGCTATTCCGCCGTGGCTGGGTAGAATGGGTATCAGCGATGACTTATCAAGCCGCATCAGGCGCTGGCGCAAACAATATGCGTGAGCTAATCAGCGGTATGGGTGTACTGCGTGATTCGGTCGCTGATAAGCTTGCTGACCCTGCTTCTGCCATCCTTGAGATTGACAAGACCATCGCCGATACACAGCGTAGCGATAGCTTCCCAAAACAGCACTTCGGTGCAGTATTGGCAGGCAGTCTGATTCCTTATATCGACAGTCAGCTTGAAAACGGTCAATCTCGTGAAGAGTGGAAAGGTCAAGCCGAAACCAATAAAATCCTTGGCAAATCAGGTGATGAGCTCATCAATATCGATGGTATCTGCGTGCGTATCGGTGCGATGCGTTGCCACAGCCAAGCACTGACCATCAAGCTTACCCAAGACATCCCACTAGAAGAAATCGAAGCGGCACTGCGTGAAAGCGACAACCCTTGGCTAGATGTCGTCGAAAATGACAAACCTGCAAGCATGGAGCGTCTAACGCCTGTGGCTGTGACTGGTACGCTAAATGTCGCCGTTGGTCGTCTGCGTAAGATGAACATGGGCGGTGAGTACCTGACTGCCTTTACCGTTGGTGACCAACTACTGTGGGGTGCTGCTGAGCCACTACGCCGTATGCTTGCCATCGTACAAGGTCGCATCTAAGCCTAGTGTGAGCTAGTTTGAGCGTTTCACCGCTATTTTGGCGTGTGCAAGAGCCATTTATGTCCTATCGCGGCATAAATGGTTTTTTTATTTAACCAAGACACGCCTTGTGGTGGGTGCGGTGGCTTTACCGATGATTTGATGTGCTTTTTTGGTGGCTTTGCTTTATAATACGCCTAAGCTTTTTTGATTGATGATTCTTATGACCACACCCATTCATCTGATTTATGCAGGCGGTACTTTTGGCAGTCATGGCACGCCCTTATCACCCCTGCCTGCCGATGTGTTTTTGCCGATTTTGACCGAGCGTTTAGCTGAGCAAAATTATCACATTCGCGTGCTTGATAATGATGTCATCAAAGATTCTAGCACCTTGACACCGACGGAGTTTGTGCATTTTTATCGCATTATCCTTGATGCTTATGCTACTGGTGTGCGTCGATTTGTGCTATTGACAGGGACGGATACGCTCAGCTTTTTGGCGGCATTTTTGGCACACGCTTTGGCGGATTTACCTGATATTAGCCTTGTGATTACAGGCAGTATGCAGCCGTTATTTATCCCTGAGCTTGTCGATTATCAGATTAATAAAGACAGCGATGCATGGACGAATCTTAGCGATGCGCTTGGCGTGGCATCAAAGCACACAGGTGTCTATGTGCAGTTTTATCATAAGAGCCTAATTGCCAATAATACCCAAAAAATCAACAGCCAAATCCATGATGCGTTTGATGGTGTGGTGGCAACTTTTGATAATGCCAATCATCATGCAGTGCCAAGCACAGCGATTGAACACAAAATCAACGAACTTGCCAACTTACAAACCCGTGCAAGCACCACCCACATCCATGCCATCTACGCCCTGCCCAATGCCACTGACATTTTGGCACAGTCCATCAGCCAAGCAGCCGCCAATGCGTGTGCCATTATCCTAATCGGCTACGGTGCAGGCAATCTGCCATCATCACTTGCCATCATCCATGCCATCGATGATGCCATCGCTCGTGGCGTGCGTATCATCTGCACGACGATGTGCCCATTTGGCGGTACGAACAGCAACTACGCAGCTGGCGCATGGCAATATGAGCATGGCATCTGGGCAGCAGGGACGCTAAGTATCGCGGGCATCTATGGGCAGGCGCTGTGGCTTAGCCTAAATGACAAGCTGTCTGATACACACTGGACGATCACCCCATGACACAAGATACCCAAACCGCCCAAAGCCGTGCGCAGGTTTATGCCGTCGGTATCGAGTTCATCGGGACGAACTATCGTGGCTGGCAACGCCAAATCGATGCCATCGGCGTCCAAGCCGTCATCGAAAACGCTCTATCCAAGATTGCCAACGAACCCATCGAGCTCATTGCCGCAGGTCGCACTGATGCTGGTGTCCATGCTGGCAATATGGTGGCGCATTTCACCACACACGCTCATCGCCCTGTCTATAACTGGCTGCGTGGTGTCAATAGTATGTTACCCGATGACATCGCTCTGCGCTGGATGGTGCCGATGCCGGATGATTTTCATGCTCGCTTTAGCGCCATCGCGCGTCGCTATCGCTACATCACGCTCAATCAGCCCTATCGCCCTGCCATCTTGCGCCATCAGGTGACCCATGAGTATGCACCGCTTGATATCGATAAGATGATACAGGCAAGCAAGCTTTTGGTCGGTACGCATGATTTTACAAGTTTTCGTGCGGCGGCTTGTCAGTCCAATCAGCCTGTACGCACAGTCAGCCATGCCGAGCTATTCACACATGGGGCGTATCTGGTGCTTGACATCCAAGCCGATGGTTTTTTGCACCATATGGTGCGTAACATCATGGGCGCACTGTTTGCCATCGGTCGTGGTGAGATGGCGGTGGATGAGCTGCTACCCCTAATTCATGCCAAAGATCGCACACTCGCCCCGCCGACCGCATCGGCTGATGGCTTATATTTTATCAATGCCTATTATCCAGAGCATTTGCAATCCTTGCTGCCTGATATGCCATTGACACCACTTTGGCTAAATTTACCAAAATAAGGCTATATTTTCATGATGAAAAATAGTATAATAGCCCAAATTTTTTAACGATATTGATGAGATTATGGCAAAAAAAGACGACATCATCGAATTTGAAGGCGAAGTAATCGACACTTTGCCAAACACCCTATTCAAAGTCCGCCTAGATAACGGACACGAAATCATCGCCCACATCTCGGGCAAAATGCGTAAGCACTACATCCGCATCTTGACAGGTGACAAGGTCAAGGTTGAGATGACCCCTTATGATTTGAGCAAAGGTCGCATCACTTATCGTGGTAAATAATCTACCAAGTTGATGACTTAGCTTTATTTTAAATCATTTTAACTCTTAAAAGATCCGAACGCTGGTTTGGGTCTTTTTTTATTGTATGTATTGTATGCTTTTTTGCGCGGTGGTTGATAGTCATTTTATAGATTTGTTATGATGTCAGTTCATCTAGGCAATATCATAGCATCAATGAATACACCCTTAACCATCCTAATTCACGGACTGCATCTAAATCCGTGGTATATGAAACCACTTGCCAAAAAGCTTGAAAATCATGGCTTATCAACCTATTGCTATGGCTACAAAAGCCTAAATCACCCCATCGCCAAACACAGTCAAGGACTGCACGAGTATCTGCTGACGCATCATGATCCTGCCAAGCCCATCAATCTGGTCGGACATAGCTTGGGCGGCCTTGTGATACGGCATTTTTTGGTGCATTATCCGATGTGGCAAGTTCATCGCTGTGTCACGCTTGGCACACCACATCAAGGTAGTCAGACGGCACACTTTGCGCACAAATATCTGCCACCACTGATTAAGCAATCCTACACAGGCGCACTCGACAGCACTTGTCCACTACCGCCGAGTGATGTTGAGATTGGTGTCATCGCAGGACATCGACCTGTTGGACTTGGTGTGCCATTGCTTGCGCTGTACAGCTACCAACGCAGGCATGATAGACTTGATAGACGACACGACGGCACGGTGCTACTGTCCGAAACTACCCTTGACCATGCGACGGATTATTTGGTTTTGCCCGTCAGTCATTCAGGACTGCTGACTGATAAGACGGTGGCGATGCAGACGCTACATTTTTTGCAGCATGGTCAATTTAATCATGCTTGATAATTGCCATCATTAATATAAAACCGACCAGACGGTTTGTAATTTTCCATCTTAACCAATTTTTCAAAGCTTACTTCTCAAACTTGCCATATCAAATCACATTTGATACAATGACAATTAAGCCCAACACTACTCCCACGGGGTGACTACGGTCGCCCAAAAGGTGGGGAAGCGTGTTGGGCTTTTTTTATTCTTGATAAGCGGTTATGGCTTAATCAAGACTTGGCAAATAACTCATTCATCCATTGACCAATCGCCTTAATCTGCGCTAGGCACACCTGATGCGCCATTGGATAAGTCGATAGCGTCGGGGATAGTCCAAGCGTTTCAAGTGATGCTTTGGCTCGTGCACCAAGTACAGGCGGGACGATGTCATCAAAGTCGCCATGATCGATTTTGACGGCGATGTCTTGGTTGATGCCGACGCTTGAGATTTCATTGCTGGTGGCAAAATAAGTCGATAAAGCGAGCAATCCGCCAAGCTTGCGAGTATTGGTCAAGACGGTGTGATACGCCACCGCCCCACCTTGCGAAAAGCCTGCGATGATGATGTTTTGGCTATCGATACCTGCGCTGATTTGCTCATCAATCAGCACATTGATGGCATCTGCTGATGCAGCGATTTGGGCGACATCCACCTTGCGATCGAGCGTCATCTCAAGGATGTCATACCACGCCGGCATGATATAGCCACCATTGATCGTCACAGGAATCTGCGGTGCGTGCGGAAAAATAAATCGCACACCCACATCACCTGACAAGCCAAGCTCGGGGACAATCGGCTCAAAATCATGACCGCTCGCCCCCAAGCCATGCAGCCAAATCACCGCATGAGTGATGGGTAGGTTATTTGGGTTGTGCTGGGCGATGACACTTTTTAGCATAAATCATTCCTAAAATCAGTAATACCGCCAATCTTACGCCCAATGTGCCAAAATTGCAAGTCAATCACGCTTGCCAAGTCGCCACCAAACCGCTTATACTAACTACTCATAATGACAAGGCATCCGCATGATGGCACGCACAGACAGTTCGCAGACTTACAAAGTAATGATTGGGATATTTATTGCCATCACCTTTATGGTGTGTGCAGTGGTGGTCAGTCATCATCGGGGTGGATTTGATACATCGCACACCCATCATCATGACAGTCACGACAGTCATCACTCCCATCACAGCCAGCAGCAGGATTTGGCAAATATGCATACATCAGATACAAGCCAAGCTGACGCCATCAAAGGTTATTGGTGGTCGCCACTGGTGCATATGGCGACTTGTGCACACTAAGCTCATCCCCGTCACCGACCATCACGGTGCGACTTTTGTAAAATATCGTAACCCATCACCCATCTGCGACGGCATTTTTCGTATAATAATCCCATTTTAATCATTTTCCAAAATCAAATTCAACAAAAGGTGAATCTATGCAGTGGCGTGGTCGCAGACAAAGTAGCAATATCGAAGACAGACGCGGTGGCGGTGCCAAAAAAGCAGGCGGTATCAGTATCGTCGGTCTGATTATTGCGCTGATTTTATGGCAAGTATTTGGCATCAGCCCCGAGACCACGCTAGGCGTCACGCAACAAATCCAAAATGCCAACACGCCTGCCACCACTCCCGCTACCGAAACGGCGGATATGGCAGAATCTCGTGAATTTGTGGCAACGGTGCTTGCCGATACCGAAGAAGTCTGGACGCCGATTTTTAATCAGCTTGGCAAGACTTATCAAGCGCCGACCCTTGTGCTATTTAGCGGTGCGGTGCAATCTGCGTGCGGTTCGGCAACTTCTGCTAGCGGGCCGTTTTATTGTCCTGCTGACCAAAAGGTGTATTTGGACACGGGATTTTTTCGTGATATGAGAACCCAAATGGACATCGGCGGTGAACAAAACAACACCGAACTGACTCGCAATGACCAAGCAGGCGACTTCGCCCAAGCCTATGTCATCGCCCACGAAGTCGGTCATCATGTGCAGACGCTACTCGGCATCTCAAGCCAAGTCCGCCAAGCACAAGCACAGGCAAGCAAGGCTACCGCCAATAACCTATCTGTCCGCCAAGAGCTACAAGCCGACTGCTTTGCTGGGCTATGGGCACGCCACAATCACGAACGCACGCAGTTCCTACAACAAGGCGACATCGAAGAAGCGCTGGATGCCGCCGAAAAAATCGGTGATGACTACCTACAGCACAAGGCACAAGGCCATGCCGTCCCTGATAGCTTTACGCATGGCACGAGCGCACAGCGTAAGCAGTGGTTCTATCGTGGCTTTGAAACTGGTGACATTAAGCAGTGCGATACCTTTGCCACACGCAATATTTGATGGTAATTTGCTAAAAAATTGGGGTACAATGGCGTATCCCAATTTTTTATTTTTTGATTTGTATGATTAAGGATATGCCATGACTTTGCCAAATGAACTCATTGACCTGCTAACCCAATACCTAAGCGAGCGTACCACACAGCCTATTAGCATCGATGCTGATGTGCTCGCCTATCGCTGGGTGGGCGGTCTGCATGGTAAGCTTGTGCCGATTGATGTGAGTTTCGGTGGGGATTTGGCGGATTTGCTTGGTATTGATACCCAAAAAGACAAACTCATCGCCAACACCGAGCAGTTCTTGGCTCGCCTGCCTGCCAACCATGTGCTGATGACAGGCACTCGTGGCGCAGGCAAGTCATCGCTGATTCGTGCCCTACTCAAAGCCTATCACCACAAGGGGCTACGCATCATCGAAGTGGCTCGTGATGACCTATTGCACCTTGATAAAATTCGCCAAGCCATCAAAACTGCCGCCAAAAGTGGCAATCCCAATCGCTACATCATCTACTGTGATGATTTGGCATTTAATGCCCAAGATGAGAATTATCGCACCCTAAAAAGCGTACTCGATGGCGCACTCGACAGCGAACAAAATAACCTACTCGTCTATGCCACCAGTAACCGCCGTCATCTGCTACCACAGCTGATGAAAGACAATGTCAATATTTATAATGGTCAAACCGATGAAGTCAATCCTTATGAGACCATCGATGAGACGGTGTCACTATCAGACCGCTTTGGGATTTGGCTGTCGTTTTATCCGATGAATCAAGCACTGTATCTAGACATCGTCAAGCATCTACTTGCCAAGCATGGTATCAGCTATGATGACACCATCGAAGCTGAGGCGCTCAAATGGGCAAGCACTCGGGGCGGCCGCTCGGGGCGTGTGGCGTATCAATTTAGCCAACATTGGGCAGGGATGACTAGGCTAAACCAAATCATGGAAGACTGATATATGACAGTTGCACCGGCATTTTTTCTGATATTTGTTCTGCTGTTGGTGATGGGTTGTACCAGTACACCGTGCTAAAGCACGCTAAAAATGTCCATATTTTTTATGGCGGGGTTTGAATATGTTGAGTGTTATTCTTTTGTCCAACTTAGGGGTTAAGCTAATCAATTAAGAACCCACTGTTCTTCACCGCTTTCATCAGTATATCGATGGACAATGTTATAGGGGCATAGTACTACAAACCACCAACCAAGATATCCATTTTCTTCATCAAGCTTATTCATAGCCTCTTCACCTATCCAAACATCTTTTAGCAGTTGACAAGCCTGCTTAGCATCCATCTTGGCTAATGCCTTATTAATCTCTTTATTGCCGTCATTGGTTATTAAACGACAATAATTTTGAACAAGCAGGTATTCTAGCGCAAGAAAAAATGCCGTTTCGTTATCATAAATAATTTCTTCACATGGCTGTATACGTCCCTCGCCAACTACGCAAACAACATCCCAAAGAAAGAAGAGTTCTGAGGCGAAATGTTCATTTATGAAAGTATGAGTAATTAATGCAATCTGTAGTGGTACACTAATCCCGCAGTCCTCAATAAGTGGTACAATATCATAAAAATGAGGATAAACCATGAGACGACCAAGACGAAGTGTAGTGGTACACTAA
>NZ_MUYU01000004.1 GCF_002014825.1 Moraxella pluranimalium | reverse complement strand
TGTCAGCCTTGGCAAGCTGCTTTAGATGATAATAGAATGTTGCTCGTGCAACACCAAGATAAGTCAGCAATTGTTTTAGTGGATAAATCTGCCTTAGCTCGTCAATCACTGTGATTTTATTGATGATGATTTGCTTTTTCTTTGCTGACGTTCCAAGGCTTCTAACTTTTTTAAGATATCAAGCTCCATGCGTAAGTGTTGTAATTCAGCAATCAATTCAGCATGGGTTTTTTGCTCATCAGGTTTGGATGTTTGGCTTGCTTTGTTGGTCTTTAGCATAGATTGCCTGCCTTTAGGTTTAGGAGTAAGCCCCATGATACCATGAGTTTGATAAGCTTTTAACCATTGAAACAGTACACTTGGGCTACTGATGTTTAATTTGGTAGCAACTGTTGACATGGATTTACCAGAGAGTAGTTGTAATACTGCTGTGTGTTTAAATTCTGGTGAATAACTGGTTTTGCTGTTTCTGATACGAATACCATCAATACCATGAGTTTGGTAGAGTCTCACCCAGTTTTGGACAATAGAGCGTTTAATACCAAAAGAGTTGGCTGTGCTGTGGTAACTATGTCCTGAGAAATAATGATCAATGACTTTAAGTTTAAAGTCTATTGTGTATTTGGTCATAAAAACACCCCAAAGGTTGTCTAACTTTTGGGGTGCGGTTCA
>NZ_MUYU01000003.1 GCF_002014825.1 Moraxella pluranimalium | reverse complement strand
TGTCAGCCTTGGCAAGCTGTTTTAGATGGTAATAGAACACCGATCTGGCAAGCTTAGCTGCTTTGAGTAAAGCGCTCAGCAAATATCCTTGTTGCCTTAATTCACCAACAATTAAGACTTTGTCTTTGGCTTTGATTGATTCTTTTGACGAATTAAGGCATCGAGCTTTTTTAGGTAAGCATTCTCAGCTTCTAGATATTGAATGCGTCTGAGTAACTCAGCGTGTTCATTGGTTGATGTTTGATTTGCCTTGGCTTTTTTAGCTGCTTTATCTGATTTATTGGTTGATGTGGTCATGGATTTTCTGCCTTTAGGTTTGGGAGTTAGTCCCATGATACCATGAGTGTGATAAGCTTTTAACCATTGAAACAGTACACTTGGGTTACTGATATTTAATTCAATCGCCAAAGTGCGTATGGATTTACCAGCAAGTAGTTGTAATACTGCTGTGTGTTTAAATTCTGGTGAATAACTAGTTTTGCTCTTTCTGATACGAATACCATCAATACCATGAGTTTGGTAGAGTCTCACCCAGTTTTTGACGATAGAACTTTCTATACCAAACAAATTAGCTATCTGATTGCAACTAAGTCCATTGTGATAATGATCAATGACTTCAAGTTTAAAGTCAATTGTGTATTTGGTCATAAAAACACCCCAAAGGTTGTCTAACTTTTGGGGTGCGGTTCAAATAGCTTGATGGGTTTTTTGTGTTGGTGATGCCGGTATATCTGCAAC
>NZ_MUYU01000002.1 GCF_002014825.1 Moraxella pluranimalium | reverse complement strand
ATTAGTGTACCACTACAACGGTGCTTGGTGTGTAGCCTGCGCACTTAGTCTGTTGTCAAACCTTACTCTTCAATTTTAAGATGGTGTATTTATCCCTCATCAATTCTCATAAGAAAAACCCATCTTAAATTTATCGTCTTTATCAAGCGTGATGTGAAAATGCGTCCATGGTTCTTTGGCGAAGATTTCACAATTTTGTAAATCTTCAAGAAGTTGCAGTAATGTCAAAAGCTCATCAGAAGACATATCAATGTGCAATGTTTGACCATTATCCATCACTTGATGAAAATCTAGTTGTGATAATTGATTTTTGACATAACCACTAAGCACAAGATTGCACTGGTTGCTTGGAGCTATTGAACGCAAAAGTTCTGCAATCTGCTGATAAATATATTGATCATCTGTCAGGTTGCTAAACTCTTCACGTCTTTCTTTATTAATAAAATAGGATTGCAACTTACCAAGCTGACCTGAGTCTTTATAAAATACACGCTCTTCCCAAAGTTCTTTTGGAATGCCTGTACCTTTTAGCTCATCTTCGGTTAGGTCACTGATGCCTTTCATATATAATCCTGGCCAACAATCAGAATTATCTATGTCCAAACAAATAATGTCCAGATTTCTATTTTTATCTAGAGATATACAACAATGCGTCCATTTTTCATCTAATTTTTTGTAATCATAACTACTCTTGTATGATTCTAGGATGTCTAAAATATTTATAGCATTTCTTGGTGTTTCTCCGAAACCAAAATATTTAACTTCATCATTTACAATAAAATCTATTGTAAATGATGAATGCTCATCATAAATTTGAGCATAATAATTGATCTTGGTAGCGTTTTCTGGAAAAATAGACCATAAAATATCACCAATAGATTCAAGATATGTTTTTGAATATTTCGTCATAATTAATTACCTGTTTCTGTATTTTTTAATCGTATAATATTTTCTTGACCGTTGTTAATTTTTTCGTAAATAACAAAACGATACGGTCTCTTACTATCCCCACTATAAATGGGCTCTATCTTAACTTGAACAGTGTGTAGGGTGTATATCATACACCACCAAAAACCATTCAATCAACGGTGCACGGTGTGTATCCTACGCACTGCATGACTTAGATTTAAAAAAACATCTCCAATTTGCAAAGATATTGATAATCATTATTATTTGATATAAAATATCAAGAAAAATATTCAGGGAGAAAGTAATGAAACTCACTAAAGAGCGTCGAAAGCAATTTTTTAACCAATATCGATGGATTTATGCCTTGCCTAACGGTAGCTGTCTGCTCTTGTTTATCTATGGAAATCAGATGATTGCACGGCACTATGGATTTGACCGACAGGGCGCGTGGATGACTTGGGGGCAGTTTTTAGCAGTGGGGCTTGTGTTATGGTTGGCAGGTAGGGTGGTGGATGCCGTGCTTGGTCGATATGCGCATCAATGGGGTGATGTTATGCTCACCAAGATGAACCGATGGGCAAAGTATCTGTGGTGGCTGATGTTGATTGGTCTTGTCATGGGGTGGGTGTTTGGATTAATTCGATGATTTGATTTATCTATTTTGAATGTGTAAACAAATAAGCATACCGACACTCATCGATATGCTTATTTTGGTTTGTGCCTGATTTCTTAGACTTCCAGATAGTCCAAGATACCTTTGGCGGCTTCACGACCTTCCCAAATCGCAGTCACGACGAGGTCTGAGCCACGCACCATATCACCACCGGCGAAGATTTTTGGGTTGGTGGTTTGGAATTTGTAGGTTTGTTTTTCGGGGGCGATGACACGACCATCTTTGTGCATCTCGATGCCTTGGATGGTGAACCACTCGGCAGGGCTTGGGCGAAAACCAAAGGCAAGCACCACCGCATCAGCAGGCAGGATTTCTTCTGAACCTTCGACAATCACTGCACTACGGCGACCATTGGCATCAGGCTCACCAAGCGTTGTGGTGACGACTTTGACGCCTGTGACTTTGCCATCTGTGCCGACAATCTCAACAGGCTGACGGTTGAACAAGAAATTCACGCCTTCTTCACGAGCATTGGTCACTTCACGCTTTGAGCCCGGCATACTGTCTTCGTCACGGCGATAGGCGCAGGTGACGGATGCGGCTTGTTGGCGGATGCTCGTGCGGTTACAGTCCATTGCTGTATCACCACCGCCGAGCACGACGACGTGTTTGCCTTTCATATCGACAAATGGCTCGGCATCACTTTGCCAGCTGTGACAGTGATTGACATTACCAATCAAGAAATCTAGCGCATCATACACGCCGTCTAGGTCTTCACCAGCAAAGCCACCACGCATATAGGTATAAGTCCCCATACCCATAAACACCGCATCATACTGCGCTAGTAGCTCATCGATGGTGATGTCTTTGCCGATTTCGGTATTTAGGCGAAACTCGATACCCATATCGGTGAAGATTTCACGGCGGCGTACCATGACTTCTTTTTCCATCTTAAATTCAGGAATACCAAAAGTGAGCAGACCGCCAATCTCTGGACGCTTATCAAAGACCACAGGGCGAACGCCATGACGCACTAGGATGTCCGCACAGCCAAGTCCCGCAGGGCCTGCGCCGATGACTGCCACACGCTTATCTGTCCACACGACATTGCTCATATCAGGACGCCAGCCACGCTCAAAGGCGGTGTCGTTGATGTATTTTTCGATATTGCCGATGGTCACTGCGCCATAGCCGTCATTCAATGTACACGCACCTTCGCACAGGCGGTCTTGGGGGCAGACACGGCCGCAGACTTCAGGCAGGGTGTTGGTCATGTGGCTAAGCTCGGCGGCTTGTTCAATGAGTCCTTCGGTGGCGAGCTTGAGCCAGTTTGGAATGTAGTTATGCACAGGGCATTTCCATTCGCAATATGGGTTGCCACATTCTAGGCAGCGATGTGCCTGTTCGGTGGCGGATTTTTGGTCAAATGGCTTGTAGATTTCGATAAACTGCGTTTTGCGAGTTTCGATCGATTTTTTGCTTGGATCGGTGCGTGGTGTGTCCAAAAACTGAAAATCATTATGTAAACGAGCTGTCATCATTATTCTCCTATGGGGCGCAGGTAAGGATGCATGCCTGCGCCGAATATCTGAAAAAGTGGGTTATTGTGGGTCTGCCATCGTAGATTTGACCAAAGTGGCGATATTTGCCGCTTTTGGTTTTACCAAGTAGAACTTACGAACATAATGTTCAAAGTCGCTTAGGATGGTCTGACCCCAGACACTGCCCGTTTTTTCGACGTGCGTTTCGATGATTTTACGCAGATAGATGCGATGTTCTTCGGTTTGTTCGCTTGAAATGCGGTGCAAATCGATAAGCTCATGGTTACAGCGGTCAAAGAAATCACCTTGAGTATCAAGCACATAGGCAAAGCCACCTGTCATACCAGCACCGAAGTTCAGACCGGTTGGGCCAAGTACAGTCACGACACCACCGGTCATGTATTCACAGCAGTGATCGCCTGTGCCTTCGACGACAGCATGACTGCCTGAGTTACGCACCGCAAAACGCTCGCCAGCCGTACCAGCGGCATACAGCGCGCCACCTGTTGCGCCGTATAGGCAGGTGTTACCGATGATGGCTGATTCGCTGGTCTTGATGTGTGCAGTGCGTGGTGGATAGATGACGATTTCGCCACCTGCCATGCCTTTGCCCACATAGTCGTTGGCATCGCCTTCAAGCTCAATGTGCAGACCGCCTGCGTTCCATACGCCAAGCGACTGACCTGCTGTACCTGTCAGGTGTAGCTTGATTGGCTTATCGCTCATGCCTGTATTGCCCCAAGTGGCAGCAATCTCACCTGAGATGCGTGCACCGATTGAGCGGTCGCAGTTGCTGATGCGATAGCTGTATTCACCGCCGTAGCCTTTTTTGATATTGATATTCATATCGCTGACCATACGCTCGGCAAGCACGCCTTTGTCAAATGGCTCATTATTCGCCACTTGGCAAGTGTGCGGCGCACCTTCGGCTCGTGGGTGGCTGTACAGTAGCGGGGTGAGATCCAGATGGTTTTGTTTGCTGGTTTCACCGTCCAAGATGGCAAGCAAATCGGTGCGACCAACGAGCTCTTCAAGCGTACGCACGCCCAGTTTTGCCATCCAATGGCGAGTTTCCATCGCTACAAATTTAAAGAAATTAATCAGCATATCCACTTCGCCGATATAGTGCTCATCACGCAGATCGATACGCTGAGTGGCGACACCTGTTGGGCAGTTGTTCAAGTGACAAATGCGTAGATATTTACAGCCGACAGCGAGCATTGGCGCTGTACCAAAGCCAAAGCTTTCTGCGCCTAGGATGGCGGCTTTGACCACATCCAAGCCTGTTTTTAGACCGCCGTCTGTTTGGATACGCACCTTATCACGCAGACCATTGACACGCAGTGACTGATGCGCTTCGGCAAGCCCTAGCTCCCATGGTGAGCCAGCGTAGTGGATCGATGATAGTGGTGATGCTGCTGTACCGCCATCATAGCCTGAGATGGTGATGAGATCGGCATAAGCTTTGGCGACACCGGTGGCAATCGTACCCACGCCAGGGCGAGAGACGAGCTTGACTGAGACTAGGGCGTTTGGATTGACTTGTTTTAAGTCAAAAATCAGCTGCGCCAAGTCTTCGATCGAGTAGATGTCATGGTGCGGTGGTGGCGAAATCAATGTCACGCCCGGCACCGAGTAGCGTAGGCGAGCAATCAGCCCATTGACCTTACCACCTGGTAGCTGACCACCTTCACCCGGTTTTGCACCTTGGGCGATTTTGATTTGCAGGACTTCAGCACTGCGTAGATAAGCAGGCGTGACACCAAAGCGACCTGATGCGATTTGCTTGATTTTTGAGTTCTTGAGCGTGCCATAGCGGGCGGGATCTTCACCGCCTTCGCCTGAGTTTGAGCGACCGCCAATGGTGTTCATCGCCATCGCAATCGATTCGTGTGCTTCAGGTGATAGCGCACCAAGCGACATCCCCGCTGAGTCAAAGCGCGGCAAGATGTGCTCAATGCCTTCGACTTCATCTAGGCTAATCTCGCCATCAGTTTTGAGCGCAAGTAGGTCACGGATGGTAGCGACAGGGCGGTTATTGACGATGTCGGCGTATTTTTGGTATTCGCTATAGTCGCCTGAGCGTACCGCAGCGTGTAGCGCACGCACCACATCAGGGTTGAATGCGTGATATTCTTTGTCAAAGACAAACTTAATCAAGCCACCTTTATCAATCGGTGTACGACGGTTAAAGGCATTTTTGGCAAGGATGGCTTGGTCTTTGGCAAGGTCATCAAAAGTTGCACCCTTGATACGGCTAGCCACACCCACAAAGCACAGATCCACGATTTCTTCGGACAGACCCACCGCTTCAAACAGCTGAGCACCACGATATGACACGATGGTCGAGATACCCATTTTTGATAGGATTTTTAATAGACCCTTATCAAGGCTCTTGCGGAAATTGGCGCGAGCGGTTAAGGCATCGATTTGGATTTCGCCTGATGTAACCAAGTGATCAATCACATCATAAGCTAGGTATGGGTAGATACAGGTCGCACCAAAGCCAATCAGCACCGCTGCATGATGTGGATCACGCACAAGGCCAGTTTCGATGACGAGATTGGCATCAGCACGCAGACCTTCTTTGATTAGATAATGATGCACCGCACCGGTGACTAGTACCGCATTGGCAGGGACTTTGCCTTTTTTGATGGCTTTATCTGATAGGATAATGAGCGTGTAGCCTTTTTCGATGGCGGTTTTGACTTCGACGCAGATGTTTTCGATGGCAGTTTTTAAATCCAGATTTTCATCATAGTTTAGATCAATGCGATAGCTCAAAAACGCAGGATCTTGGATGGCTTCAAGCTGTGCCATCTTGCTAGCCGATAGGATTGGCGATGATAGGATAATGCGGTGCGCATCTTTGGATGATGGATTAAAGACATTGGTCTCAGCGCCAAGACACGTCTGCAAGCTCATCACGATCGATTCACGCAGTGGGTCGATAGGTGGGTTGGTCACCTGAGCGAACTGCTGACGGAAAAAGTCTGCCACATGGCGAATCTGACGAGACAGCACCGCCATTGGGGTGTCATCCCCCATTGAGCCGACCGCTTCTTGGGCGTTTTCTGCAGCAGGGCGGATGATTTCGGTACGCTCTTCGCTGGTGATGTGGAACATTTTTTGCAAGCTTGCTAGTGAATCAGCATCTTTGGCTTCACTGCTTTGGGCTTTTTCGATGGCTTCGACATCACGGATACGCATGGCGTTTTCACGCAGCCATTTGCGATATGGGTGTGCTTTTTTGAGAATCGTGGCGATGGTCTTGGTGTCCATGATCTGACCGCTGTGGGTGTCGATGACAAGCATCTGACCCGGGCCGATACGACCTTTGCCTGTGACATCTTCGGGGGCATAATCCCAAGTGCCGACTTCGGATGCGACCGTGATATAGCCATTTTTGGTGGTGACCCAGCGAGATGGACGCAGACCGTTGCGATCCAGCATACACACGGCATAGCGACCATCTTGGATGACTAGACCTGCTGGGCCATCCCATGCTTCCATGTGCTGTGAATAAAATTCATAAAACGCACGCAAATCCATGTCCATGTTATCGACATTTTGCCAAGCAGGCGGTACTAGGATGCTCATGGCATGAAATAGACTCATACCACCGTTCATCAGCACTTCTAGCATATTATCTAGGCTTGATGAGTCCGAGCCTGTGGTATTTACCAGTGGGGCAAGCTGTTGTAGGCTTGGCAGTTTGTCGGTCTTAAGCTTTGGTGTGCGAGCTACCGACCAGTTGCGGTTACCGGTGATGGTGTTAAGCTCACCATTATGCGCCAAGTAGCGAAACGGCTGTGCCAGTGGCCATTTTGGTAGGGTGTTGGTCGAAAAACGCTGATGGAACACAACGATGTGCGATGCCAAGCGCTCATCTTGTAGATCCAAGAAGAAGTTTGGTAAATCAGCAGGCATCACAAGCCCTTTGTAAATCACGGTTTGGCAGTTGAGCGCTGTGACATAAAATAGCTCATCGTGTGTCAGCTCGTTTTCGGTTTTTTTGCGAGCGACGAACAGCTTACGGTTAAAGACTTCAGCAGGCATATCGCTTGGTGCATTGACGAAGATTTGCTTAAAATCAGGCAGGCTTTCACGCGCGATGTCACCGACGATGTCGAGATTGACAGGGACATCACGCCAGCCTGCGACTTCTAGCCCTTCGGCGGTGATGTAGTCATTAAATAGTGCCATGCTATGTTCGGCTTTGTCTTTATCAAGATTGACAAACACCGTACCCACCGCAAAATTATCCGACAATTTAAAGCCCAATTCTTTGGCAACAGACACAAAAAACGCTTCAGGCTTGGCAATCAACAGACCACAGCCATCGCCCGTGCGACCGTCAGCGGCGACACCACCACGGTGCGTCATACAGCTAAGAGAATGAATGGCAGTCTTGACAAGGTCGTGGCTTGGCATCCCTTCAACATGGGCAATCAATCCAAAACCGCAGTTGTCCGAAAAATCGTGCGGGGTCGCCAAATGGCTGGTAGTACTGATCATTGACATGGCTTATCCTTTTATAAATTTCCAAGCAAAGCTTGGGGAAATGGCTAGTGCGATCGATGGGCTGTAGCAGTGTTATTATGTGCCGTATCGGTCAATGGCGTCGGTAGTTGCTTATGTGCTTTCTGATATAGATAACAAAGTTTTGCAAACTCTTGGCATAATTCAAGGGAAAATGCCCGACCTTAGCTATATTATACCTTTTTTGATTAAAAATCTAGATTTTATTTGATTTTTTTATACCTATATCAATTTTTATGATAAATAGACAAAGATTTAAAAATAATCGTGAAAAAAACCAATGGTTTTGATGAGTATAACAAGATTGACTATGCCAAAATGTCATTGCGTGATTTGTATGTATTAATATGTTAACTTAACAATCTATAGACATTTATCTTTAAAGAAAAATCCTGTATATTTATAAATATATCAATTACCATCAATTCTTAATTTGGAGAGAACCATGTTAAAAAAACTATCTATGCTTGCCCTAATGTCTGTCGCCATGGTCGGTTGTGCCAGTACCAATAAGGGTGTGCCGTTTTCTCAAACGAAGACTGGCGCCTATGTGCTGGGGCACGGATATACTTGCGGCGATTCCCCTAGATGCAAAGAATCTGGTTTGGTGAATGGTGGTGTTTTTGGGGAGCTCCCTCGTGCAAGTCTGGAAGAGGTATTGGCGAAATATCCACCAGAGATGCATGCGGATATCATTAAAAACAGTCAAGAGTCAGATGCTCGCCGTGCTCGCCGTGCCAAAGAAAAAGCAGAACGCGAAGCCGCTGAACAAGCCAAACAGCAACAAAACAAATAATCAAACGCCCACTTAGGGCGTTTTTTTAAATTTTTTAGCTATTTTCAAAGAGGATAATATGCCTAAAGCTGCTAATCCCACCGGCACCACGCCTGCTCAGCGCCGTGCCATCGCTAAATACCAAAGCAATAGTGTTCGTTGGACTGCCAGCGCAAAAATCGGTTCCCAAAAAGAACATCTGTTAAGCCTTGCCAAACAAGACAAAGTATTTGTCGCTGATTTTTGGGTGGGTGGGGTGGGTAGCGACTTGTAGTTTTTGATAAATGACTGCTTTATGGTATTTTTTTCATCAAAATTTGTTATACTAATTGGATGATGAATTATTGATGATAATCTACTGACTTCTTAGGAGTGTGACATGACCATCAGCCCAACCGATGCCCAAAGACGCATCATTTATCAAGCACGCCGTGGGCTAAAAGAGCTGGATTTTTATATCGATCCCTATGTCAAAGCGCATTATCTGACGGCAGATAGCGATGAGCAGGCAGCGTTTGAGCGTCTATTGAAGTTCGAAGATCCTGATTTGCTACTGTTTTTCTTGGGTCAAGACAGCCCAAATGATGATGCGGTGAGCGCCTTAATCCAAAAAATGAAAACGCTCAAGCACGCCCAAGCCCAAGCCCAAGCCCAAATCTAAGCTTAAGCAATCGTGAGACCATCTGACAAAACCGCCATCACCCTTGATATTGCTATCATGCCTAGCCGTGTATCGCTTGGGCTGTGGCTCGGTGTGATTGTGGCGGTTTGGTTGATTTGTTTGGCGGTGGGAATGGCATGGTGGCAGTGGCTGATTTTGCTGTTGGTCAGCACGGCGACCACTTGGCATTATTATCGTACTCGCCATGCCATCAGCCATATCAGCTGTACGCATTATGATGGTGTATGGCTACTTGGCACATCGTCTGCGTCCAATCACAAGCATCTGCCACATCCATCACATCAGCCGATTAATCAATCAGCCAATCTTGCCACAAAGCACTCATTTAATTTACCCAATTTACCCAATCCATCCAACCCGCCTAATCCCAAGCCATCAGCACCATCTAAGCCATTGATTTATCAAGCGTATCTCAATGATTGCCACTTGGTCAATCTTGGGCTGACACAGGTGATTGTGTTGCAGTTTTTTACCATTTTGCCAAAGAAATCTGGTCTGACTGTGGTGCTATTTGCCGACCAAATCACAGCAGATGAGTTTGCCAAGTTGTCTGCCTTAGCTCGATGGGCGTATCGCTGATGTTACAAAGCGTGCAGTCATCGCACAAATCATTACACAATTATCATAGAATTATCAAATCGCCATGCCGTATGATAGGCTAAGTTTTATCAGTTATTTATTGGGAAATCTTATGAGCCTATTACAAAGTATCGTGACTGAAGTCATCAAAAACGCCGCACAATCACAAACTGTCAATCAAAACCAATCACAAGCAGGTCTGGGCGGTCTGCTTGGTGGCTTGGCAGGGGCAATGGGTCAAGGTCAATCAGCCAATCAAGGCATGGGCGGCGTGCTTGGCAATGTGCTGGGCTCGGTGCTAGCAGGTCAAAGCCAATCACAGCCACAGCAGTCGCAAGGCTCACAAGGCTTAGATGCGATTTTGGGCGGACTGCTTGGCGGTCAAAGCCAAAATACCAATGCCAGTGCCGGTGATTTGGGCAGTATTCTAGGTAGTGTGCTTGGCGGTTCGACACAAGGCACGCAGTCAGGTGGTATCAATAAAAGTGCGCTACTTGTTGCGCTACTGCCTGTGGTCTTGGCATTTATCCAAAAAAATGGCGGTCTGTCAGGCGTACTTGGCAAATTTAGCAACAATGGCATGGGTAATCAAGCGCAGTCATGGGTCAATATCGACACCGATAATGACGGTATCGATGCCAATGATGTCGCCAAATTGTTCGGCAATGATGAAATTAACCAAGTCTGCGCACAAACTGGCGCAAGCCAATCAGAAGTCTGTCAAGGTATCGCTGAGCTGTTGCCACAGGTGGTCAATGATTTGACGCCACAAGGCAACCTAGACAACGAACAACAAGCCAATGACGAAATCTCACAAATCCTAGCGCAGATTAACGCCAGTAAGTTCTAAGTTGTAGATTGCTGAATAATCAGCCGTACAATCGGCTGTGTAATCAGTCAAATAACCATAAAGACAGTCTTGATGGACTGTCTTTTTTTTTGTGCTTATGTGATGCTTATTGTGTGTGATGGGTGCTAATTTTATTGACTACATTGCCATCACTTAGCCAATCTGCACTGATTCACTCGCTTTGGTTGCAAGTCTTGCCAAGATTAGCGATAATGGCACATTCATTTCATAGATTTTATCATAAGGAAAACTCATGCCAAATCTTGCGTTATTTGACCTAGATATGACACTGCTCAATGTCGATAGCGACCACAGTTGGGGGCAGTTTATTGTCAATAAAGGGCTTGTCGATGCCAAAGTCTATGCCGATGCCAATGATAAATTTTATCAAGATTATATCGCAGGCACGCTCGATGCGGTGGAGTATAATGAGTTTGTGGCGGCATTTTTGCACACGCAGACGATGGCGGATTTGCACACTTATCGTGAAGAGTATCTAAATACTTGGATTCGACCAAATATGCGTACCAAAGGCATTGAGCGAATCAAGCAGCACAAAGATGCAGGCGATGTCGTCGTGGTCATCAGTGCGACCAATGACTTTGTAGTCGTGCCGATTGCAGGGCTGTTTGGGGTGGATGCAGCGCACACACTTGCCACACGCCTTGAGATTATTGATAATCACTATACAGGTAAGGTTGCTGACCGTCCCAATTTCAAAGATGGTAAGATTTATCATCTGACCAATCTTATCAAGGCATATCAAGATAAGGGCATTCACTTTGATAAGCTGATTGCTTATTCGGATTCCAAGAATGATTTACCCCTACTAAACTATGCTGATGAAGCAGTGTGTATTACGCCTGATGCGATTTTACGCAGTGAAGCCGAAAAAAACGGCTGGCGGATTGAAGATTGGTCGCTGTGATGGCATCTTTTGCCATAGCAAAATCACCTTAACATTGCTATAATAAGCGGTTTATTTATTTTATCGGAGTAATCATGGAAATCGCCATCTACCAAGAACAAATCAAAGACCTTGCTACTCGTGGCCAAGAACTTCGGGGGTATCTTTGACTTCGAAGGCAAAAAAGAACGCCTAGAAGAAGTCAATCTTGAGCTTGAAAATCCAGAGCTTTGGAACAATCCTGAAATCGCCACCAAAATCAGCAAAGAAAAAAGCGTACTCGATGGCATCATCGGTGTCATCGAAGGGCTAGATGCTAGCCTAGAAGATGCATCAGCGATGCTAGAGCTGGCTGTAGAAGCCGACGATGAGAGCTTGCTGGCTGATGTGCAGGCTGAGCTCGATACGGCGCGTGCTAAGGTCGAAGATTTGGAATTTAAGCGGATGTTCAGCGGTGAGATGGATGCCAATAACTGTTATCTAGACATCCAGGCAGGCTCGGGCGGTACAGAAGCGCAAGACTGGTCGCAGATGCTGCTGCGTATGTATCTGCGCTGGTGTGAGAGTCACGGCTTTAAGGCGGATGTGATGGAAGTGTCTGAAGGTGGCGTGGCAGGTATCAAGTCAGCAACCATCCATGTCAAGGGTGATTATGCCTTTGGTTGGCTACGCACGGAAATTGGTGTGCATCGCTTGGTGCGTAAGTCACCATTTGATAGTAATAATGGTCGCCATACATCATTTGCTGCGGTGTTTGTGTCGCCTGAGATTGATGATAATGTCGAGATTGATATCAATCCTGCCGACCTGCGTATCGATACCTATCGCTCAAGCGGTGCAGGCGGTCAGCACGTGAACACCACTGACTCTGCGGTGCGTATCACTCACCAACCGACAGGGGTGGTCGTGGCGTGTCAGAACGAACGCTCACAGCACGCCAACAAAGACACTGCGATGAAGATGCTACGAGCCAAGCTGTACGAACTAGAAATGCAAAAACGCATGGAAAAACAACAAGCGCTCGAAGACAGCAAATCAGACATCGGCTGGGGTAGTCAAATCCGCTCGTATGTACTGGACGACTCTCGTATCAAAGATTTGCGTACAGGTGTTGAGACCTCCAATACAGGTGCGGTGCTTGATGGTGATTTGGATAAATTTATCGAGGCAAGCCTAAAAGCAGGGCTGTGATTGGTTAAATTATCTGTCAAAAGCATAAAATCACTCATCGGATGGTGGGTGATTTTTTTTGCGTGTAAAGAATTGTAACCACTTTGAAATATTTACTTGCAATTTTATTAGAAATCCGCCAAAATAAAAATACTTGTTAGGGGGGGGGGGGGGGGGNNGCAGCGCGTCCCTTTTGCTTAATTTTTGAGCAGTTTATTAAATTTTTATAAATCATCGGATGGTTTTTTATAAATTTAATTAATCAATCAAAAATTTTGATGCGTTAACTCTTCTAACATGGTAAATCAGTTCTGATTTATCTTTAGATGATTTTGCTCCCCTTTAATTCGTCCCCAAAACATGGAGTAAAATCATGTCGTTTTACAAAGTTTCTGCACTGTCTGTGCTAGCGATTTCATTGGCTGCGTGTAGCTCAAGTGGTGATAAGACCGATAGCCAACCTGCCACCACCATTCCATCTGCTACTACTGGTACAGCAGGTAATACCAATACTGGTAGTACAACCAATACCGGTAATACTGGCACAACCGCACCAACCACCCCTGCACCAACCACACCAACGACGCCTGTAACACAGCCAACTGTGCTTGTCCCTGCGCCAACAACACCGACTGGCAAGGCTTTAGAAGCGGCAAATAAGGCGAAAATGTTAAAAATTCCTCAAATTAAAGGGAAGGATATTATTAGACCTGCTGTATTTGATGGACGAACTGGATACTATACCGCCAAAGATAAATATGTTTCCAGTGGTGAACTTGCCATTAATTCGACCGATTTTAAAAGAGGGCTTGATGCCAGAAGTCGAAGTTATGTTATTTTACAGGGTGAAAGATTGGAAAATTACCATGTAGAAGGCTCAGAGCGAGTATATAATCAACCCTATTCTATTGTATATGGTAATTACTACACTAGAGCAGTTCGTGATCGCGATGGTAAAATTTGGGGCTTGACAAATTATACAAATGGGGGAGCTAATGGTTATGGCACCAATCTAATCACGAAAGATCAGAATTACGCATATTTTAATGTTGATCAAATTGCAGGACAGGCGACACCTGCGAGCGAAATTCCAACCATTGGAAAGGCAACATATGGTGGTGGTGCTTTTACTGGTACCGGAGAGGGTGGTTTGTCGTACACTGTGGATTTTGGAAAAAGAACTGGATCGGGCTCTTTATACGTGAGTGATATTGCAGGCACCGTCGTCTTGCATGAAGGCGAAATTGTCAGTACTACTGGCGGTGGTGTTGCTGAAAAAGGAATCAAGGGTGTCGCATCTTTAGCGGATACTCAGTATAAGGGAAATTATGAATTGGGTTTTTATGGTCCCAATGCCGCCGAAATTGCAGGCAAAGCAACCATGACGGCTGAAAGTTATTTAATCAAAGCCCCATCCAATACTTTGGGTTCTGTAATTATCGGCTTTGGCGGTACTCGTGGTACTATCACCAAATAAACCATGCCTTTACAAACAAAAGCCGTCCTATCGATGGCTTTTGTTTGAATAATTATCAAGATTGAATAAATATGGCAATGATTGTCAAATCATGATATGCTATGGTTGGTTCAACGATGATATTTAGGAGAGATTATGAATCGTACGGTTTTGGTTATTGGTGTGGTTGCTGGTGCGGTTGCACTGAGTGCGTGTAGTAGTAAGGGTGATAGTGCTTCGTCAGGATATAGCGTCAGCTCAAGTGTCGTCGAAGCTAATAAAGTTATTGTCCTGCCGTATGCCAATGGTTGGGATGTGCCTTATGCTGCTTATCATAAAGATGATAAAAGTGGCGATGTCGATGGCGGATACTATCAAGGTAACGAAGCGTCACTGCATCGTGCCAACACTGTTTTGGATACCAAGGGTTTGTCCAAAGGCTATCACGAAAACCAAAAAAATTACGATGTTGCTAATTTTGATGGTTATAGCTTCCGTGTGCGTGGCACCGAGCGTATTTATAATCAGCCTTATTCGGTCGTCTATGGCCGTCAGCATGATGAAGTCACTGCTAAATCAAATACCAATCCATCGGCTACAACTCGCCAATTGGCAAAAGACCAATTTAATATCAATCATATCGTTGGCTATGCGACACCATCATCGCAGATGCCGACCAGTGGCACAGCGGTGTATCAGGGCAAGGCATTCAGTGGCTATGGTACCGGTGATTTACGCTATGAAGTAAACTTTGACAATCGCCGTGGCGAAGGGCGTATCACAGGCGTCGCTGATACGGGTACTATCGAGCTGAATCGTGGCTATATCAGTGATATTAAGCTTGGTGTCAAGACGATGCGGGGTATTGAGTCATCGGCTTATGCAGGTGGCTATAGTGGCAAATATCAGTTGGGATTTTTTGGGCCAAATGCCGAAGAGGTCGCTGGCCGTGTGACGCTAAACGGTAGCCAAGCTGGCACCTATACTAACGGCAAAGGTCAGGCTGAGGTCGGTTTTGGTGGTCAGCGTTAAGTTGCTGAGCGTGATATTGATTCGCCGATTTTAGCTATCAAAATTAGCAAAACCAATTAACCAGCATCGGTTAATTGGTTTTTTAAACTATAAAACTAGGAATGGGTGATGAATCAAAAACTCATAATCACAGCATTTTTATTCTCAAGTTCTCAGGCGATGGCATCTGTCGGCATGACCGAAGTGTCATCTCAGGTGTCGCAGGTGCTGCCGTATGAGCAGATAGAATGGGCGACATTACCATCTCCGCTTGAGACGGTCAATATCAATCCCATCGTACAAGACGCACCAATGGGGCAAACCAATGAAGATATCATCACCCATCTGATAGTGAATCATCAGTGGGATGAGCTTGCCAAAGCACTGATGGCGTATCAAGAGACAGTTGACCATGATCCAGTACTCTATGACTATGCAATGGGGGCGATGCTACGAGCACAGGCTAAGCATAATCAAGCCATCAAGCACTACGAAAAAATCACCCAAGATCCATCGCTGATTTTCCCCAAATTTGATCTGGCGGTGATGTATTTTGAGAATAAGCAATACAAGGATGCTAAGGTTACTTTTGAAGCCATCAAGCCATCACTACCCACACCCATGCAGGTACTGAGTGAGCAGTATTTGGCTGCTATCAAGAAAATTGAGCAGCCCAAGCCAAACTTCGGGCTAAATATCGAGCAAAATGACAATGTCAATAATGCATCGTCTTTGCGAGAATTTGACATCGGTGGGATGACATTTATTTTTGACAAAGAGTCACAGCCAAAGACCGCCACAGGGCTAAGATATGACATGGGTATCAGCCGTGAGTACAATATCAGCGGACGGCATCATCTGTACTCATCGATAGGGGCGAATGGCATCTATTATCCCAGTCAGCGTGATTATGATGAATTTGCCTTGCGTGGTGAGCTGGGCTATCGCTACAAGACTGTCAAATCAAGCTTTGGCATTACGCCATTTGCCGTCCAAGATTGGCTTGGCGGTGACCAGTATCAATACCAATGGGGTGTCGGCGTTGGTGCGACGCATCGTATGAGTGCCAACTGGCAGATGACCACAAGTGCCAATCATAGTCAAAAACGCTATAATGACCATGATATCAGTAAGCGATATGACGGCTATGCCAATGATGGCGTGGTGATGGCGCTGTATCAGCCAACTGATCAATGGCTGTATTATGCAGGGCTAGAGGCTCGGCATGAACGACTAGAAGACAGCTCAGAATCATCGAACCGGCAAGGACTGCGACTAGGCATGGGTTATTATGGTAAAGATGTGGGTGTACGTGCGATGCTCAGACATACCAAGCGAGAGTTTTTGGCACCGAATTTTTGGTATGGTGAAATCAGGCATGATACTGAAACGCAGTTTATTGGCACACTATGGCATAATAAGATAAATTATAAGGGCTTTGTACCTCAGATTAACTATCGGCACCAGCATACGGATAGCAATTTGGACTTGTACGACAGACGTAGCGGTGCTTGGTTTGTCACGGTCGATAAAATGTTTTGAACTTATCCAATGCAAAAAATCGCCAAAACAGTGTGATGGCGATTTTTTACGGTTGAATTTTATAAATTCAACAGATTACAGACTGTGCTGATCCTTATCATACTCAGGCACCGCCATACCCCAGTTGGCATAAAACTCAGCCACAAACTCATCAAAGCGGTTTTCTTCGATGGCTTTGCGGATATCAGCCATCAGTCGCTGATAGTAGCGTAGGTTGTGGATGGTGGCAAGCTGTGCCGAGAGCATCTCTTTGCACTTGTGCAGATGATACAGATAGGCACGGCTAAAATTTTGGCAAGTGTAGCAGTCGCAATGTTCATCAAGTGGTGCTAAATCATTGCGATATTGGCTATTTTTGATACGGACGATGCCTTTGTTTTCGCTATTACCCGTGACGAAATAATGTCCATTACGAGCATTACGAGTCGGCATCACACAGTCAAACATATCCACGCCACGACGCACCGCTTCAACGATATCGGCAGGTTTGCCCACGCCCATCAGATAGCGCGGCTTGTCGCTTGGCATGGCATTAGGTAGGTAGTTGAGCACGCCGATCATCTCTTCTTTGGGCTCACCGACCGACAGACCGCCGATGGCATAGCCGTCAAATGGCATCTCAAGCAAGCCTTTGAGTGATTGAGCGCGCAGATCCTTATACATACTGCCTTGGATAATGCCAAATAGGGCGTTTTTGTTGCCCAGTCGCTGATGTTCATCGATACAGCGTTGTCCCCAGCGTAGCGATAGTTCAAGCGATTTTTGGGCGTCGCTGTGCGTGGCAGGATAAGGCGTGCACTCATCGAACTGCATGACGATGTCGGAGTTGAGATCATTTTGGATTTGCATGGATGTTTCAGGGCTCAAAAACACCTTTGCACCATCGACAGGCGAGCGAAACGCCACGCCTTCTTCGCTGATTTTACGCATCGCACCTAGGCTAAACACCTGAAAACCGCCCGAGTCGGTCAAAATCGGCTTATCCCAATTGATGAACTTGTGCAGACCGCCAAATTCACGAATCACATCCATCCCCGGGCGTAGCCACAGATGAAAGGTATTGCCAAGAATGATATCAGCGCCGATGCCGTGAATATCACGGGGTAGCATCCCCTTGACTGTGCCATAAGTGCCCACCGGCATAAATGCAGGAGTCTGTACATCGCCATGTGCCAGATGTACTGTGCCACGGCGTGCGTGATTGTTACCGCCATCGGTATTGTGTAGGGTAAATTTCATAAATTTCTCTAACTAATTGATTTGATTTCAATCTCATGCACCATTTGGCAGATTTGAAATTCATAAAAAATAATACGATTAAATAAGCTTGTCAATTCATCAAATAAATTAAACAAAAAGATTAAATAAATTAATCACACTTTTTCCAAAAACATCGCATCGCCATAGCTAAAAAAGCGATAACCATGATCAATGGCGTGCTGATAAGCTTGTTTGATATGATCAGTGCCAGCAAAGGCTGAAACGAGCATCAGCAAGGTTGATTTTGGCAAATGAAAATTGGTCACCAAACAATCCACTACCCCAAAGCGATACGGCGGATAAATAAAGATATTGGTATCGCCTGCATATTCGACAAGTCTATCATCAATGCGATGCAAATAAGCGGTCTCAAGCGTACGAGTGACCGTCGTGCCGACAGCGATGATGCGACCGCCATTTGCTTTGGTTTGGTTGATGAGCTCGGCAGTCTCTTTGGGTAGATGCGCATATTCTGAATGCATGATGTGATCACGCACATCATCAGCCTTAACAGGGGCAAAAGTCCCTGCGCCGACATTGAGCGTCACAAAAGCTGTTTTAACCCCTTTTTGTTTTAGCTTAGCTAATAACTCATCATCAAAATGCAGGCTTGCCGTCGGTGCAGCGACACTGCCTGTCTTGGCAGGATCATGAAATACCGTCTGATAACGCTCATCATCCATCTCATCGGCATCACGCTCAAAATACGGCGGAATCGGCATCTGACCATAACAATCCAAATCTGCCAAAATCGGCGCATCAAAGGCTAGGACAAACAGATTTTCTTCACGGCCAAGCACGGTTGCACCCATCTTGCCATCAGCAAGGCTAAGCATCTGTCCTGCCTTTGGCGAGCGGCTTGAGCGTACATGACATAGTGCACGATGGGGTGCTTGACCATCTTCATTGGGCAGTAGGCGTTCGACCAGCACTTCGACTGCGCCGCCTGTGGCTTTTTGCCCGTGCAGGCGAGCTTTCATGACTTTGGTGTCATTAAGCACTAGCAAATCATTTGCCGACAACAGCTCTGCCAAATCGGTAAACTGCTTATCATTAATCACGCCATCTGCCATGTGTAGCAGTCGTGAACCGCTACGCGCATCGAGCGGATGGCGTGCGATGAGTGCTTCGGGCAAGTCATAATCATAATCACTGATAAGGACGGGTTGGTCGGTGTGGCTCATGATGCTATTCTTAAACAAAAACGCTTATTTTATCAAAAATCTGCCGTTTACTCTAGGGATAGTTTGCTTGTGTCAGTGCCAAAATTCATCATTTTTGTTGTGATTTGTGCTAAAATTGACAATAACTGTCAAATCTTGAGTAATTTTCTCGGGATTATCCGAGTAATCAGGTGATTATGTTTAATTTATTTAAAAAGAAAAAATCAAAAAACGAACAAGTGCAAGCCGTGCTTAATGCCAAGACGCTCTACGGTCAGCCGTTTATGAATTTTGTGGTGGATCAGACGCTTGATGGTGATGTCTTGACGATGAATATGCGTATTGGCATGAGTGATGACACCGCCGAGCTTGAGCGAGAATATCATGACCTGCAGCAGACGCTGTATCCGATGGGCGTGACCGAAGTGAATATCAATGTGTCGATTGCCGAGCAAAGTATCGCCAATGCCAAAGATGCGCCTAAGCCGTTTGATAAGTCATCTGCCCAATCAGTCAATGAGTCGCCAAAATCATCCGTCGTGCAGTCGTATCAGCCACAGGCAGATACTATACCGACACAGTCAGCCGATGATGCTAAGCCTGCCAAACCTGCACCCAAGCAAAGTGAGCTTGCTGCTCATCCACGCATCACGCACATTGTGGTCGTCGCATCGGGTAAGGGCGGTGTGGGTAAATCCACGACGACGGTGAATTTGGCTTTAGCACTACAAAAGCTTGGTAAAAAAGTTGGTGTACTAGATGCAGACATCTATGGCCCGTCAATCCCTGCGATGCTCGGCGTGGCAGGTATCAAGCCACAAGTGGAGCATGATCAGTTTGTGCCGATTGATGCTAATGGACTTGCAGTGCTATCGATTGGCAATCTGATCGACTCGGACGATACGCCTGTGGCATGGCGTGGCATCAAGGCGACGGGCGCACTGATGCAACTGTATAATCAGACCAACTGGCCGACGCTTGATTATCTACTTATCGATATGCCGCCGGGGACGGGGGATATTCAGCTGACATTGGCACAGCGTATCCCTATCACGGGGGCGGTGATTGTGACCACGCCACAGCATATTGCGCTACTCGATGCCAAAAAAGGCATTGAGATGTTCAATAAAACAAGTATCCCAGTGCTTGGTATTGTTGAGAATATGGCGCTACATATCTGTAGCCAATGCGGTCATACCGAAGCCATCTTTGGCAGTGGTGGTGGTGATGCGATGGCGACAAGCTATGGCGTGCCACTACTTGGGCAATTACCACTGGATGCGTCCATCCGTGCATCGATGGATAAAGGTGAGCCACAAGCGCTACAGCAAGCACATCTAGGACAGCATTATCTAGATATCGCTAGCAAAGTAGATACGGCGATTGGACAATATGCCAAAAAACCGACCGGTAGGTTTTTTTAATTTATCAATCACATAAAAACATCATGGGGGAGATATGAGCGAAGCAACCAAGTCTGAAACGGCGTCTGACGCCGACGTGGAGCAAGCAGTGGAGCAGACCACCCAAAAGGTCGCCGAAGCTGCCGATAACGCACAGCAAGCCGCCGAAGCTGCCAAAGAAGTCGCTGTCCATGCCGCTGAAGTGACCAAAACAACGCTTGAGCACGGTACGAATGATGCCTTGCAATTTCTGGGCATACCGATTGATATTGCGACATTGACGCAGATGGCGATTGATATGTCGGGTAAGCTCGTGCTTGCGTTGTTGATTTTCTTTGTGGGTAAATGGATTGGTAAGCGTATCGTCAATATCGCCAAACGCCTGATGGCTCGCAGTCGCATGGATAATACGGCGGCGAATTTTTTGGGCAATCTCTTGTACGGCATTATGCTTGTGGCGGTGATTTTGGCGGCGCTCAATAAGCTTGGCGTGAATACCAACTCATTCGTTGCTATCTTGGGTGCAGCAGGCGTGGCAATCGGTGTCTCGCTCAAAGACCAGCTGTCAAACCTAGCAGCAGGCGTGCTGATTGTGATTTTTCGTCCATTTAGCCGTGGCGATGTGGTGGAAGTCGGTGGCAAGACAGGTACGGTGCTTGATATTACACTGGTCAATACTCGTATCAGAACGGCTAACAACCATGAAATCATCATCCCAAATGGCGATATCATGACATCATCAAGCACCAATTTTTCGTCATTGCCGACCCGTCGTGTCGATATTGCTGTGGGTATCAGCTATGATGCTGATATTCGTCAGGCGCGTGAAGTGATGATTGCACTTGCTAAGGCACACCCAAAAGCACTGCCTGACCCTGAACCGACCGTTGTCGTGACGGCGCTTGGTGAAAGTTCGGTGGATTTGATGCTTAGAGTGTGGGCGACCAATGATAATTGGTTTGATTTGCAATGTGAATTGCTTGAGCAGACCAAATATGCCTTTGATGAAGCGGGCATTGATATCCCATTCCCAAATCGCACGGTGCAAATTGAAGGCTTGGATAAGCTTGCTAAGCTACTTGACCAAAAAGATGACAAATCAGATGCTAAGTCATCGGATGCTTAATTAAGTTTGTTAATTAAATTTATTAAACAAGTTTCAAAACCCAACAATGTCAATCATTTGAGTTGTTGGGTTTTTTATATCAATATTAAACTATAACTAATATTTCTAAGTAAATATTATTAAATTAAAAAAATTCCCGCCATATGTGTGACGAGAATTTTTTTTATAATTACCACAATTTATCGCAATTTACCAAAAATCAGCGTATGGAGACGCCAAAGGTAATCGCCTAAAAAATTCGGTTCATACCGTTTAGGGCGGCGACACGATAAGCTTCCGCCATCGTTGGGTAGTTAAATGTGGTATTGATAAAGTACTCAAGCGTATGACCGCATTTCATCACCGCTTGTCCGATATGGATAATCTCGGATGCGTGGTTGCCGTAGCAATGGATACCGAGAATCTCTAGCGTCTCACGGTGGAATAGGATTTTTAGGACGCCTGAGCGTTCACCGATGATTTGCGCACGAGCTAGATGGCGGAAGAAAGCTTGACCGACTTCATATGGGATTTGTTCAGCGGTCAGTTCAGCTTCGGTCTTGCCGATACTTGAAATCTCAGGAATGGTATAAATGCCTGTCGGTACGCTGTTAATGAACTCAGCATCTTCATCACCCACCATAAAGCCTGCTGCATTACGGCCTTGGTCATAGGCAGCCGATGCCAATGATGGCCAGCCGATGACATCACCGACAGCATAGATGTGTGGCACGCTGGTGCGATAAGTTTGGTCAACTTCTAGCTGACCACGACTGTTGGCGGTCAAGCCGACAGCTTCAAGGTTTAGGCTATCCGTGTTGCCTGAGCGGCCATTACACCATAGGATGGCATCTGATTTGATTTTTTTACCGCTTTTTAGGTGTAGGATAACGCAGTCATCATGCGTCTCAAGGTGGTCAATCTCTTCGTGGTTGCGAATACGCACGCCAAATTGACGGAAGTCGTGGCTAAGTGCATCGGAGATTTCTTCGTCCAGATAGCTTAGTAGTTGTTCTTTATTATTAATCAAATCAACGACATAGCCCAAGCCTGTGAAAATTGACGCATATTCACAGCCGATGACACCTGCGCCATAGATGATGATTTTGCGTGCGACATAATCCATTTGCAAAATCTTGTCCGAGTCAAACACTCGTGGATGGTCAAAGTCTAGGATATCAGGACGATAAGGGCGTGAACCGACAGCAATCACCGCTTCATTAAAGGTGATGGTCTTAGTTGGCTCAAGCTCACCTGAATAAATCTCAAGTGTATGTGCATCCACAAAGCTACCCCAGCCGTGAATCACTTCGATTTGGTTACGCTCATAAAACAGCTTGTGTGTATTGACCTGATTGCGAATCACTTCACGAGCACGGCTTAGTACTTTATTTAGCGGTACTTGATAGCTGTCCTTGATTTGGCTAAATAGTGGGTCACGGCGAAAGCTGATGATGTTAAACACCGACTGACGCAGTGCCTTACTTGGGATAGTGCCGACGTGTGCACAGTTACCACCGACTTGATCTCGTGGATCGACGACGGCGACGCGATAGCCTGACTTGGCAAGCTTCATCGCCGCAGCTTCACCGGCAGGGCCTGCACCGAGTACTACAGCATCGTATTCATAGCCGTGCTTGACTTTGTGCTTATGGGTCTTTAGACCGATACGCTGACCATCTAGCGGGCTGATTAGGCTAGGGTGTAGGTGGTCATGCTCGACATGCTCAAAGGTTTGGCTACTGATGACAGTGGCTTCAATTTCTGCGTTGGCAATGCTGTCAGTTGGCATGGTTTTACGCTTTTTTGTCATGATTTGTCCTTAAATTTACTTATTAATAAATATACAAAACAAGCTTATCGGCTGATGTGCTGTGATAAGATTTCATCAAGTTGCCAATAGCCTGTTGGCTTGCCGGTATTTTGGTCAATCTCTTGGCTGGCACGAATTTTATATCGGACGCCAACTTTTGGCTCAAAGCCTTTGATGTCATTAAAACCAATACCAAAAATCTCGCTATCGCTTGTGCCATCGACTTTGACCAGCAGGCATTGCATAGGGCTTGATGAATCACAAACACTGCGATTAGGCAGGATTTCTAGTACTTTGGCTGGTTGTAGTGCAATATTTGGCACATACAATGGCTCAGGCTTTGGCGGTGTGCTTTGGCAGGCGGTTAATAGGGCGATTGCTGTGATTAGGCTAAGTTTTTTTAGCATGATTTTTCTCAATAATTCAATCAATAGTTCAATCAAAAATTCAAATGGTTACATACCGATACGGCGTTTTAGTCCAGTCATTTGTAGAATACGAGTGGCAATTTCTTCAACAGACATTTCAGAGACATTCAGATTTGGGATTTTTTGGGTGCTATAAATCGCTTGAATCGCCTGTTGCTCGGCTTGGCATTGAGCAAGGCTAGCATAACGGCTGCCTGCTTTACGCTCTTGGCGGATACGCACTAGGCGTTCGGTGTCGATGGTTAGACCAAATAGCTTGTGCTTATGGGCTTTGAGCGCTTGGGGCAGGCTGCTGGTATCTAGGTCTTCTTCGGTCAGTGGGTAGTTGGCAGCTCGGATGCCGTATTGTAGCGCAAGGTACAATGATGTTGGCGTCTTGCCCGAACGAGACAAGCCAACCAAAATAATATCAGCGCCATCATAATGCGTGATGCGTGCACCGTCGTCATTATCTAGTGCAAAATGCACCGCATCAATGCGTGCCTTATAATCGTCCGAATCGACATTACTGTGTGCCATGCCTGCGTGCGGATTTGGCTTGTGATTGATTTCGGTGGCGATACGAGTGATGAGCCCTTCATAGATGTCAAGGTTGCAAGCGGTGGCAGTGTTGATGACTTCTCGAATCTCATCGCTGACAATGGTGTCAAAGACCAAAGGTAGTAAATTGGTATTTTTATAGGCTTGGTTGATGCGGCCGACGGCTTCGCGGGCAAGCTCGACGGTATCGACATAGGGGATGACTTGAATGTCAAATTCCACATCGGCAAATTGGCTTAGTAGTGATTTGCCAAGCGTTTCGGCGGTGATGGCAGTACCATCAGAAATAAAAAACGCACTGCGGACAAGTTTTTTTGGTTCTTGGCTTGGGGTGGGGGTGTGGACATACATGTCATATTCACCTATAACTGGACGATATTGCCCTAAGTATAGCACAAAAACTGATTTTGTACCTAATTTGTCAATGCGTGCTAATATCAGTTATCATACATAAGTTTACAAAAATCATAAAAATTACCAAAAATCAATAGCAAATCTATTTATAATAAAAATACCACTATTTTTATCAAAAATAAATTGATAAATGGATTGAGTATTCAATTTTTTGTGGTTATAATCGACAAAATCTTACAGATTTCTTGAGTGTGCCGATTTTTTTATAACTTATCTTTATAAAAAATATGCCAAAAAATTATTTTGGGCGCATCTTGAGACAATGCCAACTTTTATTGGAGTTATTTATGAGCAAGCAAGTCATCCCATTTAATCAACTGGGTAAAGATGATGTTGAATTGGTTGGTGGCAAAAACTCATCACTCGGTGAGATGATTAGCCACTTGGGTAATTTGGGCGTGAATGTGCCAAATGGTTTTGCGACCACTGCCGATGCCTTTAACCGCTTTTTGAACGAAACGGGTTTGCTTGACAAAATCAATGCTGAGCTAAAAGGCTTGGATGTTGATGATGTAGAATTGCTTGCCCAAACAGGTGCTAAGATTCGTGGCTGGGTCATTGACCAAGAATTGCCAAAAGACCTAGAAGATGAAATCCGTGCAGCATTTGCCGAGCTATCAGGCGGTCAAGACATCGCTGTGGCGGTGCGTTCATCAGCGACAGCAGAAGACTTGCCTGATGCGTCATTTGCCGGTCAGCAAGAGACTTTCTTGAACATTCGTGGCATTGACAATGTATTGATTGCTATCAAAGAAGTATTTGCATCACTATATAATGACCGTGCGATTGCATATCGTGTGCACAAGGGCTTTGAGCACGCAGGCGTGGCGCTGTCAGCAGGTATTCAGCGTATGGTGCGTTCAGAGACGGGTACATCAGGCGTGATGTTTACGCTAGATACCGAGTCTGGCTTTGATGAAGTGGTATTTATCACCGCAAGCTATGGCCTAGGCGAGATGGTCGTTCAAGGCGCGGTGAACCCTGATGAATTTTATCTATCAAAAGCCCTACTAGAACAAAACCGTCCTGCGGTCGTACGCCGTAATCTTGGCTCAAAACAAAAGAAAATGGTCTATGGCGATGAAGGTAGCACCACCAAGTCAACCAAAATCGTTGATGTTGATAAAGCAGACCGCAACCAATTTGCCCTAAATACCGATGAGCTAACTCGCCTTGCTAAGCAAGCATTGATCATTGAGAAACATTATGGTCAGCCGATGGATATCGAGTGGGCAAAAGATGGTGATACAGGCGAAATCTTCATCGTACAAGCGCGTCCAGAAACGGTCAAATCTCGCCAAGATAAGAACCATATGGAGCGCTATATCATCAACTCAAAAGGCGCTAAAGTACTCACCGAAGGTCGCTCAATCGGTCAGCGTGTGGGCAGTGGTAAAGTGCGTATCGTCACCAATTTGAATGAAATGAGCAAAGTCCAAGATGGTGATGTGCTTGTCTCTGACATGACTGACCCAGATTGGGAACCAGTGATGAAGCGTGCATCAGCGATTATCACCAACCGTGGTGGTCGTACTTGCCATGCGGCGATTATCGCTCGTGAATTGGGCGTGCCTGCTATCGTCGGCTCGGGCAATGCCACCGAAGTGTTGGTCGATGGTCAAGAAGTCACTGTATCGTGCGCAGAAGGTGATACCGGCTTTATTTATGAAGGCTTGCTAGACTTTGAAGTACAGCGTAACTCAATCAGCACCATGCCAGAGCTTGCGTTTAAGGTGATGATGAACGTGGGTAACCCTGACCGTGCCTTTGACTTTGCTCAAATCCCAAATGAGGGCGTGGGCTTGGCTCGTCTTGAGTTCATCATCAACCGTATGATTGGCGTGCATCCAAAAGCACTACTAAACATCGACAGCCTACCACAAGAGACAGTACAAGCTGTTCAAGAGCGTATGGCAGGCTACAACTCACCAGTTGAGTTCTACATCAATAAGCTGATTGAAGGTATCTCAACTTTGGCGGTGGCGTTCCGCAATAAGCCTGTGATTGTGCGTATGTCTGACTTTAAGTCAAATGAATATGCCAACCTAATCGGCGGTAAGCTGTATGAGCCATCAGAAGAGAACCCAATGCTTGGTTTCCGTGGTGCGTCTCGCTATGTATCGGATAATTTCCGTGACTGCTTTGAGCTTGAGTGCCGTGCGCTAAAATATGTGCGCGACGATATGGGCTTGACCAATGTCAAAATCATGATTCCATTTGTGCGTACCACAGGCGAAGCTAAGCAAGTGATTGAATTACTTGAGAAAAATGGCTTGAAGCGTGGCGAAAATGGTCTTGAAATCATCATGATGTGTGAGCTACCGACCAATGCGATTTTGGCGGATGAGTTCTTGCAATACTTTGATGGTTTCTCAATCGGTTCAAACGACTTGACACAGCTGACACTTGGTCTAGACCGTGACTCAGGCATCGTATCGCATCTGTTTGATGAGCGTGACCCAGCGGTTAAGAAACTGCTAAAAATCGCCATCGACGCCTGCCGTGCGCAAGGCAAATATGTCGGTATCTGCGGTCAAGGCCCATCAGACCATCCAGACCTAGCGTATTGGCTGATGGAACAAGGCATTAGCTCGGTATCGCTAAACCCTGATACTGTGCTAGATACTTGGCTATTCCTAGCGGATGACAAGAACAAGTCATAAGCCATTCATCCAAAAAAACAGCATGGGCGACGCCTGTGCTGTTTTGCCATGTGAGAGCTATTTATGATATTGATGAAAAGTTATCGTGTAATAATCACCGCTATTGCTTTGCTGTCTGTGAGCATGGTGTCAAACGCAGAAGTATATTTCAAAACGCCATCGGGCAATATCATCTGTGGTGGTGATATGGCACATAGTACATCAGGTGTCACCTGTGATATCATAGAGCGCAGCAATAGTAAGCCTGCCAGACCAATGCCTGACTGGTGTCCACTGGATTGGGGTGGTCGATTTACGCTGAACCGCAAAAAAGCCGAGCTTGAATGCTATTCGGATTATCCATACATTCACCCTGATGAGATGATGGTGCTTAACTATGGTCAAACCGTGCGTGGCAATGGCTGGTCGTGCACAAGCCAAAAATCGGGATTAACTTGTAAAAATACTCGTGGGCGTGGGTTTTTCTTAAGCCGAAAACGCCAAAGAATTTTTTGATACAATGGCATATGACAAGGTATTTACTACGGGTGAATACCTTGTTTTTTTGGCATTTTGGTTTACAATAGACAATTACCAAATTAAAAAGTTAGGCAGTTTATGAAAATCTATTTGGCAAGAAATAATGTACAAGCAGGGCCTTATACCCTTGATGAGCTCAATACCATGTTGGCATCAGGCGAAGTGTTGCTTGATGATTTGGCGTGGCATTCGGGTATGAGTGGGTGGCAACGCTTGGGCGATTTGACCAACAACCAATATCGCTATGAGCCTGTCGGTCAAGTAGCACCTGCTAAGCCTACCGTACGAGAAGTCAAAAGCTTTGGCGATAATCCTGATTTTCGACCAACGGATAACGCATTGCCAAAACAAGATGCCAATAAGCGTGTGAGCGTCGCCGAGCTATACGGCCGTAAAGAGCCAAGTACGGCGCAGCAACCAACCGCCACACCACAACCGCAAGTGCGTACACAGGCGACGGGTGATATCGTCTATGCGACGATTGGCGCACGATTTATGGCGGTGATGGTTAATTTTGTGTTGTTTTTGCTGACATTGTTGCCATTTTTACAAAATTTCATGTCGCTAAACCCCGACCCTGTCAAGCTAAATACCGGTGATTTTGCCACTCGTATGGCATACGCTCAAGAGCTTGCCGCACAGATTAGCCCGCAGACGATGACTTTGACCACAGCACTGTTGATGGCGTATGTGGTGATTCAGCTGATTTTGATTATTGCTCGTGGGCAGTCCTTTGGCAAGATGGTGGCGGGTATCCGCACAGTGGATGCCAAGACTTTTGAAATACCAAGTTTCTTTAAACGAGTGATTGTGCGTGTTGGCGTGCTGTTTGTGATTTATCAATTGGCATCAGGCCTGCCTGTACCGATTAACTTATCATTGATTTTATTAATGATTAACTATTTTATCGCAGGGCGTAACCACCAAAGACAAGGCTGGCATGATAAACTGGCAGGCACAGTGGTGGTCAAGACATCGTCACGCCCATTCAAGGCAAAGACAAAATGATGCAATACACACAAGCCGAGCAAGCAATGCTCGCACGAGTACAGCTGCCCGAAGATTGGAAAATGGCGCTAGCACCCGCGCTACTTGGCGCTCAGATGGATGCATTGCGGGTGTTTTTGCAATCTGCTTATCAAGATGGCAAGCAAATCTATCCGCCAAAAAATCAGATTTTTAATGCCTTTCATCTAACACCATTGTCGCAAGTCAAGGTAGTGATTTTGGGGCAAGACCCGTATCATGGCGCAGGGCAGGCGATGGGGCTATCGTTTAGCGTGCCTAAGATTATTCCTAAGCCACCAAGCCTACAAAATATCCTAAAAGAGCTTGCCGCTGACCTTGGTATTGCAGTCAGTGCACATGGCGATTTGTCATCTTGGGCAAGGCAGGGCGTGCTACTGCTCAATGCCACACTGACTGTCGAGGCGGGAATGGCAGGTAGCCATCAGCGACGGGGGTGGGAAGAATTTACTGATTATGCCATCCAAGTGCTGAACGAACAAACCGAACGGACGGTTTTTATTCTATGGGGCAGTTATGCCAAAAATAAAGGGCGATTTATTGACACATCACGCCATTTGGTGCTGACCGCCAATCACCCATCGCCACTATCTGCCAATCGGGGTGGGTTTTTTGGCACTCGCCCATTTTCCAAGACCAATGAGTATCTAATACGCCATGGCAAGACCCCCATTGATTGGCAGTTGCCACAATAATCAGCCTTTGTGTCCATCGATGCATCAGCTTGATTGGCAGGCTATCAAGCTGTCAAACCATCAGTTTTGGCAGGGCTTTGATGTTGCTATGATGAGGCTGGCCATCGATGAAGCCAAAAAAGGTGCAATGGCGGGTGAAATCCCCGTCGGTGCGATACTCGTGCATGATGGTCAGGTGATTGGCAAGGGATTTAATCAGCCGATTTTATCGCATGACCCGACGGCACACGCCGAGATTGTGGCACTCAGGGATGCTTGCACTCAGCTTAATAACTATCGCCTGCCGCCACAGACGACGCTGTATGTGACGCTTGAGCCGTGCACCATGTGCTTTGGGGCGTTGGTTCATGCTCGGGTTGCTCGGATTGTGTTTGCTACTTTTGAGCCAAAATCAGGCGTAGTCGGCAGTCAGCTAGACCTTAGCCAAATGGGGTTTTATAATCATCAGGCGACGGTATCGCATGGGCTGCTCGCGTGCGAATGTTCGCAGATGCTTAGCCAATTTTTTGCGCAAAGACGCGCGGATAAACGCCTAGCAAAACAGATGGCAATTAGTAAAGTTTAATTAAATCATTACAAATAAGAGCTTATTATGACGACAACTCATCAATACCCACATCCAGTCATCTGTATCGATGGGCCAAGTGGCGCAGGCAAAGGCACATTGGCATATCGCTTGGCAGATGAGCTTGGCTTTAGCTTGCTTGACAGTGGTGCGTTATATCGCATTATTGGATTGTTAGCACATAAGGCAAATTTATTGAGTGATGCGACACCTGACCTAGAAAATCAATTAGAAAAATTAACACAGTCATTAAACTTAGCTTTTGTGATTAATCACGAAACCAAGATGGTTGAGATTTTGGTCAATGGTGAGCCATTGGTCGATGATATTCGTAACGAAACGGTCGGTGGCTATGCATCAAAAGTGGCGGTATTTCCAAAGGTGCGTACGGCACTGTTTGATGTTCAGCGAGATATGGCAAAGCGTGGCGGGCTGATTGCCGATGGTCGTGACATGGGTACGGTGATTTTCCCTGATGCGCCTGTCAAGGTATTTTTAACCGCAAGTGCCAAAGCACGAGCCGACCGCCGCGTATCTCAGCTGACACAAGCGGGCAAGGCGGCAGATTATGAAGCGATTTTGGCGGAGATTGTGGCTCGTGATGAGCGTGACCAAAACCGCAGTGTCGCACCGTCCAAGCCTGCTGATGATGCGCTGGTGCTTGATAGCTCGGAGTTGAATGCGGAGCAAGTATATGAAAAAGTGCGAGCATTTTGCCAAAGCAAAGGGGTAAATTTGCCAAATTAACCCAACAAGCGACGAATGACGATAAAATTTGACCAATTGATCAAAATCTTTATCAAAACCACCCAAAAAATCATAAAAATTGGGTGATTTTTGTTAAAAAATGATGTAAAATAATGCGGTTTATATTTTTTAATGCGTGAGCGAAGTGAAAATCCAGCAATGCTTGGCGTCATGCTTAACTGAACCACACTGTGCTGGCAGGCTGTGGCAATATTTTTAAGGTAAACATAATGGTATCATTTGCTGAACTGTTTGAAGCAAGCCAATCAGAACAAGGTCTTAACATTGAGCGTGGCTCAGTGATTTCAGGTACTGTGGTTGCGATCGACAGCGATTGGATTACAGTGGACACTGGTCTTAAGTCTGAAGGCATCGTTGCTCGTGAAGAGTTCCTAAACGAAGCTGGCGAGCTTGAAGTAGCAGTAGGCGACAGCATCGATGTGGTTGTTGAAGCTGTGGACAATGGCATGGGTCAAACTGTGCTTTCACGCGAAAAAGCGAAGCGTGAAGAAAGCTGGCGTGCGCTTGAGCAATTGCACGAAAACGACGAAATCGTTAAAGGTGTTATCTCATCTAAAGTTAAAGGCGGTTTCACTGTTGAAATCGGTTCAGTACGTGCATTCCTACCAGGTTCTCTAGTAGATGTTCGCCCAGTTCGCGAAACTACTCACCTAGAAGGCAAAGAGCTTGAGTTCAAAGTTATCAAGATCGACAAGCAACGCAACAACATCGTGGTATCTCGCCGTGCCGTTATGGAAGCTGAAAACTCAGCAGAGCGTGATGAACTACTAGCCAAACTAGAAGAAGGCATGGAAGTAGAAGGTATCGTTAAGAACCTAACTGACTACGGTGCATTCGTTGATCTAGGCGGCATCGATGGTCTTCTACACATCACTGACATGGCTTGGAAGCGTATCAAGCACCCATCAGAAGCTGTTGAAGTTGGTCAAGACCTAAAAGTTAAAGTATTGAAGTTCGACCGTGAGCGTAACCGTGTTAGCCTAGGTCTAAAACAACTTGGTACTGATCCATGGAACGAAGTTGAAAAAACTTATCCAGTTGGCACAATCACCAAAGCTCGTGTAACCAACCTAACTGACTACGGCTGCTTCGCTGAAATCGCTGAAGGCATCGAAGGTCTAGTACACGTATCTGAAATGGATCACACCAACAAGAACATCCACCCATCAAAAGTTGTTCAAGTGGGCGACGAAGTGAATGTGATGGTTCTTGAGATCGATGGCGAGCGTCGTCGTATCAGCCTAGGTATCAAACAAACCATGCCAAACCCATGGGAAGAGTTTGATAAGAACCACGAAAAAGGTCAAAAAATCAGCGGTACTATCAAGTCTATCACTGACTTTGGTCTATTCATCGGCCTAGAAGGTGGTATCGACGGTCTAGTTCACCTATCAGACATCTCTTGGACTGAAGCTGGCGAAGAAGCAATCCGCAACTACTCAAAAGGCGACACAGTAGAAGCTGTTGTATTGTCAGTAGATGCAGAAGCAAACCGCATCAGCCTAGGCATCAAGCAACTAAACTCTGATCCATTTAACGAATACCTATTGGCAAATGACCGTGGTGCAATCGTTAAAGGCACAGTAAAAGAAGTTGATGCAAAAGGTGCAGTGATCACTTTGGCTGACGAAGTTGAAGGCTACCTACGCGCAGCGGACATCGCTCGTGAGCGTACCGAAGATGCTTCTAAAGTACTAAGCGTTGGTGATGAAGTTGAAGCGAAGATTGTTGGTACTGACCGCAAATCTCGTAGCATCAGCCTATCAATCAAGGCAAAAGATGAAGCAGATGAGCGTCAAGCAATCAAAGAGCTATCAAATGCTCAACCTGCTGAAGCACAACCAAAAACTCTTGGTGACATCTTTGGTGATGCACTAAAAGGCTAATTGATTGTCTTTGCAAAAAAAGCGATGGGTTTGACTCATCGCTTTTTGTCATTGATAAGAAAAATTTCGGTGATTAAGCCAATGAATATAACCAACTGCTAAATAATTGACTAATTTGATGAATTTTAACAAAAAATCCATTCACTTTTTGTAGGTTTTGGGCTATCATTAACCAATCCCACAATGATTTGTAATTTTTGACAAATGATTTTGCAGTGTAAAAGGTAGGATGTATGCAAGCGCAAGCGGTAATCAATAAATCTGATTTGATTTCTAATTTGGCAGCAAATGCGGATGGGCTAGAAGAGCATATCGTCGATGAAGCTGTTCGATTGATTCTTGCGATGATGGTCGATGAGCTCGTGCATGATGGGCGTATCGAAATTCGTGGTTTTGGTAGCTTTTGCTTACATCATCGTGAAGCTCGTGAAGCACGCAATCCACGCACAGGTGAGAAGGTGTCTGTCGGTGCAAAAGCTGTACCATTTTTCAAACCGGGTAAAGCACTGCGTGAATCTGTCAATGCCATCAATGATTAATCCATTATTATAACTCTGAGTTTATTATGCATATTGTTCTTATTGTTTTATTGGTTATTGCTTTTGCATATTCACTGGCATTGGTCGTGCTGAACAATCAAGCAGTGACCGTTAATTTGCTATTTTCACAAGTTGCCAACATGAGTCTTGGCTTGGTGCTTGTTGCGACCATTTTCTTGGGCGTGTTAATTGGCGTTCTGTTGGCGCTATTGCTATTCCGCGTGCTACAAAACAAGTGGGAAATCAGCCGCTTGAAAAAAGAAGTCAATACCATCCAAGGGCAATTGACCGATGCCAATCTAAAGCTTGCCGAGCAAGCTAAACAGCTTGAATTGGCTCGCCAAAATGACACTTTGGCTGCGATGACTGAGACGACGGTCAATGCACCACAACAGCAAGTAAACCATACGTCATCATAAAAGTATGATAAAATAAAAACCGTTGAAACAGACGGTTTTTTATTGCTTGAATTTTGATTTTGGAGTGAATTATGAGTACATCACCTGTGATTGTTGCGGTGGATAAGCACAATTTAACTGATGCTTTGGTGCTGGCGGATAGTTTAGATCCGTCGCTATGCCGTCTAAAGGTGGGTAAAGAGCTGTTTACCGTCTGTGGTGTGGATGTGGTCAAGGCATTTCATCAGCGTGGATTTGAAGTGTTTTTGGATCTGAAATTCCATGACATCCCCAATACCACAGCGCAAGCGGTGCTATCGGCCGCTGATATGGGTGTGTGGATGACTAATATTCATGCCAGTGTCGGCACGGATGCGATGCGCCTATGTAAGGAGCGATTGACAGCGGGGGGTTATGATACACTACTGATCGCTGTGACGGTGTTGACATCGATGACGGATGCCAACTTAGCCGAGCTTGGCATTGCTCGTACGGCAAGTGAGCAGGTGCTGCATTTGGCAGGGCTGACACATCAAGCAGGCTTAGATGGTGTGGTCTGCTCAGCTCAAGAGAGCAAGATGCTAAAACAGCAGTTTGGTGCTGATTTTAAGCTTGTCACTCCGGGTATTCGCCTAAATGATGATGCCAAAGATGACCAAAAGCGCATTTGTACACCAAGTGATGCTTTGGCAAATGGCTCAGATTATCTGGTAATCGGACGCTCTATTACTGGTGCGGATAATCCAAATGAGAAGCTAAAGCTGATTTTGTCGCAGATTTGATGCGTGCGTAATAATAAAGCCCTTGATGTATCTACAAGGGCTTTATGTTGTGAATGTGTTTACTGCTCAAGATAGGGATTGTCAATCCCTAATCCTGCCAAAATCTCAATCTCAAAGCCTTCCATCTCATCGGCATCGGCATCGCTAATTTCATGGTCAAAGCCCAATAAGTGCAAAATACCATGCACAATCAAATGCGTAAAATGATGCTCAAAAGTCTTGCATTGTTCATCAGCTTCTTTTTGTACCACTTGGTGGCAAAAAATCAACTCGCCAAGCTCAATCTCTGGCAGCTCACTCATCATAAACGCAGGCAATTCACTTGGATAAGATAGTACATTGGTGGCATAATCCTTGCCACGAGCATCGAGATTGAGCTGTCTGCCTTCGACATCGTCAGTGACATAGATGCCAAGCGATTTTGGCTTATCCCAATAGGCTTGTGCATCTACAAAATAGCGAAACTCTACGCCATCACTTAATTTGCGTGTCATCACATCAAGCGTGTGTGTCAAGATATGCTCAAAATCAATAGCATCATAAACAGCTACTTGCTCATCGGCTAACTGCTCAGCAAAACTCACAAAAACTTGATGGCTCATGATTGGCTCTCGGTATTTTCTTGATTGTCTTGGGCTTGTTTGGCCTGTTGTTCTGCCAGTCGCAGTGCTTTGCGCTCAGCTTGTAGCTTTTCTTGCTCTTCATCAAAAGCATCATAAGCCTGAACGATTTTTTGTACCAAATGATGGCGTACGACATCTTTGCTATCAAAGCGAGTGATGTGAATTTCATCGATTTTTGATAGGATTTGTAGGGCCTGCGCCAGACCTGACTTATGACCCCGTGGCAAGTCCACCTGCGTCATATCGCCTGTGATGACCGCACGAGAACCAAAGCCAAGACGAGTCAAAAACATCTTCATCTGCTCAGGTGTGGTGTTTTGCGCTTCATCCAAGATGACAAAAGAATTATTCAGCGTACGACCACGCATATAGGCAAGTGGGGCGACTTCGATGATTTGGCGTTCGAGTAGTTTACCAACTTTTTCAAAGCCGAGCATCTCATAGAGTGCATCGTATAGGGGGCGTAGATACGGGTCGATTTTTTGGGTCAAATCGCCCGGCAAAAAGCCCAGTTTTTCGCCTGCTTCAACCGCAGGACGCACAAGCAAAATCCGCTCAATCTCGCCACGCTCCATCATATCAACCGCACAAGCCACCGCAAGATAGGTCTTACCCGTACCAGCAGGGCCGACACCAAATGAGATGTCAGAGACAAGAATTTTTTTGACATATTGCTGTTGATTATAGCCGCGCGGCGTGATTTTACCTTTGCGAGTGCGTAGGGTGACATCGCCAAAGCCTTGTGGACTTGTGTGTTCAGCTTGCTCATGCTCACGAGATAGGCTTGATTGGATAATCAGATGCAGTTGTTCGCCGTCGATGTCATCTTGTTCTTGGGCAAGTTCGGCAAGCTTGGTCAAAATAATCTCAGCTCGCTCAACTGATGTGAGTGCGCCTGTAATGACAAATTTATCTTGGCGATGCGTGATTTGGACTTCTAGGCGTTCTTGAATGTATTTTAAGTGTTTGTTATATTCGCCGACTAAGGTACGCTGTTCGTGCGGGCTTAGGGTCAGAGTAATGGTGCGAGTAATGCTCAAAAAATTAATCCTTATAAATCAAATAAAAAGCTAAGATTAAGCAACATAAGCTTGATAAATCGCCATCGCCCAAACGATAAATTGCAAGGTCAAAACAACAAGCTGGGCAGCAGAGCCGACATCTTTGGCGACTTTGGATAGGGGATGAAATTCATCGGAAATGCGGTCAATCGCTGCTTCTAGCCCTGTATTAAATAGCTCAACGATGACAGAGAGCGCCGATACAAGTAATAAAATCATCTTGACAGGTAGGCTAAATGGCAAAAAAATCAAGGCAGTCGCCAAGATGAGATTGAGCCATGCCACTTGGCGAAAGGCTGCTTCACTTTTGTAGGCTGCCTTAAAGCCATCAATCGAATAGCCGGTTGCCTTGATGACACGGCGGATGCCTGTTTTGCCTTTCATTTGGTTGGCGTAGGTATTTTGGTTGGACATTGAGATACCAATCAGAATAAATAGTGATGTCTTATTATATAAAGGATTGTTGATTTCTCAAAGTGATTTTATGAATTTTGACCGGAAAATAGGCAATAAAAAACTCACATCCAAAAAGAATGTGAGCCTGATATATGGTGGGGTCGGAGAGACTCGAACTCTCACACCTCGCGGCGCTGGAACCTAAATCCAGTGCGTCTACCAATTCCGCCACGACCCCATGTTGGGTTCAAGCACGCTTTGCAATCTACTTATCGTCTTGATGGCGACTATTATAACCGAAAAATTTTATTTGGCAAGTGTTTTTTGTGATTGTTTATTGAATAATGCAGTATCTTAATAAAAAACCTGTATCCAACTAAGTCAAATACAGGTTTTTTGGGATAAAGCAATTATTTGTAAGCATCTAGTGTTGATAGCATTGCATTTGCAAATAGTTGTGCGCGTACACGATATCCTTTGCCGTTTAGGTGGATGGTGTCTTTTGAGGCAAAGCCTAGATCCTTCCACAGATTGACCGAGTTATGACCGCCAGAAATGTTATACCAGTCATAATACAGACAGCCTTCCTCGAACGCAATACGACGCATTAACGCTTCATAATCTTCTGACACAGTGATGTTGCGACCTTTAAAGCGTGCCTCTTGTACGCTAGGCAATACAATGGCGGCATTAGGGTTGATGCTACGTACTTTGCGGATGGTTTTACGAACATTACTTTCAAAATTATCAGCAATTTTGTTTGTGTAAATTACGTCATTGGTGCCCCAATCAAGCACAACCAAATCCGCTTTTAGATTTGCAAATTGCTCTTCAAAGAATTTTTGTTGCAAAAGAGCGGTATAAGCAGCGCCACCAACACCTAGGTTGTGATAGACAACGCCATTTTTGGAATTTGGATTTCTTAGGTCTAGCCCATGAAACTCAAATGTTGAATTGCTTGAGCCGTTCTTTTCAATCGTGATTTTTAGGTCTTTGCTAGAATTTGGCAAGTCAAAAACGATTTCTTGTGTAGGGTCGCCAAATTGGCTATCTACAGTCTTGGTTTGGCTTGTGTAGTCATTGCTCATGGTGATGTTGTAACTACCATTCAAAGCTCTAAATAGTAGCTTAGCTTGAACGTTGCCTAGTTCTTGACTTGATTTGCTAAAAGCAAAGTTGACCTGCGCATGCGCACTTTGGGTTGTTGCTACAAAGCCTGAAATACCAACGCCGATTTTTGGTGGTTGGTAGATGCTATTTGAAGTTTTCCAAGTGCCGGTAAAGCTGCTTGAATAGTCTTCTTGCGAATAGGTTTTGGCGATTGAGTAGGGGAAAATCATGCCTCGACCGGCATTGCCACGCTCTTGCTGAAATGCCTTACGGATTGCGCCCACTTGCCAGCCGGTTTGGATGTGTGAGTCACCGAAGTGAGCGACAACGATAGGTTGGTCGTTTGATCGCCATTTGGTCAAAAGGCTACCCAATGTTTTTTCGTTTGCATTCTCAATGCGATTGAGATGATGATTGATGTTATATGGTGCATTTGGCTCCAAAGGAACATACTCTTTGGTTGCCACCGTATTGCCAGCGTTGGTAGTAAAAGCAGGGGCGCTATTGGTGATCGTAATCGCAGCATTAGGATCGTGCTTGACGATTGTTGTGGTAATGCCATTGTTGTTTGCTAGAGCAGACGATGACAATAGAGCGGCGCCCAAGCCAAATAATGGGATGATTTTTTTAGATGAATTCATATTAACCTTTAGTTTTTAAGCATTTGCGTGCCGTATTTTACCACGGCTTTAGAATTGGCTGCAAATGTGTTGTGTGCATACAGGAAGTCTGTAATGCCATTTTCGGCGATAAATTGAGGTATATTGCCTTTAAAATGACGATAGTCTATTACATAAACGTCACTATAGTGGTAACCTAGATACGTACTGAGAGCATTCCCGAAAGAATCTTTGACTACGAGTAATTTTTTGTTGTTTTGTGGTTGGTTATTTTTAATATGCGTTAAAGGCCAGTCACCACCTAAGAAAACGCCATAGCTTTTGGAGTTTTCAACCAATAGCTGGCCAGGAATGCCTTTAGGATTGCTCTTTGGATAGATGGTAACGGTATAATCGCCTGGAATTTTGTAATAATCCAATGTGTCAGGATTTTTCTTGAGCTCTTGGTCTTTGGTGTAGTTAAATAAGCTACCCAAAAAAGTGCCTTCGGTGGTGACATGCTGCATTTGAGATAATTCTAATGGTGTCATGCCTGCACTCGTTGCAAAAGCTCGATAGGCATAATAAGCACCCAAGCCCGTCCAGTGATGGTCTGTGCGGAACATGATGTACTCATTTTTGTGCGGCCACGTTTCCTCATATGCAGGCACAGGGATGATTCTAGGGTCAATTAGGGTGTTAAATAAGTCAATACTTTCTTTTTCCTTCTTGACACCATTATTTACCTGTTTTGGTAGGTAATAATCACTACCTGCAGGGATCATCATGGCGTACATAGTTACAGTAGCAGGCAGTGTATTGCGATACGTGTTGAGCATATCTACAAATGGAGAAATGGTTGCTTTGGAGCCTGCAAAGTTTTGTACCACGCGACCATTAACAACGATCACACCACGAACTTTGCTAAATTCTGCTTCCAGTGCCTCTTCTTCGGCAATTGCCTTGTTAATATCGACTTTTTCGGCAGCTTGGGCGGTTGGTGCAGTAGGAGTGGCTTGTTCGGTTGGTGTATTGATGACACGAAACTCTTGATTTTTGATACCTTTAACGGTGTCAATTTGGCTAGCTACTTCCATCCAATCATTACGCCAAGGAAAATGGTCGTTATAAAACTCTTCAAAATCCTTGCCGTATTTACCCGAAAAAACCGACTCCATTGTCGCAACGGGTTGTTTTTTTAGCTCGCGATTCTCATCAGTTGACACTGTTTGCTGTGGCATCACCCAAAAGATGATACCGCCAGCAATCGTAACAGTGGTAAATAATACTGAATTAAGGATGTCAATTTTCTTTTTCATCGATTACTTCCTTAAATTAGAATCTAAAGTAAATAAATGGATTGTAGGTGCTACCCACCAACAGTGCAATCGCACAACCTAGATAGATAATCGTTTGGATAAAGTCGGCAGCAGCAAGCGCGGTTGGTGAGCCATATTTTTCGATAGCTTCACGCATTTTGCGATGCACAGGCCAGCAGACAACCAAGGCAAAAATGAACCAGTACAGATTTGAGCTAATGATTGAATAATCCTCATAATCTGATAGCGGAACGGCAGTTAATCCAAACATAATCTTCAGATTGTCTAATAGCTGTTGCAAATCTGTGAAATAGAAAATCGCCCAACCAACAACAATGAAGAATAATGCGTAACTGTGTTGGAAAATTGATGGCAGCTTGTCCAAAATTTTGGCAAGGAAGAATTTTTCGATAAGCAGTAGAATGCCGAAGTATAGACCCCAAATTATGAAGTTCCAGCTTGCTCCATGCCAAATACCAGTCAGCATCCAAACAACTAAGATGTTGCGAACTTGTTTGTAGCGATTACCGCCCAACGGGATATAGACATAGTCTCTGAAGAAGCTTGATAGTGAAATATGCCATCTTCTCCAAAAGTCCGTGATGGATTTGGCGGTATAAGGGTGCTTGAAGTTCTCATGGTAATGAAAGCCAAACATCTTACCAAGACCAATTGCCATATCGGAATAACCCGAAAAGTCAAAATAGATTTGTAGTGAGAATAGCACAACACCAAGCCATACGCCCAATACGGTAGCACTCTCCATATCTTGAGCTAGCAAAGGCACTGCGAGTGCGCCTGCGGTATTGGCAATAAAGACTTTTTTGAACAAGCCTTTTGAGAAGCGGTTGATACCATCGCTAAAGTCAGACCATTTGAAATAACGCTCAGTAATCTCTTTGGCGATATGACCATAGCGAATGATAGGACCTGCAACCAAATGATGGAAGTTTGCGATATACACCAAGAACGAAGCAAAAGATTTTTGGGCTTTGACTTCACCACGCCATACATCGATGGTGTATGAAATGGACATGAATACATAAAATGAAATACCAACCGGCAGTGCAAAACTTGGCACGGGCACTGATAGACCGGTGATGGCATTGAAGTTCTCGGTCAAAAATCCACTGTATTTAAAGATTGCCAAACAGCCAATATTAAATACCATCGTGTTGAATAGACCAAGTTTGGCAAGTGGCTTGCCTCTGAATTTGTCAATGAGTCGTCCATTCCAATAGTCCACTGTGGCTGACATCAACAGCAAAATCACCCAAACAGGCTCACCCCAAGCATAAAAAATGATGGATGAAATAACCAAAATCCAGTTTTTCAGCTTTAGAGAGGGTGAGGTGTAATATAGTATCAACACCAACGGAAGGAATAAAAAGATAAAGACTAAACTTGAAAAGACCAAGAGACACCTGCCAAGTTATTTCGGAATATACTTTGAGTAAAATTATGTTACAAATGTTACTATTTTAATTCCAAACAAAATAAAAGTAAATATAAAGCTACTGTTTAGTTCATTAATGTGGATTAAGTCTATGCTTTTTAAAGGAATTAATTAGTTGACTATTTGGCAGTTAATGTTGTATTTTAAACCAAACTCAAAGACAAAATAGAGGTAATGTTGATGAAACCTATGATTGCTATCTCGCTATTGGCGTTCGCTATGATCGGCTGTGCTAGTACCAATAAAGGCGTGCCATTTTCTAAGACGGAGACTGGTTCCTATGTACTAGGGCATGGTTATACTTGTGGGAGCTTGCCAAGCTGCAGCGAGGGTGGGCTTGTTCACGGAGGGATGGCTGGTGAACTCCCTCGTGCAAGCCTGGAAGAGGTATTGGCGAAATACCCACCAGAGATGCACGCAAATATCATCAAAAACAGTCAAGAGGCAGATGAGCGCCGTGCCCGCCGTGCCAAAGAAAAAGCTGAGCGCGAAGCTGCTGAAAAAGCTAAACAGCAACAAAATAAATAATCAAACGCCCAATTAGGGCGTTTTTTTAAATTTTTAAATCCATTTTCAAAGAGGGTGATATGTCCAAAGTTAATAACCCTGCTGGCACCACGCCTGCTAAGCCGAGCACCATCGCCAAATACCAAAGCAACACCATTTACTAGACGACCAACACAAAAATCGGTTCCCAAAAAGAACATCTGTTAAGTCTTGCCAAACAAGACAAAGCATTTGTCGCTGATTTTTGGGTGGGTGGGGTGGGTAGCGCCCGAGATGCCAATAAAAATGCACCCAACGAATGGATGGGTGCATTGAATCATGATATTACACGGAAGTGTATGGCGAATTGATGTTATTAATTTATCTAATTTATAAGATTAGAAAAATAATCACTCAACCACAGTAAACTCACGCATTGGCATGACTTCACCATTAAACTCACTGCTTAGGGTGTATTTGCCAAGTGGGTCGCTCGTGTTGAACTGCCAGCAACGCTCAAGGATAGTACCGCCAATCGGTGTAATCATACTGCTGACCACATGGTGCGTGCCATCGATGGATGATTGGACAATAGACTGACCATCTGTGAAGCTGCCGCCTACTGGTGATGTGATGGTCTCTTTGGCGCTGACGGTCTGTGTGAACATTGGCACAGGCGCAATGACAGTCCAGCATAGGCGATGATTTGGGTTGCCACGAGAGATGGTGTTGTTTTGAAGTGGGGTGACGACACCGTTATTGACATTATAAGCACCAAAATTGTACTGAACCAGCGTTTGTGGCGTTGGCAAATCGTAGTTGGTTAGCTCATTGGCAAATGCTGTGGTGCTAGCAAGCGTAAGTGCGACGATGGCGAATTTTTTCATAACACATCCTTAGAAATTTAATTGATATGAGTTTAAAACTTTTTGGTGATATTTGCAATTATATCTTGGCAAACTTATTGTTATAAAATAGTAAAAAAGCATGATATTGACGGATAAATTCCGACTTTATGTATAAAAGTGTAAAAATCATACAATATTTGCTGATTATCACTCAGATTTCATTGCAACAACACTCAGCAATCGGTATAATAATTGGATTTGGTTTATAAATGCTGTTTTTAGCCAAAAGCCATAAACTGACTGTGGATTAATCATCGTCAAGTAATCGGCTTGGGCTCGGCATTAGACACTTATTAATCGCTCATGGAGACGAGTTATCGGATTTGTGAGCGATTTTTTCGACAAAGGCACTTATGCGACATTTTTTATTTGATATTATTTTTACCGTTGTCTGCTTTATTATTGCGGCATGGTGGGGTTATAGCCACGGCGGTATTTCGGCGATGTTCTTGGCACTGGGCGTGACTGCGATTTTGGCAATCATGGAAGTGTCACTGTCGTTTGATAACGCGGTGGTGAACGCATCGATTCTAAAAGGTTGGAGCGATTTTTGGAAAAAAATCTTTTTAACCATTGGTATGATTATTGCGGTATTTGGTATGCGTTTGGTATTTCCAATCGTCATCGTCGCCGTCACTGCCAATCTTGGTATGATGGAAGTGGTGAACTTGGCATTGACCAACCCAACCAAATATGCGGAGCATTTGAACGCTCACCATGCAGAGATTTCGGCATTTGGTGGTATGTTCCTATTGCTTGTTTTCCTAAAATTCATGTTCGGCGACAAAGACATTCATTGGTTCCGCTGGCTGGAAGCACGCCTTGTCCGCTTTAGTAAAGTGGATGCGATGAGCGTGTTTGTGGCGCTCGTTGTCCTGATGGTTTCGATGACTTGGGTAGATGAAGCTAAGCAGGGCGTTGTGCTTGTGGCGGGCATCTGGGGTATCTTGGTATATCTGGGTGTGAGCGTACTATCAGCACTGCTTGAAGGCGAAAGCGATCCTGATGAAGTGGTCTATGATGCCAAAGGTAATGTCATCACCAATACAGCAGGCGTCTCACCGACTATTCTAAAAGGTGGCGTGGCAGGCTTTTTGTACTTAGAAGTACTGGATGCGTCGTTCAGTTTTGATGGTGTTATCGGTGCATTTGCCATCACCAATGATGTGATTATCATCATGATTGGTTTGGCGATTGGTGCGATGTTCGTGCGTTCGATGACGATTTATTTGGTGGACAAAGGCACGCTAAGCGAGTTTGTGTATCTTGAGCATGGTGCGCATTATGCCATTGGTGCGCTCGCGATTATTATGCTACTATCAACCAAATTCCATGTGCCTGAGATTATTACAGGTCTGATTGGTGTGGCATTCATTGCGCTGTCGATTTTTAACTCGGTGCAATATAATAAGCGTCAAGCTAAGTCTTAACCAATCTTAAGATGTTAACCAAAACGCTCGCCAATCGGTGGGCGTTTTTTATTTATGACAAATTCTCACGAAAAGACTAGAAATTTACCAAAGTGTTTTGTATAATATACAAAATCTATACCAAGGCGAGCAGAGATGAAAAATAATAGCTTAAAATTTGCACATTTTGCAGTTTAAGTTATTTATTTTTTCATTTCTGCTCGCTTTTTTGCGGGCTATTTTTTGAAAAAAACTTGCCAAATGGCAAAGCCTATAAAGGTAACATAACGAAAAAAATCAATGTGGAGCATGTGATGGCAACAGCGAAAAAAGCGATTTTGGCACTGGCAGACGGCACAATTTTCCGTGGCGTAAGCATCGGTGCAACAGGTGAGACTGTCGGCGAAGTGGTATTTAACACCGCCATGACAGGCTATCAAGAAATCCTAACTGACCCAAGCTATGCAGGGCAGATGGTTACTTTGACCTATCCGCACATCGGCAACACAGGCTGTAATGACGAAGATAGTGAATCTGGTCGCATTCATAAGGTATGGGCGACAGGCTTGATTATCCGTGATTTGCCATTGCTACACTCAAACTTTCGTGCCACAGGCTCGCTGTCTGAGTATCTGATTGCTAATAATGTCGTTGCCATCGCTGATATTGATACTCGTAAGCTGACCACGCTACTACGCACCACAGGCGCTCAAAACGGCTGTATCATGACCGCAGATAATGATGGTGATATCGATGAAGCGCGTGCGATTGAGCTTGCCAAATCAGCACCATCCATGAAAGGTCAGGACCTTGCCAAAGTCTGCTGTGACCAAGATGGCTATATCTGGACCGAAGGCTCGTGGGAGCTTGCCAATGATGGTCGCAATGCTAAGACCACCGAAACGGGCGGCCGTTTCCGTAAGCTTGGCGAAGACATCGAGCATCGCTTTAATATCGTAGCGTATGACTTCGGTGTCAAGACCAATATCCTGCGTATGCTCGTTGATCGTGGCTGTCATGTGACTGTCGTACCTGCAACGACACCTGTCGCAGAAGTGCTCAAGCACAATCCTGATGGTGTATTCCTATCAAATGGCCCTGGCGATCCTGAGCCATGTACTTATGCCATCGATGCCATTCGCCATATTATTAATGAGACCGCCATTCCAGTGTTTGGCATCTGCTTAGGTCATCAGCTATTGGCACTGGCAAGTGGGGCGAAGACCTTGAAGATGAAGTTTGGTCATCACGGGGCGAACCATCCTGTCCAAAATATCCTAGATGGCACAGTGATGATCACAAGCCAAAACCACGGCTTTGCGGTGGATGAAACCAGCCTGCCAAGCTATATCCGTGTGACACATCGCTCACTATTTGATGGCTCAAACCAAGGCATCGAGCTGACCAATCGTCCTGCCTTTAGCTTCCAAGGACATCCTGAAGCAAGCCCGGGCCCACATGATTGTGCAGTTCTGTTTGATAAATTTATTGAGCAGATGAGTGAATTTAAGGGCTGATAAGTCATGCAAGTGATTACCAGCCATGATGTATCACGCCGTTGGGTGCTTGCACTGATGGCAGATGGGCAAGTACGTACTCGTAATCAGATTTATACTGATACAGCCAAGCTTGCTCATATCTCCAAAGAAGAAATGGCACAAGCACTGACATCTGGTCAAAGCCGTGTTGAAAATTCTTTAGGTTGGGCGATTTCAGGTTTTACTAAAGCGGGTATTTTTAAAAGAATTGCTAGAGCGACTTATCAAATCACACCATTGGGTGTTGCCAAAGCTAAAGAATGGCGTCATCTAGAAGGGATTAGCGAAAAGCAATTTATCGGCTTGGCTGAATGGGATAATTACCAAGCAGAAATTAAAGCCCGAAAAACTCAGCAAAATCACAATGTTTATTTGGCTGATACTTTAGTTCAAAGCAATGATGATGCTGACACCGACTATGAACAACAAGCTATCACAGCGGTGCAAGAGCTTGAAAATTTATTGGCGGTGGATTTGCTTGAGCGTTTGCGAACACAGACACCTGAGTTCTTTGAAAAGGCGGTGATTCGCACCTTGCTTGCGATGGGTTATGGTGGCAAAGAGAATTTGTTTGAACATGTCGGTAAATCACACGATGGCGGTATTGATGGTGTGATTAAACAAGACCCGCTCGGCATCCAAAACATCTATATCCAAGCCAAACGCTATCATGATGGCAATACCATTGGCAGTAAAGAAATTCAGTCATTTGTTGGTGCGTTGCAAGGTCGTGGTGTGGAGCGTGGTGTCTTTATTACCACATCATCATTTACCAAATCAGCCAAAGACTATGCCGAAAAGCTATTGGGCAAGGTGGTTTTGATTGATGGTCAGGACTTGGTAACGCTGATGATTCGCTACAAAGTTGGTATTCAAACCAAGCAGATGCTTGAAATCTGTGAAATTGACGAAGATTTTTTTGAATAAATAGATTAAAAATTTAACCAAAAGGGTGAGATTATGCCAAAACGCAATGATATTAAAAGTATCCTAATCATCGGGGCAGGCCCGATTGTCATCGGTCAAGCGTGTGAGTTTGACTACTCAGGCGCTCAAGCCTGTAAAGCCCTAAAAGAAGAGGGTTATCGAGTTATCCTAGTGAACTCAAACCCTGCAACCATCATGACTGACCCTGTGATGGCGGATGCAACTTACATTGAGCCGATTACTTGGCAGACTGTTGAGGGTATCATCGCCAAAGAGCGTCCAGATGCCATCTTGCCAACCATGGGCGGTCAAACTGCACTGAACTGTGCGCTGGATTTGGATAAGCATGGTGTGCTTGCCAAATATGGCTGTGAACTGATTGGTGCGACCAAAGATGCCATCGAAAAAGCCGAAGACCGTGAGCTGTTTGACAAAGCCATGAAAAAAATCGGCCTAGAATGCCCACGCGCTGACATCGCTGAGACGATGGAAGAAGCACTTGAGATTCAAGCACGCTTTGGCTTCCCTGTGATTATCCGTCCTTCATTTACCATGGGTGGCTCAGGTGGCGGTATTGCTTATAACCGTGATGAATTTATTGAAATTTGTGAGCGTGGCTTTGATCTATCACCAACGCATCAGCTGTTGATTGACGAAAGCTTGATCGGCTGGAAAGAGTACGAGATGGAGGTGGTGCGCGATAAGAACGACAACTGCATCATCGTCTGCTCAATCGAAAACTTCGACCCAATGGGTGTACATACCGGCGACTCAATCACCGTTGCCCCAGCACAAACCTTGACTGACAAAGAATATCAGTTGATGCGTAATGCATCGATCGCAGTACTACGTGAAATCGGTGTTGAGACTGGTGGCTCAAATGTGCAGTTTGGTATCAACCCTGCCAACGGTCGCATGGTGGTGATTGAGATGAACCCACGCGTGAGTCGCTCATCAGCATTGGCATCTAAGGCAACTGGCTTCCCAATCGCCAAAATCGCTGCCAAATTGGCTGTCGGCTACACCCTAGATGAGCTAAAAAATGACATCACAGGTGGCAAAACGCCAGCAAGCTTTGAGCCATCGATTGACTATGTCGTGACCAAGATTCCACGCTTTAACTTCGAAAAATTCCCACAGGCTGAAAACACCTTGACCACTCAGATGAAATCGGTGGGTGAGGTGATGGCGATCGGTCGTAATTTCCAAGAATCGATGCAAAAAGCCTTGCGTGGCCTAGAAACGGGTGCGACTGGCTTTGATGAAATCATCGAGCTTGAAGGCAAATCAGCCGATGCCATCAATAGCGAAATCAAAAACAAGCTGTCGATTCCAACGCCTGATCGCATCTTCTATATCGCTGAAGCGTTCCGCCATGGTTTTGATTTGGATGCGGTTTATCAATACACCAAAATCGATCCTTGGTTCTTGGTACAAATCGAAGACATCGTCAAAACCGAAAGCGAAATCAGATCACTGGGCTTTGGCGGTCTAAATGCTGACAATCTGCGTACCTTTAAACGCAAGGGTATGAGCGATCTTCGCATCGCAAACTTAATGGGCATCAGCCAAAAACAACTGCGTAAACAGCGTTGGGATCTTGGTGTATATCCTGTGTATAAGCGTGTCGATACCTGCGCAGCAGAGTTTGAAACTTCAACCGCTTATATGTATTCAAGCTATGATGATGAATGCGAAGCACGCCCAAGCGATAAAGATAAAATCATGGTCATCGGCGGTGGCCCAAACCGTATCGGTCAAGGCATCGAGTTTGACTACTGCTGTGTGCACGCGGCACTTGCCATGCGTGAAGATGGCTATGAGACCATCATGGTAAACTGTAACCCAGAGACTGTCTCAACAGACTATGATACATCAGATCGTCTATACTTTGAGCCTGTGACGCTAGAAGATGTACTTGAGATTATCCGCACCGAAAAACCAAAAGGCGTCATCGTGCAGTATGGTGGTCAGACACCGCTGAAGCTGGCTCGTGCATTAGAAGAAGCGGGTGCACCAATCATCGGTACAAGCCCTGATGCCATCGACCGTGCCGAAGACCGTGAACGCTTCCAGCGTATGCTGCATCAGCTGAACCTAAATCAGCCACCAAACGCACTGGCGACCAGTAGCGAAGATGGTATCGTCAAAGCACAATCCGTCGGTTATCCACTGGTTGTCCGCCCATCTTATGTCCTAGGTGGCCGTGCGATGGAAATCGTGTATAACGAAGATGAGCTCAAACGCTATCTGCGTGAGGCGGTACAAGCATCGAACGAAGCACCAGTACTACTAGATCGCTTCTTGGATGATGCCATCGAAGTGGATGTGGATTGTGTGTCTGATGGCAAAACCGTCGTCATCGGTGGTATCATGCAGCACATCGAACAAGCAGGCGTGCACTCAGGCGACTCAGCGTGTAGCTTGCCACCGTATTCATTGAGCAATGACATCCAAGATCAGATCCGTGAGCAGACGATCGCTATGGCAAAAGAGCTGGGCGTGGTTGGTCTGATGAATGTGCAATATGCGGTCAAAGATAACACTGTGTACATCCTAGAAGTGAACCCACGCGCGAGCCGTACAGTGCCATTTGTCTCAAAATGTATCGGCACATCGCTTGCCAAAGTCGCTGCCCGTTGTATGGCAGGCAAGAGCTTAGAAGAGCAGGGCTTTACCAGTGAAATCATCCCGACACATTATTCGGTCAAAGAAGCAGTGTTTCCATTTGCCAAGTTCCCAGGCGTGGATCCAATCCTAAGCCCAGAGATGAAATCAACAGGTGAAGTGATGGGTGTGGGTAAGACCTTTGGTGAAGCTTTCTACAAAGCTGTTATCGGCTCAAACGAACGCCTACCAGGCTTACCGGTAGCAGGCGAAGTCAAAAAAGCCTTCTTGTCGGTGCGTGATAGTGATAAAAAACACCTACCAGCCGTCGCCAAACAGCTGATTGACTATGGCTTTAGTCTGGTTGCGACAGGCGGCACTCAGCAGGTATTGGCGGATGCAGGTATCACTTGTGAGCGTATCAATAAGGTCAACGAAGGTCGTCCACACATTGTTGATATGCTAAAAAATGGTGAAATCCACTTGGTTATCAACACCACCGAAGGCAAACAGGCTCAAGAAGATTCGTTCCTGATCCGTCGCAGCGCCCTACAAAGCAAGGTGTTCTATGTGACTACTATGAGTGCTGCCCAAGCAGTGTGCATGGCGTACCAAGTCAAACTGCCATTTGATGTGTATAAGCTACAAGATTTGCATTCGGCATAATCTTAGGTGGTCTGACACCAAACACCGATTGTCATGTTGGCGGTCGGTGTTTTGTTTAAACATCATTCGTCTGATTGCTTAGTACAATTGGCATACATAAAAGCCTTGCAATTTTATAAAAAGCAAGTACAATGGTATCAAATTTTAGTCAAAAAGCCTTGCCAGATGAAAGTTTGGCAAGCTTTTTTGCATTTGTTTTTATTAAAAGGATGACATCATGCAACGCTACCCAATGACCCCACAGGGGCATAAAGCGCTTGAAGAAGAGCTAAAACAACTCAAAACCGTCGAACGCCCACGCATTACCATCGCCATCGCCGAAGCTCGTGAGCATGGCGACCTAAAAGAAAATGCCGAATATCATGCCGCTCGTGAACAGCAAGGTCTGTGCGAAGCCCGTATTCGTGACATCGAAGCCAAACTTGGCGGTGCGCAGGTTATCGACCCAACCAAATTACCCCAAGATGGTCGTGTGGTGTTTGGCGTGACCGTTGAGCTTGAGAACCTTGACGATGGCGCAAAGCGTCGTTATAAGATTGTCGGCGATGACGAAGCGGATTTTAAATCAGGTAAAATCTCGGTCAATTCGCCAATCGCTCGTGGCTTGATTGGTAAATCAGAAGGCGACGAAGCCAAAATTCAAACGCCTAGCGGTTTGGCAGAATTTGAAATCCTTGAAGTGATTTACGAATAAAGTGATTTGTGAGTAAAGTGCTTGGCGAATCAAGTAATTGATGAATAAATAGTGCAACGACATAAGGCGATTTATGAAACATGTGCATATGCTGATGGCGGCTTTGACGCTACTTTTGTTTGTTTATCAAGCGGCGATGGTCTTTAGCGGTAAATCTGTCAAGCTATCGGCCGCCTTTAAGGGCGTCAGTCATCTGATTTATACTGTGCTGATGCTGACAGGCTTGTGGCTGTTTTGGCAGCTATATCAAGTGGCGGGCGTACAGCATTGGGCGATTGCCAAGCTTGTACTGTTGATTGTCGCAGTATCTGCCAACATTAAGGCACTTCGCAATCAAGACACGGCATTGCCCCAAGCCAAAGCAGGGATGATGATTGCTGCTGTGGCGTATGCAGGCATTATTTATATGGCGATTGCTAAGCCGATTTTGATGTAATCGGTGTTAATATCGACAAAAGCAAATTTCAGTGATGGAATTTGCTTTTTTTGTGGCTGAAGTTTGGCAAAAGTTGATGAGATAAATTTGCCGAACTTTACAAAACAAACATAAACCAAACAGTACAAGTGTGATACAATCGCTTAATTTTTATACGATGGACTTGTAAGTTAATTGAAATAATATAACATCATTCATCCATCGCATAGCGTCGATTTGACATTGTCAATCATTTTTAAAAGGGTAATTATGCTAAGCTTAACTGCTGACAGCGTGCGTATGCAGGCAACTGCAAGCACCAAAGACGAAGCGCTGCTGACCATTAGTGAGATTTTGCACGCTGATGGCTTGACACAAAGTGACTATTTCCAAGGGCTCAAAGACCGTGAAAATCAATCATCGACCTACTTAGGTCAAGGGATTGCCATTCCGCACGGTACGCCAAATTCTCGCAGCAGCGTGCTAAAAACAGGCGTGCGCTTGGTGCATTTTGCTGATGGTGTAAAATGGAATGACGCAGGCGATGTGGTGTATTTGGCAGTGGCAATCGCTGCGCAGTCGGATGAGCATTTGCAAATTTTACAAAGCCTAACCCGCGCATTGGGCGATGATATCGCTGATAAAATCCGCACAGCATCGAGTGCTGATGAGATTATCGATGCGCTGGGTGCGACATCAAGTCTTGCCATCCAAGATGGTCTAATCAAGACAGACAGCACGGCGACGAGCACCGATGAGCTATACCTGCAAGCGGTACAACTGCTCAAAACGCACGGCATGATTCAGTCGCTATTTTTGCCAACGCATCAGCCGACAGCATTATCACAAGCAGTGTCATGTGTCGTGCTCGAAGAAAGTGCTCGCACAGTGATTGGCGAGTCGGCTTTGGCAGTGGTGGCGAACCAACAACAAGCGCTGGCAGTCATCACAGCGACTGATAAGGTAGATAGAAGCAAATTATCCGATGTGCTTGATGTACTGATGGATGATGACTTTGCCAATGCGGTATTGACGAATAACCGCAAAGCTATGCTAAACCTGCTTGGTGTGGATAGTCCAAGCGACTGGGCGACAGCAAGCGTGGTGCTTGCCAATGAGCATGGCCTGCACGCTCGACCTGCCACAGCGTTATCCGAGCTTGCCAAAGAAGTGAGCGGCGAGATCAAAGTCGCTGTCGATCATGGTGCGTATGTGTCTGCCAAGAGCCTAACTCGCCTATTATCATTGGGGGCGGTAAAGGGTCAGACGCTCAATTTCATCGCTGAGCCGGCAACTGATGCGGTGGCGCATTTGCCAAGACTCATCGAAGCGGTGCAAGCAGGACTTGGCGAAGTGGTCTCTGCACCGTCTGTCAGTGCAGGCGATACTTTGGCGGATATTGCCACACCAAGCACCGAGATGATTGCCAATGGCATCAAGCACTATGCCGTCAGTGCATCGCAGGGCTTGGCAGTGGGTGAAGCTTATATCGTCAAAGATGAGCGACACACCTATCCAATGACCGCCCAAATCCCAAGCGAAGAGATGACAAAGCTACTCACCGCCATCGAAGCGGTCAAAGCGGATCTTAAGGAGTTGGTAGCGAATGCCAAAAATGCCGATATTGCGCAGATTTTTACCGCGCATATTGCACTACTCGAAGACGAAGAAGTCATCTATGGTGCTAAAGATGGCATGGATGATGGGCTATCTGCGCCTGCTGCTTGGCACGCCTTTATCGAACAGCTTGCCAAGACCCAAGCGTCTTTGAACAATCATCTATTGGCTGAGCGTGCGCAAGATTTGCGTGATATCGGTCAAAAAGTACTGCTTAAGCTACTTGGCAAAACCCAAAAACAAGCACCGCAAAATCCGTATGTGCTGATCAAAGAAGACCTTGTGCCATCGGATGTGGCAAACCTTGACCCGACTCGTGTGGCAGGGATCATCACCGCAGTGGGCGGTGCAAGCTCGCACAGTGCCATCGTCGCCCGTGCGCTAGGTATTCCTGCGATTGTGGGAGTAGGGCAGGGTATTCTTGAGATTGGTGATGCGACTCAAGTACTCCTTGATGGCGGTGAAGGCTGGTTCGTGGTTGAGCCAAGTCAGACGCTGATTAGCGATTGTCAAGAAGCGCAAGTCGCTCGCCGTGAACAAAAACGCCTAGCCGTACAGCACGCTGCCGAGCCTGCCATCACGACCGATGGCCATCGTGTCGAAATCGCAGCAAACCTTGGTAATGTCGCTGATACTGCCAATGCTGTGGCAAATGGTGCTGAAGGCGTGGGCTTACTGCGTACTGAGCTTGTCTTTATGTCGCACTCACAAGTGCCTGATATCGATACCCAAATCGCTGACTATGAGCAAGTGTTCGATGCGCTTGACGGTCGCCCATTGGTGGTGCGTGTGCTGGATATCGGCGGTGATAAGGCATTGCCATATTTACCGATGCCAAGCGAAGAAAACCCATTTCTAGGCTTGCGTGGCATTCGCTTATTGCTTGAGCGTCCTGAGTTTTTACGCAGTCAATTGACCGCGCTGATTCGTGCATCTCGTGGCCGTGATTTACGCATCATGTTCCCGATGATTGGCCGCATCGAAGAGTGGCGAGCTGCTCGCAAGATTTTGGATGAAGTATTAATTGAATATCCGCATGACAATCTGCAAGTGGGTATCATGCTAGAAGTGCCAAGCGCTGCAGTGATGGTTGATCACTTTGCCAAAGAAGTGGACTTTTTTAGCGTCGGCACCAATGATTTGACCCAATATGTGCTTGCCATCGACCGTGGTCATCCATTGCTATCAAAAGATGCGGACGGTCTGCATCCAAGCGTACTGCGATTGATTGCACAGACTGTCACGGCAGCTCATGCGCATGGTAAGTGGGTGGGTGTCTGCGGTGAGCTTGCTAGCGATCCAAAAGCCGTGCCGATTTTGATTGGTCTTGGTGTGGATGAGCTATCGATGTCAGGCTCAAGCATTGCGTTGACTAAGGCGCAAGTGCGTACGATCAATTATGAGTCTGCCAAAGTCTTGGCAAAACAAGCACTTGAGTGCGAAAGCGCCAAACAAGTGCGTGCCCTACAAGGTGCATCATCATGAAATCGGTACTATGTATCACGCTCAATCCTGCCATTGATATGACGATTTCTGTCAATGGCTTGGCGGTGGGTGAAGTCAATCGTGCCACAACCAGTCAAGTCGATGCCGCAGGCAAAGCGCTCAATTCAGCACAAGTGCTGGCTGATTTGGGCGTACAGACAGTGGCGACGGGATTTTTGGGTGCGGATAATGCACAAGTATTTGAGCGATTATTCGCCGATAGAGATGCCAAGATTGCCAAAAGTGCAACAAGTACCGCTCGCTTGACAGATGCTTTTGTGCGTGTGGCAGGCGAGACTCGCACTAATGTCAAGCTTGTTGATCATGGCGTGACGACAGATATTAATGGCAAAGGCTTTGTGGTTAGTGCAGCTGATAAAGTAGCACTGCTTGAGCAAGTGACCGCACTTGCCAATAAGGTCGATGCGGCGCTAGTGGCAGGCAGTTTGCCACAGGGCTTTACACCGATGGATTTTGATCAATTGCTGGGTGCTTTGACCGCTATTTGCCCAAAAGTCGCCGTCGATGTCAGTGGCGATGCGCTAAAAATCGCACTCAAGCATCCTTTATGGCTGATTAAGCCAAATAATGATGAGCTGACCGAAGCCTTTGGCGTGCCTTGTGAGACGCTGGTTGAACAGCGAGCATTGTTTGAGCGTTTGGATGTCAATATTGAGCATATCGTGATCTCAATGGGTGCAAAAGGTGTGCATTGGCTGTCAGGCAACCAAACCTATCAAGCACTGCCACCATCGATGACAGTTGCAAGCACGGTCGGCGCGGGTGATACTTTGGTGTCTGGTATGATTTATGGCTTATTGATGGCACAGGATGCAAAGATGATTTTGTGTCAAGCGGTGGCGTTGTCTGCTTATGCAGTGAGCATTGTCGGCTTTGGCATTCCTGACCAACAGACATTGGATACGCTACAAGCACAAGTGCAAATTTTCCCAAATTAATTTAATAATATTTATAAATAATAGGTAATTCCTATGCAAAATAATTTTCCAAGTCAGGTTGCCATCAGTGTAACCACGCTATCGGCTCATGGCTTGATGCTTGCCAAAAAGCTTGCCAAAAGCTTGAATCATCAAGGCATTGTTGCAAGCATCATTGATATCGATAGCCCAACAGATGCCAAGCGTATCGTCATCAGCGATCGTGATGTGGCGCATGGCGATGCCATCGTGATCAATGCCAAGCGTAGTGATGGCAGTGAGTTTAATGATGATGGTTTTTTAGAAAAACTATTTAATCAAGCACCACAAGTACAGGTAGCATCAGACAAGCCGCTGCATTTTGTGGCTATTACCGCGTGTCCGACAGGGGTGGCGCACACCTTTATGGCGGCAGATGCACTAAAGCTTGGTGCTGAGCGTCGTGGCTATACCATCGATGTTGAGACGCAAGGCTCGGTCGGTGCCAAAAATATCCTAAGCGATGACAGCATCAGCCGTGCGGATTTTGTGATTTTGGCGACGGATATTGAAGTGAATACCGACCGCTTTGTCGGCAAAAAAGTCTATCGCTGTGGCACAGGGGTCGCGCTCAAGCAAACGGATAAGGCCTTTGATGAAGCCATCGCTACCGCATCACTACTGAGCACATCAAAAACTGCAAGTGCCGAAAAAGCTGACAGCACCCAAAAAGCAGGCGTGTATAAGCATCTACTGACAGGCGTGTCCTATATGCTACCGATGGTGGTGGCAGGTGGTCTGTTGATTGCTTTGTCATTTGTATTCGGGATTAAGGCGTTTGAAGTCGAAGGCTCATTGGCGGCAGCTTTGATGGGTACAGGTAAGGCGGCCTTTGGCCTGATGGTACCGCTGTTGGCAGGTTACATTGCGTACTCAATCGCTGACCGCCCAGGTCTTGCAGCAGGCTTGGTCGGTGGTGCGCTTGCTGGTACTTTAGGCGCAGGCTTTTTGGGTGGTATTGCCGCAGGCTTTTTGGCAGGTTATGTCTCGCTATTTCTTGCCAAAAAACTGCATCTGCCTGTGACGCTTGAAGCACTAAAACCGATTTTAATCATTCCGCTATTTAGTACGTTGATTGTCGGTCTTGCCATGTACTATGTCATCGGTACGCCAGTGGCTTATGTCTTGACACAGATGGAGACTTTCCTTGCTAATATGGGTACTGCCAATGCGGTCATTCTTGGCATGATTTTGGCTGGGATGATGTGTGTGGATTTGGGTGGCCCGATTAATAAAGCGGCGTATGCGTTCTCGGTCGGTCTATTGACATCGGAGAGTTATTTCCCGATGGCGGCTGCGATGGCGGGCGGTATGGTGCCAGCCATTGGTATTGGTCTTGCGACGATTTTTGCTGCCAAAAAATTCACCGACAATGAGCGCAATGCCGGTAAAGCCGCTGTGGTATTGGGTGCTTGCTTTATCTCTGAAGGGGCGATTCCATTTGCCGCCAAAGACCCGATGCGTGTCATCCCATGCTGTATCGCAGGGGGCGTGCTGACTGGTGCTTTGGTTGCACTGTTTAATATCACGTTGGTTGCGCCACATGGCGGGGTGTTTGTGCTGCTGATTCCGGGTGCGGTCAATCATGCTTTGATGTATCTGGTGGCGATTGCGGCTGGTAGCTTATTGACTGGTGTGGCGTATGCACTGATTAAACAAAAAGATGATGCGGCTGCAAAAACAGCTTAATTGCACATCTTAACATGTCCAACGTTGACAAAAAACAACAAAACCTGCCGCTTGGCGGGTTTTGTCTTTGGGGCTGAACATGATACAATAAGCCGATGATTGAGTTGTGTTTTTTTTGGCAAAGTTGACAATTTGTATGACGGTCAAATTTGCCTGATTTGATTTGGACGACAACCTGTAACGATGACAACATTGGAGTATGACAGTGAAGATTGGAATGATGACAGCAAATTCATTCAAAAAAGTAAGTCTTATTATGGGTGCAAGTGCGGTATGTGTCTTGGCGGGGTGTGCCAGCAAGCCTGCCTACAACAGCACAACCGGCAAGGGGGCAGGCGGTAGCACTCAGCAAATTATCACTGACAGCAAGGGCGTGCCGAATAAATATCAAGTAAAACAAGGCGATACAGTTGCCAAAATCGCACAACGATATGGGCTAAATTGGCGAGATGTCGCCCAGCTGAACAATCTTAATAGCAGTTATACCATCTATACAGGGCAATGGCTGACCTTGTGGACAGGTAGTGTCAACGCACGTGATAAAGCCAACAAAGCAAGTGCGACACAGCCTGCCAAAGCACAACAATCAGCTCAGCCAGCACGCCAAGCACAAACGACAGCACCTGTAGCCACAAAACCAACAGTCTCGGCTTCTGCACCGGTATCAAATACCAGCAGTGCAGCGCCATTTGCGACGGGTAGCTCAGGCGTAATGCAGTTCCGTTATCCAGTTGGTAATAATAATCCTGTGGTACGCCGTTTTGGTACTCATGTGATTAATGGTCAATCAGTTTCATCAAACGGGATGTGGTTCTCGGGCAATGACGGGGATGCGATTCAGGCTGCTCGAGCGGGTACGGTTATTCATGTCGATGATGACGGTGCGACTGATTCAGCAATCGCCATTCAGCATACTGATGGGTTTGTCTCTACCTATGTCTATGTCAAAGATGCCCGTGTCAAAAATGGCGATACCGTCAGTCAGGGACAACGCATTGCAAGTATGCGTAGCCAAAAAAGTGGTGTGACGCTTTTTGAGTTTCGTATCACTCGCAACGGTGTCTATGTTGACCCATTGACCGTGTTAAAATAATCAACTAAAAAACGCTTTAGGTGAATGTCTAAAGCGTTTTTTTACTATATGTCTTAATTTGAATGGGTAAATGGTGGATAAACTCGGTTGTTAGTTGATTGTTATTTTGGCCGTCAATGGATAAAACAAAAGACCTACAACTTCGCTGTAAGTCTTTGTTTGTATTGGTACCAGTGGTCGGACTCGAACCGACACGCTTTTAAGGGCAACGGATTTTGAATCCGTCGTGTCTACCAATTTCACCACACTGGCGTATATGGTTAGCCTGATTGGCTATGTGTGCGTATTATACAGGAAAATTTTGAGCGGTCAAGCATTTTTTTTGAAATTTATTTTGATGTGATAAATTTTTCTATACGTGGATTTGGGTGGGTGTGTACTGGTACAATATTTGGTCATAAAAACACCCCAAAGGCTGTCTGGCTTTTGGGGCGTGATTTAAACGAGTGGTTTATTGTTCAAACTTACAACAAAATCAACCAATTATCATTAAGCCACTGCGCAAGTGTCGCCAAATTATCCGTCTTGATGTCATCGATAGAGAGTGCATCGCCTGCGACCATCGTTGCTAGTAGCTTGGTTTCGCTATCGCTTAGGCAGACACATTCGCCATTGATATACCACTGATTTGCCACATGGACAAAGCGACACGCCGGATTAAGCGCTAGGCACTCGCCATCGCTTAGGCGTGATTTGAGCTCAGTGGGGCTAAGTTCATCTTCAAAGGCAAGCAGTTCATATTGACGCTTACTAACCAATTCAGCGATGGCATCACGCACGACTTCATCGCCAAGCGGTGAATTGATAAAATCAACCAGCGTCTGCTTCATCGCAGTAATGCTGTCACGGCTTAATTCAAACGCATCATCTTGCTTGGCTTGCGGTAGTGTCAGCACACGAAACAGCTCGCTGTGATTGGTGGCGACATCGGCGACTTCATCGATGATTTGTACCAGATTTGGACGGCGAAACCCGAATGAAAAAGTCAAGCAGTCATTTTGGGCGATACCATGATGGCTCAGCCCCGGCGGTACATACAGTACATCGCCAGCTTCTAGCACTTCATCAAAAATAATCTCGCCCATATCATCGAGCAGGCGAATCGGCTGGTCGGGGACAAATGGCGTATTAGCATCACACATTTTGCCAAGTAGCCAACGGCGCTCGCCAAAGCCTTGTGCCAAAAACACATCATATTCATCATAGTGTGCACCGACCGAACCACCTTGTGGTGCGACCGAAACCATGATGTCATCTTGTTGCCATTTTGGGATAAAATCAAAATGCGACCACATCTCGCCAAGCTCAGGCGACCATTGTTCCAAATTCTGTACCAAAATCGTCCACAGTGTCGGTGCTTGGTCAATGTCTTGTTCGCTAAGCGGTGATTGCTTGAGCGACCATTGGTCGGGGTTGGTGTCATCTTGGCTAATCAAGCGTGCTGATACGCCATCTTCGAGCGCAAGCCCAAGCACATCTTCAGGCTCAAACATCCCCGCCAGCGCAGGTAAGCCTTGCTTAATCAGTAGCGGTTTTTTTTGCCAATATTCCGCCAAAAAAGTCTCGGCACTCATGCCATCAGGCAAGCAATAATCAATCGTGTGTGTCATTGGATTTCCAAAAAAAAGTTGTTCATCGTTTAACTGTGATGGGTTTAACCACGATAGTTTAACAACTTTTTATCCCAAAACCAATCATTAACCAATGATTGATGCCAATTAACCATATTATCCTGCTTGCTGATTGGCGTGGGATTTTGGTAAATGTCAAAATTGACAGCTTGCCAAGATAATTTGGTGGTAAATTGGCAGGAATTTCTTTATAATAAAACGATTTTTTAACGAGATTTGTGCGATGGCACACGATAAGGGTTGTTATGTCTGATTTGAATGAATTTAGTGCAGATGAGCTGTCTGAGCATGAATTTGAATACACCATGAGCGAAAATGGCGAGCTGACACAGGCGGATATTGCGGCATTGTACGCTGAGCTTAGCGAAGCCGAGCAGTCGTTGGTGACGATTCGTGATTTTATCCGCTTTGTGGTGACTAAGCTTCGCCAATATGATGTGGTGGTGGCGCAGGGTACGACGGATGAATTTGCTGAAGCGGCGGCGATTGTGCTACATTCACTATCGCTTGAGTGGTCGGCCGATGAGCAAATCTTGGACTGCAAGCTCACGCCAAGCGAAAAACAAGAAGTTCTAACGCTATTATCTGAGCGTATCATTCAGCGTAAGCCACTCAGTTATTTGATTAATTTGGCATATTTCTGCGGTTTGCCGTTTTATGTCGATGAGCGTGTGCTGATTCCACGCTCGCCGATTGCTGAGTTGATTAACCAGCAGTTCTATCCGTATTTTGATGTCGATGATGCACGCAAGAATAAGTTTTTTGACCATGGTTTAGAAGAAAAACAGCTTGCTGCCCCTGAGCGTATTTTGGATTTGTGCACAGGTTCAGGCTGTATCGCCATTGCACTTGCCAAAGCATTCCCTGATGCCAATGTCGATGCGACCGATATTGATAAAGATGCCCTAGAAGTAGCATGGACGAATGTTGAGCACCATGAACTTGAGCATCAGGTGAATCTACTAGAGTCGGATTTGTTCGCCAAAATCCCTGCTGAAAATCAATATGAGCTGATTGTCACCAACCCGCCTTATGTCGATGCGGCGGTGATGGCAGAGTTACCACCTGAATTTTTGCACGAGCCTGAGCACGCGCTGGCAGCAGGTCAAGACGGCTTGGATTTGGTGCACCAAATCCTGCATGATGCGCCTGATTATCTGACCCGTGACGGCTTGTTGGTTTGTGAAGTTGGTGATAGTGAATGGGCATTGCGTCAAGCTTATCCTGAGATTCAGTTTGAATGGCTGACCTTCGAAAAAGGCGGCAGTGGCGTATTTGCCATCAGCTGTGAAGAGCTGCTTGAATATCGTGAAGATTTTGCTCGTCAAGTCGAGCGTGTCAAAGGGCAGGGCTAATCATGGCAGGCAATAGTATCGGACAAGTATTCACCGTCACCACCTGTGGCGAATCGCATGGTGTGGGCTTGATGGCAATCGTCGATGGCGTCCCACCGGGGCTGTCGCTGTCGGCAGAAGATTTGCAAATCGAGCTTGACCGCCGAAAGCCCGGCACATCCAAGTTCGCCACTCAGCGTAAAGAGCCTGATGAAGTCGAAATCATCTCAGGGGTGTTTGAAGGCAAAACCACAGGCACGCCGATTGGACTACTAATTCGCAATACCGACCAAAAATCTAAAGACTACGGCAATATCGCCAATACTTTCCGCCCAAACCATGCCGACTATGCCTATACGATGAAGTATGGCTTTCGTGATTATCGTGGCGGCGGTCGCTCATCGGCTCGTGAGACGGCGATGCGTGTGGCAGCGGGGGCGATTGCCAAAAAATATTTGGCAGAAAAATTAGGCATCGTTATCCGTGGCCATGTCACCCAAATCGGCACCGAAAAGGCGGATAAGCTTGATTGGAATGAAGTGTCAAATAACCCATTTTTTTGTGGCGATGTGGATGCCGTGCCACGCTTTGAAGCGCTGGTGACTTCACTGCGTGAACAAGGGACAAGCTGCGGTGCTCGTCTTGAGATTTTTGCCGAAAATGTCCCTGTAGGTCTTGGCGAGCCTGTCTTTGATCGACTGGATGCTGACATTGCTCATGCGATGATGAGTATCAATGCGGTTAAGGGGGTTGAGATTGGCGATGGCTTTGCCGTTGCTGAGCAGTTTGGCCATGACAGCCGTGATGAGCTGACCCCTGATGGCTTTACCGCCAATCACGCAGGTGGGATTCTGGGCGGTATCTCAAGCGGTCAGACCATTAGAGTTGCCATTGCGCTCAAGCCTACCGCTAGTATCACCACCGCAGGCAAGACAATTAACCTACAAGGCGAAGCGGTCGATGTCATCACCAAAGGTCGCCATGATCCTTGTGTGGGCGTGCGAGCGACACCGATTGCCGAAGCGATGCTGGCGATTGTGCTGATGGATCATTATCTACGCCATCGTGCCCAAAATGCCGATGTCGTGCCACCGCTTAAGCCGATTGCTTAACCTGATAAACCACAAACAAAGCATCGTGTTTGTGGTTTTTTTGACTGTTTTGATAACTTTTTTTTGATAAGGATAACAAGGATAAAGCAATGACCCCTGCGATTAATTTATTAAAAAAACAAAAAATTCCCCATAGCGTGCATGAGTACGAACACGATAGCGCACGCCAAGATTTTGGGCTAGAAGCCGCTGAAGCATTGGGATTGAGCGTAGATGAAGTGTTCAAGACTTTGCTTGTGACTGATGGTGCGACCTATTTTGTGGCGATTTTGCCGGTTAATCATAAATTAAATCTCAAAAAAGTCGCAGCAGCATTCAAGGTCAAAAAGCTACAAATGGCAGACCCAAAAGATGCCGAACGCATCACAGGCTATATCGTCGGTGGTATTAGCCCAATTGCACAGAAAAAACGCCTAAAAACCATTATCCATGCATCAGCAACTACATTTGACAAAATCTACATCAGTGGCGGTCGTCGTGGCTGTGATATTGGCATTGCCCCCGATGATTTGGCAGGCGTGCTGTCGGCGACATTTTGTGATGTGATTGACTAATTATCCCATCGACGCCGATTGGCTTGTCAATTGTAAACAGATGTAAATTTTTGTGGCGATTGGTGGTTTTGCGTATCGTGTTCGTAGTGGGCTATTGAGTTTTATCACCAATCTATTTAATATGGCGATCCTGCAAACTGTGCGGATGCGACAGCTTGTGCAGAAAAATTTGATACAGTTTTTGGCGGTTTGCCGTTATTTTTTTTAGGATATAGTTATGAAAAAGATTTTTGGTGCAGCGATTTTGGCAGCGGTTGCGATGACAGGCTGTGCAACCAGCACAGGCACAACAGGTGCAACAACGACCGCAGGTGATGCAGCGGCAATCGGCGTGGGTACAGCGACCAATGTTGGCATGGCGATTTTTCAACAAGCAGTTGATGCCAAGTGCCGTACCGAGCTAAACAACCAAACCATCTACAAGACAGCAACTTTGGTACTAACCAGCGACCAAAAAACTGCACTAGAAAATAACATCTGTGGCTGCGTCAGCGAAAAAGCACCACAAAGCGTCACCATCACCGAAGTGGCTCAAGCGGCAGTTAGCCCTGCAGCTCGCACTCAAGTGGTTGCATCAGCGGTAGCCAAGACCATCAATGCTTGTGCAACCAGCTTTTTGGGTAAATAACTCATTAGGGCAAATTTAGCATTAGTCCCAATGGGTCAATCATCGATGAATGGGTGTGCATTGGGGCTTTTGTTTACTTTTGTAAAAACTGTGCTATAATTGTAAATCTTGCCATGTTTGATTGGTGAATTTGCCATGTGTATTGTTATGAGCAAATCAGCCAGAATAAGTTTTTGCGATCTGATAGGGGGAGTTTTGCAAAATTTTCCGCTTAGCAAGCTTGCCTTGTATTGGACTGGTGTTTTGCCTGTATTGCTGACAGCCTGCTACGATGATGGCATGACTGTGGTGAATACCAGTGTTCAGCCAGACATCCAAGTAAAAAATGAAGTCGTAACCAGCTCTTTGCCAAAGCGCAAAGGCACGGTGGATGCTTGCCCAAGATTGATCCAAAAGCGCATCGATAATACACAAATCGTGCGCCAAGAAAGCATTGCGGACAACTCATGCGATTATTTCATTTATCCGCAGATTGGCGAAGTGGTGTCAGTCAAATTGTCAAATGACGTCATGAAACCAACGCTAAGAACACCGCATTTTCATGATTTTAATAATGGCAGTTATTCTGTGGTGAATAACGGACGTCATGTCATTCATGTGGAATATGATGCCTTTGTCAACAAGCCAGGTGTGGTGGATTTCACCATAGAAGTGGACATTCGCCCAAAAAATTAATAGTCAGTTACCAAAAAAAGCACCAATCAGATTGGTGCTTTTGTTTTGCTCGGCAAGATTATTTTGCTGGTTTTGGTGCAGGTTTTTGAGCTTGTTTTTTGACTTGCTTGGTAGTTTTCTTAACTTGTTTTTTGGTTTGTTTTGCTGTTTTTTTCACTTGCTTTTTGGCAGTTTGTTCAGTCTTTGGCTTGGTTGGTTGCTCGGTTTGTGGCGCAGCCATTGCAGCCATGGTGAATGCAGACAGGGTTAGGGCGGTGATTAGTTGTTTGATAGACATGATGCGCTCCTTAAAAATAAAACAAATACATCAAATTCGATAATTCATGCACATTAACGAGTTGATGGTGATATTAAACCAAAATTTTCCTAAGTGCTGATGTTAGTTTACAAGTGTTTGTGAATAGTTTTGGTTGTCTTGTGTAAATACCATTGCTTATTATTTTCGGTATCACCAAGCTGCACATACAGCAAACATAAAAAAAGATAGCTTAAAAACTATCTTTTTGAAAGATACAATATGGTTAGTTATTGTACAACTTCACGAGCATTGTAATGTTGGTTGCCTACTGACTTTGTTGGCTTGGTTTGTTTGTTACCACAATCTTTTTTGTCGTGCTTATGCTCGTGTTTTTTACCGTGTTGTTGCGATTGTTGGTCGGCTTGAACTGTCATTTCTTGGGTTGGTTTGTCAACTTGAACTTCTGACATGGCAAATGCTGATAGGCTTGTAGCTGATAGGGTAGCAGCAATAATGATTTTTTTGAACATGGATTTTCGCTTAATATATCAAATTAAAAACAATCGATGAACAAGATACCGCTTTTGTTTTCGACGAGCATATTAAAACAAACTATTATCAAGCAAAGATGTGCCATTATGGTAATTGTAGCGATGAAATAAGTGTTTTTTGTAAACAATGCTAGCAATTCGTATTCATTGTAATTCTTTGTTAAAAAATTGATTTATACAATATTTTAAATCAATGATACGATTTTGGTATATTGTTTGGTCATATTGCAAAGTGATTTTTTATTAACTTATTGATTGTTGTGAATAAAATGGGAAAAATTCTTGAGCTTTGTTGGATTGAATGACAAAAAAATTCGCAGAATTGGCGATAATAACAAATCTTAAAAATATTCCAATCGACTTTTTGGACATTTCTTGTTAAAGTGCGTACATCTATTTATAGGAATCAGCAATATGCAAAAATATTTTATCCCATCTTCGTTGGTCGTGGCTATGGCAGTGCTTACTGCGTGTTCATCACAGCCATCAGCAACCCAGCGCGCGCCAATCAAAGTGGTGCAAGCAACACAACCACAACCAGCACCACAGCCTGTCATCGTCCAAGAAACTCGCCAAGTGGTAGTCGCTAAGCCAACACAGTCTGTTGTAACCCAAAAGCCAAGCCAAGCTTATTATGCAAGCTTTGGCGAATGGCGTAATGACTTTATCAGTCGTGCAACCGCCAAAGGGGTGAATGCTAGCATCCTAAATGAGTTGATGGCAAATGCCAGTCTCAATCAGCGTGTGATTGACCTTGACCGTAGCCAAGCAGAATTTACCAAAATGCCGTGGGAATACGTCGAATCGGCGGTAACTAGCAGTCGTGTTAGTCAAGGTAAAAGCAAATTAAATGAAAATTTTGCCGTGCTATCATCAGCTGAAAATATGTACGGACTGCCAAAAGAAGTCACCACAGCGATTTGGGCAATGGAATCAGGCTTTGGGGCGAACACAGGTTCGATGGATTTGGTGAACTCATTATCAAGCCTGGCTTATGATGGTCGCCGCCGTGAATTTGCCGAAAATCAGCTGATTGCGATGGTTGAGATGATTCAACGTGGCGATGCTAGCCTATCTCAATTCAAGGGCTCATGGGCAGGCGGTATGGGTCATACGCAGTTTATTCCGACCACTTGGATGGCTGAAGGTGTTGATGGTAATGGCGACGGACGCAAAAATCCTTGGAACTCCGCCGATGCGCTAAGCTCAACAGCAAGCTATCTAGGCAATGCCGGCTGGATGCGTGGTCTTGCACCGTTTTATGAAGTGCGACTACCGTCGGGCTTTGATTATGCGTTACTTAATAGCGGTAAGCGCAGCCTAGATGCATGGAAAAGTGCAGGGCTAAGTGCCGTCGGTGGCGAAAGCTTTGGTGGTAATCATGAGGCTGAACTGTGGCTACCTGCAGGCAAAAATGGTCCGGCGCTACTTTTGACCAAAAACTTCGATGTCATCAAGGTGTATAACAACTCATCAAGCTATGCACTCGGTGTAGCACTACTTGCCAAGCGTATGGCGGGTGGTAGTGGTATCGTGCAGTCATGGCCACGAGACGAACAACCATTATCTCGCACGCAGGTGCAAACTCTGCAGCGCAAACTGACCGAACTTGGCTATGACACAGGCGGTGTTGATGGCGTGGCAGGTGCTAATACTCGTAAGGCTTTTGCTCGTTGGCAGTCGGCAAACGGTCAAATTCCTGATGGTTTTATTAGCCAAAGCACGGCAAATAGCTTGATTTGGTAAGCTTGACTTAAGACAAAAAGAGAATGCAGTGCGTTCTCTTTTTTTGTGCGAGATAATGGGTAATTATGTTAATATGTCATTATCAAGTTATCGGAGGTTTTATGTCACCACTATTTAAATCAGCCATGATGATTGTCGGTACGCTGTGCGTGGGTATGTCATCTGCAATTGCTCAAACGCCATCGGATGCATCACTGCGACAAACGCTTGCATTACTTGACTTCAATTCTTATCTTAAGCAAGGTAGTGATACTTCGGGCTTGCGTACGGCGCAAATCATGGCACAAAACGCCAAAGAACAATATCAATTAACTGACGATCAAGTTGAAAGGTTGACACAGGTGTATTATCACCATTTGAAACAAAACAGTGATTTGTTATTTAATGAAAGCAATATCATACAAGAGTTGCAGGATGAGTACATCGAACTGGCTAAGCTTAACTTTAATCAAGATGAAATTGATGCATATAATCAGTTTTTATCAACGCCTGCGGGCAAGCGATTCGCTTATAATCATAATGCTTTTTTAGGATTGTATCTAAAAGCAGAGCTAGAGTCGGTACTTGCGGTGAACTACTTATTTCAAGATGAAATAAGCCAAATCAAGTTGCAAATGGAGAAAGAAGCAGCCAAGATTATCTCTGAATAATTTGTACACATAAGCGGTCATGTCTTTAAATTGACCGCTTATGCCTATATATAAAACCATCATTTTAACCAGAATTACAATAACCATGCGACAACCAACCACCCGAGCCGACATTCAGACCAATCAACTTGCCAAACAACTTCAAGATGAGGCCCAGCTAACAGGTGTTAATGCGTCAGGCACACAAATCAGCAGTCAAGCCTTTGATATGGTGACAGAATTTGAGCCATCAGGCGACCAGCCGACCGCCATTGCTAGCCTTGTTAAGGGCGTAGAATCAGGCATGACAGGGCAACTACTACTTGGCGTGACAGGTTCTGGCAAGACCTATACGATGGCAAAGGTCATCGCCGAATGCGGACGACCTGCGATTATCATGGCGCATAATAAGACTTTGGCAGCGCAGCTATATGGTGAGTTCAAGGCGTTTTTTCCGTACAATGCGGTGGAATATTTTGTCAGCTATTATGACTATTATCAGCCTGAAGCCTATGTACCAGCGAGTGATACTTTTATTGAAAAAGACAGTGCGATTAATGACCACATTGACCAGATGCGACTATCCGCCACGCGAGCATTACTTGAGCGTCGTGATGCGATTATCATTGCATCGGTGTCTGCCATTTATGGCTTGGGCGACCCCGAAAGCTATCTAAAAATGCTGCTGCACATCGTGGTGGGTGATCGTGTGGATCGCAATGCCATTATCAAGCGATTGGTGGAACTACAATACGAGCGTAATGAGCTAGACTTTGGGCGGGGTACTTATCGCATTCGTGGTGAGACTTTGGATATTTATCCTGCTGAAAGTGAGTCGTTGGCGGTGCGTATTGCGATGTTTGACGATGAAGTGGAAAAAATTTCATGGTTTGACCCCTTGACAGGCAAGGCAATCAAGTCTGTGCCACGCATTACCATTTATCCAAAATCGCACTATGTCACGCCAAAAGACAAGCTCATGGAAGCATCCGAGACCATCAAAGCTGAGCTTGCTGAGCGGTTGGAATATTTTCGTGCCAATGATAAGCTGATAGAAGCACAGCGTATCAAAGAGCGGACGCAGTGTGACCTTGAGATGATTCAGCAGCTTGGCTATTGTAATGGCATTGAGAACTATTCTCGTCATCTATCAGGCAGACCCGCTGGCGAAGCACCGCCGACGCTCTTTGACTATATTCCGCCTGATGCACTGCTATTTATTGACGAGAGCCATGTCACCGTACCACAGATTGGGGCGATGTATAAGGGCGATAGAAGTCGCAAAGAGACGCTGGTGCAGTACGGTTTTCGCTTGCCTAGTGCGATGGACAATCGCCCGATGAAGTTTGAAGAATGGGAGCGTATTGCCCCATCAACCATCTATGTGTCCGCCACGCCTGCTCAGTACGAGCTTGAAAAATCCGAACAAATCGTCGAGCAAGTGGTACGCCCGACAGGGCTGGTTGACCCTGTACTAGAAGTACGCCCTGTACTGACACAAGTGGATGATGTGCTGGGTGAGATTAACCTGCGTAAGGCGGTGGATGAGCGTGTGCTGATTACCGTATTGACCAAACGCATGGCGGAAGATTTGACCAGTTATCTCAAAGAATACGGCATCAAGGTCGCCTATCTACATTCGGACATTGACACCGTTGAGCGGATGAAAATCATCCATGAGCTACGTACAGGCGTGCATGATGTACTGGTGGGGATTAACCTGCTGCGTGAGGGACTGGATATGCCTGAGGTGAGCTTGGTGGCGATTTTTGATGCGGACAAGGAAGGCTTTTTGCGTTCGGAGCGTTCACTCATTCAGACCATCGGGCGTGCCGCTCGCCATGTCAATGGCAAGGCTATCCTTTATGCTGACAGCATTACGCCGAGTATGCAGCGAGCGATGGAAGAGACCGAACGCCGCCGTGCTAAGCAAATCGCCTACAACACCGAGCATGGCATCACCCCAAAATCCGCCACTCGCCAAATCACCGATAAAATTGATACAGGTGATGATGAAAATACCGAAGTGGTACGGATTATTTTATCCGAAGCTTTGGCAGGCGTGGACGAAAGTATTTTGCATTCGCCCAAATTACTTGCCAAAGAAATCGCTCGCCTAGAAAAACAAATGCAAGCACTCTCCCGAGAGCTAAAATTTGAAGAAGCGATGAAAGTGCGTGATACGATGCTTGCGCTCAAAGAGTTGATGGTGAAATAACATGACCATCGAAACCCACCCATTATCCCCATTTACCCCACCAAATAGCCAAGTGTTGATTTTGGGCAGTTTTCCACCACCACAAGTACGCTGGAAGATGGACTTTTATTATCCCAATTTTAATAATGATTTTTGGCGGATTATGGGCTTGGTGTTTTTTGATAATAAAGATGAATTTATCAATACAGCGGACAAAAGCTTTTATCAGGATAAAATTGAGCGGTTTCTTACTGATACGGGTATTGCTATTAGCGATACTGCTTATCAAATCAAACGCCTGCAAAATAACGCATCGGATAAATTCTTAGAAGTTATCACGCCGATGGATATTGGTGAGATTTTGGATAAATTGCCCAATTGCACAAGCATCATCACCACAGGCGAAAAAGCCACGCAAATTTTATGCGATGGTTATTTAAACCCCAATCAAGCATTACCAAAAGTCGGGCAATCGGTGGAGTTGATGATTAATGATAAAGCCATCACCTTGTACCGCCTACCGTCATCATCACGGGCGTATCCGATGAGCCTTGAGAAAAAAGCAATGGCATATCGGCAGGTGCTTGGTCGACTTGCATTGGAGTCTGATGGTGCATGAGCAAGTAGCAAAAGCGGTTTGTTCCCACCCAAAATTTTGCTAAAATAACCATCATTTATCCCCAAAATTTCTTAGCCAATTAAAAACATCAAACAGGATTTTGTTATGTCACAGTTTTTTGAGCGTCTGACAGCAGAACAAAAACAAGCACTTGCCAAGATTCCCACGCCGTATTATCTACTTGATGAACGAGCGATTATTGACAATCTTATCATCACCGACAAGCTGTGCCAAGCCAGCGGCGCTAAGGCTTTACTTGCGCTCAAATGCTTTGCCACTTGGGGCGTGTTTGATGCGATGAAGCCTTATTTGCACGGCACGACATCATCATCGCTCAAAGAAGTCCGCCTAGGCAAAGAATGCTTTGGTGGCGAAACGCACGCTTATAGTGTGGCGTATAGTGAGCATGAGATTGATGAAGTGCTAGAGTATGCCGATAAGATTATTTTTAATTCATTTAATCAATTGGCACGCTTTGGCAAAAAAGCCGCCGCCAAAAATATCCCTGTGGGTCTGCGTCTTAATCCACAAACAAGCAATTCATCATTCATCATCGCCGACCCTGCCAGACCCTTTAGCCGACTTGGTGAGCATGATGTTGATGCCATCATGGCGGTGGCAGATAGCATCAGCGGTGTGATGATTCATAACAACTGCGAAAATGCTGATTTTGAAGCATTTAGCCAAAGTCTTGCGGATATCGAAGGGCGATTTGGCAAGCTGTTCCACCGTCTAGAGTGGATTAGCTTTGGTGGCGGTATTCACTTTATCGACCCTGATTATCCATTAGAAAAATTTAGCAATCGTCTCAAAGAATTTAGCGATAAATACGGCGTGCAGATTTATCTAGAGCCGGGCGAAGCGTCCGTCCATCAAGGGGCAGTGCTGGTGACAAGCGTGCTTGATACACTGCACAATGGCAAGCCTTTGGCGGTGGTGGATGCATCTATCGAAGCGCATATGTTAGATTTGCTTATCTATCGTCAGTCATCACCACTTGCCTATGTCAATGACACGGCGTATGACATCAAAGGCGGTGATTTTGATGGCGTGACAGCTGATGAGACGGCGGTGCGTATCTATGGCAAATCATGCCTAGCGGGGGATATTTTTGGGGATTATACGCTGAATAAACCCCTGCAAATCGGTGATAAAGTCGCCTTTGGCAATGCCGCTGCCTATACGATGGTTAAGAAAAACTGGTTTAATGGCGTGGATATGCCATCGATTGTCATCATCCGTCAAAGCGGTGAAGTCATCGTACAGCGACAGTTTGATTATGATGATTATAAAAACAGCCTGTCATAAAAATTATCCATATTTGGCATAAAATCATCATCAAACGGTTGAAAATTCGCCAAATACTCGTTATTATTTTATGCTTTGTCAAGCTTATGAGTTTGCATAGGTATTGATGGATTTTGGGTGCATGGATTTTCCTTGAAGTCTTCCTTTTTAATTCATGCATAATATTGATTTTGCTTATTTTTTTAAGCATAAAGGAGGATTTATCATGACTCAACCGAATGTTTTGATTATTGGTGCTGGTGGTGTGGCGCAGGTCGTAGCGCACAAATGTGCGATGGCAAATGATGTGTTTGGCGAGATTCATATCGCATCACGCACCAAAGAAAAATGCGATGCCATCGCTGGTAGCGTCGCCGAAAAGGGCAGTTTTAAGCGGGATGCGGTATTGCACACGCACGCACTGGATGCGCTAGATAGCGATGCGGTGGCGAAGCTTATCCGTAATGCAGACATCCAAATCGTCATCAATGTCGGCTCACCGTTTGTCAATATGAGCGTGATGGATGCGTGTATTCAGACGGGTACGCATTATCTGGATACGGCGATTTATGAAGATCCGACCAAGATTTGCGAAGCGCCACCGTGGTATGAGAACTACGAATGGAAAAAGCGTGATGCCTTTAAACGAGCAGGGGCAACAGCGATCTTAGGCGTGGGCTTTGACCCGGGTGTGGTGAATGCTTATGCACGCTTGGGTGTTGAGTATTTTGACACAGATACTGTGACAGATATTGATATTATTGATATCAATGCAGGCAGTCATGGCAAATATTTTGCCACCAATTTTGACCCTGAGATTAATTTTCGGGAATTTACAGGTGTTGTCTATTCTTGGCAAAATCGTGCTTGGCAGACCAATCAGATGTTTGAAGTCAAGCGTACCGATGATTTGCCTGTGGTCGGCGTCCAAAACAGCTACCTATCAGGGCATGATGAGCTACATTCATTGCATAAGAACCTAAATGTGCCAAATATCCGTTTTTGGATGGGCTTTGGCGAGCATTATATGAATGTCTTTGGCGTGCTAAAAAACTTAGGTCTATTGTCAGAACAACCTGTCAAAACTGCCGAAGGGCTTGAAGTTGTGCCATTAAAAGTGGTCAAAGCTGTACTGCCTGATCCATCGAGCCTTGCGCCAAATTATAAGGGTAAAACCTGTATCGGCAACAAGGTCAAAGGCAAAAAAGACGGCGTAGATGGCGAGATTTTTATTTATAACATCGCTGATCACGAAGAAGCGTATAGTGAAGTCGGCAGTCAGGGCATCTCTTATACCGCAGGCGTGCCACCGGTTGCAGCGGCAATTTTGATTGCCACTGGTGAGTGGAATGTCGGCACGATGGTCAATGTCGAAGAGCTTGACGCTCGCCCATTTATCAATCTACTAAACCAAATGGGCTTGCCAACTCGTATCACGGATAAAGATGGCGATCGCTTGCTAGAATTTGCTGTATAATCGGTGAAATTCTAGGATAAATCAAACACGCACTTGGGGTAACTTAAGTGCGTTTGTCATCTTTAACCCACTTTTTATGCTATAATAAAAATAATTCATCATATAAAATTCATCTAATAAAAAGGCACGCCATGCGTATTCGCAAACTGTTTAAATTCGAAAATGCTCACATCGTCCGCAACTGCTCATCGGATCGCTGCAAGCGCTCCATTCATGGGCATAGCTATCAAGTCGAGCTGATTTTAGAAGCGCATCGATTGGATCATGGGCAGATGGTCTATGATTTTGGATTATTAAAGGGTAATATCAAAGACATTATCGACAGCTTTGATCATGCCATCACCTTTTGGGATAAAGATGATCCAAGCTACATTGAGGCTTGCAAAGACTTTAGCGCGCGCTGGGTGAGCCTGCCTGTCTCGCCATCGGCTGAGCAGTTTAGCCGTGTGATTTACTTTTGGGTCAATGAAATTTTAAAACAAACCCAAATGCAAAATGGCGAAGCGGATGTCTCGGTGTATTCGGTCATCGTCCATGAGACGGCGACGGGCTATGCGCAGTGCTTTAGCGATGATGTCGCCAATGAGCAAATGGGTAAGCTTGAGCTGGCTGACTTTGAATTTAGCGAGCAAGTGAGAGCCGAGTGGAGCGACCCGCAGATGTATGATAAGCTTGTGCGTGGCGAGAAGTTTTATAATCCACAGGTCAGCCTTCAGGTCAAATAACCATGCAGCGCATTTTAGCAAACGAAGCAGATACCCAAAAGCTTGCCCATGAGCTTGCAATGATGGATATCGCAGGTAGCGTGTGGCTGTCAGGGGATTTGGGCACAGGCAAGACAACCTTGACCCGCTATTGGCTACAGGCATTGGGGCATACCGGTGCGGTCAAAAGCCCGACTTATACGCTCGTTGAGCCGTATCAACTCATGACCAAAGCAGGTGTAAAGCCTGTCTATCATGCGGACTTATACCGTCTTAATGACCCTGAAGAGCTTGATTTTATTGGGTTTTTCGAATATTTTGATGAGCCTGATAGCCTTGTCATCATTGAGTGGGCGAGTCGTGCAGATAGTATCTTGCCACCGCCTGATGTCACCATCCATCTGACACGGCTTGACGATGACACACGCCAAGTGACCATCACCGACCATCGCAATCAACACAAGGGTGTATGATGGTGCAGTCTGCTTTACCGCCTTATCAAATGCTAAGCCCTAATAGCGTCGTCTGTCTGATGTCACCGACTGCTAGCGGTAAGACGGATTTGGCATTTGAGCTATATCAGACAGGGCGATTTGAGCTGATATCGGTGGATAGTGCGCTGATTTATCAAGGTATGGACATCGGTACTGCCAAGCCGACCGCTGATGAGCTTGCCAAATTTCCCCATCATCTGGTGGATATCATCACACCGACCGAGACTTATAGCGTGGCGAATTTTGTGGCGGATGTGGGGCGACTGATTGATGGGATTCATCATCGTGGCAAGATTCCACTTTTGGTCGGTGGGACAATGATGTACTATATGGCGCTGTTTGATGGCATTTCTAGCGTACCAGAAACCGACCAGTCGGTTCGTGGAAAAGTCAATCAGTGGCTAGTTGATGAAGGCATCGACGCGCTTTATGCTTATCTACAAACGCACGACCCCATCATCTGCCAAAAGCTAAAGCCATCTGACACCCAGCGTATCACCCGTGCGCTCGAAGTACTACTACAAACTGGCAAGCCAATGAGCCATTGGCAAAACACCCCAAAAGTTGCCCTAAGCCACGACCCAAAATGGCACTGGTATGGCATCATTGTTACCCCTGACCGTGCATGGCTGCATGAGCGTATCGGTCGCAGGCTGGATATTATGTGGGCGGATGGCTTTGTGGATGAAGTGATTGCACTGATTAATGAGTATCCGACGCTGGATGCGGATATGCCATCGATGCGTTGTGTGGGCTATCGTCAAGTGCTTGAGCATCTGTGTCGTATTCGCCATGAGTGCGTGGTCAATCATCCGACGATACATCAGTATTATCAATCAAATTTTGCAAAATTGACAGATGAACAAATCATCGCTGAAATTTCAGCCAATTTTCCAAAAAAATCGACAAAAACCCCGATTAACTTATGGGATTTATCTTGTCAAGATATGAAAAATAAGGCATTATATGCAACAAGGCAATTAGCAAAACGCCAATACACTTGGCTAAAACAACTTGCCTTGATGGATAATCCAACTATAACCAATGTTACAATAGCTTCATTTGATAGCATAGAACAAGTACAAAAGCAATTCTTGCAATCGCACCAACTGTAGGCACAGCCTTTTGCATTGCATGAGCTATTTTATGTGGAGAGTCGTATGTCAAAAGGACAAACCTTGCAAGACCCATTTTTGAACGCTTTGCGTAAAGACCGTATTCCTGTTTCGATTTTTTTGGTCAATGGCATCAAGCTACAAGGTCAAATCGAATCATTTGACCAATATGTCGTATTGCTAAAAAACACCGTTAGCCAAATGGTGTATAAGCACGCCATTTCAACCGTCGTACCAACACGCAACCCACGTACCGAAGGGGGTTCTGCACCGGTATCGGGCGGTTATCAAGGGGGTAATATTGGCGTGATGACCAGCGGCACTTATCAAGGCGGTGGCTTTGAACGCCAAGGCTTTGAGCGTAGTAGCATGGGTTATCAAGGCGGTAGTCGTCCACAAGGTGGCTTTACTCGTACACCGCAGTCAGGCTTTGAACGCCAAGGCTTTGAACGTAGTAGCATGGGTTATCAAGGCGGTATGGGCGGTATGCAATCAGGCTTTGAGCGTACACCATCAGCGGGTATGGGCTTTGAACGACAAGGCTTTGACCGTCAAGGCTTTGAAGAGCGTGGCTTTGATGGTAAGTCATTTGAAAATAATGACACACGCAGTTTTAATCGCCAAGGCTTTGATGCCAAAGCGGACGCCAAATTTGACGATGAAGATTACGAAAGTTGATAATCACTGACTTGATTGTCTCACGGTCTTACATTAACTTGCAAATGGATTCAAAATTCTGTTTGCAAGTTTTTTTGATTTTTGAGCAAATGTAAAATTTGGTTATCAGGACGAAAAATTTGCCAAAATAGCCATCAATCTACACGCAAAATATGCTATCATACAGTTTTTAATTGAATGAATATCAAGCAATTATGACAGATACAGCCCCTGTGATGACGGATTTTATCCAAGATGGTATCAATGCCATTCGCACTGAACAAAAAGCCCTAGATTTATTGATTGGCGAGCTTGATGAGCGATTTACCCAAGCTTGCCAAGCGATTTTGGCGTGCTCGGGTCGTGTGGTGGTGACGGGTATGGGTAAGTCAGGTCATATCGGGCGTAAAATTGCGGCGACTTTTGCATCAACGGGGACGCCGGCGTTTTTTATGCATCCGGGCGAAGCGGGGCATGGCGATTTGGGGATGCTGGTCAAGGGGGATGTGCTGATTGCCATCTCAAATTCGGGCGAGTCTGACGAAATCCGTATGCTATTGCCTGTGGTCAAGCAACTTGGCATTCCGCTCATCAGCATCAGCCGTGATAAGCGTGGCGTATTGCCAAAGTCGGCGGATATTGCTTTGACGCTTGGTCGCTCCGAAGAAGCCTGTCCGCTTGGGCTTGCACCGACATCATCCACAACAGCAACTTTGGCGCTCGGCGATGCGCTTGCGGTGGCGCTACTGCACGCTCGTGGTTTTACCAGTAATGATTTTGCCTTGTCGCATCCTGCTGGCGCTTTGGGGCGCAAATTATTGACCCGTGTCCAAGATGTGATGCATACAGAAAATCTGCCTATTATCAAAGATACAGCGAGTCTCAATGATACCTTGCTAGTGATGACAGGTGGTCGTCTAGGTCTTGCGGTCGTTGTTGATGATGCGGATAAAGTGGTGGGGATTTTTACCGATGGCGATTTACGCCGTAAGCTTGCGCAAAATACCGATTTGTCCGCACAAATTGGACAGCTGATGACCAAAACACCAAAAAGCACCACAAGCCAAATGCGTGCATCAGATGCGCTGACTGTGATGAACGAAAATGCCATCAGTCAACTACTCGTGCTAGATGATGAACGACTGATTGGCGTAATTAGTATTCATGATTTGCTAAAAGCAGGGGTAAGCTAAATGATGCAATTAACCGATTCTATCAAACAAAAAGCCGAAAAGATTAAGTTATTTGCCATGGATGTTGATGGTATTTTATCCGATGGCAAGATTATTTATAACTCGTATGATGTTGAAACCAAAGCATTTTTTGTGCAAGATGGTGTCGGCATCAAGGCGCTACAATCTTTTGGCATTGAGATTGCCATCATTACAGGTCGCACATCGCCGATGGTTGAGCGTCGTGCCCGTGAGCTTGGTATCACGCATTTGATTCAAGGGCGTGATGATAAATTTACCGCACTGCAAGCTTTGGCGGATACGCTGGGGTTATCGCTGCATGAATGTGCTTATATGGGCGATGATTTGCCTGATTTAAAAGCAGTGCGCGAAGCGGGGCTTGGCATCAGCGTACCAAATGGCTGCCGTGAGACGCAAGCGGTGGCTGATATTGTCACTGACAAGACGGGTGGCAATGGGGCGGTGCGCGAAGTCTGTGACTTGATTTTGCACGCACAAGGTCATTACGATGCCTTTATTGCACAATTTGAGTAGGTAGCTGTCATGAATGTCCGTATATTGGCGGTGCTTGGCATCTTAGCTTTGGCGGTAGCTACTTGGTTTTTTTATAAAGAAGATGTAGAAATCAAGCCTGCCGTGCCCGAAGCACCTGTTGCTAGCTATGAAGTTACCGAAATTAAAGCGGTGCAAACCAATCCTGAGACAGGCGAAACTGAATATACAGTCGTGGCAGAATCGCTGGTACAAAATGCCAATGGCGAAGATGAATTGGTCAAAGCAACCATTGATTGGCAACCACCACAAGGTGAAAAATACGCACTGACCGCAGAGCGTGCCACTCTTGACCAGAACAGCGGTGAGCTTAATCTTAAGCAAGGCTTTCGCATGGTGCGTGCGGCGACAGCGGATAAAGCGGAAATGGTGATTGTGGGTAATTCACTGACGGGCAATACCAAATCACGAGTGCTACAAAGTGCCGAGCCATTGACCGTCACACAAGGCACTGATAGCTTTAAGGCGCAAGGGTTTCAGGCTAATCTTGACACAGGTGAGTACGAATTTCATAAGATTGAAGTGCAATTTAATGCACCAAAACGCCAAGACAAACCATTATTCTAATTATTGATATCAAAGGTTAATTATGCTTAACAAATTGAATTTTGCCAAATCTGTATTTTTGGCGTGTTTGGTCGCAGCGCCGATGATTGCATCAGCATTGCCATCGGATGCCAATCAGCCAATTCGTCTACTTGCTGACCGTGCTACTTATAGCGAGCGCACGGGCGTGACGACTTATTCGGGCAGTGTGACGATTGAGCAGGGTACGCTAAAAATCGCTGCGGATAATTTGACAGTTAATCTGAACACCAACAACCGCAGTATCAATTCAGCGGTAGCGACAGGTCGCCCGGCAACGATGCAGCAAATCATCACCCAAGAAAAAGGCTTGGCAAAAGGTCAGGCGAATCGTATCGATTATGATGCGGTATCGGGCATTGTGACTTTGACGGGTAATGCTAAGCTTACGCAAGCGGGTTCGAGCTTTTCGGGTAATGTCATCCGCTATAGCCTAAAAGATGGTGATGTCGAAGCGAATGGCGGTGGTGGTAAGCGTGTTGAGCTGATTTTCCCACCAAATACCGACACCAATCAGCGTGGTCTGCGCTAATCAGCAAGAGAGATAGGCATGACGACATTAAGTATGCGCCATCTGGGTAAACGCTATGGACAGCGCTGGGTGGTCAAAGATGTGTCTTTTGAGATTGAGCAAGGGCAGGTTGTTGGAATTTTGGGCCCGAATGGTGCTGGTAAGACCACAAGCTTTTACATGGTCATCGGGCTTGTACCGATGGACAAAGGGCAGGTGATGCTTGGTAGCAAAGATATCTCAAAAAAAGCCATGCATGAGCGAGCAGCGCAGGGTATCGGCTATCTACCCCAAGAAGCGTCGATTTTTCGTAAATTAACTATCGAACAAAATATCATGGCGATTTTGCAAACCCGCAAGGATTTGTCAAAGTCGCAACAAACCGCCGAGCTTGAGAAATTGATGGGTGAGTTTCATCTTGAGCACGTACGACATTCGCTTGGCATGAGTGTGTCAGGCGGTGAACGCCGTCGATGTGAGATTGCACGATGCCTAGCATCCAATCCGAAGTTTATCTTGCTGGATGAGCCGTTTGCTGGCGTTGATCCGATTTCAGTGGGTGATATCATGGAAGTGATTACTGCGCTCAAGCAGCGTGGCATTGGCGTACTGATTACCGACCATAATGTGCGTGAAACGCTATCCATTTGCCAAAAGGCGTATATCGTTTCTGAAGGCACAATCATCGCCGAAGGCGATCGAGATGCAATCTTAAGCAATGAATTGGTGCGTCAGGTGTATCTGGGTAAGGATTTTGTGGTGTGATTTTGTCCGTCATGGCAAAAAAGTAAAAAAAATCCAATTTTTGAACCGACCCCCAATTCTTAGACACTAAGATTAACGGTTAAGGTTTGATCAAGGACTGAGTTCTGTATTGTACAGGACTCAGTCCTTTTAATTTGCTCTTTATTCTATCATGATTGTAGTAATGAATGTATTCATCAATCACTTGTCTAAGCTCGTCTGGTGAAGCAAATTTAGTTTTCTCATAAAATATCTCTTCTTTTAATGTCCCAAAGAAACTCTCTACCACTGCATTATCCAAGCAATTACCTTTTCTTGACATACTTTGGATAATACCATTGTCTTTTAAGGTTTGTTGGTAATTGTTCATTTGATAATGCCAACCTTGGTCAGAATGCAAGATAGGTTTGTCATCTCCTGTTAGTGTTGTCATAGCTTGGTTTAGCATCTCTTGCACTAACTCATAAGTCGGTCTGTCTTTGATGCTATAGCTGATAATCTCACCGTTATATAAATCAATGATGGGTGATAAGTAAAGCTTCTTTGCGTTACCTTGCTTATCCACCACTTTAAACTCAGTGACATCTGTTGCCCATTTATGATTGGGTTTGTCTGCTTTAAAATCACGGTTTAAGACATTATCAGCGATTTTGCCTACTTGTCCACGGTAAGTACTGTGTTTGCTTCGCTTGCGACGAATTACTGCTTTGAGTCCAAGTTCATGCATTAGCCGTTGTACTTTTTTGTGATTGATAGCAAAGCCTAACTGCTTTAGTGCTAGGGTAATACGCCGATAGCCATATCTGCCTTTGTGAGCGTGGTAGATGTTTTGGATTTTATCTTTGATGGCTTGGTGGTTATCAGTCTTGGTCAGTTGATTAAGCTGATAGTAAAATGTTGATCGTGCAACTCCAAGATAAGCCAGCAATTGTTTTAGTGGATAAATTTGCCTTAGCTCGTCAATCACTGTGATTTTATTGGTGATGATTTGCTTTTTCGTTGCTGACGCTCCAAGGCTTCTAACTTTTTTAAGACATCAAGCTCCATGCGTAAGTGTTGTAGTTCAGCAATCAGTTCAGCATGGGTTTTTTGCTCATCAGGTTTGGATGTTTGGCTTGCTTTATTAGTCTTTAGCATAGATTGCTTGCCTTTGTGTTTGGGATGCAGTCCCATGATACCATGAGTTTGATAAGCTTTTAACCATTGAAAGAGCACACTTGGGCTACTGATGTTTAGTTCGGTAGCAACTGTTGGCATGGATTTACCAGCAAGTAGTTGTAATACTGCCGTGTGTTTAAATGCTGGTGAATAACTGGCTTTGCTTGTTCTTGTGCGAATGCCATCAATCCCATGAGTTTGGTAGAGTCTCACCCAGTTTTGGACAATAGAGCATTTAATACCAAACAATTTGGCTGTGCTGTGGTAACTATGTCCTGTTAAATAATGTTGAATGACGGACAGTTTAAAGTCCATTGTGTATTTGGTCATAAAAACACCCCAAAGGTTGTCTAACTTTTGGGGTGCGGCTCA
>NZ_MUYU01000001.1 GCF_002014825.1 Moraxella pluranimalium | reverse complement strand
TTAGTGTACCACTACATAAACTGTAGGTTTGCTAACGAAGCATATATTTTAAATATTTTTTTCAATATATTTATTCTGTCTTTTAGGTCGAAGTACATGGATACACCCCAAACAAAACCCCTGAGACCTAGTGGTTTCAGGGGGATTTTGGAGGATTTTAGTTGATATAATCAACCGGATTTTATGTATGGTGGAGATGGCGGGAGTTGAACCCGCGTCCGCCAGCACTACGCCCATAGCTCTACATGTTTAGAATCTGTCTATGGCTTTAATCCGCACCGAACCGACAGTCAGGATGGATTGGACGATTTGCTAAAAGTTTCGCACCCGTCATCGCAACGCTAACAGATGCTATCCTTTGTGCGTTCGCTTCGGGGAGAGTGACCAGACCAAAGGCAATCTGCACCGTCCCAAGCTGCCCTTAGGCTGCTAGAGCGTAAGTTTCGTCGTTTGCGACTATTTTAAATGTATGTTGATTTACAAGAGTCACACGCTCTTGACATGCACTATTGAGTTTCATTACCAGCGTCGAAGCCAGAACATCCCCATAGTTTTTTGATTATAGCAAGTCTTGTACAAAAACTCAATGATTTTGCCAGACTTGCTGTATCTCAATTTATAGATCAGTTGTAGTTTGGCATTTTGGTTGGCTTGCCGTCTTTGTCAATAAAATACACCTGCTCGCCTTCGATGACGAATGCCGCACCTTCGACAAAGTCAGACGCCAAGTCATATTTGATTGGGATAACGACTTTGCCCGTCTTGTCAATAAAGCCAAATTGGTGCAATTCTTCACCGTCGGCATCTTTTTTGCCGGTCTTTTTGCTGACCGCAGCACGACCTTCGGCAAAATCTTTGGCAGAGTCAAACTGTGGTTTGATGGCGACTTTACCCGATTTGTCCAAAAATCCGTATTGGTTGCCTTGCTTGAATAGCACCAAGCCATCTTCGAACCAGTCACCTGTCATTGTGTAGGTAGGCTTAATGACAATCTTGCCTGTGGTATCAATAAAGCCGTATTTGCCATTTTGTTCAATTTTGGCACGACCTTCCCAAAAACCCCAAGCGTCGGTATATTGTGGCTTGATGGCGATTTTGCCCGATTTGTCGATATAGCCGTATTTGTCCGCTTGTTTGATGAGCGCCAAATCATCGCTAAACGGATGCGCTTCTTGGTAAATGGCAGGGATGATAAGCTTGCCTGACTCATCCACAAAGCCGTATTTGTCGTCTTTTTTGATGAGTGCAAGCCCTTGGGTATAGCCACAGTCAGGATAAACGACGGCAAAGCTTGCGCCGGTTGGTAGTGGCGTGCTAGCACAGGCTGGGGCTTCTTCATCATCAAAGCCATAAGTGCCAAGCGTGTCGTCATTTGCCATCGCAGGCAGGGTGGTGAGCGATAGTCCGATTAGGCTTGCGATGCTGATTTTTTTTAATAAAGTTGTCATGGTATAGTCCGTATTGATGGATAATTTGACACATTTTGACACAAAAAATGCCCAAATGCCACCATCATTGATAACGATTTCGTATCAATTTGGTGGCAAAACTTAAGCAAATTTTGCACAACTGCCAAAGTTGACAGGTGCAAAATTGCTTTTGGGGCAGTTTAGCTGAGTGCTGTGATGATGGCAGTTTTTAGTTTGGCTAATTTATCATCACTGAGCACACCACCATGACGGTCGCTGACATAGAACATATCTTCGGCACGCTCGCCAAGCGTGGTAATGCGTGCGCCATGCACTTCGATGTGGTGCTGACTAAAGACAGCGCCGACTTTGGCAAGCAGGGACGGGCGGTCTTTGGTGATGAGCTGCATCTGATGATGTCCTTGGTGTGCAAGCGGTGTGGCGCTACTAAATTGCACGGTCGTCGGCACGGTGAAGTGCTTAAGCTTGGTATTAAAGCCATAAGTGCGTGGCGGAACTTTGCAGTCGCCTTGCTTGAGTCCATCAATCAGCCGTGTCATCACCGTCTGAATGCGTTCGGGATTGGACAACAAATCCACCTGATCGCCTGTGGTCGCCAAGCGGTCAATCACCACATACGAATCAAGCGCAACCGAGATACCATCAATCGTGGCGGTCAAGATGTTGGCGTCAAGCACGCTCAAATCAAGCTGGTCAAGGATGCAGACAGTGGTGGCAAATAGATTGTCCTGATCGGGGGCGCAGATGAGTAGCTGGATACCGCCAAGACTCAAATCGCTGTGTGCACGCAAGGCGATGATTGGCTCACCGCTTGTAAGTTTGGCTTTGGCTTTGATGATTTCATCTGACTGCCAAGCGATGTCAAAGTGTTTTTGCTTAAGAAAATATTCTTCGCCAAAATTCGCCCACAGCGCATCCAGCTTTTCTCGTTCGACATCGGGCAAGATGTCGCAGGCTTTATTTTTGCGGTTTTCAATCACCACATCTTTGTCGGTGACATGAGCGCCAAGACTATGCACACGGTGCACCGAGATGTATAGCTGCTTGAGTAGGGCGGCTCGCCAAGTATTCCACAGCTGGCTATTGGTGGCGTTCATATCGGCGACGGTCAGCGCATATAGGTGATTGAGCCGTGTGATACTGCCGGTAAATTCGGCAAAGTGTGCAATGACTTCAGGGTCTGAGATGTCCTGTTTTTGAGCGGTCAAAGACATGGTCAGGTGCTCAAGCACGAGCCATTCGACCAGTCGGCTATCCGCTTCGCTCATGCCATGACTTTGGCAAAATTCATAAGCATCCACCGCCCCCAGCTTGCTATGGTCACCGCCACGACCTTTGGCGATGTCATGAAAGATGGCGGCGATGACCAAGATGTCTTTGCGGACAATTTTTTGATAGACTTCTGACACGAGCCCAAAATTATCCGCACGAGCATCATCACCAAAGCGATGCAAAATCCGCACGAGCAGCAAAGTATGCGCATCCACCGTATAGCGATGGAACAAATCATACTGCATCAGCCCCATGATTTTGCCAAAGGCAGGCAGATAATTGCCAAGCACGCCAAAACGCTTCATCAGTCGTAGGCGGTGAAACAGATAATTGCCTTCTTGTAAATTCGCCAAAAATAAGCGTCGATGTTCGCTATCGGCACGATACGCATCATCAATATGGGTGCTGGCTTGATAAATGGCGCGCAGGGTGCTTGCGGTGATTTGTTTGATGCCAAGCTGACCCATCATCAAAAAAATCTTCAGCAAATTGGCAGGATTTGCCAAAAAAACATCAGGGCGAGTGATGGCGATTTTGGGCGGTGTGGTATCGGATTGTTTATTACTGACTTCACAAGTGCCATCTGCGGTATCGGTTTCTTGAATCAGACAAAAATCATCATCAATTGGTGTGGTGCTGATGGCAGGCGACAGATAAGTTTCATAAAAATACGCACACAGCATCTCGGACAGTGCCGCCACACGCATGGCATGGCGATAATACAGACGCATCATCGCTTCAAGGGCGGTTTTGACATCGCTATGGGTGGCGTTCGATGAGTCGAGATAATAGCCAAATCGCTGAGCGACGGTTTTTTGGTGATCAAATAGCAGTCGATCTTCATGGCGAGCGGTCTGCATATGCAGATGATGGCGGATGCACCACAAGAATCGCTGAGCGTTTTGTAGGATGGTGCATTCTTCGGGGCTGATAAAGCCTGTGGCAACCAAATCATCAAAGCTTTTGCCATGCCCAAAATAAAAACGACCCAGCCAGCCAATCATGTGCAGATCTCGAAGTCCACCGGGGGCGTTTTTGATGTTTGGCTCAAGGTTGTATTCGGTGGCGTTTTGGGTAAGATAGCGTTCTTTGGATTCTGCCATTTTGGCGTCATAATACGCTTTGGCACTCCAAGTCTCTTTGACCGCTTGATAAGGCACATCCGCCCATACTGCATTACCTGCCAGTAGCCGTGACTCAATCATGGCACTGGCGATGGTCTGATCGGTGGCGGCAAGCTTGGTTTCATCTAGGCTACGCACCGAGATGGCAGGCGTGATACCAATGTCCCACAGCATCGCCACAAATGCTTCAATCTGTGTTTTGAGCGCATTGGGATTTTGACCGATTAATAAAATATCAATATCGGATGCAGGTAGTAGCTCAGCTCGGCCATAGCCACCAACCGCAAATAACGCCAGCTCATCCCCAAAGCCAAAAGCATGATAAATCTCACTCAAAATCGCATCAATCGCCAAAGTGCGAATACCAATCAAATCGGTGATATACGAAGTGGCATCCACGCCATAAGCGATGATGTGCTGATCGATGGCGTGATTGAGCGTGCCAAGCCATGTGCGGATGGCAGTGCCATCAAGCGTGTCAGCACTGATAGCAGGTGGTGGCGTGATACTCAGATGCAGTGCTTGGCTTTGGCGCATCAGGCGCTCATAGATTGAGTGTGGCATACGATTTCCTTGTTTTTGTTATAAAAAAATGGGCGAAGTCATCAGCTTCGCCCATAGCCATACGACCCATCACAGGGCAGATTAGCTGTTCAAAAAGCTCAAATCTTCTTCGGGGCGAGCAGTGGTGACGATACAGCCATTGTCGGTGACAATCAGCGTATGCTCCCATTGGGCAGATAGCTTGCGATCTTTGGTGATGGCGGTCCAGCCGTCTTTCATGACTTTGGTTTGCCATACGCCCTGATTAATCATCGGCTCGATGGTGAATGCCATGCCAGTTTTGAGCTCGACGCCTGTGCCTGCTTTGCCGTAGTGTAGCACCTGTGGCTCGGCGTGAAAAGTCTCACCGATACCATGACCGCAGAACTCACGCACGATGCTAAAGCGTTCTGGCTCAACGACTTTTTGGATGGCGGCACCGATATCGCCAAGTCTTGCGCCATTTTTGACGACTTTCATGCCGGCGTACAGTGCTTCTTGGGCGACACGGCAAATGCGTTCAGCCATCACCGAGCCTTCGCCGATGATCCACATTTTTGAGGTGTCACCATAAAAGCTATCTTTAATCACTGTGATGTCAATATTAATAATGTCGCCATCTTTTAGTAGGCGTTCGTGATCGGGGATGCCGTGGCAGACCACATGGTTAATCGATGTGCAGATCGATTTTGGAAAGCCGTTATAGTTCAGCGGTGCAGGGATTGCGCCATGATCAAGGATGTACTGATGAGCGATGTCATCAAGCTTACCTGTGCTGACACCTGCTTTGACATATTCATCAAGCATGATGAGCACATCGGCGGCAAGCTTACCGGCAATCTGCATTTTTTCGATTTGATCGGCGTTTAGGATAGGAATATTTTTACTCATAATAAAGTCGATGTATAAAATAAAAAATGGTTATGAAAAACTCACAACCATTTTACCGTAAATGATAAGTTTTCACAAATCAAAGCGTCATTTGCCAAGAAATTTTTGTGCAAATCGGCACTTTGTGCAACTGACTTACCGTTTATCAATCTTCATCCAGCAAATCTTGCTCACGAGCCGCTTGCAAGATGATGCTAGAGCGATTGCCCGAGCGACAAAAGATGTGCAGTGGGCGTTCGGTTCTATTAAAAAAATCCGCAAATTCTTGGACATGGTGCATCTCAAGCATCCCACCGCTGAACGGGATGTGTGCATAGATGATGCCGTGCTCGGTGGCAGCGGCTTTGATGGCGTCGCTGGTCGGCTGTCCTGCTTCTTCGCCGTCTGGACGGTTATTGATTAGGGTTTTGTAGCCTTGTTCGGCAAGCGTCTTGACATCATCGACGCTGATTTGACCTGAGATGGTGATGGTATCGCTCATGGATATTCCTTAATGGTAAAAATTATTTAAGTAGCTTACTCTGATTTTGATGATTTGGCAAATGATTTTAAACGCTTGGCAAAGCTGAACAAAATCTAGTAGCATCGCTATCGCAAATTAAGCGTACACTGATATACTGACCATGCAGTCACAAAATAAAAAGCGTGTTTAGATAATCCTAAATTATGATAAAATAGGTTACTTAGCCAAATCGCCTGATGAGCCACAAGTCTTTTTTTTTGGTCTGTGCTTGTTGGGCTTTGATAGCAAAACGGATTTTTATTATGCCAATGCCTTTTTTAAAAAAACGCCTAGCCAAACTAATCTCAACCAAAACCGCCGAGCCGACCGCAGTCGAGCCGATGCAGTATCCACATTTGTTTGAGCCGTTGGATTTGGGCTTTACCACCCTAAAAAACCGCCTTGTGATGGGCTCGATGCACACGGGGCTAGAAGACCGTTTTTATCATTATGGCAAATTGGCAAGCTATTTTGAAGCACGAGCCAAAGGCGGTGTGGGGCTAATGATTACAGGAGGTATCTCGCCCAATCGTGAAGGCTGGCTGACGCCGCTTGGCGGTACGCTCAATCGCCGCGCTGATGTCATCCATCATGCTCGAGTGACCCGTGCCGTACATAAACATGGTGCAAAAATCTTATTACAAATCCTACACTCTGGTCGCTACGGCTATCATCCGTTTGTGGTTGCACCAAGCCCAATCAAATCACCGATTTCGCCGTTCAAGCCACGACAGATGAGCCTAAAGAATATTCAGGCGACGATACAGGACTTCGCACATACGGCAAGCCTTGCCAAAAAAGCAGGTTATGACGGCGTGGAGATTATGGGTTCTGAAGGATATCTTATCAATCAGTTCTTATCAGCACGCACCAACAAGCGAGATGATGCCTATGGTGGCAGCCTTGAGAATCGTATGCGTTTTGCCATCGAGATTGTACAGGCGGTCAGAGCGGTAGTGGGTACGGATTTTATCATCAGCTTTCGCTTATCGATGATTGAGCTGGTCGAAGATGGGGCGACGATGGCGGATGTCATCAGCTTGGCGCAGGCGCTTGAGACAGTTGGCGTGACTTTGATTAACACTGGTATCGGCTGGCATGAAGCCCGAGTGCCGACCATTGTGACAAGCGTACCACGAGCGACTTTTGTGCGTTATACCGCAGCGGTTAAGCAGGCGGTATCCATCCCTGTCATCGCCGCCAACCGTATCAATATGCCCGATACTGCAGAAGCCATCATTGCCAACGGTCAGGCGGATATGGTGCAGATGGCACGACCATTTTTGGCGGATAGCGAGTGGGCGAATAAGGCGTATCATAATCAAGCCAATCTTATCAATACCTGTATCGGCTGTAACCAAGCTTGCCTAGATCATACCTTTAGCGGTGAGCGGGCATCGTGCTTGGTCAATCCTTTGGCGTGTCATGAGAGCGAGTATGATATCAAGCCCGCCAAAAAACCCAAAAAAGTCATCGTCGTCGGTGCAGGCGTGGCAGGTCTGTCAGCGGCGGTGACGGCGGCAGCTCGTGGGCATCAGGTGAGCCTGTATGAAGCCAAGCCGTTCATTGGCGGGCAGTTTAATATGGCAAAGGTCATCCCAGGCAAAGAAGAGTTTTTTGAGACAATTCGTTATTTTCGTGAGCAGATCGCCACACTTGGCATTGATGTGCACCTAAATACTGCGGTGGATAAGGGCTTTTTGGACGCGCAATCAGCCGATCATATCATCATCGCCACAGGTGTCGTGCCACGAGAGATTGATATCACAGGTCGGCAGTTACCACAGGTGATGAGCTATAGTGAGCTATTAACAGGTCAAAAAGTCGCCGGTGAGCGTGTGGCAGTGCTGGGCGCAGGTGGTATTGGCTTTGATGTGGCGGAATTTTTGGTGCATGGCGCAAGTGTATCAAATGATGTCAATGATGCAAACTATCAGCCACAGGCACAGACGGCACAAGCGTTCTTTGAGCAGTGGGGCGTCGATGGCGATGCCAATTACCAAAGCATCGGTGCACTACGGCCTGCCAACCCACCAACGCCTGCTCGCCAAGTGTATTTGCTACAGCGTAGCAAGGGCAAGCTTGGCAAGAGTCTGAATAAAACCACAGGCTGGGTGCATAAAGCGACCATCAAACAAGCAGGGGTCATCCAGATGGCAGGCGTGACTTATGACAAGGTCACGGATGAAGGGCTGTGGGTGACGGTTGATGGCACAAGTCAGCTACTGCGTGTCGATACTGTGGTGCTGTGCGTCGGTCAAGAGTCGGTCAATCATCTGATGCCACAGCTTGGCGATACGCCAAAAGCTGATTATCAAGTCATCGGCGGTGCCAAGCTGTCTGATCGACTGGACGCTAAGCGTGCTATCCGAGAAGGCTTTGAAGTGGCGGTGCATTTGTGATGGTTTTTGGGGATTTTAGCCTAAGCTATTCATAAATGTATAAGTGCTATTATCGCCATGTATCGTCATAGCTATCGATATCACCATCTAGCCACAAAAAAACTCGCCTGATATGCTGTCAGGCGAGTTTTTATCAAACCATCAACAACCGCTGATTACTTCGCATTACGCTCATAAACAGGCAGTTTTTTGCAGATGGCGGCGACTTTTTCACGAGTGGCAGCGATAACAGCTTCATCACCACGAGCATCTAGCACATCGCAGATCCAGCCTGCCAACTCACGGCATTCAGCTTCGCCAAAGCCACGAGTGGTCACCGCAGGCGTGCCAATACGGATACCTGAAGTCACAAATGGTGATTTTGGATCGTTTGGTACTGAGTTTTTGTTCACAGTGATGTGTGCATCGCCCAGCCATTTATCCGCTTCTTTACCGGTGATTTCTTGCTTGATTAGGCTAATTAGCATCAGATGGTTTTCTGTGCCACCTGAGACGATGTCATAGCCACGAGATTGGATGACTTCTGCCATTGCTTTGGCGTTGGCGACCACTTGCTGTTGATACGTTTTGTACTCATCGCTCATTGCTTCTTTGAAGCAGACAGCTTTGGCAGCGATGGCGTGCATTAGTGGGCCGCCTTGGTTGCCCGGGAATACAGCAGATGCCAATTTTTTCTCAATCTCTGGATTGGCTTTGGCTAGGATTAGACCTGAGCGTGGGCCACGCAGAGTTTTGTGGGTGGTGGTTGTGGTGACATCAGCGATTTGTACTGGGTTTGGATAGACGCCAGCTGCGACTAGACCTGCCACGTGCGCCATATCCACCATCAGATACGCACCAACTTCATCAGCGATGTCACGGAATTTTTGCCAATCAACAACTTGGCTGTATGCTGAGAAACCTGCGATGATCATCTTTGGCTTGTGCTCACGAGCTAGGCGTGCCACTTCATCATAATCAATCAAGCCAGTTTCGGTGTCTAGACCATATTGTACCGCATTATAAGTACGGCCTGAGAAGCTCACTGTCGCACCGTGTGTCAAGTGACCACCGTGTGCAAGGCTCATACCAAGTACTGTATCGCCTGCTTCTAGTAGTGCAAGATACACAGCGCTGTTGGCGTTCGAGCCTGAGTGTGGCTGTACATTGGCGTAGTCTGCGCCAAACAGTTCTTTGGCACGATCGATAGCGATTTGTTCGATGACATCGACATACTCACAGCCGCCATAATAACGCTTACCTGGATAACCTTCGGCATATTTGTTGGTCAAGGCAGTGCCTTGAGCTTCCATCACCGCAGGCGAGCAGTAGTTTTCAGAAGCGATGAGCTCAATATGATCTTCTTGACGCTGTGCTTCGGCATCGACTTGAGCGGCGATCTCTGGATCGTATTGATGAAGTGAAATTTCTTTAAACATGGTGTTTCCTTGTTTGTATCAAATATGGAAGGATAAAACAGTGTTCCTAGTGTAGCATATTTATCTATCGATACACTAGGGGCGAGCGAGTTTTTACAAAGAAAATTTATCAATGCCAAAATTGACACACAAAACTCATCACGCCGAGAGTCATCACGCCGAGAGACTGTCAATAAAAGCAGGTAAAAATCGCTCATCAATCAGCAATTTTTTGCCATGATACTCATAAACGGTGCGTCTGCCGTGACACGAATTTTCATGATAATAATGACGCACATGGGGCAAGGTGCGATGTCCCTTAAATAGTACATAGCCAATTGGCGTACGCCCCAGATGACGCAATCGTCTCAGCGCACCTGTCAATGTCGGCAAGGGAAAAATGCTTGTTGCCATCACCCACGCATCATCGCTATTGCCGTATAATTTGACCATGCGTATCCAAGCTAATTGTGGCTTATGCACAGGCAATGACAGTAGGCGTTTTTGATGTTGATTAAGCAGGGCATGACCTTCATGCAGGACGACGACACGCAGCGCCTGATGTGCGTGTGTTTCAAGTAAGGCGGTCAGCGACCCTTTGGATGTCAAAAATGCCTGTAATTTTGGCGGTGCTTTGGGCACTGCTGTCGGCGAATTGGCACAAAATGATGATGACATGACATTCAAGATAATAGATACAGGTGTTCAATTTTAGCATAAAATCCACAAAATGCGATGGGATTTTGTGATATTAATAATTTATAATAATATAATAAATTTAATAATACTAACCATAAATCTAAGTCTCGGCAATTTTACTCATAGAAAATCAATCACTTGTATCGATATACTATTATTTATTCTATTTGTAAATGATTTTGTAATAGTCATTTATTTATGAAATATTGAACATTGGCACAGGCTATTGGATTTGTGATGCGATTTTGGCTATTCTGTAGTCAACGGAGCAAGCATCCAAAGAATCGGGAGCTTTGGGTGTTTACTCTTAATATCGCAGTATGCATTTTTAAGTTGTCAATCAAAGGAGTTAGCCATGACTTATCAATCAGCACTAGAGCACGTTCGTAAAGTTAAGGGAAAATTGGGCGGTACTTGGGATGCCATTCGCCCAGAAGATGCAGCACGCATGATTGTCCAAAACCGCTTTAAGACCGGTCTTGACATCGCCAAATACACCGCCGCCATCATGCGCCGTGACATGGCAGAATACGATGCGGACAACAGCAAATACACCCAATCACTTGGCTGCTGGCATGGCTTTATCGCTCAGCAAAAAATGATTGCCAACAAAAAATACTTCGGCACTACCAACAAACGCTACATCTACCTATCAGGCTGGATGGTGGCAGCGCTTCGCTCAGAGTTTGGCCCACTACCTGACCAATCTATGCACGAAAAAACCGCTGTGCCAAAATTGATTGAAGAAATCTACACCTTCCTTCGCCAAGCGGACGCAAAAGAATTAAACGATTTATTCCGTGCAATGCAAAAAGCTGAAGCAGCAGGCGACAGCGCAAAAGTAAAAGAAATCGAAGCTCAAATCGATAACTTTGAAACGCATGTTGTGCCAATCATTGCAGACATTGACGCAGGCTTTGGTAACGAAGAAGCGACTTATCTGTTGACCAAGCAAATGATTGAAGCAGGTGCTTGTGCAATCCAAATCGAAAACCAAGTATCTGATGCCAAGCAGTGCGGTCACCAAGCAGGTAAAGTAACTGTACCACACGAAGATTTCTTGGCGAAAATCAACGCTGTACGCTATGCGTTCCTAGAGCTTGGTGTGGATGATGGTGTGATTGTCGCTCGTACCGACTCAGAAGGTGCTGATTTGACCCAAAAAATCCCAGTATCTCGTGAGCCGGGCGACCTAGCATCTAAGTACATCAGCTACCTAGAAACCACCGAGATTGACATCTCTGAAGCCAAAGAAGATGAAATCCTAATCAAGCGTGATGGCAAACTACATCGCCCAACTCGCTTGCCATCAGGTCTGTATCAGTTCCGCGAAGGCACACAGCATGACCGTGTTGTCCTAGACTGTGTCACAAGCCTACAAAACGGTGCGGACATGATTTGGATTGAGACGCCAACCCCAGATGTGGCAGGTATCGCAAGCTTTGTTAATGACATCAAAAAACAAGTGCCAAATGCTAAGCTTGTGTACAATAACTCGCCATCATTCAACTGGACCATCAACTTCCGTCAGCAAGCCTATGACCGCTGGGTGGCTGAAGGTCGTGATGTCTCAGGCTATGAGCGTGACAAGCTAATGGACGCCAAATACGACGGTTCAGAGCTTGCCAATGATGCGGACGAAAAAATCCGTACATTCCAAGCGGATGCAGCCCGTGAAGCAGGCGTGTTCCATCACCTAATCACCTTGCCAACCTACCACACTGCGGCACTATCAACGCATGAATTGGCAAAAGGTTACTTCGGTGATGAAGGTATGCTAGCCTATGTCGCAGGCGTACAACGCAAAGAAATCCGTGGCGGTATCGCTTGCGTCAAGCACCAAGCGATGGCAGGTTCTGACATCGGTGATGACCACAAAGAGATTTTCTCTGGTGAGAATGCCCTAAAAGCAGGGGATGCGACTAAGAACACCATGAACCAATTTGGCGGCTAATTAAACACTTCGTGAATCGTGCTACTGCGTCGTTGGGCTCGCTTGCTGTACTACTTGTACAGCATCGCTCCCCCGCCTAGCATTAGCAACAATTCACTTGGTTTAATCCGATAACGGTAATTGGTAATAGACGGTGTTTTGACTTTGGGTTAAAGCACCGTTTTTGATTTTAAGATAATGATTTTTAAGGATAAAACTATGGCGACACAACGCATCCAAAAAGGCAGCTTTGCCATTGACAAAATTTTATATGATTTTATTGAAAATGAAGCTTTGCCATTGTCTCATGTGACTAGCGATGAGTTTTGGGCAGGGTTTGAAAAAATTGTCAAAGACCTAACCCCAAAAAACAAAGCCTTGCTCGCTCGCCGTGATGACTTGCAAGCACAGATTGATGAGTGGCATGAGAATAACACTTATGAGCTTGGGGCTTATAAACAGTTTCTAACCGACATCGGCTATCTTGAGCCTGAAGTGGCGGATTTTACCATCACCACCAACAATGTCGATGACGAAATCGCCACCATCGCAGGGGCACAGCTTGTTGTACCTGTGCGTAACGCTCGCTATGCACTAAACGCTGGTAATGCTCGCTGGGGTAGCCTGTATGACGCACTGTATGGCTTTGATGTCATTAGCGAAGAAAACGGTGCGGATAAAGGCAAAGGCTACAACCCTGTGCGTGGGGCAAAGGTGATTGAATTTGCCAAAAATTTCCTAGATGAAACCTATCCGTTAGCGACAGGCTCGCACAGCGATGTCACCGCTTATGCCATCAAAGATGGCAAGCTTGTGGCGACTTTGGCAGATGGCGAAACCACCTTAAAAGACAGTCAGCAGCTACAAGGCTATAACGGTAGCAGTGATGCGCCATCAGAAATCATCCTAAAAAACAACGGCTTGCACACCATTATTCAAATTGACAAAACCAGTCAAATCGGTCAATCGGACACAGCAGGTGTCAAAGATGTCATCCTAGAAGCCGCCGTCACCACCATCCAGGACCTAGAAGACTCGGTGGCTGCCGTCGATGCCGAAGAAAAAGTCGAAGGCTATCGCAACTGGTTGGGTTTGATGAAAGGTGATTTGTCCGAAACTTTAGAAAAAAATGGTAAAACCATCACCCGTACGCTAAATAGCGACCGCACCTACACCGACCTAAATGGCAACACCCAAACCCTGCACGGCCGCTCGGTCATGCTACTGCGTAATGTGGGGCATCTGATGACCAACCCTGCGATTTTGGTGGATGGCGAAGAGATTTTTGAAGGGATTATGGACGGGGTAATCACGCCTCTACTATCTACCATTGATATCACGGGCAAAAATACCCTGCGTAACTCTCGCACAGGCTCGATGTACATTGTTAAGCCAAAAATGCACGGCTCGGATGAAGTGGCATTTGCGGTGGAGTTGTTCACTCGCTCAGAAGAGCTGCTAAAACTGCCAAAAAACAGCATCAAAATGGGCATCATGGATGAAGAAAAACGCACCAGTGCCAACCTAAAAAACTGTATCTCGGCAGCGCGTGAGCGTACCATCTTTATTAATACAGGCTTTATGGATCGCACAGGTGATGAAATCCACACCGCCATGAAAGCAGGGGCATTCGTGCGTAAAGGCGAAATCAAGGGTCAAAAATGGTTTACTGCCTACGAAGATCGCAATGTCATCATCGGCCTAAAAGCAGGATTAAAAGGTAAAGCACAAATCGGCAAAGGGATGTGGCCAAAGCCTGATGAGCTTGCCGATATGTACCGCACCAAGATTGAGCATCCACAAGCGGGTGCAAGCTGTGCATGGGTACCAAGCCCATCGGGTGCGACCATCCATGCCATCCATTATCATCAGTGTAGCGTTGCTGAGCGTCAAGCGGCACTGCAAAATGCCCAAGTGCCATCGATTGATGACTTGCTCACCATTCCGCTCGCGACCGATACCAACTGGAGCGATAGCGATAAGCAAAAAGAGCTTGAAAACAACTGCCAAGGCATCTTAGGCTATGTCGTGCGTTGGGTAGATCTGGGTGTGGGCTGTTCAAAAGTCCCTGACATCAACAACATCGGACTGATGGAAGACCGTGCCACCTTGCGTATCTCATCTCAGCACGTCGCCAACTGGCTAGCACACGGCATCGTCACCGAAGATGAAGTATGGACAGTGCTAAAACGCATGGCAAAAGTCGTCGATGAGCAAAACGCAGGCGACCCTGATTATCGTCCAATGTCGGCAGACTTTGAGAATAACATTGCCTTTAATGCGGCGGCGGATTTGATCTTTAAGGGTGCGGTTCAGCCATCAGGCTATACCGAGCCATTACTACACAAGGCTCGCCTGAAGCTCAAGGGCTATACGGGTGATTGATAATTAATCATCTGACCCAAAACCACGATAGGGCAACTTATCGTGGTTTTGCTTATTAAACTTTTGGATAAAAAAACGCTTGACAAACCATCCAAAATACGGTTTAATATGCACCACTTTGGCGTGATAGCTCAGTTGGTAGAGCAACGGATTGAAAATCCGTGTGTCGGCAGTTCGATCCTGCCTCTCGCCACCATATTAAAAAAGCCTTTCGATGATGTCGGAAGGCTTTTTTGTTGTGTAGGATTTTGTTGCGTGTTGTGCGCTGTGGTGTTATAGTTAAAAAAATTGCAATTTCAAGGATGCTCACCGATGCCACATATAACTAGCCAAAATTCTGCAAAAACCCTATACCTATTCGTCCCTGCCATTCGCCTTGACCGTGTGCCAAAGGCAGTGGCGACGGGCGCTGATGTTGTCATCATTGATCTAGAAGATGCAGTGGCGCACGACCAAAAAGTCGATGTGCGTGCCCAATTAATCGAGTTTGATGCCGCGAGTGATTATCACTATTGGCTACGGGTGAATGCCAGCCGCCAAAGCGATCATGCGTATGATTTGCAGTGTGTAGCCAAGCTAAATAAAGTCGATGGCATCGTCCTGCCAAAGTGCCAAAATCCCGAGCAGGTTGAGTATCTACACCAAGCGACAGGGCTACCTGTGATTGCGGTGGTGGAGACGCCTGTCGGTGTGGCGAATATCGCCAAGATTGCCACTGCGCATGGTTTGTATGCGATGAGTTTTGGTTGTTTAGATTTATTACACTCACACGGTGTGCGTATGGGCTCGCAGGCGGCAGCAGTACTGTTTGATAAGATTCGCTGTGATTTGCTTGTGCATTCACTGGCTAATGGTGTGCATCCACCGATTGATGCGGTGTTTGTGGATTTTGATGATGAAGATGGCTTAATGGACTGCGTGCGACATTGGGCTGATTTTGGCTTTGGTGGGCAGATGGCGATTCATCCCAAGCAGATTGCCATCATGAAACAAGCTTTAGCCACCAGTGATGATGAACGAATTTTTGCCCAAAAAATCCTGGCAGAATATCAGCGCACGGGCGATACCGTCTTTGCCATCGATGGGCGTATGGTGGATTTGCCGTTGATACTGTGGGCAAAAGATATATTGGGTGATTGTTAAGCCAAGCTTATTATAGCCAAACCAAACCCATCACGCTCGCTCGGTCATCATCGCAATCGCTTGGCTGATGTCGCTAAGACCTGTAGCCACCATAAACAGCCGATCCACACCCAAGGCGATACCGCTACACTCAGGTAGGTCATCACACGCTGCCAATAAATGCTCATCAATCGGCATCTGTGGCAGACCCAATGCGGCACGACTGATATTATCCTGCTCAAATCGTGCTCGTAGCGCATCGCCATCAGCCAGCTCATCATAAGCATTGGCAATCTCAATGCCATTGATATACAGCTCAAAGCGCTTGGCGACCTGATGACCATCAGCATCGATTGCCATCTTGGCAAGTGATGCGGTGGCAGGCGGATAGTCGGTGATGAGCGTCGGCATCTCACAGCCTAATGTCGGCTCGACGATATGGCTAAATAACAAATCCAGCCATCCTTGATGATCATCGCCCATATCCAGTGTGATGCCATGCGATAAGGCGCAGGCTCTTAGCGTATCGATACTTGCGGACAATGGGTGAATCTGCGTGCTTTTGATAAAGGCATCACTATAGCTCAGCTTAATAATATCCATCGGCTGATCAAATACAACTGTCAGCAATGCTTGCAATTCATCTGCCAGCATATCTAAGTCAAATTCGGGTCGATACCACTCTAGCATGGTAAACTCAATATTGTGCTTGTGGCCTTTTTCGTTATCCCGAAATACTTGGCACAGCTGATACATCGGCACTTGATAAGTGGCAAGTAGTCGCTTCATGGCAAACTCTGGCGATGTATGCAGATAGCCTGTTTTTGGGTGTCCTTGATGGTGAAAATTCACCGATACCGACTCGATAAACACATCAGTATTGCCATGATTTGATAAAATCGGCGTGGTAACTTCCATCACATTACGTTGATAAAAAAACTCACGAATCTTACGCAAAAATGCTGCCTTTTTTTGGGCATTGATAAGGGATAAAGTAGGTTGATAAGTGCTTGGCATCATATAGATTTTCTAATAAAATAAGTGGGATTATTTGGCGGTTTTACGCTTGATTGGGTTGATAAATTTGGGATAAATTGGCAGTTTGGTAAGTTTTTATTTAGCCAAATCAGCCGAATTGAGCTTGGCTTTGGCTAAGTGCGGCTAAGTTTATTTAAAGCTTGGTTAAATTTTGATTAAATTAACCAAGCCACTCACGGCGTAGCTGATAAGTCTTACGCAGATGGTCAAAGTCAGCACCTTGTACGCCTGTATCAGTGCAGACGGCTCGTAGGCTTGTATCATCTTTGGCGATGTCATAAAACTGCGCCAGCACCGCTTTGTCGTTCTCATTGCCAATCAGCTGATTGATTAACTCATCAAACTGATACGGATTGGGCGGTAGTAGGGGTGCGAGCGTCTGACGCGCAGGCAAGCCAAAACACTGACAAAATGCCTGATAAATCATATCCGTGCCACGCAGTTTGCCTTCGAGCGTATAGCCTGCGATGTGTGGTGTGGCAAGCTGTAGTGCACTCATCAGTGGTGTGCTGATGGCAGGTTCGTGGGGAAATACATCCAAGATGACCTTACGCTGTGTGCGTTTGATGTCATCTAGTAGGGCGGTTTCATCGATAATCTCACCCCGAGCGGTATTGATCAGTAGTGCTGACGGCGACATCTGTGACAGCGCCTCTTGGTTGATCATGCCAAAGGTCGGGTGACTACCTGTGTGCGTCAGTGGTGTGTGAATGCTGATGACATCACAGTCAAGCACGGTATCGAGCGTGGCATGATTGATGGTAGATGGTGCGATCAAAGGGTCATAGCCGACAACCCGCCAGCCGAGCCCTTTGGCATATTCTGCCAAAGTACTGCCGATATTGCCAAGTCCGATGATGCCTAGGCGAATCGGCGTGGTGCGATAGCTAGGATAAGTATGCAAGATGGCGGTGATGACATATTGGGCGACCGAGTGCTTACTGCAGCCAGCAGCATTGGCAAAGCGGATACCATACTGCGCCAAAAAATCAGCATCCACATGATCAGTGCCAATAGTAGCCGAGCCCACGAACTTGAGCGGTAGAGTGGATAATTCGCCCAACTTATCCGCTGTCATCTGACTGACCGAGCGGATAAATAGCGCATCAGGCTGATATGTCAGCAGGGCATCACGGTTGATATCACGTCCCTTTAGCTTGATGACTTGGATGTCATGATGGCGTAGATAGTCATCAATATTGGCGATATTTTCATCAGCGAGTACGGTTAGCATTCGGTGTCCTTTTTGGTGGTGTCGGTATTGGCTGTGTCATCGGCATTGATGGCGTCGTGATTGATGATGGGCGTGGGTGTGGTGTCAGCCAGTAGTGCCTTGCCATCAGCCACTGCAAAGCCGGTACTGCGACTGGCAAAAATCTCATTCTTGTGCTGACTGATCCACTCTCGCCATACTGCTAGCATGATGGCAAGTAGGACAGGGCCGATGAATAAGCCAACAAAGCCAAATGCCGTCAAGCCGCCAAGCACCCCAATAAAAATCAAAATAAACGGAATCTTGGTCGCACCGCTAATCACCATCGGGCGAATCAGATTATCCACCCAACTAATCACCAGCATCCCCCACAACCCTAAGCCAATGCCTTCGGTGGTATGCCCTTGGGAAAGTAGCCACAACGCCACGCCACCCCAAGCAAACGGCGTGCCAAACGGAATCATCGCCACCATAAAGGTAATGATGGTTAGCAAAATCGGATTGGGCGCACCGGCAACAGCATAGCCAATCCCAGCCAGTAGCGCCTGTGCCAATGCCGTCAAGCCAATGCCATACACCACCGCACGAGTCGTGGCAGTCACCGAATTGATATAATGATCAATGCGATCGCCGATGATATTACGCAGAGCTTGGCGAATCTGCCGTACGAGACTCATGCCATCACGATAAAAGAAAAACAGCGTCATCAACGCCATACCAAGCTTGGTAAGGTTTTTTAGCACCGCATCAAACGCCATTTTGCCATAATACAGATGCGACTGCGCCCAGTTACGCACGGCTGCCATCGATGCTTCAGGGTCTTTGTTAATTTCCCATAGAATGTTTTTGATTTGCTGACCGATGACAGGTAAGTTCTTGATATTTTCGGGCAAATCGACATAGCCAGCTTGTAGGCGACGCACCGCCATGCCATAAAAACTGATGACTTCTTGTTGCAAGAAAAACACGCCCACCAACAGCGGTACACCAATCAACAGCGAAATCCCCACCGTCATAATCAGTGCGCTAAAGGTCGGGCTAAACTGCACCTTTTGATAAAAAAATCGATACAAAGGATAAGTCACATACGCCAAAATCGCCGCCCAAATCGCCGGCGAAATAAAAAACTGCACCACTTGAAAGCACAGAATAATGAGCAGAGTGAGCAAGATAAAAGTGAGTAGGCGCTGGATGACGCTTTCTTTAGTCCATTGTTCAATCATGATGGCGGTATCTTGAAATTTTAAAAATTATTTTGCTTATTATGCACCAATTTTGCCAAAATAGCTTGTCTGATTTGCACCAATTTTGCACTTTTTTCTTGCTATCTTTTGGCGGTTCAGCAATATTATTATTGTTAAAGTGATTGATAATAAAAATTAACTATTTTTTGGCAGATTTGACCAAGCGATTAAGCCCATCGGCAAAGGCTTTTTTGTCCTTGTCTGAATACGGTTTTTGCCCACCCATTTGGCTAGGGTCAAGCACGCCTGTGCCACGCATCATGTCCATAAAATCACGGCTGTTAAGCTTAAGCTTAATCGTCTCAAGGCTAAACACTTCGCCCCGTGCTGTCATTGCCCATGCGCCTTTGTCCAGCACTTCGCTAGCTAGCGGAATGTCGCTTGTGATGACGCCATCGCCAGACTCTACCGCTTGGGCGATGTAGGTGTCCGCCACATCAAAGCCATCGGCGACCACCACCGATGATAAGTGTGGTGATGGCGGCAGGCGAGTGGGGCGATTGGCGACAAAGATGGCAGGTACGCCTGTGCGATTGGCGGTCTTGATGATGAGTTCTTTGGCGATGGCAGGGATGGCATCGGCGTCGATGTAGAGTTTCATAGGGTTGTCAAAGTTGCTTAAGATGATAAATGGTGATTGTCAATATTTTTTCACTTATTTTTATCAAATTATAAATAAATATTAATCAAATCTGTCGATGAATATGGGATAAACTGATGGACTTATGCCCACAAAAAAATCCGCCCATCAGAGCGGATTGAGTGGATTAGCAGTTTACCAATAGGCTTTCGGCTTTTGCTACAGCATCGGCTTGGCGTTCATCCCCTGTCATCACCGTGATATGGGCGATTTTGCGGCCATCTCGTTCGGATTTGTGATAATGATGATAATGCACGCCATCGATGGCAAGGACATCGGCGCTGTTTGGATATTTGCCGATGACATTGAGCATCACCGATGGATGGCTGACAGCAGTATCGCCAAGCGGTAAGCCTGCGACAGTACGGATATGGTTCTCAAACTGGCTACAATGCGCGCCTTCGATGCTCCAGTGTCCTGAATTATGCACGCGTGGGGCGATTTCATTGGCGAGCACGCCATCATCGGTGACGAATAGCTCAAGCGCCATCACGCCGACATAGTCCAGATGCTCAAGCAGTTTTTTGATATTGGACTGTGCTTGGGCGGTCAGATGCTCGGTATCGGCAGCAGGGGCGGTGGTCTTGGCAAGAATACCGCTGGTGTGGACATTCTCGACCAGTGGATAGTAGCGGATTTCGCCTGCTTTGCTACGCACAGCGATGATAGAGACTTCACGGCTAAAGTTAATAAAGCCTTCGGCAATCAGCGGTGCGGACTTGGTCGCATCACCAAGCGTCGCCCAAGCGTCGCTGATGGTATCAACGGATTTTAGGACGAATTGCCCTTTGCCATCATAGCCACCGCGACTGGTCTTGAGCACCAGTGGCAAGCCTAGGGTATCGGCAGCGGTCTTGATGTCGTCAAGTGTATGCACCGCCATAAATGGCACGGTGGCGATGTCAAGTTGATTGAACAGTGTTTTTTCGTTTAGGCGATCTTGGGCGACTTCGAGCGCACGAGCAGGGGGGAATAATCCGCCTTTGTCGGTCAGCTCGCCTAGCTTGCGTGCGGTATCGACAGGGGTGTTTTCAAACTCTAGGGTAAATACGTCGCTGGCACTGATAAAGGCGTCCAGTTCGTGCGTCTTAAATACTTGACCGTACAAGGCAGCAGGCGGATTGTCCGCATCTTCGAGAAATACACAACGATAGCCCAATGGCAAAGCAGCTTCGGCAAGCATCATGCCCAATTGTCCACCACCTAGAATGCCGATGGTGTGAAGTGAATTTGTCATAGTTGATCTCAAATTAAAAAATATCCGAAATTTTATAAAAACTTCGGATATTATCGCATATTTTCGACCGAAAATCTTGGACAAAACGCAAATTTTACCAGTCTGTCTATCAGCTTGGCTTAGCCGATAATCCCTGGGATTGGATTGGCAAGCACGGTCTGGGTTTGTTTGGTTCTAAAGGCATCAAGCTGTGCCGCTAGATTCTCATCATGTAGGGCTAGGATTTGGATAGCAAGTAAGCCTGCGTTGAACGCCCCTGCTGTACCGATGGCAAGCGTGCCGACAGCGACACCTTTTGGCATCTGCACGATGGATAATAAGCTATCCCAACCGCTTAGCGTGCTGGATTTGACAGGTACGCCTAGTACAGGTAGAGCGGTCTGACTGGCACACATCCCTGGTAGATGAGCGGCACCGCCTGCACCTGCGATGATGACTTGTATGCCTTTGCCTTTGGCAGCTTTGGCATAGTCAAATAATTTGTCCGGCGTACGGTGGGCAGAGACGACTTCGCACTCAAATGCCACACCAAAATCCGCCAAAATCTGAGCCGCTTCACGCATCGTCGCCCAGTCAGACTGTGAGCCCATGATGATGCCGACTTTTGGCGTGCCGGCTGGCGAAGTGATTGGTGCAGGTTGGGTGCTTGATGACATAGGATTTCCTTATGGTGATTAAAAGAATAAATTAGCACATTTGGGCAAAAATGGCAATCAGCCGTGTACTAAGTTTTGGGCATGAATCCATGAATCAAAATCTATTTAACCCAAAAACTGCACAAAGTCATCATCACACAAAGCAGGCTTATCCGTATCAAACTGATAAGCAGTCAAAAACCCTGTACTACCTGCCGAATAGTCAGTACACACCACCTGTGATGACAGACAAGTCGGCGTACCATCCAGCCAATAATGCCCAATAAAAATCGGCTTATCGGTCAAAATCTCAAAATCCATCGGCAGTGGCTTATAATCTTGGTCACTGGGTAGATGCATCACTGCACGACTGCCGAGCTGTGCCGCTTGACTTAGTGGCAGATTTTGCCAGTTATCAAGCCACCATTTGATGCGGGTGCGAGTACGGGTAATGTTATGCCCATCGACGAGTACGATACCATCAGGCAAGGGGGATTCGATGCCTTTTAGGATACGCTCTAGGGCGACAAACTCACTGCTGTCCTTGATGGCGGTGGCGATGATGCCTTGGTGGGTGATGCGATGATCAGGGGTGAGATAGGGGGCGAGCGTCGCCATCGCCTTGACATCCCAGCAGGCGTGCACGACACAAAATTCATCAAACTCAAGCCATAACGGCAGCTCATACAGACGGCTAATCCAGTGCCAATACGCATCACTGCCTAGCGGTAATTCATCCAAAAACGCCTGATGCTGATGCGTATTTGACGCGGTGCGTGCTCGGCAGTAGTCGCCATCAGGGTGGGGTGTGGCATAGCCGATGGCGTTGTATTCATGATTGCCCATCACGGCGAGCGCTTGACCATGATCAATCATATCAAAGACAATCTGCAAGGTATCAACTTGGCGAGCGCCACGATCAATCAAATCCCCAATAAAAATCGCCTGATGATTCGGCGGTGCACGATAGCAGTCGCCATCATGCTGATAGCCCAGCTGTGTCAATAGCCCAATCAGCTTATCTGCTTGTCCATGGATGTCGCCGATGATGTCATAAATCATAAAATTACCCCCATTTTGAACTAATATACCAAAATGCAGATGCTTTTGCCACGAAAACCGTTTATCATGACATCAAAAATCAGCCACTCATCAATAAGGGCAATGCTTTGACCGTACTACCCATTCTCTACCAAGACGAGCACATCGTCATCATCAATAAGCCTGCTGGGATGCTCGTGCACCGCTCATGGCTTGATAAACATGAGACGGTGTTTGTCATGCAGACACTGCGTGACCAAATCGGACGGCTCGTCTATCCTGTGCATCGCCTAGATCGTCCGACGTCGGGCGTGCTGTTATTTGCCCTAACTAGCGAGATGGCTCGGCGGTTGTCTGAGCAGTTTGAGCAGCATAAAGTGACCAAGACTTATTTGGCGGTGGTGCGTGGGGCGATGACGGCAGGCGGACGCATTGATTATCCGCTCAAGGTGCGACTGGATAAAATCGCAGATAAATTCGCCGACACCGACAAGCCGCCCGAGCCTGCCATCACCGACTATCAGGTGCTCGCTACCACCGAGCAGCCCTTTGTGTCGTGTACTCGCTTTGCCACTTCTCGGTATTCGCTGGTAGAGCTTACCCCCATCACAGGGCGCAAGCATCAGCTTAGACGGCATATGAAACATATCTTTCATCCCATCGTCGGTGATACCACCTATGGCGATAAGGTGCAAAACCGTGCCATCATCGCCCATGTCGGCGTCAAGCGACTGCTACTGCATGCCTATCGCCTAGCGTTCACGCATCCTGTGACAGGACAGCCGATGTGTATCACAGCGCCTGTCGATGATGCCTTTGGGCGGGTGATGGATGCGTTTGGGTGGGGTGATAAAATACCCATCTGATGACAGATGGGTGGTGGATCAGTTGGCGTAGGCGCAGACGGTGTAGAGCTCGGCTTCGCTAGGGGTGCTTGGAATGACTCTAACCCAATTGGTAGATGAATAACGGGTAGCAGGGTTGTTTGCAGTGTCAACCACCCTGCCTTGTTTGTCATAGATGGCAGCGAATTCTGTGTCAAATTTGCGAGCATGGCAGTCATAATAGCGAAAGGATTTAGCTGCCCAATATTTTTTGCCACCTACACCTTGTGCTTGTTTATGTTCTGCCTGCGTCCATGCGGTCATCACAGGTGTGCCATTGACTAGCGTGTCTGCTTGGATACTGTCTAAGTCAATGTAGTATTTGCCAGTGTTGTTTTCGCTAACCCATACCCAATTCACCGCCATTGCTTGCTGTGTCATGACTGTGGCAAGTGCTACTGCCAATAATTTTTTCATCATAAACTCCCAAATCTGATTAATCCAAATTAACACTACCAAAAATTATCCTAAAAATAGACGGTGGTGTCAAGGTGGGGGATGTGGTGAATGTGTAAAAATATTTGATGGCTGAACCAATCGTTGATGCCTGCCAAGTACCGATGACGATTGAGTAAATCTCATCACAAACCTATACCAAAGATAAAATATCATGTATGATGGCTCAATGCTGTTAATTTGGAAATATTGATGATTACTTTATATCACCTAGAAAAATCGCGTTCGTTTCGCATCGTGTGGCTATTAGAAGAGCTAAAATTGGCTTATGGCTTGGATTATCAGCTGATCAGCCATCAGCGAGATGAGCGGACTTATCTGGCGCCTAGATCTTTTAGGGATATTCATCCGATGGGCAAGGCGCCGATTTTGGTGGATGATAGCTTGCCTGATGGCGAGCAGGTCTTGGCAGAGTCGGCGCTGATTATTGAGTATTTATTAAGGACTTATGATAGTGAGCAGCGATTTTATCCAGTGGGTGATAAGGCGTGGCGTGATTATACATTTTGGCTGCATTTTGCCGAAGGCTCGTTGATGCCGCCTTTGGTGATGGGGCTGATTTTGACCAAGGCAAGCCAAAAAGCGCCACTGCTTGTCAGACCGATTGTCCGCAAACTCAAATCAGGCATTGATCAGATGATCTTAAGTAATAATATCAATTCGGCTTTGGGGCTAGTAGAAGAGACGCTGAGCCGCTCGCCATGGTTTGCAGGGGATGCGTTTACAGGTGCGGATGTGCAGATGTATTTTGCCATCGCAGCTGCCAGACAGCGTGTGGGCTTGGCAGGTATGAGTGCGACCACAGCATGGCTTGAGCGATGTGAATCACGGACAGGCTTTATCAATACTGTTGCCAAAGTTGGCACGGTGTTTTGATGCGTCATGTGAGTTGATATATTGACGATGATTGCTTGAGTTTAGTGATAAAAAAATGGCACAACCGATAAAGCTGTGCCATTTTTTTTGCTTATTCAGTTTTGATTATTTCACATCAAAACGATCTGCATTCATCACTTTCACCCATGCATTCACAAAGTCTTTGACAAACTTTTCTTTTGCATCATCTTGGGCATAGACTTCAGCGTACGCACGCAAAATTGAGTTTGAACCAAACACCAAGTCCACACGGGTTGCTGTCCATTTGACATCACCTGTTTTGCGGTCGCAGATGTTGTAGCTATTGCGTCCAGTTGGCTGCCAAGTGTTGTTCATATCCACAAGGTTACGGAAGAAGTCGGTGCTTAGCACGCCGACACGGTCGGTGAATACGCCATGCTGACTACCGCCATGGTTTGCGCCTAGTACACGCATACCGCCGATTAGGACAGTCATTTCAGGTGCGGTCAAGCCCATCAGTTGAGCACGGTCAAGCAGTAGCTCTTCTGGTTGTGGGGCATAATGTGCTTCTTGGAAATTGCGGAAACCATCGTGCACAGGGCGTAGAAATTCAAAGCTCTCTACATCTGTTTGCTCAAGGGTTGCATCGCCACGACCTGCCAAGAATGGCACGACGATTTCTACACCTGCATCTTTGGCTGCTTGTTCAACTGCCGCTGTACCACCAAGCACGATTAAATCTGCAATGCTTACCTTTTTGTCAAGGCTTGCTTGTAGTGTTTCATAGACAGCTAAAACTTTTGCCAAGCGTTCTGGTTCATTGCCAATCCAGTCTTTTTGTGGAGCAAGGCGAATGCGTGCACCATTTGCACCACCACGATAGTCTGATTGACGGAAGGTGCGTGCTGAATCCCAAGCAGTTGCCACAAGTTCAGCAATGCTTAACCCAGTCGCCAAGATTTTTGCTTTTAATTCGGCAATTTCAGCATCGCTTAAGGTGTAATCCACCGCAGGGATTGGGTCTTGCCAAATTAAATCTTCGCTTGGCACATCTGGCCCTAGATAACGGCTTTTTGGCCCCATATCACGGTGTGTCAGTTTAAACCATGCACGAGCAAAGGCATCATCAAAGGCTGCTTGGTCATTTAAGAATTTTTCAGAAATTTTGCGATATTCTGGATCACGAAGTAGTGCCATATCCGCATCAGTCATCATGATTTTGCGTTTTTGGCTTGGGTCAAAGGCATCGACAGGCATATCCTCAATGTCCATCTCTGATGGCTCCCATTGGTGAGCGCCTGCAGGTGATTTGGTCAATGCCCATTTATCATCGTATTTAAATAGAAGTTTGAAAAATTCATTGTCCCAACGAGTTGGATTGGTTGTCCAAGCTCCTTCAATGCCTGATGTAATCATGCTAGGTTTTTCGTAGCTCCAGCCCAAGCCTTGCTCAGCAATGTCAGCCGCTTCAGGCTCTGCACCAACTTTAGACGCATCGCCGTTGCCATGTGCCTTACCGATGGTATGACCACCAGCGGTCAAGGCAACGGTTTCTTCATCATTCATACCCATGCGTGAGAAGGTGATACGCATATCTTGTGCAGTTTTGATTGGGTCGGGATTGCCATCTACACCTTCAGGATTGACATAAATCAAGCCCATCATTACTGCTGAAAGTGGATTTTCAAGTTCACGACTCTCTGTCCAGCGTGTGCCTTCGCCACCTGATTTAGCCAGCCATTCTTTTTCGCTACCCCAATAGACATCTTTTTCAGGGTGCCAAATATCTTCACGACCAAAGCCAAAGCCAAATGTTTTTAATCCTGCTGCTTCATAACCCATTGTACCTGCTAGGATAATTAAATCTGCCCAAGATAAGCGATTGCCGTATTTTTGTTTGATTGGGTACAATAAACGACGTGCTTTATCAAGGTTGGCATTGTCAGGCCAGCTGTTTAATGGGGCAAAGCGTTGATTGCCTGTGTTGCCACCACCACGACCATCTTGGGCACGGTAAGAACCTGCTGCGTGCCATGCCATACGAGCCATCAAACCGCCATAATAGCCATAGTCTGCAGGCCACCAATCTTGGCTATCACGCAAAAGGTTGCGAATGTCTTGTTTTAGTTCTTCAACATTTAATTTTTTGACTTCTTCGGCATAGTTGAAGTCTTCACCAAGTGGATTTACTTTTTTGTCGTGTTGGTGCAAGATGTCTAAGTTTAAGGTTTTTGGCCACCATGCAAGTGGGGTTTGTCCCTCAGTAGTGTTACTGCCGTGGACTGGACAGCCTGTGATTGATGTGGTCATGAGATGCTCCTTGTGAGTAAAAGTTGGTAATCGGTGGTCACTGCACCGATATAGCCATCTTACCATGTTAAAAAATGTACAACAGTATTTTGATGTATCCAATTATAAAGCGATTGTATCAATAGATAAAATAGATTAATTTTATGCTTTGGTTTGGTTTTTTTAATCAAAAAATGGCGTTATCTGATAAAATTGGTTAAAAAATAATCATGTATTTTTTGAATAATGTTATGGTGTATTTGCTATTATTTTATTGATTTTTCAATGAAAAAGCTTTGCAAAACTATAACAATATGCGTATAATTAATAATCGTTAGGGAATTTGTCAATCGATTAACAGACTACAAGGAGATTTGTTATGGCCACAATGAAAGCCATGACCTATTATGGCAAAAATGACATTCGTTTTGAAGAGCGTAGCAAGCCTATCATTCTACAGCCGACCGATGCCATTATCCGTATGACCAAGACGACCATTTGCGGGACGGATTTGGGTATTTGGAAAGGCAAAAATCCTGAAATCGAACATACCGCCATCCAAATCACGGGCGAATGGACAGGGCGTATCCTAGGACACGAAGGCGTGGGTATCGTCGAAGAAGTCGGCTCAGCTGTCAAGAATTTCAAAAAAGGCGACGAAGTCATCATCTCTTGTGTCTCTCGTTGTGGTTCATGCGAAAACTGCCAAAAGCAACTTTATGCCCATTGCCGTCAAGGTGGCGGCTGGATTATGGGCTATATGATTGATGGCACGCAGGCAGAATATGTGCGTACGCCATTTGCAGATACGTCGTTGTACCATTTGCCAAAAGACCTAAATACTGACGTGGCGGTATTCTTATCAGATGCGCTGCCTACAGGACATGAAATTGGCGTGCAGTATGGCGATGTCAAGCCAGGGGATACGGTTGCTATCGTCGGTGCAGGCCCTGTGGGTATGGGCTGTCTGTTGACCGGTCAGCTGTATTCGCCATCAACCATCATCATGATTGATATGGATGACAACCGCCTAGCGATGGCAAAAGAGCTTGGTGCAACCCACACCATCAACCCAAGCCATGAAGACGCTGTCGCCAAAGTGCTAGAAATCACAGGCGGTCGTGGCGTGGACTGTGCGATGGAAGCGGTGGGTATGCCAGCGACTTGGGATATCTGCCAAAAAATCGTCAAAGAAGGCGGTAATATCGCCAACGTCGGCGTACACGGCACGTCAGTGAATTTTGAGCTTGAAAAGCTGTGGATTAAAAACCTAAAAATCACCACAGGGCTTGTCAATGCTAATACCACAGGAATGCTGCTCAAGGCGTGCGAATGTAGCAAACTGCCGATTGAGAAGCTTGCGACACATCATTTCAAATTTGATGACATCGAAAAAGCTTATGATGTATTCAAGCACGCTGCCGAGACTAAGGCAATGAAAGTGATTATTGAGTTTGAATAATCTGTACCTTTGGTCAAGACAAATCACCGAACCGCTGTCTATGATGGCGGTTTGTTTTTTTAAGAAAATCACTGCTAAAATGAACCGTTCGGACAAATTTATGCTAAACTAAAACTCATATTCTTGATGGAGAACCCCATGACCCTAACTTGGCACGACACCCTAGATATCGCTATTGCGTTGGCAGAAAAATACCCTGATGAAGATGTGCAGTATATTCGCTTTACCGACTTGCACCGCTATGTCTGTGAGCTAGACGGCTTTAGCGATGACCCGAACAAATCCAATGAGCGTATCCTAGAAGCCATTCAGATGGCATGGCTTGATGAGCTGTGATAAGTTGATTTAAAAAAATAAAACCGTTCTTGGTCTGAACCGACCCCCAATTCTTAGACACTAAGATTAACGGTCAAGGTTTCGTCAAGGACTGAGTTCTGTATTGTACAGGACTCAGTCCTTTTAATTTGCTCTTTATTCTATCATGATTGTAGTAATGAATGTATTCATCAATCACTTGTCTAAGCTCATCTGGTGAAGCAAATTTAGTTTTCTCATAAAATATCTCCTCTTTTAATGTCCCAAAGAAACTCTCTACCACTGCATTATCCAAGCAATTACCTTTTCTTGACATACTTTGGATAATGCCATTGTCTTTTAAGCTTTGTTGGTAATTGCTCATTTGATAATGCCAGCCTTGGTCAGAATGCAAGATGGGTTGCTGGTTATCGCTATTACCATCTGCTTGCAGTCGCTTTAGTGCTTTATCAAGCATCTTAGCCACCAAGCCATAATTTGGACTACTATGCATCTGATGGCTAATGATCTCTCCATTATACAAATCAATGATGGGTGATAAATACAGCTTTTGCTCTTTGATACCACCATCATGGGTTTTGCTTTGTATTTTAAACTCAGTGACATCCGTTGCCCATTTATGATTGGGCTTGTCTGCTTTAAAATCACGATTTAAGACATTGGTAGCGATTTTGCCTACTTGTCCACGGTAAGTGCTGTGTTTGCTTCTTTTACGACGAATTACTGCTTTAAGCCCAAGCTCGTGCATTAGCCGTTGTACTTTTTTATGATTGATAACAAAGCCTAACTGCTTTAGTGCTAGGGTAATACGCCGATAGCCATATCTGCCTTTGTGGGTGTGGTAGATGTTTTGGATTTTATCTTTGATAACAGTGTCTTGCTCAGGTCTGCTTAATTGTTTTAGATGATAGTAAAAAGTACTTCTTGGTAAGTGTGACACGTTAAGCAAATCATCAATCAGATAGGTTTGCCTTAATTCTTGCACAATCATCACTTTTTCTTGGGTGATGATGCGTTGTGTTTTTGACGAATTAAGGCATCGAGCTTTTTTAGGTAAGCATTCTCAGCTTCTAGATATTGAATACGTCTGAGTAACTCAGCGTGTTCATTGGTTAGTATTTTATCTGTCTTGGCGACTTTGCTTGCTTTGGCTGCTTTATCTGATTTATTGGTTGATTTGCTCATAGGTCTTCTGCCTTTAGGTTTGGGAGTAAGTCCCATGATACCATGAGTTTGATAAGCTTTTAACCATTGACACAGTAAACCATGATTGCTGATGTTTAATTCAATCGCCAAAGTGCGTATGGATTGACCAGCAAGTAGTTGTAATACTGCTGTGTGTTTAAATGCTGGTGAATAACTGGCTTTGCTTGTTCTTGGGCGAATGCCATCAATACCATGAGTTTGGTAGAGTCTCACCCAGCTTTGGATGATAGAACTTTCTATACCAAACAGGTTGGCTATCTGATTGCAACTAAGTCCATTGTGATAATGATTAATGACTTCAAGTTTAAAGTCCATTGTGTATTTGGTCATAAAAACACCCCAAAGGTTGTCTAACTTTTGGGGTGCGGTTCAGTCCTGCCATGAACGGTTTTGTTATATGGGCTATTGATAAGAATTGTTAATGGGGATTGTCAGCATTATAAGGTGCTTACCCGCCTGATAGCGACAGTCAGGCTATCGCCGATTTGGTGGCTGTCGTGATTGGCGGCCATTGATGTCTGCATCAGTAGCGTCTGCCCTGACTGTGTGGTCAGCGTATAGAGCCAATTACCCCCACGAAAATCTCGGTCGCTGACCACGACATCGATGGCGTGCGTATCACGCTCTGCCTTGTAGGGCTTGACATCATGTGGGCGGATGAGTGCTTTGGTGGCGTGGGGTGGCACAGCTAGGGTGATATGCCCAAAGACACTATCAAAGCCGTGCTCGCCACCGTTTTGGATATCGACAAGCACCCCTTCACCGATAAAGCGGGCGACAATCTCGGTGGCAGGCGTGTGATACAGGGCGGTTGGTGTATCCCATTGTTGTAGCTTACCATCGGCAAGCAGGCCGACCACATCCGCCATTGCAAAGGCTTCGGCTTGGTCGTGCGTGACCAAGATGGCGCTGACATTTTGGGAGTTGAGCAGACGGCGGACTTCTTTGGATAGGCTGGTGCGTAGCTCGACATCTAGGTTTGAAAACGGCTCATCTAAGAGTACCAAGCTTGGACGGGGTGCAAGCGCACGCACCAATGCCACTCGTTGCTGCTGACCGCCTGATAGCTCGTGCGGGTAGCTGTTTTTGTAGCTTTGCATATCAATCAGACTTAGCATCTCATCCACTCGTGCTGCCTGCGCTGATTTATCCAGTGCCGATAAGCCAAAGGCGATATTATCCGCCACCGTCAAATGCGGAAACAGTGCATAATCTTGGAATACCATACCGATATGACGACGATGCGCAGGCGTACCCCCTTTACCGTCAAACAGGGCTTGATTATCAAGCACGATACGACCTGTATTCGGTGTCTCAAAGCCTGCGATACAGCGTAGTAGCGTGGTCTTGCCACAGCCTGATGCGCCGAGTAGGCAGGCGATTTGTCCTTTTTGTAGTTCAAAGCTGATATCGCTTAGGATGGTTTTGTTGTCAAAGCTGATGGATAACTGATGGATGCTTAGCATAATTTTCTCAATAATATCAATATCTTGTGGTGTTATTTTTGGTCCATTTTGGCGAACAAAATCACAGGGATAAGTCCTGCAATGATGATGGCAAGCGCAGGCAATGACGCCTTGTCATACAGACCTTCACTGGTGAATGAATAAATCCGCACCGATAAAGTATCCCAGTCAAACGGACGCATCATCAGAGTAATCGGCATCTCTTTCATCGTATCGACAAAGACCATCAGCATCGCCACACCGAGCGAGCCTTTGATGAGTGGCAGATACACACGACGCACGGTAGCCAGTGGCGTCACCCCAAGCGATGCCGCCGCTTCGATGTGTGCAGACTTGATACGCTTCATGCCGGCATCCACCGACTGCACCCCGAGTGCCAAAAATCGGATGAGTAGTGCAATCAGCATCACCCCAAGCGTCCCTTTAAAGATGGCATCGGTATCGCTCAAGCCATCAACAGTTGCAATCAGCCAATTATCCAGCCATGCCACAGGCACGAACACGCCGACAGCGAGCACTGAGCCGGGGATGGCGTAGCCAAGCGTTGAGATTTTGGCGGTGGCGGTAGCAAATTTACTGTGGTCAGTGCGTGTGCTGATGGCGATAAATAACGCCACCACAGCGACAAGCACCGATGCCATCAGGCTGACACTGACCGAATGCCAAATTTGGGTGATAAGCTCAGCAAAGATGGTATCTTGCCAAACATCCATCGCCCACAAGATAAGCTGTAGGACAGGTAGAGCAAAAGCAAGGCACAAGATGGTGGCGCAGTAAGCGGTGGCAAGCCATTTTTTGTAGCCATGCAGGACAATCGGGCGATGATGGCTAGCACGACCTGTCGTCTCAAAACGGCGACGACCACGGCTCAACTGCTCAAGTAGCAAAAAAATAAACACCAAGCTAATGAGCAGACTTGCCAACTGCTTAGCGGTATCAATCGAAAAAAACCCAAACCACGCCTGATAAATGGCGGTGGTAAAAGTATCATAACCAAAGACACTCACCGCCCCAAAGTCAGCCAGAACTTCCATCAAAGCAAGTATCATACCGCCTGCAATCCACGGACGAGCCATCGGCAAGGCAAGCTTGACAAAGGCTTTGGGTGCAGATAGCCCCATCGATGCCCCAGCTTCCAAGGCACGCACGCCCATGCTACCAAAGGCATTTTTGGCAAGTAGATAGACATAAGGATATAGCGTCAGACTCATCACGATGGTCAGACCAAAGCCGTTTCGCACATCAGGCAAGCCGTTTTCAAATCCTAGACTATCTCTTAAATAAGTGCTAATTCCACCTGTATAATCAAAAATCCCAAGCTGCACAAAAGCAAGCACATAAGCAGGTACCGCCAAAGGCAGCATCATCGCCCAAGCAAAAAACCGCTGCAGCGGAAATCGATGCATCGCAGTCAGCCAAGCAGTAGTCGTACCAAGTATGGTCACGCCGATACCGACCCCGATGACGAGCAATAACGTATTTTTCAATAATAAAGGCAATTCGTATTCAAGCAAAAACTGCCAAATCTCAGCATTAAAACTGCCCAATGATGACACAATCACCCCAAGTGGGATAATCACCAAGCAGGCACAAATCAGTAGCCATAGACGAGAAATAAGGGATGATGAATTCATAATAATGATGTCAGATACAAGGCAGGTGATGACAAATCAACAATGCCAAAAAGTTGGTTATCGTTATCGAGAAGCGTATAAAAATCGATAATGATAATTCTTCTTGTTTAAATGCTGAAAATATTTTATTATATAAGTGCTAAATATGGCAATGTTTTGTTTACAAAAATTGCAAATTTTCTGCAAATCCATTTGGTTTTGTGCTCCTAGGTCGAAAGACACACTTGTTAAAGGATTGATTATGAAAAAATTACTTGTTGCATCTTTGGCATTGGCAATGACTGCACCAGCATTTGCTAGCGAACTGGTTGTGTATTCTGCTCGTGCAGATGAACTACTTAAGCCATTGACTCAGGCTTATCAAAAGAAAACAGGCACCAAAGTGACATTGGTGAGCGATAAAGCAGGCCCATTGATGGAAAAGCTCAAAGCCGAAGGTAAAAATACTAAGGCGGACGTATTCATCACTGTTGATGGTGGCAACCTATGGCAAGCCGCTCAAGCAGGCCTACTTCGCCCAATCAACTCATCAGTACTAAAATCAAATATCCCATCAAACCTGCGTGACCCACAAAATCAGTGGTTTGGTTTGTCTGTGCGTGCTCGCACGATTTTTTATAATCCAAAGAAAGTCAACGCAAGCGAGCTGTCTAGCTATGCTGATTTGGCAAATGCTAAGTGGAAAGGCAAGCTATGCCTACGCACCTCAAACAACGTCTATAACCAATCTTTGGTTGCAACCATGATTGCGCATAATGGCCAAGCCAAAACTGAGCAAGTGGTCAAAGGCTGGGTGAATAACTTGGCAGCAGCACCGTTTTCAAATGACACCGCACTGCTAGAAGCCATCGATGCAGGTCGCTGTGATGTGGGTATCGCCAACACCTATTATTATGGCCGCCTACTGAACCAAAAACCAAGCGTTGCTAACAATGTCAAAGTATTCTTCGCTGACCAAAAAGGCAAAGGCACGCATGTCAATGTCTCAGGCGCAGGCGTGGTCAAGCACAGTGATAATGCTGCTGAAGCCCAAAAATTCATCGAATGGCTAAGTGGCTCTGAAGCTCAAAGCCTATACGCCCAAAACAACTTTGAATACCCAGCCAACCCACGCATCAGCGTGACTGGCAATATGGCTCGTTGGTTGCCAAGCAGCTTCAAGCGTGACATGATCAATGTCTCTGTTGCAGGTCAAAACCAACAAAAAGCCATCATGCTGATGAAAAAAGCAGGCTATAAGTGATTGATTAATTAATCAAATCACCAAAAAAACAAGCCATGCAGCGATTGCATGGCTTGTTTTTATCCCAAGATTATTTGGTCAACTCATACCACCAAGCGATCCAAAATCGCTTCATAAACTTGGGTCAGCTGCTCAATCTCCTTGATGTCGATATGTTCATCGACTTGGTGGATGGTGGCATTTTTGACACCAAGTTCAACCACTTGGGCATTCATGATCGGCGCAATAAATCGACCATCGGATGTACCGCCTGATGTGGACAGCTGGGTATCCACCCCTGTCACCGCCTTGATGGCATCAACACAGGCACTGACAAATTCACCTTTTTCGGTCAAAAATGGCACGCCTGAGAGCGTCCAGTCAATATGATAAGTGGCATCACTATCCGCAAAGTGCCGATCAAAAATCTCATGTGTCTTTGCCATCAGACTATCTGCGGTGTTTTCGGTGCAATAGCGGAAATTAAATAGCACCGTGCAAGTGCCGCCGATGACATTGGTCGCACCTGTACCCGAGTTGATGTTGGAGATTTGCATCGATGTGGCAGGGAAATAGTCATTGCCATCATCCCAGTGTGTGGCGGTCAGTTCAGCGAGTGCGGGAGCGACGGCATGAATGGGATTGATAGCCAGATGCGGATAGGCGATATGACCTTGTTTGCCAGTGACTGTAAGTTTGGCATTGAGCGAGCCGCGGCGACCATTTTTGATGACATCGCCCAGCTTATCGGTGCTAGATGGTTCACCGACAAGGCAATAATCCATCTTTTGCCCACGAGCGGCGAGCGTTTCGACGACTTTGACCGTGCCATTAATCGCCACGCCTTCTTCGTCACTGGTGATGAGTAGGGCGATACTGCCTTTGTGCTCAGGGTGCTTGTTGATGAACTGCTGACACGCCACCACAAAGCTTGCCACGCCAGTTTTCATATCCGATGCGCCACGCCCCCATAGCTTACCATCAGCGATGGTTGCCGAAAATGGCGGATAAGTCCATGCCGACTCATCGCCCGTTGGCACGACATCGGTATGACCGGCAAAGCACAGCACAGGTGCGTCCTTGTCCGTCCCATGCTTGATGGCCCATAGGTTTTTGACTTCGGCATTTTTGCCGTTATCGTTTTTGTTGCCAAAGTACATGAGCTCGCACTCAAAGCCAAGCTTATCAAGATGGCGAATGAGAATGTCTTGGCAGTCCTTGTCATCAGGGGTGATGGATGCTTGTTGGATTAGTTCAATGGATAGGGCAAGTTCTGGAGAGTGGCTCATGATATTTCCTAAAGTTGATTGGTATTTGATATAATTTAAATATAAATTAATAATAAATTGATAAAGTAGATGACTTATAATACATCATCATCACGACGCATCCAAGTAGCAATCGAAAAGCGTGTACGGTGCGTGATATTGACTTGGTGCAACAGGTCACTATCAAACAGCACAAGGCGATTGGCTTTGGGCAGCAGCTTTTGTTCATTACCAAGTTTATCCACGACGAGAATTGCCCCACCATCACTATCTGTCCAGTCATCATTGAGATAATATACTGCCGAGATGACCCGCTCATCACGACCGGCAGGATTGTCCTTGTGCCATTGATAACCAAACCCTGATGGATAACAGGCATAATGCGCTTCACAGCGACGAATCCCTGCATAAAACACCGCATTGAAATATCGCCCAAGCGATTCAATGCTTGCCAAATAACGCAGTCCAACAGGGCAGGCATCATCAATCCAGCGAATACGGTCGCCACGAATGCTCACTTCACGCTCACCGTGTGTCAGATGCGCATCTTTATAGTCGATATAGCCGCTCTCAGTCTGTAATGCACGCACCGCATCAGCGCCAAAGCAGTCATCAACCACCATCACCCCCGTGTGCAAAAAATCATCCAGCATCGCATCGAGCCGTGTCGCCCAATCTGTATCAAAAGTCGTCGTGATGGTTGTGCTATCAATCATCGCAGTCATGCCAATCCTATGAGTGCCAAAAAAACAATTCGCCAAAAAACGCTGTCTATGCTACCATATCACAGACAAATTTGTTATCAAAAAATCAATCGAGACACTATGAATTACAAACACGCCTATCATGCGGGTAACTTTGCCGATGTTGCCAAGCATATTTTATTATTACAGTTATTGGCGCAATTTTCTGCCAAAGCCAAGCCATATTATGTACTAGATGCTTATGGTGGTCGTGGTTTGTATTCATTGGCAAGCACCGAAACCCAAAAAACCAAAGAAGCCGAACGGGGTATTATTGCCCTAGAAAAAGCCGTCGAAGCAGGCGTGAATCACTTGCCAAAGGCGGTGGCGCAATATTTGGATGATTTGGCATTTGCCCGTAATAAATACGACCAGTTTGTCTATCCGGGTTCGCCGTGGTGGATTGCACATCATAGTGAGTATCATTCAGCCGATGCACCACTGCGCTGTGAAGCCTTTGAAGCGATTGCTGATGAATATGATGCGCTCAATTATCAGCTGTATCAATTACCCATCGGCATCCATCATCGTGATGCCTTTGAAGGTGTACCTGCGGTCGTGCCGCCCAAAGAGCGTCGTGGCGTGATTTTGCTTGATCCGCCATTTGAACAAGAGCACAAGGATTTTAGCCGTTTGGTGGATTTGCTTGTGGCAAGCTACAAGAAATTTGGCAATGGTACTTTTGTGCTGTGGTATCCGATCAAAAATATCGACGCCACTGAATTATTTTATAAAAAAATGAAACGCACCGGCATCAAAAAACAGCTTGTCTGTGAGCTTAATCTCTACCCAAATGATGTCGCAGTCGGCTTAAATGGCACAGGGCTATTTATCATCAATCCGCCGTGGCAATTTGCCGATGCCGCCCAAGAGATTTTGGAATTTTTAGCACCGATTCTAAAGCCTGCCGATGCCCCACAGATGTCGCTTGGCGAGATGGCGGTGGTCAAGTGGCTGGTTGGTGAATAAGCCAAGTCGATTTTCGTTTTTAGACATTCATAAAGGCAAGCTATGACAGACATCAAAAAGCCAGACAACCAAGATATTCATCCTGAATGCGACCATGACGGCATCACCTTTGAAGTCATCGAACCAGAACACAACGATGGCAAAAAAGTGATGAGCAAAGGCGTGTATCTTGTGCCGAACTTGATTACCACGCTGTCATTATTTGCAGGCTTTTATTCGATTTTATCCAGTACTAATGGCGAGTTTATCAAAGCAAGCTTGGCGATTTTTGTCTCAGCATTTTTGGATGGGATGGATGGCCGTGCAGCACGCCTACTGAACGCCCAAAGTCCTTTTGGTGAGCAGTACGACTCATTGGCAGACTGTATTGCTTTTGGACTTGCGCCTGCAGTGCTGGTTTATAGCTTTGCCTTGCAGTCATGGGGTAGATTTGGCATGGCGTGTGCGTTCGTGTATGCAGCGTGCGCTGCGTTTCGCTTGGCTCGCTTTAATGTCCAAATCGGCGTCGTGGACAAAAAATATTTCATTGGTCTAGCCAGTCCATTAGCAGCACTACTCATTGCTTGTACGGTTTTGGTGAGCCTGAATTATGCCGATTTCACCAATGGCATGAGCACCGAGCTGACTTGGTTCTTTGCGTTTTGGGTGATTGCCTGCGGTCTATTGATGGTCAGCAATGTCAAATATTACTCATTCAAAGAATTTGACAAGCAAAAAGTGCCATTTGTGGTGCTATTAATAGCGGTTTTGATCTTTGGTGTACTATTATACGACATCCCAGTGGGGCTGCTTGCTATTGGTGTCACCTATGCGTTATCGGGTATTGTCGGCACTTTGCGTAATAAATTCTAAAAATTTCGAAAATTTTTCAAAAAATTGCTTGACGCTAAAAATTTTTAGCGTATAATAGCCCGTATTGATTGCGACATACGGTTTCAATTTAGAAATCATCAGCAATCAAAATGAATAAAAAAGCTTGACATAAAAA